>JALZUD010000059.1 GCA_023301725.1 Granulosicoccus sp. | reverse complement strand
TCCACCCGCCGTATGTTTTTAGTCAAGTCGGGCGGAGATGCTTCCGACCCCGATAAAGTGAACCTTGGTTCAACAGTAGCTCCGGGCGACACAATTTCGATTAGGGAAGGATTTTTCTGATGGCGCAAGCAACGAACGATCAAATGCAGTACAGCGATGATGATGACAATGGTGGCTCATCTTCGTTTGGTGAACAGCTAGATCTGCAGCATTACCTACGAATACTGCGCAAGCACAAATGGTCCATCGCGTTCTTTACTGCCCTGGTAACTGTGCTCGCAGGCTATTACGCCTACACCGCTACTCCTGTGTACCGCGCCACTGCCACCATGGTCTTGATAAGCGACGACCGCGGACCTGTTGGTTTTGAAGAATTTGTAGGTCTGGATACATCGTCTCAGGATTACTTCCAAACGCAAATCGAAATATTGAAGGGGCCCTCTCTGTCCAGACGCGTCATCGACGTCTTGGAATTGTGGGACCACCCTGAACTCACTGGCGTGTCCACTACCGAAAGCTCTGGAACGGGCGGTGAAGCAGCGTCTGGCTTGGCTGGGTTAATAGCCTCTGCGAAGTCTGCGATTGGGCTCGAGCGCAACTCTGATTCCTCAGACGTTGATAGCGAGTCTGTTGCCGATTTAAACGCCGAAGCCACTAGCTCGCAGCTGCCCCTAGGCTCCAACGACGAAGGCGCTGAATCGTTCAACAGTGCAAATCTTCTGAACACCGCACCTGAACTCTCAACAGAAAGAAAAGAGATAGTTCAACGCTTCGCATCACGAGTCAGCATCACGCCTGTGCGCAAAACTGAGTTGATCCAGATATCGTTTGAGGCAGAAGACCCAGCGCTAGCGGCACTCATAGCAAATACGATCGGTGAAGAATATATTATTCGTGGCGTTGAGGACAAGCTGCGCGAAAGCGCTCAGGTTGCCACCCAACTCAACGAGCGATTAACAGATCTCAAAGTTGTTCTAGATGACTCTGAAGACAAGTTAGTAACGTTCAAGCTGGAGAACGGCCTCGTGGATGTAGGGGGCAGTGTTGGGCGTTTGAACGAGCAAGAGCTTCTGTTAGTAACCGCAGAACTGGCGCAAGCACGAAGCGATTTGTCAGCCCAGTCAAACTTGTCCCGTGAGGTGCGAAACCTTGCAGGCCGGCCTGAGCTGCTGGAATCTATTCCTGCGATACAAGCGGACCCGCTTGTGCAGGGGACCAAGATAGATCAAGGCCAAGCACAGAGAAACCTCGACGAGCTACGTAACCGTTACGGTGCTCGGCATCCTAGAGTGGTTGATGCAACTTCACAGCTGCAAACACTCAACACAACGCTTCAAGGGCACATTGCCAGGGTAGTGGGTTCGATACAAAATGATTTTCAACTTGCCCAACAGCGAGTTGTGTCTATGGAAGCGGAGTTAAACTCCGGAAAAGAAGAGATCCAGAGCCTTGGGTCTAAGGCGTTCGAACTCGGTGAGCTCGAGCGTGAAGTTCAAACGAACAGAGATATTTACGACACGTACTTCAATCAAATTGCCCAGTCAAAGTCAGTGGACGGTTTGAGTTCGGTCAATGCGCGTGTATCTGAGCCTGCATTTTCCCCGGTACAACCATTCAAACCAAAAAAGCAGCTAATAATAGCCCTAGCAGCGCTTTCATCGATGATTCTATCGATGCTCATGGCATTCCTCTATGAGCAAATGGACGATACGGTTCGCAGCACCAGTGATATTGAAGATAAAGTAGGTGTTCGCCTCTTGGGAATCTTGCCCCTAGTCAAAGGCGGCTTGTTCTCGCGCGGCAGAGAGCTCCCGCTTAATCCTCTGGAAATTCCCGACAAAAATGGCCGCTTTAACGAATCCATAAACACGGTTCGCACAGCAGTGTGCATGGGCGATGGCAAAGAGGGTCGTAAAATTATTACGGTGACGTCCTCTGTGCCGGGTGAGGGTAAATCTACGACCTCCATTAACTTGGCGTACTCTCTTTCTCAAATGGAGCGCGTACTGCTGATCGATTGCGATATGCGTCGTCCTACGGTTGCCAAGGCTGCAGGCTTTGAGAAGAACGTGTCTGGCTTGTCCAGTCTTATCGCAAACACGGCTCCTGCAAAGGAGTGCATCAAGCGTGGAGCATTCGATGGTGCTCTAGACATCCTTCCATCAGGCCCCATCCCTGAACAACCTCTTGAGCTTTTGGCCTCCAAGCGCTTCGAAAAGATACTCGACAGCTTGGGCGAGCATTACGACCGTATTATCATTGATAGTGCGCCCACCCAAGCGGTATCCGACGCATTGGTGTTGGGCCGTTTAAGCGACGCTGTTGTGTACTGTGTTAAGTCGCACGAAACATCAGTAGAGCTAATAAAGCGTGGTGTTGCTCGGCTCAAAGAGGTTAAGGCGACGCTGGCTGGGGTGATCATTACCCAGGTAGATATCGATAAAATCACCTCATACGGTGGCGACTACTACTACCAAGGTTACTACGATTATTACGGCTATACCGATAACGGCAAGGGTGGTGGCAACAAGCTCAAGCTCACTCAGAAAGAGCTCATCGATATCCGCTCTGATGATTCAGAGGTTGATCTTGGCCTTGATTTTAGCTCTGATGCTGCCAATACATCGCACAACGATGACATCTTCGACGACTTTGACATGACTGCGCGAGTGGATAAACTCACGCCGCGCAAGCGGGCTGCAGGCGGTAGCAAGGGCGATACGGATATGGATTTTCTGTAGTTACGTTTTCACAGCATTGAATGATTGGTAGTTGATAAAGCTCACCCGACCAGTTCGGGTGAGCTTTTTGCATTGTATTCATGCCAATTTGAATACAATCACGGGTGTGACACACCCACAGTGAATATGACCAGCGTGCAACAACCCTCTGAAATTAACTCTGAGCCCAACTCTGACCTAAGGCCTCTTTGCGTCGATCTGGACGGCACTCTTGTGCATACCGATCTGCTGCTCGAGTCTACCTTGTCTCTTATCAGAGCAAAGCCTCTCAGCGTATTCCAGCTCCCGTTCTGGTTGCTAAAGGGCAAGGCACACCTGAAAGCTGAGATAGCTTCTCGAGTAGATTTCAGCAAGGCACGGTTGCCGTTAAATCTCGATGTGGTTGAGCACATCAAAGGCGCTCGCGAAGAAGGCCGGCATGTGGTGCTGGTGACGGGTAGCCATCAATTGCTGGCAGATGCGGTGGCATCGTATGCAGGGGCAGGCCTTTTTGATGAAGTGCAGGGCTCATCTGAAGATATCAATTTAACCAACACGCGCAAACGCGATTGGTTGATAGAGCGTTTTGGTGAAAACAACTTTGATTACATCGGTAACGACACAGACGATTTGAACGTCTGGCCTTCAGCGCATAAAGCCTATGCAGTGTCCAGTGAGCAGGGAATTGTTAGTGAAGCGAAGACTATTGAGTTCGAGAAGGTATTCAACTTTGAGACGCCTTCAGTACGCGAATACCTGAGTTTAATACGCATCCATCAGTGGTCGAAGAATGGGCTTATTCTGGTGCCGCTTTTTCTCGACAAGCGCTTTACCGATAGCTCGGCTGTGCTCACGATTTTTCTGGCGTTTCTGGCTATGAGCCTGCTAGCCTCTGCCACGTACATTTTAAACGACATGCTTGATCTGCAATCAGATCGGCGCAACACCACCAAGTGCAAACGAGTATTAGCTAGTGGGCGTGTGTCGTTAATGAACGGCTTTACCGTCATGGGCGGGTTGTTCTTTTGTGTTTTATTTCTTATGGCATTTTTGCCCTTAAGCTTTAACATCATGCTGTTGGTCTACCTGGTGGCAACGCTTGCGTATTCCTTTGCGCTGAAAGAGCACGTTATTCTGGATGTGATCATGCTGGCTACCTTACATACCTTGCGTGTTATTGCCGGCACTCTGGCGATAGGTGCGCAATGGTCTTTCTGGTTACTGGCGTTCTCCATGTTTGTCTTTATGTCGCTGGCCATTGCCAAGCGCGTGTCGGAGCTTATCAATTTGCAAAAACGTGGCAAAGAGGTGACATCGGGGCGCGATTATCACATTAGCGATATTCCGATTTTGCTCTCAATGGGCACATCTACCGGGTTTATTTCGGTACTGGTTGTCGCGTTGTATATCAACAGTGACAAAGTCATTGAGATGTACCACATACCCATGATTCTATGGCTTGTTTGCCCTGTGCTGATGTACTGGATGGGGCGTGTGTGGATTATCACTGCACGTGGCCAGATGCATGAAGACCCCATCGTGTTTGTTATGCGTGACAGGATTAGTCGCATTGCGGTAGGGCTTATCATTATGGTAGTCGCCGCTGCCATGCTCTTATAGCGTATTGAGCCATGAGTTTATGAGCAACACGCGATACAGAAGCTGGGGGTTGGTCACTGATGAGCCGCAGATAGCGCAGGCGCCCACGTGGGCGTCAGATGCACTGCAACTGCCGGCAGGCAAAACGCTACTGCCGTTTGGTAATGGTCGCAGCTATGGCGATTCGTGCCTGAACACCGGTGGGGAGCTGCTTGATTCAAAAGCACTCGATCGTTTCATCAGTCTGGACACGCAAAGCGGTGTGCTGATAGCTGAACCTGGTGTAACACTGAACAACATATTGCAACATGTGGTGCCGTTGGGCTGGTTTTTACCGGTGTCCCCTGGCACCTCGTATGTGACACTGGGCGGGGCTGTTGCCAACGATGTGCATGGCAAGAATCATCATCGTGATGGCACATTTGGAAATTTTGTACATGAATTTACTGTGCTGCGTTCAGACGGTACGCATCTAGTGTGTAGCGCGTCTGAAAACACTAAGATGTTCAATGCCACGCTAGGGGGGTTGGGCTTAACCGGTGTGATAACACGCATAACCCTGCAGCTTATTCCGATCAACTCGGCGTATCTTGATGTGCACATGGCGGTATTCAGAGGCATCGATGAGTTTCAGGTGTTGTCTGACAAGTACCGAAATGACTATCAATACACGGTGGCTTGGCTTGATTGTGCCAGTGGTGGCAAGCAATTTGCCCGCGGTATATTCATGGCTGCCAATCACGCCTCATCTGGCGCTCTGCAGCCAGGGCCAACGGCGCCGCGATTGAGTATTCCGTTTAATTTTCCGCGCTGGGTGCTTAACCGTTACTCCATCAAGGCTTTTAATGAGCTGTATTTTAGATGGCAGAGGTCCTTAACAACCCAGCCGCAAACGCAACACTATCAGGGTTTTTTCTATCCTCTGGATGCCATTGGTAGCTGGAACCGTATTTATGGCGCGGCAGGGTTTCATCAGTATCAGTTTGTGGTGCCTTTTGACAAAGCCGATGTACTTGAATCAATTCTTTACGACATTGTGGACTCAGGTATGGGATCGTTTCTTGCGGTTCTCAAGGAATTTGGTGATGTGCCGTCAACGGGGATGCTGTCATTCCCTCGGCCGGGCCTGTGTCTGGCATTGGATTTTGCTGATAGGGGGGCACGTACGATTCGACTTATTCAAAATCTGGATGCGAAGGTGCGCGCCGCTGGTGGTGCTGCGTACCCTGCGAAGGATCGATTAATGAG
>JALZUD010000058.1 GCA_023301725.1 Granulosicoccus sp. | reverse complement strand
GTGGCGATGACGCGGGTAACGGCGGCGGCGATGATAATGGTGCTGGTGGCGATGACGCGGGTAACGGCGGTGGCGACGGAAATGGTGCTGGTGGCGATGCGGGTAACGGCGGCGGAGACGGCAATGGTGCTGGCGGTGACGATGCGGGTAACGGCGGCGGCGACGGCAATGGTGCTGGCGGTGACGATGCGGGTAACGGCGGCGGAGACGGCAATGGCGCTGGCGGTGACGATGCGGGTAACGGCGGCGGCGACGGAAATGGTGCTGGTGGCGATGACGCGGGTAACGGCGGCGGCGATGGAAATGGCGCTGGTGGCGATGACGCGGGCAACGGCGGTGGCGATGGAAATGGCGCTGGTGGCGATGACGCGGGCAACGGCGGTGATGATGCCGGTGGCGATGGTGGTCTAGGCGACGACGGTGTAAATGCAGATGACGCTACCGCTGCCATGAGTGACGAATTTGAAATTAACCAAGGCTCCACTAACGTACAACTCGATGTGCTGGCCAACGATACTGACGGCGCTGGTAATGGCCTCAGAATAGTAGCCGTCTCAGAAAGTCCCAATGGAACCATCACAATTAGTGAAGACGGACTAACTGTGATCTACACCCCAAATCCAGGCTACTTCAGCCCTGAAGGGATGCCCGACACTTTTACTTACACGATAGAGGATTCCGACGGAACACAACGTACGGGTAACGTGGCTGTGACAGTAGTCAGATTCAGTGACCTTAACCGTAACATGGTGAACGACTTCGTCGAGTGTGATTGCGACACCCTGGTTTTTGAAACTGGAGTGGATGGTTCAGGAATAGGGTTTATCTCCCGATACATGTTGTTTCTGCTTGTGTTAACAGGTGTGATTCGATTGAAAGGGTTCTTCCGGAAGTCGTCTCAGCGTATTGGAGCTGTGTGAAATGAATCTTAATCTACGTCTCTCTGCAATAGCCTTTTCGGTTTCTTCCTCTGTGCTTTTGCTATTGGCAGGGCCTGCGAACATATCGGTTGCACATGCAGACGATTTCAGCAAGCGTGCCTACGTTGGAATTGGCGTTGGAGTCACTGAAGTCGATCCTGAGAGCTCTAATGCAGCGTTATCAATTAGCGACGACACTGATACTGGAGCCCACCTTGCGGTGGGTTTTGATATTAATCGCTTTCTTTCGGTGGAGGGCTACATAGCCACACTTGGAACTGCGGAGGCTGAATTTCTTGGTAGCGATGCAGGCAGTATTGATTACACGGTTTATGGTGTCAGCCTATTAGGCTATTTTTTCAACTCTCAAAGTGGGCTGGCTTTCGGTGATGATGACACCAATGGCCTCTTCCGCCGAGAGGGAGCATCACTCTATGGTCGCTTCGGCATTGGTCATCTGGAGAATGATGCCGACAGAGTCCAATTCAGACGTGATCACCCCAATCATGCGGTTTTTGGTGTGGGGCTTGAGTATGGTTTCTCGAATGGTATCGCTCTGCGAACAGAGTTTACGGCCATGGACACTGATGCCAAATATCTCAGCGTTGGGATTCTCAAGCGATTCGGCGATGCCTCAAGCGCTGTGCCGTTGGCTGCGGCAGCTCCTGTGATTCCTGCAGTGGCTGTTCTGGCCGAACCTGAGCCACCGGCTGCACCTGCTGCGGCATTACCCGAAGTCGTTGAACGCAAGTTTTTTAACCCTATTCAATCGCCAAAGAGCTATTTCTTAGTTGACAGTTCTGAGTTAACGCCTGAATCCATGTCTAATTTGGACGGGTTTGTTGCTCTGATGATGGGCAACAGCATGCGGATGCGAGTAGAAGGTCACACTGATTGGGTTGCACCAGAGGCATATAACGTAAGCCTGTCGGTCCGTCGTGCTGAAGCTGTAGCCAACTACATGGTGGGTAAAGGGATTTCACGAGATAGAATTACCGTTATAGGTTATGGAGAAACTAGGCCGGCCAGTGGTAATGACTCTGAAGAGGGTCGCGCGTTGAATAGAAGAACTGAAATTGAGCTACTTGCGCCGGTGGAGCCACAGGCCTCACTGTGAGCAAATTGCGTTATTTGATGTTGGCGTATTGTATTGTGTCGTCGGCTGGTTAGTTTTTACTATTAGTTTTTACTATTAGTTTTTACTAAATGTCTCAGGTACTGCCTCTTGACAGGCTTACGGTGTTTATACTAGAGCGGTCTTGAGAACCAGCTGGTACCGTCATGCCGATAGGCCTTGTCCGCACTGGAAAATCTTTTTTTTCAGTGATGTGTTTATTCTTTTTGCTAGCAAGCAGCTCCTCGCTGCACGCTCAGCAAAAACTGTTGTCACTCAGCGAAGATCAGGCAGTCGTTGAGGGCGCCTCCGAAGACGTACTGCTAGATAGCCCGGAAGCGGTACGTGAGTTGGTTTCTAGGCTGTCTGACTCCGACGTCAGGCGGCTGCTATTGCAGCAGCTCGACGCTGTTGCCGCGACTAAACTTGAGGCTAGCACCGAAACCCAACAAAGCATCTTTAGCCTTGTTACGACCAGTGTCCCCGCTGGCGTGAGCCAAGCACTGATGTTATTTCCTGAAATGCTGTCCTTTCAGAAACGCAGTTTTTTAGCGTTCACAAATTCCCTGATCCATAGAGGGGTGCCCGGTCTAGTCGTAGGCTTTCTGATGGCGATTGCGTTCGGCCTTATTGTCGAATTTCTGGTTAGACGTCTTCTGGTGGATTACCGGGCAGTTGTCGATAAAATTTCAGCAGATAAATTCTCTTTAAAACAAACTTTGAAGGTTCTGGGACTAAGGCTGGTACTAGATATGTCAGGCCTCATTGTATTTATTGTTATTACACAGATCGCCATCAGGCAAAGCATTGAACCTGCCGGTCACTACGTTGCTCATCAGTTTTTGTGGAATCTGGTTTTGATACCTCGGTTGTTCTCGGTTGCACTAAAATTTGTTGTAGCTCCCAATCGCTCAGACCTGCGTTTGATGAATACCACCGATGTGTCCGCACAGTTTCTTCATCGGCATCTGGTTTGCGTGGCATGGCTAATCGGTCTGACATTGACGATATCGGACTTGAACAGGTCGATGGGAATTCAGATAGGAGAAGCTAAACTCGGATTCTGGTTCAATCTTGCCATTCACGGCTACTTTGGCTTTATTGCGTGGCGGTCTCGAACCACACTGGTGGACATTCTCCACGGTAAAGATAATGACACCACACCGTTAGAGGAAAAAGTAGCACGGTGGTATCCCTACTATGCAATGGTTGTTATCACTTGTAGTTGGATTTTGGTTGAAGTGCTGGTTGCACAAGGAGAGCTTAAGAAAATAGGTAATGGCGTTCAGTACTCCACCATGTTTATTTTATTGTTAGCTCCTGTACTTGATACTGTGATCAGAGGCCTGGTACGCCACTTGACTCCAGCCATTATTGGCGAGGGTGCAATAGCCCTTAAGGCTTATAACGCAACGAAACGCTGCTACATACGGATGAGTAGAGTTGTAGCGAGCTTATTTATCATCTACTTCATCAGCTCTATCTGGGGCATTGATGCCAGTAGCTTTGAATCCACTAATATTGGTGCGCAATTTTTTGTCAACCTGCTCGAATTTATCGTTATTGTTGCGACGGGCTACATGATTTGGGAACTAACAACACTATGGTTAAACACCAAACTGGCCATGGAAAGAATCGCCTCGGGTGAATCAGACTCTGAACAGGGTGCTGAAGGTGGTACAGGGCGATCACGACTATCAACGGTGTTGCCTCTGATAATCTGGTTTGTGCAAACCATCATTGTTGTCATGACAGTTTTAATAGGCCTTGGAAACCTCGGCATAGACACCACACCATTACTGGCTGGTGCTGGCATCGTAGGCCTTGCAATTGGCTTTGGTGCACAAAAATTGGTGTCAGATATTGTATCGGGGCTATTCTTTCTTATCGATGATGCTTTTCGTTCAGGTGAATATGTCAACATTGAAGGCACCGTTGGAACCGTAGAGCGTATTTCATTAAGAGCGATGCAATTACGTCATCATCGCGGTGCCGTTCACACTATTCCCTATGGTGAAATTCCGAAAATTACCAATTATTCAAGGGACTGGACCATTATGAAGTTGACGTTTACAGTGCCGTTTGAAACTGACCTTAAAAAGGTCAAAGATATTTTCAAAAAAATTGGTAAAGACTTGCTGGAAATTCCTGAATTTGCCGATGACTTTATACAGCCCTTTAAATCTCAGGGCGTGATTGAAGTGGATGATATCGGTATTGTTGTACGCGGCAAGTTTATGGTCAAGCCAGGCAGGCAGTTCATGATACGAAAAGAAATATTTAATCGTGTTCAGCAGGATTTCGAAGCTAGTGGCATTCAGTTCGCAAGAAAAGAAGTCCGCGTAAGACTGGATAAATCGAGTAACGAAACCGCAACTGATGAAGATATGAAAGCCGCTGGTGCGGCTGCCTCAGAAGTGTCAACAGCCAAGCCAGCGTCGTAACTCGATGTGTACTGGCTAGTTTGACAACTGACGCATATCAATGAGCTTGCTTTGGGAGTATCAGCACCTCGAAACGCATTATAGTGTGCGAAGTTCGGGAGGCTCCGTACGTCTGTATACCAATCGTGTTTTTCACAGCCAGTGGAATCCACGTGTCCCGTTCTCTGGTGGTATCTGGGACTGCCTTAGTCTGCCTGCCTTACATAAGCAACCGGGGCAGCTAGGACGTGTTTTACTACTGGGTGTTGGCGGCGGTGCGGTTATCAATCAGCTACAAGAAATTGATGACAGCGTATCAGTCACTGCCATTGAAATCGATGAGGTACATCTGAAGGTAGCGTGTGACTGGTTTAAGGTGGCTGGAGAGAATATTTCGTTGATTCACGACGATGCTATCAATTGGTTATACCGCTACGATGGACCGCCTTTTGACATCATCATAGATGACTTGTTTGGTCACGATCATGGCGAGCCTGTTCGGGCGTGTGCTCTGGACGTGCCTTGGCTGGAGTTGCAGTATAGGCATCTGGCTATTGATGGACTGTACGTAGCTAACTGCATAAACAATATTGAACTAGTACAAGCTTTGCCTACCATTGGTGCTGCTGGCTTTAAAGCTGGTTATCGCTGGCATCTACCCACTTACGAAAATATCATTGGCGTTTTTGCCAAGCAATCCTTGCATGCTAGGCAATGGTCACGCAACCTTGAAACAAGTAGCTTGACCACAAAAGATCGTAGTCAGGCACGAGCAATAGTCAGGCGGCCATTGCGCGCGCTAACGGGTTATACAGATTAATAAGTTCTGTTTTTACTCAATGCCCAATTCATTTGAAACTGTACGAGAGCTGTGCGCTCAATTCAGTAGATTCCACTTCGCTGAGCCGCGCTCCAACCTGCAATGGCCCTAAACCGAATCCGAGGGTGAATGCCGTAGCATCTTCATCTCTATCCACATCATAGGCAATACCTGCGCGAATAGCGTACTTTCGAGTGCCATACTCGATTCCAACTCCAATTTTTTGTGTTTCGAAGTTGTCCACTTTTGCACTGTTTAAGGCGAGATCGCCAGTAACGTTAAGCTTACCTTGTTGATAGGCCGCCCCTACAGTTACCTGTGGTGTCGTTTCAAATTCAAAATCATTTTCGGTTTCGATTGATTCAGGTATCAGGTTCCTGACCACCGCTGCTACTTGAATTGGCAGAGTGGGCAGCTTGGTAGAAAAACCCAGATCAACAGTAAAGGAACTCTCAGTGTTCTCACTGTCATCGAACCTATCTTGAATCGAGCGTGCAGTATCATTTAATTCTTCCTGTACGCTGGTGCTAACATCGGCCGCTCTTAGTGAGGAGATTTTTGGTGTGATACCCATGTCAACTTGGTAGCCGGCCACTGTGAGTGTTCTGGCAAGACTCACTCCAAGCTGTACACGAATTAGCGCAGCAGCTTGTCCACTGGAATTTAAAACAGGCAGGCCTGTTGCTGGATCGATTGCGTCAGGCAGGACCACATCAACTGTGCCAGCGGTGCCGTCAAAGGTAATGAAGTCGGGTTCATCTTCATTGTTGACTTCACCAAAAGTAAGATCTCCTTCGAGTACGTCAGCAAATTGACCGACGTAAACTCTGTCGCCTTCAGGAATGGTGGAAGTGCCTGAAAAAGTTCCACTAACACCGATATTGATACTGTAAGGCGTGTCACCACGTGTAAAAGCGATACCTAAATCAGTTTGTAAGTGACCATCTACTGTCTCTCCTTCGAGTACATCCAGAATATTCAGAATACGGTCAGCTAGAACTGAGATAGGGTCAGTGTCTGCTATACAGACAGTGTCATCGGTTGCCGTGAAGGGATTACAAGTGATGTTCTGACTATTGAGATTTTCGATTTCATCTTCCAGATCATCAAATATGGTCTCGTTTGCCTCGTCAGTGAGAGTATCTACCAATTCGCTATCGGCTCGAGCCTCACCGCTAAAGCCTAAGAGAATGTGTGTCGTTTCACCACGGCGGTGCATTTGCATCATGCTTGCAGGATTGGATAACACGCCATGCGCGCCTTTGCCGTTGGCTATTACCGCGCCCCCCATAGCAATTGAACGCGCATCTTTTGCCAC
>JALZUD010000057.1 GCA_023301725.1 Granulosicoccus sp. | reverse complement strand
GGTCGCACTATGGGTCGCACTATGGGTCGCACCTGCGGTCGCACTTGCACAATCAACAGGCAACGCCTCAATGTCGCGCAAGGTAATATCAAATTCATTGCAACGATGAGCGCCTCGACGCAGCTTACGGGAATGCCTCTCACCACGAATCAGTCGCATTGATTTGAGCTGAGGATCAGCCTCGCCCCACTGCGCCACTTGCGCCTCGTTGTACTCAAGCGCATGGTTCACAAACAGCTCAGCCGTCAGAGGCGTACGCACACTAAACCACTGCGTGGATACCGAGTGCCGGTCTTTCAAACCGCAAAAGCCAACATCCGCCGAACCCACCGAAAACAGGGTATGCAACTTTTCCACGACTTCGTCCGTATTCATTGACGTCCTTTCCACCTGCAAATACAGATGCTCGCCTTCACCCGAAAAATCAATACTCAACACCTCGTGCACCCGAAAATCGGCGGCGACGTGTTTAAGCACAGCAGTAAACAAAGCTGCACCATGGGCAACAGGCGGATTAGTGATATTTTCAAACATGAATTGCGCTATTAAGAAGACGGCTGGCGCTACAATACCGCATCCTAGCCACCACTAAACTGCCACAATGTCACGATACGCCCGTATAAGCTGCGACGATGCCTACCAGAAAATGCTCGATGGCTCAGTTACTTTCGTCGATATTCGCGATGAGGCCAGTTACGCAGCAGCACACATTTGCGATGCGGTGCATTTGGAAAACGCTGCCATTCAATCTTTCATTGAAACAACCGATACAAAAGTCGCAGTGATTGTTTGTTGTTATCATGGAAATATGAGCCAAAGTGCAGGTTCTTGGTTAGCTGAGAAAGGATTAGACGAGGTTTATAGTCTTGATGGTGGATTTGCCGAATGGTCTTCTAAATACCCCGATGAATGTGATCCATGAGCTGTAATCCTCTAATCGCCCACAAATGCACTTCTTAATGGCACCTAGTTCAGGCAATGAGTAACCTTCGATGGATAGGCCACCGATTGATCACGGTAGCGGTGCTGTGGTGTCTGTCTGCGAGCATCAGTCTGGCTGCTTCAATCATTGTGGTGAAAGGCGTTGAGGGCGAACTGGCAGAAAACATTCGCGCACTGGTAGCACAGCCCCCCGTTGAAGAGGATGGGCGAAAATTCAAACGCTATATCAATGGCCTCCCAGAGCAGGCCATCAGTGCCATGAGTGCTTTTGGCTATTACGCAAGCGATGCCAGCGTTAGTATCGATCAGGTGCTGGAATCATCAACTAAAAGCGCTGCATCCAATACGGTTGATTCAATCAAGAGCAAAGTCATTAAAAAGAAAGATGACGGCTCAGAGCCTGCTTCAAAACGCAAGGTCACACGCATCACCATTAACGTGGTGCCCAATGAGCCCGTGCTTATTACCTCGCTAGAGCTGCAAATCGACACTGACAGCAATCACGCAACAGACTTTGACGAGGCCGAATCAGAGGCACGCAAAACGCTGGCAACGGGCAATGTGTTCGTTTCTGCAGACTATGAATCAGCCAAGTCCAGTTTTCTGGACATCGCGCAACAACTCGGCTATTTCGACTTTCAATTTACCAGCACCCAGGTGAAAGTCAGCCGGCGTAACAACTCAGCCACTATTGTTCTAACCGCGATCACAGGGGAACGCTTTACCTTTGGTCAATCACTATTCAAACAACGAACCTTCAGCGAGGCTTTCATGCAAAGCTGGATGCCTTTTGAACAGGGTGACCCCTATCAGGCTGAAAAAATCGGAGAGCTCACCGATTCACTGCAAGGCAGTGGGTATTTTTCCAGCGTACGCGTGCGCCCTGTCGTTGACCCACGCTATGGAAAGACAGTACCCATATCGGTTGATCTAACGCAAAGCGATCGCAACAAAGTAGCTGTGGGCGTGGGCTTCTCCACAGACACCGACTTCAGAACTCGGTTCAGCTGGGGAAAACCTCTACTTAACCGACACGGACATTCAGCCGAAGTAGGCGCGCAGCTGTCTTCGAATCAACAAAGCGCGAGTTTCGAATACCGCATTCCGCGTAGCACAGACCCTCTGTTCAACTACTGGAGCGTCGAATATGGTTTGAAAAACGACAAACAAGCTGACTTCGACACCTTCCTGAGTACGTTGAACTTCCAGCGTGTCAGGCGTACCAAATCAGAATGGATTGAATCATTATTTGTGCGCTGGGAAAGGGAAACATTCGACATATCAGACGAAGAGCAAACAACCGATCTTGTACTACCCGGTTTCAGTTATTCACGAAATCGCAGCGAGGGTACGCCCTTCTCAACGTGGGGAGAATCACTGAGCTTTCGCTTAAGCGCTGGAAGTCGAGATGTACTGTCAACCATTAATTTTCTAAAAGCTGTTGGCAGAATTCGTTACCTAAAAGCCGTCTCCAAGCGCAACACGCTTATCGGCACCCTTCAACTCGGCGCATACACCACGGATGACTTTGATCGCGTACCCACAACACAACGCTTCTTCGCTGGTGGCGATCGCACTGTTAGAGGCTATTCCTTCCGCGATATATCACCCCTTGATGAAGACGGTGAATCTATTGGTGGACGCTACCTCGAAGTGTTGAACCTTGAGTACAACTACCGTTTTGCCGATCTCTGGAGTGCCGCAGTATTCGCCGACACAGGTCGTGCTTTTGATGATTTCGATGAACGTTACAGATTGGGCGCAGGTGTTGGCATCAGATGGCAATCACCCGTCGGGGCGTTTCGCATAGACATCGCCCATCCCATCGACGACGATGACGTAGACGGCTTTCGTGTTCACCTATCTCTAGGGCCAGATATTTAATGGCAACCAGCACCCAGGATATTAAGGCCAACGATAGCGCAGGCAACAATAGCTCGGCCGATAATAGCAGTGCGAACAGCGGCAACAAGCCCAAGCCTGTGAAGCGTAGCTTTTTCATGCGCACCTGCCGTGGTTTACTGTGGACAGTGCTTGCACTGATCTTACTGGTCGCCATAATTCTAGCTATTGTATTCTGGCTAGCAGGCACCGACTCGGGTTTTTCCCGACTCACCTCAATGGCTAACGAACGTGTACCCGGACTCAACATAGAAGGTGTTGAAGGCAGCCTGAGTTCAGGCATCAATGCCAGCTCATTGTCTTTTGCCAACGATGCCATTGATCTGAAAGCAACCAATTTGCGTTCCGACTGGCGCCTGGGTTGCTTGCTCGAGCGTCGTTTTTGCCTCGACAACTTGCACATCGATGAACTGGACGTCAGCACGTTTGCCAGCACCGAGCCTGAACCTGAAGAACCCGCTCGCACCAGCGCTATCGAACTACCCACCGTCAATCTACCCATAGACATTGATATTAGCGATGTCACTATTGGCACAGTGCGGTTCCAGCCGCCCGAGGACGGCGCTGTACAAATTATCAACGATATCCATCTAAGTGCCACTACTCGTGCTTTTGATGACAATACAACTCTGGCAACTGCCACAAATACCGATGGCATTCAGAGTGACGAAGGTTCGGTAATCGACATTAACGATTTATCATTGACATATGAGCCTTATGTAGTGCAAGCACAGGGGCAGATCGCATTACAGGGGCAGTACCCTCTTGATCTTGATCTGAATGTTACAGCCGATGACGTACTCCCCGATAGCGCACCCGAAGGTACTGGCCTGCAACCACTCAGCATTAACGCACGCCTCAGTAATAGCTTGGCAGAGCTTGATATCACCACCCAAACTGGTGGGATCGCAGCTGCACAGCTTGTGGGCCGTGTACAACCGTTAGAGATTGATTTACCACTGTCAATAACACTGAGCAGCGAATCCCTTGGCTGGCCGGTGACGTCAAAATCACAAGTGCTTGCCGTTGATACACGCATAGAAGCCAGCGGCAGCATGGACGACTACACGTTCAGTGTGACCACTCAAGTATCAGGGGAGCAAGTGCCCGATACTGGCATCAACATCAATGGCATAGCCAATACAGAACGCGTGACTGTTGAACGCATTAGCATTGACACCCTGAATGGTAATGCCTCGGGTTCAGCGCTGGTCACGTTACCAGCACCCATGCAGTGGAGCACCCAATGGCAACTGCGTGATATTGACCCGTCCGTACAAGTGCCCGATTTGAGCGGTCAATTGGATGGGGATATTGTCGCGTCCGGTGCAGTGGATGAAGGGCGTTGGTCTCTTGTGCTGGAGAAGGCAAACATTGACGGCACACTGCGCGAGCTACCCTTTACATTTGATGCGAAATTGCAAAAAAAACTGAGCGATGAATGGACTATCGAGAGCGTCAATCTTGCCAATGATCTTAACCAGATTCAATTGGCTGGCGTTGTCAATGATCAACTGGATATTGATGCCGACATTCAGCTGCCGCAGTTACAAAACTTTGTGCCAGGGCTTGCGGGTGGATATAACTCCACGATTAAAATCGATGGCGAATTACAAAGTCCCAACATCGCTATTGATGCAAACGCTGCGGTCATTAAATTCAACGATATTCTTATGCAAGCACTCAGCATCAAGGGTGATATTAGTGAATTGTTTATCAACGATAGCCAGCTGGATATCAACATCGACTCAGTACAAGTAGGTACCAATGTGATTAGCGGTACTGCTGTGTCGGTCAATGGTTCACGCCAGAATCATCGCCTAACTATTGCCGCCAACGGACCGGAACAAACTGCTATCGACCTTGCCCTTAGTGGCGCTCTTGACGATACGTTTAACTGGGATGGATTGCTGGAAAAAGTACAGGCAATTGTGCCAGGGCACGACATAAATCTTGCCGACCCCACAGCTATAAATTGGGGTAACGAACAGGCACAGCTGCGCGTAGCACCTCACTGCTGGAATCTGACCGCACAGTCAGATCTTTGTTTGAACAACGAGTTAGTCAGCACCGGCGATGGGGCTGCCAACATCACTCTTAGTGATTACTCGTTACAACAGATCAACAACTTCTTGCCTGAAGGTACGGCCTTAAGTGGAACACTTGCCAGCGACGTAGCCTTAAGCTGGAGCGAAGGTGGTGCATCGAACAGACGTGCCGTTGTAAACACCAGCATCGATAATCTGGACGTCAGTACCGAAGATGCGCTGGGCGAGCGTGTAGATTTTACTTACGAGCAAATTACGCTTGACGCCAACGTCACGCCTACCGCTGCACGAGCTGCACTTAAGCTGGATTCAAGTTCATTGGGAACTGCCGAAATAGATGCGCAATTCGACCCATCCGACGCACAAAGCGCATTGAATGGTAATGTCAGTCTGGAAGGTTTGAAAATTGAGATTGCCAAGGCGTTTCTGCCCGACTTCGATGTGGTGGACGGCACGATAAGCGCCAACGGCCGGCTGCAGGGCACCATCAACGATCCTCAATACAATGGCAACATCGTACTTGACTCCCCCAAGCTTGAAGCTGAAATACTACCCCTGTCCCTCACTGGTGGCGTGGTAACAGCACAGATCAACGGTCAAAGACTCGACTTAAACGGTCAGCTACTTTTTGACGAGGGCCAGATTGACATCACTGGACGCGGCTCACTTGACCCGAAGAACTGGGAAGCGCAAGTGAACCTAGAAGGCAAAAACCTGAACCTGCAGAGCGACCCCTTACTAGAGTCGACAGTTAATCACAGCATACGAATATCGGTTGACCCTGAGCGCCTGGCAGTGAGTGGCAACATTGATATACCCATGGCGGTGATTGATGTAGCAGAGCTTCCCGAGGGTGGGCAGACCGTCTCCGGCGATGTCATCATTATAGAAGACGAAGAAGAAGAACTGGCAGCGGCTGCAGAGGCAGGTGTTCCTCTAGACGCAGGCGAAAGCGCGCTGGCAATGAAAGTGGAGCTGGCCATATCTCTGGGCGAAGATGTCACCTTGGCAGCCTATGGCTTGTCAACCAATCTCAATGGTGAGTTTGATGTTCGAGTGCGCGATAACAATCCTCCAGAATTACGTGGAGAGATCAATGTTGTTGGCGGTGTTTTCAAAAAATACGGACAAGATCTAGAAGCCTCAGGGCAGATACTGTTCGTCGGCCCAGTGGACAACACGCGACTGGCCATTGATGCAGTCAGAGAAATTACCACGGAGGATAGAAAAGCCGGCTTACGTATTTCAGGTACAGTAAAAACTCCTGAAATCACGCTTTTCACCGACCCGGATGACAAGTCTCAGGATGCGGTGCTCTCCTACATCATATTGGGTAGAGATATTAATGAAGCCAGTGATCAAGAAGCCGATTTACTCGCTACTGCCATGCTGGCACTGGCAGTCAAAGGCGGTGGTTTGGTGGGTAGTAATGTTGCTGGCGCCCTAGGTATTCAAGAGTTTGGTATTGAGACTCGCGGCAGTGGCGACAACACAGAGCTCATCGTAAGCGGCAGGGTTAACGATCGATTACTACTACGCTATGGCCGTGGCGCATTCGATGCCGAGAGCACACTCTACTTACGATATGATCTGACACGAAAGCTGTATCTCGAGGCGGCCCAAGGTGCACAACAAGCGGTCGATCTGTTCTACTCATTTTCGTTTTAGCCTAGGCACACACTCCGATGAACGAAAGAACAGAACCTCTCTACATTGACACCGCTGAGGCCCTGGCGCAGCTGTGCCAAAGCCTGCGTACACGTCCGTACATTGCTATCGACACAGAGTTTCTGCGTGAGCGCACGTATCGTCCTGAGCTGTGCCTGGTGCAAGTCAAGCACGAAGAACTGCTCGCCTGCATTGATACCATTGCCATAAACGATTTATCTGCACTGGTTGATCTGCTGCTTGATCAATCTGTCGTCAAGGTCTTTCATGCAGCCTCTCAAGACCTGGAAATTTTCTACCTTTTGTGTAAAGCGGTGCCTAAACCGATCTTTGACACCCAGATTGCGGCACCACTACTCGGCCACGGCGAACAGATTGGTTACGGAAATCTGGTGAACGAGGCGCTGGGGGTCGAACTTGCAAAAAGCCACACACGTGCCGACTGGACTCGCAGACCATTGCCGCAAAGTCAGATTACCTACGCGCTAGACGATGTCATCTACCTTGAGCAGCTGTACCTCGACATGCACAAGGAACTAGAGAAACTTGATCGCCTGCCATGGCTACAACCCGAGTTTGCCGAATGGGAGAACCCTGCAAAGTACGATCAGCCCGCCGCAGAACGTTGGAAAAAAATTCGCAATATCCAGCGCTATAAAGGCGAGACGCTAGCCATCATCCAAAAACTGGCAGAGTGGCGTGAGATCAAAGCACGCGAACTGAACCAACCTCGTAATTGGCTCATTAAAGACGATGTGCTGCTGAGCCTGGCACAACAGCTACCCGACAGCGAAGGAGAGCTGGGCCACATTCGTAGTCTGGATAGAAAGACAAAAGAGCGCTTTGGCGCAGCTCTCATTCAAATCGTCGCCGCTGGCCGAGGTGCAACACCAGAGCCGCTGCCAGCATTTGTCAAAAAACAAAAGCTCAATGCGCTCAATCTTGCGCGTGTGCAGCTACTCAACGCCTGGGTACATCAGCGTGCCGCTGAACTGAACATCGCACCCGGACTGCTGGCCCCACAGAAAACACTGGAAAAAATGGTCACAGGCGATGGCCGATCAGCTCTTCGAGGCTGGCGAGATCCACTACTGGGTGACGATTTAAGTGCACTACTTGAGGGCCAAGCATCGCTTGTTAACGGTAAAAACGCACTAACGTTGAAATCTGTCATTCCTGCGTAGGCGGAACTCCAATGCTGAACGGGCATAGATTCCCACCTTAATCTGTAAAACGAATGCTAACGAGCGTGGACTCTTAGCGCTTGGGCGTGTACCTTTAGCGTCCCTAACCGTTATTTGCAAGTAAAGACAGTCCCGCGATGAGCCAGCCAAACGTAGCGCAGTTAAACCGCCCCCTTTCAAACACCAATATTCTCAGCGAAGAA
The DNA here is from genome assembly GCA_023301725.1 of Granulosicoccus sp. GTDB lineage: Bacteria > Pseudomonadota > Gammaproteobacteria > Granulosicoccales > Granulosicoccaceae > Granulosicoccus. Next base: position 9,964 of record JALZUD010000057.1, on the reverse strand, counting down.
GCGTTAAGTTCGCCTGACGCTTTGCGCCAGCGCTACCCGCGCTCAGAGAAAGCCACGCAAACCATCGAAGCCGGCCGCGCTAGCGTAGAAGCCATACTCGATGGCAGCGACAAGCGCTTGCTTGTGGTTGCGGGCCCCTGCTCCATCCATGATGTAGGCGCTGCCAAAGAATACGCCGAGCGCCTAATGGCATTACGTGAAAAATTGGGCGATCGTATCGAACTCATCATGCGCGTCTATTTCGAAAAGCCGCGCACAACAGTTGGCTGGAAAGGCCTTATCAACGATCCCCATCTGGATGACAGCTTCGACATAGAAACTGGCCTTGGCAAAGCACGCGAGCTGCTGGTTTGGTTGGCAGAACTTGGTATGCCAACAGGCACCGAAGCACTCGACCCCATTAGCCCTCAGTACCTGTCAGATTTATTCTCATGGGCGGCTATCGGTGCACGCACCACTGAGTCGCAAACTCACCGGGAAATGTCCAGCGGACTATCCATGGCTGTGGGTTTTAAAAATGGTACCAACGGCGGACTCGATGTCGCACTAAATGCGATGAAATCTGCTGCTAACCCGCACAGTTTTTTAGGCATAGATGCCAATGGTCAGGTTACCGTGCTGAAAACTCGCGGTAATGCCTACGGGCACGTGATTTTGCGCGGTGGTAAAGAGCCTAACTACGATTCAGTTAATGTGGCGCTCACAGAAGAGGCCATGCAATCCGCTAAGCTGCCCAAGCGCATCATGATCGATTGCTCGCACGCCAATGCGAATAAAGATCACAAGCGTCAGCCGTTAGTGGCAAAAAACGTGGCAGAACAATTGGCCGCTGGCAATGAGTCCATTATTGGCCTTATGCTCGAATCCAACCTGCACGCCGGCAACCAACCACTCAACGATCCCAAAGATCTTCAATACGGTGTGTCCATCACCGATGCCTGTATTGATTGGGACACCACAGTTGAGCTGCTCGAATCCATGCACAGCACGATGGCAGCACGCTTTAGTTAATAGCGCGCGTCATTGCCGCCCTGGCGGGAATGACGCGCTATCAATCACCTCCGGCTCCCATGTCAGTCAAAGATTCCCTATTCAGCCATCCACTGGGCGATATCAACCAGTTTGCGTTTAATCAGGCGGTGGTTGATGTCTTCCCCGATATGCTTAAGCGATCGGTGCCAGGCTATGACTCCATCATCAGCCAATCTGCCTTGCTAGCAAGCCATTACGTGCAGCCTGGCTCGCACCTTTATGATCTAGGCTCGTCGTTGGGGGCCACCTCCATTGCTATGCGCCACGCCCTGCTCAGCGCAAGTGGCGATACCGCAGCAGATTGCCAGATACACGCCATCGATAATTCTCACGATATGGTGGTGGCATCTCGACAACTGATTACCGACACACAGCCTGACAACAATGCCGAACGTGCACCTGTGCCCATCATCGTGCACGAGGCCGATTTACAAACTCACCCGCTCACCAATGCCTCTGTGGTGGCGATGAATTTCACACTACAGTTTGTTGATGTTCAAGCCCGTGAGGCATTAATGAGCAAGATCGCCCATGCACTTCGGCCCGGGGGTGTGCTCATACTCAGTGAGAAAATCTGCTTTGAAGACCCTGCCATCAATGCGCTGCACATAGAGCGTTATCATGCGTTCAAAAGTGCCAACGGCTACTCTGATCTGGAGATTAGCCAGAAACGCACTGCTCTTGAAAACGTGTTGGTGCCTGACACACTGGCCACTCACCAGCAGCGCCTGAGCTCTGCAGGCTTCAGCCACGTGAGTGTGTGGTTTCAGTTTTTTAACTTTGTCTCTTTAATCGCCATCAAGGATTGTCATGTAAGAGATGGCCATATAAGGGATGGCAAAAAAGGGCTGGCCATAAAGGCGTGAACACCTACGAGTTCGACACCGTAGCTTTCGAGTTAGCGGTAAAAGGTTCGCCATTGGAGCCTGTGGCCGCGCAGCTGGCAAACAGTATTCAGGCACAGGGCCATGCCTTGAAACACGGGCACCTACCGCGCTGGCAAGCGGCATTGGAGCGGCTACCACAGCTAGGCTCTGTGCCTACGCACCCATACACCATCAACGACGGTGTGGTCAGCCTCAGCCCCACACTGAGTGCAGAACAACACGAGAACGTTGTTCTGGCTTTTAAAGATTTGATGCCCTGGCGCAAAGGTCCGTTTCAAATTGCAGACATCAACATCGACACTGAATGGCGTTCCGACTGGAAGTGGGATCGTCTGGCCCCGCACATCAGTTCACTAGCAGGTAAAACTGTGCTCGATGTAGGCTGCGGCAGTGGCTACCATTTATGGCGCATGCACGCAGCAGGTGCCACCACCGTGTTGGGCATTGACCCCAGCCTGCTGTTCGTACAACAATTCGCCGCAATCCAGCACTTCGCTGCACAGCCGGGTATCCACCTTCTGCCATTGAGCATGGAGGCGCTACCGGCTAATTTGCATCTGTTCGACACGGTATTTTCAATGGGCGTGTTGTACCACCGCCGTGACCCTTTGGAGCATTTGCGCGCGTTGAAAGCAGCGATGAGCGCCACTGGAGAGCTGGTAATGGAAACCCTCGTCATTCCCGGCACAGGTGATGATGCACTCGCCATTGATGGCCGGTACGCCAATATGCGCAATCTTTACGAGTTGCCTACTGTGGCCAGACTCTGCCAATGGCTGATTGATGCCGGATTGCAAAATCCGCGAGTGGTTGATGTGACCGTCACACAATGCTCCGAACAACGCAGCACGCCGTGGATGACATCCCATTCATTGCAGCAAGCGCTGCACCCTGATGATGAATCGAAGACGATTGAGGGGCATCCACGCCCACTTCGGGCGATCGTACTAGCAAAGTACTAGCAAATGCCTCCTGAGCACAAGACCTGAGCGGTTACATCACGTGTATTTTTGGACAAAAAACGAGCAATTTAAGTCCAAGCAAAAAAGTGTAATGTTTGGCTGCCAGGTACGTAATACCTGCAACAAAATAGAGTTATTGCATTATAAATCAATAACTTAAATAAATTTCAAGCTGTGCGTAAATCACTTAGGCCCACCTTTTGCACTACTTCAAAAACATCTACCCCCTCAAATAGTTAGCGATGGACATGTGTATAAACTTTCCATCTCGTTATACTCCGTCCATCTACGATGTTAACCCGGTGTTACATGCCACCAGTTCAGGCAATCAGCAGTTCCCCCATTAGCGCAGCCAAAACGCGACAGCCCCCTATCATTGAGTCAATGCAGGAGCCAGATAATGGCTTTAGGCGTTCGGTCGATGGTGCGGACTACGTCTACTTCAATGGCTATTGGGTCAGGTACTACAAGCCGCTGGAGGAATCACTAGCCTCGCGAAAAACCCTGATCGACAATCTCACGCGGCGCGCTTTCCACCACACAGAAGCTGGCATCAACACACCCGGCGAACGCCTTGACACCGCACGCGCATTTTACAAAAACCAAACAGACCCGGCACTCAAGCGCGTTAACGCTGCCATGCTGGCAGGAGCCCTGTTCAACCGTGCTACCGACATTTTTACAGCGGTGGTAGAGCTGGAAGAGAAAGGCGTGCGTATCAGCCGCGATAACGAACTCATGCGTGCCTGCGGCGACTACTTCAAAGAGGCGCTGGAGCTTGGCAAAGAGGTCAAACACTTCAGTGGTGAAGAGGGCATTGACGAAGTCTGGGGTGAGCCCTTTCGTGCATTTACTCTACCTATCACCGCCTACTACGAATCTCGATTCATCAAGGTCGCTCAAGCCATGGCATGCATCGACAAGCTAGCTAATCTACTTAAAACAACGTTTTGCGCGCGCCCGGAGTTTGCGCACATTGCACCGCTCATCGACACCTATGCAAGCGCTGCAAGGCACGAGTGCGAGACCATGAAATCCGATGTGCATATATTCGACATCTGGCCACGCTTTGTGGCCTCCGGAGAGGCTCTTGCAGCCGTGCAGCCTACTCTGCAAACACATTGCTCCAGAGAATGTCAGTACGTGATGGAAGAGGCGCAGCAAACTCTGGTAGCCGGACGAAACCTGATTAACTGGGTAGCGCGTGCGCGGGTGCCTATGCCGCACAGCTCTAAAATTTTCTTTGAGCGTGTAGAGCGATTGCAAGAGCGACTTCGCGACTGTTGATAGATGTCCCAGGTGCCACCCTCATTGCCACCCTCATTGCCACCCTCATTGCCACCCTCATTGCCACCCTCATTGCCACCAGTGCCTCAATCGGAGTCGTTACTCACTAACGACGGTTCGCACACGCTACACAACACGCGCTACGGCCAAACATACCACTCCACATTTGGAGCTCTGACAGAGGCACGCCATGTTTTTCTCGACGCCGCAGGCGTAAATGCGCGCCTTCAACAAGGCCTGCCCACACGCATTCTGGAAATAGGCTTTGGCCTGGGTTTAAATACCCTGCTCTCTCTGGATCTGGCCTGTCAGCACAAAACGCACATCGAATACCACGCCTACGAGCATGCTTTGGTGCCGGCTGCGACTATTGAGGCTTTGAACTACTCAACGTTGATAACCACGCCCAACTTGCATGATGCGATGGTGCAGGCTGTTGATCAAGCGCATCAGTTAGACGCGAGTGCACAAGCGCATCGGGCAGTGCTAAACGCATACGCCACGCTCACTCTTCACCTTGGCGATGCCACAACACAAGCGTTAAGCGACACCCACAGCAACACATTCCACGCTATCTATCTCGACGCCTTCAGCCCGGATACCAATGCAGAATGCTGGAGCCCGGAGTTTATGAGCAACTTGGGATCAGTTTTAGCGGCTGACGGCAAACTCAGTACCTACTCTGCCAAAGGCGATGTACGGCGCGCCATGCTGGCCACTCAATTGACGGTAGAAAAGCGACCTGGCCCACCGGGAAAGCGTGAATTTTTGGTGGCATTTCACGCACCAACGCTAGCGCTGTATTGAGACCTGGCGCCTATTACGAACGGCTCCAATGGCGAATAATTGCAAACTGTGAGCAGTTGCGTTTTCTGCACCGATGAAACGTCGTTATAATTCATTTTAGAAATTAAATTGCGAAGCCGGTAAGTGTCAACTACATTAGTTGTCAGTAGGTTTTTTTGCTGACAATTGAGCCTGGAGTTTTTCCAAAAAGGAGCAGTTCATGGGTTTGCACGCTGAAGTGTTTGATGTAGAGTCATTCGACAATCATGTCTCACAACATGAAGGGCAAGAAACGACGTCAACCGATGTCAAGTCTTTGCCTCGCGTCTCATTGCAGTCAAGCTTATATGTACGATATTGCAAACCCGCCATAGATAGAGTGTGCGCAGTGTGCGCACTTATCGTGCTTGCTGTGCCCATGCTGGTTGTAGCCGGATTGGTCGGGCATTCGATGGGCAGACCGGTATTATTTCGCCAGCGACGCGTTGGGCTCAATGGCAAAATATTTGAAGTGCTCAAATTCCGCTCCATGAACGCATGCAGACGCCAATCCTCGCACACGGTGCCTGTTGAGCATCGCGTCAATCACAAATGCGAAACAGACCCCAGACACACCACAGTAGGTCGATTCCTCAGACGCTTCAGCCTGGACGAACTACCTCAGCTGATTAATGTTGCGCGCGGAGAAATGAGCCTCATCGGTCCACGACCAGAGTTGGAGTCGGTGGTTGAACGCTTTTACACCGACGATCTGCACCAGCGTCATTTAGTAAAGCCAGGACTCACCGGCTTGTGGCAAATTTCTGCACGTGGGACCGGCCCCATGCATGAGAACGGTGAATGGGATATCGAATACGTGGGCAGTGTCTCGCCACTAACCGACCTGCGCATCCTCCTGAAGACCCCACTGGTGATTTTTGGTGACAGAGCTGGGCAGTAAAACGCAACTAGATAGATGTGCGCATTGCGCCCTAAACTGCCAAGGCTGACTAAAGCCGCGCCCCTCCATTACACATCCCCTGACATTGCGTTAAGCAAAGCCTAAAATGGCCAGAGCCAGAAAGTGACGCGCTGAATGCCGTTTTTCACAAACATTAACCTAACCAGATTCGTGCAAAAGCGGCGTGACTACCCTGCCCATTTGTGAACAACTTTGTCTTGCACCCAACTAACGTGCGTAAATACGGCTAGAAACCTTAGCAATTGCCCATTAACTGCGCGGCTGGCGTGAAGAATGCAATCAATTTCTGTCAGAATATGACCATTGGTTCACATCATCTATCTCGATACCGTCACTAAGCTGTTCAACGTAAGCGAGTTAAACTAGCCCCGTTAAATTTGGAGCGGGACGCCGACGCTAGCTGGCGTATGGGTTACATCTGCCGCGTCCCAATCATCGGCATTAAAATACAGGAAATTTTATGAAAATTACGATTTACGGATCAGGCTATGTGGGCTTGGTTACCGGCGCACTAATTGCCGACGTCGGCAACGATGTGCTGTGCGTTGACGTTGACGAGACGAAAGTTGCTAACCTGAAAAAAGGCATTATTCCTATTTTCGAGCCAGGCCTTGATGATGTTATCAAGCGCAACGTAGAACAAAAGCGTCTAGATTTCACCACCAATATGGATGAAGCAGTGGCACACAGTGAAGTGCAGTTCATCGCTGTAGGCACGCCTCCGGGTGAAGACGGTTCAGCTGACATGCAATACGTTGCAGCCGTTGCTAAAACCATCGCCGACCGAATGACAGAGCGTAAAATCGTCGTTAACAAGTCTACGGTACCTGTAGGTACGGGTGACATGGTTGAAGACGTCATTGCCAAGGGTTTGGCAACACGAAAAGTCGAATTGCCTTACGCGGTTATATCCAATCCGGAATTCCTCAAGGAAGGCGCGGCCATTGAAGATTTCATGAAGCCAGATCGCATCGTTATCGGCACAAACGACGAATACGCGATTGAGGTAATGAACGAACTCTACGCACCGTTCTGCCGTAATCGTCGCGATCGTTTAGTGTTCATGAGCAGAAAATCATCAGAGCTGACCAAGTACGCAGCAAACTCTCTGCTAGCGACCAAAATCAGTTTCATGAACGAGCTGTCCAACATTGCTGATCGCCTGGGCGCTGACATTGAAGATGTTCGTGTGGGTATCGGCTCTGATCCACGAATCGGTTATCACTTCATCTACCCTGGCTGTGGCTACGGCGGTTCGTGCTTTCCCAAAGATGTGAAGGCATTGATTGCTACTGCACGTGAAAACAACTACGAAGCAAAACTGCTGCAATCGGTTGATTCAGTCAACGACAGCCAGAAGCATGTGCTGTTCGAAAAGCTCATGAAGCACTTCGACAACAACATTCAAGGCAAGAAGTTCGCAATCTGGGGACTGTCATTCAAGCCGAACACCGACGACCTGCGTGAAGCACCAAGTCGCGTACTGATCGAATCTATTTTCGAGCACGGTGGTACTGTGCGGGCTTATGATCCGGTTGCCATGAAAGAGATGCGTCACTTCTACCCTGAAGAGAAGCGTCTTGAGCTGGTAGGCACAGCGCAGGATACAGTTGAAGGTACTGATGCTCTGCTCATTAACACTGAGTGGCGTGAATTCAGAAGCCCGGACTTTGACGTTCTGAAGAAGAGCCTGATCAACCCGGTGGTGATTGACGGTCGTAACTTATACGATCCTGCAAAAATGCAAGAAATGGGTTTTACCTACGATTGTATTGGCCGCCCTGGCGATCACGCCAACGTGTTGTCAATGAAGACTGCTAAGTCTGCATAAGACCTCAGCTCTAGGCGCATTCACTGATGCGCAGAGTTGCTGACAACTGATGTGCATACTATCGGGCACAGGTACGTAAACAGACGTACCTGTGCCCGATTTGCAATGAGCCACTAGCCCAACGTGCTAGACGAAAAAGCCACCCCCAAGCAATGGCGCCGTCATGTTCTGACGCTGGCCGTACCCGTCATGATATCTAACAGCACCGTGCCACTGGTCGGCATTGTGGACACGGCTGTCATGGGACGCATGGGCTCACCTGAATGGGTGGCTGCCACAGCCGTTGGTGCTGTTATTTTCAGTAGTATCTACTGGGTATTCGGATTTCTACGCATGGCCACTGGCGGCCTGGTGGCACAGGCGTATGGTGCAAACAGCCATGTCAGTATTGGTCGCATCACGGTGCGCGCCCTGCTGCTGGGATGTGTATTCAGCACAGCGCTGTTAATGCTGCAAGTGCCGCTACTCAATCTTGGCCTAGCGGCCATGGACAACAACGCACAATGGCAAGAGCTGACGGCTCGTTATTTCCATGTGCGTATTTTTTCAGCCCCTGCCACCCTGCTCAACTATGCCATTCTCGGCACGCTCATCGGCCTGCAGAAAATGCGCGTGGTACTGGCCTTGCAACTGCTGCTTAATTTATTGAACGTGGTGTTGAATATCACTCTTTTTCATTACACCGAGCTCAATATTGCAGGCGTGGCGCTGGCAACCGTCATTAGTGAGTACATCACGCTCTTAGCAGGTCTTTGGGTGTTGCGCCATATGATACGTGCAGCTCTGCAGGAAGGCACTGTGCGGCAGTGGCTGCTCAGCAAAGAAGACTTGCTGCGCTACTTTCGAATAAGCCGAGATTTATTTATACGCACGCTATGCTTAACGTTCGCCTTTTACTGGATGACCGTGATGAGCAGTAAACAGGGAGTAGTAATTTTGGCAGCCAATACCGTGCTGCTACACATGGTGCATTTTGCCTCGTACTGCATGGACGGATTCTCCGATGCCTGCGAATCGCTAACCGGGTTTGCGGTGGGTAAAAAAAGCAACAAGCTGTTTAAACAGGCTATTAATGCTGCCATCGTATTAGGTGCTATCGCAGCTGTGGTGTTTGCTGTGACGTTTACGGTGACTGGCACCAGCATTATTGCACTACTGACAACCGACACTGCTACGCGCCAAACAGCAGCGCTATGGCTGCCTTGGGTGATTGCCGCCCCTCTGGTGGGTATCTGGAGCTTTCTTCTCGATGGTGTGTTCATCGGCGCCACGCAAACCGCTGCTATGCGCAATGGTATGTTGATTTCATTGGTAGCTTTTATGCTTACCGCCTATATAGCTGTGCCTGCGTTGGGCAATACTGGAATCTGGGTTGCCTACTTTGTACTGCTGATTGCCCGTTCGGTGACGTTGGGTATGGCCTGGCCACGAGTTGTGGCAGCCACGGGTGGAGGCGTAAAATGAGCAACATGGTTATACAACACAACGTTGATCTGACGAAACACAACACCTTCGGGTTTACTCAGCATGCAGCGCATTACGTGGAAACCACATCTGCGGAACAGGTGGAACACGCTGTGCGGCTGGCACAAGATAATGGCTGGCCCATATTGCCACTGGGCGGTGGCAGTAATCTTGTACTAACAAAAGATATTAACGCGCTGGTCATCAAGCAGATGGATGAAGACATCAGCTACACAGATCATGGTGCAAGCGGCATTCATGTGCAGGCCAGTGCCGGGTTCAACTGGCATTCATTGGTGATGCACACAGTACAGCGCGGACATGTAGGGCTTGAGAACCTTAGCCTTATACCGGGCTCTGTGGGAGCTGCACCTGTGCAGAATATTGGTGCCTATGGTGTTGAGCTTTGTGATCGGTTTGTATCGTTAAAAGCGCTGCATATCCCGACTCTTAGTTGGCACACCTTTGATATGGAAGACTGTAAGTTTGCGTACAGGGACAGCCTGTTCAAACATCAGCTTGATGACTATATTATTACCCAAGTTACCTTGAGCTTGGATGGCAGACATACGCTGCAAACTCACTACGGCGCTTTAGCGAATTATCTGCAAGAACATAATCAAAGTGAGGTAATTTCACCGCAGATAGTAAGCGACGCTGTGTGTACTATCAGAGCATCAAAGTTGCCAGATCCTGCTGTGGTTCCCAATGCGGGGAGTTTTTTTCATAATCCGGTGGTGAGTGCGGAGCACTA
>JALZUD010000056.1 GCA_023301725.1 Granulosicoccus sp. | reverse complement strand
AGAGCAGGTAGGTGCTTGTGATCAAATCTCAGTTGAGCGGCAACTCGGTACTTTGTCCCGGGAACACATTCCAGAAGTCTTAAATGAACCCCCGGTAAAGAGGTTTCCCGCCACTGGGCATCTTCTTCGACGACAACCACACGCGAGTCAAAATCGGTATTTAGCGGTTGCAGGTGCTGCACGAGCCAGTCTGGAAAGAAGGATTCTTTGATAGAAGACAATTTGTTCATTGTAAGGACGATGCTACACGCAGCCAGACAGTTATTGGACTATCGGCAGGCATTGACTAAATCCGTTGAAATTTCTCTAAACGTTCTCTATCATTAAGGAGAACAAAAAGAGAACGTTTATGGAATCGTTGCAAAATCTGACTCATTTAGAAGCGCGTGTTCTGGCGGCCATTGAGCGTCATATCCGATCAGAAGGTGTCGCTCCAACTATTGCTGAATTGGCTGCTAACTTGAGACTTAAGTCCAAGGGTACCGTTCACCGCTATGTTCAATCCCTAATCGCAAAAGGCAGGCTAGAGCGCCACGGTAATGGTTGGCGTGGGCTTCGAATAGTGGGTCTGAACATTCCTGATCAACCTTCTAACGTGCAAACTTTGTACGCTGAAATGCGTTCGTCTGAACAGGATACCTCGCCAGAGGCTGATGCAGTTGCAGATATCAGCCGCATTCCTCGCATTAGCGAGTCACAAAACAAGATTGCGCACATCACGCCGTCATCCAATGTCAGTGGGCCAGTGGAATTACCCGTGGCACTTTCTGCTGCTCTTAAAAATCGCAGTTCGCAATCACCATCAAAAGTTGGGTTGTCCGATCGCTCAGATTCAAGTGATCAGTGGGCAAACCTGCGTATCCCCTTGTTGGGTCGAATTGCAGCGGGGCAGCCAATCGAAGCTATTGAGGACGCTAATTACCTTGATTTAGCAGCGTTTTTCATTGGCCCTGATCGTTATGCATTGCGTGTTTCTGGCGATTCCATGATGGATGTAGGTATTCTGGATGGAGATACAGTTATATTGAGAAAGCAAAACACGGCACGTACTGGAGATATCGTAGTCGCACTCATAGACCAGCAAGAGGCCACGCTGAAAAGACTGGGCATTGTTCAGGACGGCATGGTGGAGCTAATTCCTGAGAACAGTGCAATGAGCACAATGAGATACGCCACCAGTCGGGTTAGCTTCCAAGGCGTATTGGTAGGCCAGTTGCGTAGTTACTAGCGGTGTTTCTTTTAAGTGTTTGTCTTTAATATATGCGGTGTTAGCTGGCGCGTAAGTCATGCGCCCCCTCTGAGATTTTATGGATAGCAATGCAGCAGCAATGGATTATAATTGACTCAGATATTGACGCCAATACTGACACTAGTATTGCCCGCCAACCAATAAATTCAACGATTTTTGGGAGCCAGTTACATCTTGAGTAACATCGACGAACAGGCCTTGCATGCACTCAAAACTGCATTTTGTTACATGCCTAAAGCAAATGACGTCAATGAATATGATTACCCTGGCAGGGTAGAACAGATTCTAAGCGACATCGAGGTCGTGAAAGAGGTATTGATGATCCATGGCGTGGATCCAGATGAGGTGGCCGACGAAATCCACCCTGATCTTGCTAACAATTCGACGTACTGATAAACCATTTCACAAAAGCGGGTAGTTCTGACACTGCGCGCTTAGCGTTGTGTTGGATCAGAGTGGAAATGCTCAAATAGCGGGCCGCCAGAAGCAACTGCTAGCTCTGCGGCCTCAATAATATTCGCAAGTGATGCGCTACTCAACTGTTGATCAGCCTGTGATTCCAGACTAACGGGTTTGCTGTGGATAACACGGCCAGTCATTGCTGATATCAGTTGGATGTTTATGTGTGACTCTCCCTGCAGATCGAGTGGTACGAGAGAGAGAATGTAATCTTCTTGCCAGTACTGCTCGTCCCCATCGATTTTTAGGATACGGTGTACAACAATGTCCTTGTGGCTCGCAAGAGCACCGCTCACAAACGTGTTCAATCCGTCCTCGAAAGCATCACCGCTACTTACTGCGCTAATGTATAAGCATGGCTTATCCGGTTTTACCGAATTACGATAATTAGAAGTTCCGCCGCTTACCAGCGATGCAGCCTTTAGGTCTGGTTCTGAGCTTTTTTTGAAATCAGTAAACTGCAGCAATCCAAAAACGCCGAACAATACCATTGCGATAGTCCATCGGGTTTTCCAGGTGCCGACAGAATTTGCTTGAGTGCCTAAACGGTTTTGAGACCTTGATGTAGCTTCTGTTCCATGTGCCGCAGCGTCTTGAATGGCCATGTGGCTGGTATGGCCCGCAGGTGGAGTCTTCGCGTAGGAACTTGAAGCCGCGGAGATGCCGTGTCCGGCATAGTCAGTTTTAATCTGGTCGTTGCTGAACGCCCTCTGTGGAGCCTGCACACCAGCGCTAGATTTCTCCCCTGAGTCATCATCGATGGCAGGTCCGCTGAACAGAGGGACGTACGATCCTTTTCTCATGGAAATAGCTAAAGGTACGTTGGGATGCTCTTCGGCGTAGGTGTCTAAAGCTGCGCGCAGCCTGCCCGCCAATACGCGAACAACAGGGTCGTTTTGCGGATCGAAACTATTGGGTTTTCCTAGCGCATCCACGGCTACTGAAAAAGCTTTGATTCTGCTTTGGTTGCCATTGATTGTCTGCTCGACCACGTAACGTAAAAACGCTGACATTTGGGGCGAGCTTTCGAATTTATCAGTGGATAGTATTGTGGCCAGCGCTTGCTCTGCGAGTTTGGCCGTACTCGCGTCTAGTGTTTTTTCTGATTTGCCTACTTGCATTTACCTGAGTATCCAGATCTTAGTAACGACATCCTGTGTCGATAGAATTGATACTTTTATTGCTTAAAAAAAGCAGTAACTGGCGAGAGTATCAAATGAAATTAAGGTAACACATTTTTACATTTTGGAAGCTTATGACATGCACAAAAGTTACCACTACTACGTGGATTACTTACTCATGGGGTTACCACGTGTTCGCCTAGCTCGTTCACTTCAAACTTTGTACGTAGATTGTTCGGGTGCGGTGCTACTAATTACACTTGTATATTAAAATTAAGTTTTAGCACTCATCGATCTTGTAAATTTGTGGCCAAACAGATCACTATGCCCACTGTATATTTTTTGCAAAAGACATCTTACGCTTTTGGTTTATTGTGCTCAGAACTGTTAGGTCGGCGTAGATAATGGAACAATTGATTCATAGGTTATATTGATACATGAACAATACAAAGCGATTGGAAATTTTCCACAGGTTTCACGCTAGCAACCCTGAGCCAAAAACGGAGCTAGCATACTCATCTCCATTCGAACTGCTAATAGCTGTTCTTCTCTCGGCTCAAGCAACTGATGTTAGTGTCAATAAAGCCACCAAAGAATTGTACAAAGTAGCAAACACTCCGAGTCAGGTTTTAGATCTGCAACTGGATGGGGTCGTCAAATACATCCGCACCATAGGTTTGTTCAATACCAAGGCCAGAAATGTTATTGCTACCTGTCAAATATTATGTGATGAGCACAATGGAGAAGTACCTGATCAGCGCGATGCACTTGAACGCTTGCCGGGTGTGGGTAGAAAAACGGCCAACGTTGTACTCAATACTGCATTTCGCCAACTGACTATGGCAGTCGACACGCACATTTTTCGTGTATCCAATCGTACAGGGCTCGCCCCTGCGAAAACAGTTTTGGGTGTAGAGAAAGCGCTGTTGCGATTCGTGCCAAGGGATTATTTATTGGATGCACACCATTGGCTTATTTTGCACGGGCGCTATGTCTGTGTCGCGCGAACGCCAAAATGCCCTGAATGTCCTATAAATGATCTCTGTGATTATAAAAACAAAAGCCGGATTGGTAAAAATGGAAAATTAGAGTCTGGCTTACTGAGGCAGAACCGAGGTAGTGAGGCGAGTTCAGGGTAGATGTTCAGATAGGTTTACGTACGCCTTTAAGCTGCGACCGACGAACTGCTGCGGATCCACATTCAGTGCGAAATAACGTGCAAATAGAAAATGACGAAGTTAAGTTAGCCAGTTTGCTGAGCTCAGCGGCATTGCTAGTCGTAGATGATGAACCTGGCATACGCAATTTTTTGAAACGCTCGCTTGAACCTAAGTGCGCACTTCTGGAAGTTGCAGGCAACGCTGAGGATGCGGAGTCTTTGCGTTTACGCTATCACTTTGATGTTCTCTTGGTGGATATAAGATTACCTGGGCTATCAGGATTGGAATGGATGGCAAGCTTACGCGAGCGGGGCGTTCGTACTCATGTCATCTACATGACTGGCTTCGCTGATCTTGACATGGCTGTTGCCGCATTGAGGCTGGGTGCGGATGATTTCATCATTAAACCCTTTCGAGTTGAGCAGATACTGTTTTCCATTCATCACGCGCTCACCCGCGGACACATCCTGCGTGAGAATTCACTTTTGCGTATGCAGCTTTTGCAAATGCGAAGCTCTGGCGAACTTATAGGCAAAAGTATTGCCGCCAAATCGATGATTGATGAAGCTCAGCGCTTGTCCGCATCAAAATCGTGTCTTTTAATTCAAGGGGAAGTGGGCACCGGCAAGAATTTGTTGGCTAGAACAGTGCACAAAATGAGTCGCAGGCCAGGGCAACTCGTGTCGTTGAGATGTTCAAGTATTGATGACTTTGCAAAAGAAGTAGATTTTTTTGGTGATGAGGGATTGTTTGTGCAAGCTCATAAAGGCAGTCTGCTGGTTTCCGATGTAGATCTTTTACCGCTCGCTTCGCAGGCTGTATTGATGAGTTTTCTTGAGCATGGCGCTATTGATCCGACAGCTGTGCGTTCAACAAATACAAAACTTGACGTGCGAGTAATCGCCACCACTCAGGCTGACCTGCAGCACTGTGTAGATTGCGGCAGGTTTCGCCGTGATTTGTATGTGCATTTGTGTGCGTTACCACTACGAGTTCCAGCGTTAAGGGAGCGATCCGAAGATTTAAAACCTCTCGTTGATCTGTTCATGCAAAGATTTGCTGCGCAGCATGCAGCAGAGGCCGTCGAGCTATTACATACTGACTGGCAGACATTGGCTCACTATAAATGGCCCGGTAATGTGCGCGAATTACGTGATGTTGTTGAACGTACTGTGCTGCTTGGTCGCTTGCCCAAAGATAGTTTGTTGGTAAACGATGCCAAGCAGCATTGGTCGGGTCCCGGTTACCCACTCGATCAAAATCTCGAAACAGTGGAGCGAGCCCACATCGAGGCGGTTCTTGATTCGGTAGGCAATAACAACTCTGCGGCCGCCAGAATACTAGGGGTTTCACGCAAGACACTGGAGCGTAAGAAAGCGCTTTGGTCCTGTGAACAAGACGATCAAAAGTGATCATCTACCCTCCATGAAGAACTTCTCAAGTTTGCGTTATCGCCTGTTAGCGCTAGTTTTAATTCCGTTAATTTTACTCAGCGGAACAGTCATGCTATTGGCTTATCAATGGTCAAGTGACTACACCTACCAACAACTGTTTACCAAGGTGAACACGGATCTCAGGGTGGCTAGTGATGCGTTCACACAAATTCAAGACAAGGCTCGACAACAATTATTAGCGTTGGCCAACAGCTCGCAGTTACGCCTTGCATTAGAGAACAATAGCGAAGCTGAGACACATGACGCACAGGCAAACACTAGTTTCAAAGTTATTAATGATCTTTTAAGCCAACAGGCTAACGAGGCTGGCTTCAATTACCTCAATTTACTATCAAGCAATGGTGCTCACAAGATGGGCGTAAACGGTTGGCAGGGTCATCAATCACCAACGTCACCTCTGAGCTCGAAGATTCTAGCCTCAAATACACAGACATCACTGAGTGGCATCGAAATCGTTGACATGCAGGTCTGGCAACAACAAACAGAGCTACAGGTGTTGGATATAGAAATACCGGTTCTGTATACAGAGCGGGCCGAGCCAACGTTGCGCACGACTGAATCTCGCGCAATGATGATAAGAGCTTTGCAATCGGTTTACGATCGCTCAGGCCGTCGGGTGGCTATTCTGGAGGCCGGATTACTGTTGAACAATAACGTTGAGTTTGTTGATCGGATCAGAGAGCTGGTGTACGGTCCTGGTAGCTTGACATCTGGGGGGCGCGGTACGGTAACGGTATTTTTTGAAGACATCAGGATCACCACCAATGTCATGCTTGAAGATGGTTCACGAGCGTTGGGCACCCGTGTTTCTTCAGAGGTGCGTGATGCAGTGCTTGAGCGTGGTGAGACATGGGTTGATCGTGCATTTGTTGTGAATGACTGGTATATCTCGGCCTACGAGCCCATAGTGGATGTCAGTGGCGAGCGTGTTGGCATGCTCTACACAGGTTTTTTGGAAAAGCCATTCCGTGAGCAGTTTTTCAAGGCAATCGCCGTATTGTCGGCGTTGGTTGTGAGCGGGAGTGTGGCGGCTGCCGGAGCGGCGGTGCTTGGAGCGCGGTCAATTTTTTCCCCTATCGAAAATATATCAGCCGTAGTGCGTGCCACTGCCCGTGGCGATTACAAGCGAATTGGACCGTTGTCTACTGGAACTGAGATTGGTGAACTGGCTTTTCAATTCGATGCCATGCTCGACAATCTTGAGCAACATCGACAACGCATCGAGCGGGACGCTCAAGAACTGGAACACAAGGTTCAGCAGCGCACAGAAGAAATTGAGCTGCAGAATCAGCATTTGCAAGATTCAATCAATTTGCTTCAACAAACGCGACAACGTTTGGCAAGTGCTGAAAAGCTGGCGGCTTTAGGCGAATTTACTGCAGGGGTGGCACATGAGATCAACAACCCTACAGCGGTTATTCTGGGCAATATGCAAGTGGTTGTTGCAGATCTGGGGGACCGTGCTCCTGAACTTGCCACTGAAACTGATTTGATTTTTGAGCAGGTCTATCGTATCCGAGCTATTGTCGAATCCCTGCTGCAATACTCTCGATCTGCCCAGCAACAGCACGATATGCAGAGCGTGCCCCCAGCAACAGATTTGCCGCTAGAAATTACACGTCCGTCGACACGGTCAGATGAGGGGAGGGTTGAGTCAACTGGGGTCCTGCAAACCGACATCGAGGAGCTTGTAAATGACACGATAACGATGCTGGCACACGAGTTTAAAGGTCGGCAGATTACTGTGCATATTGATAATCAATCTGATCTGAGCGCAACAATTGACAGGCAAGAGTGCCAACAGGTGCTAATCAACCTGATCAGCAACGCGATTCACGCTATCGAGCAAGATGGAAAAATTACTATTGTCGCTCGAAATCTTGGAACCCAATCGATCACTTTGCAGGTGATGGACACCGGACGAGGCATTGAGTCTATGCATCTGGATCGAGTGTTTGATCCGTTTTTTACCGTTGGCAAAGCCTTGGGGACAGGCTTGGGTCTATCGGTGAGCTATAGCATCGTGCGTCGCAATGGGGGTGATATCGCCGTCACCTCTGAGCTCTTGAAAGGCAGTATTTTTACAGTTACCTTACCCGCAAGGTAAACCCTAGTGTTGCATAAAATTTCGGCTCAGAACCGCTTCGCTGCTTCTATAGCAGCATCTAAGTACCGGAGGCGGCCCCGACTGTACTCATTTTT
>JALZUD010000055.1 GCA_023301725.1 Granulosicoccus sp. | reverse complement strand
ACGAGCAAGAAAGCTACGAGCAAGAAAGCTACGAGCAAGAAAGCTACGAGCAAGAAAGCTACGAGCAAGAAAGCTACGAGCAAGAAAGCTACGAGCAAGCGCCGTTAGATAATGTCAAAGCAACATATCGGTGGTTTGCATAGCGTCAAGGCTGCGCTGAATTCGTCTGCCAGTGAAATCGAGAAGCTCTTGATTCAGAAAGACCGGCGTGACACTAGGCTGAAAGAGCTGAAAAGTGCGGCTGATCGGCACGCCATCGTAACTGAGGAAGTCAACCGGCAAGTGCTCAACGATCTTGCGCCCGGTATTGCACATCAAGGCATTATTGCTGTGCTGCGGTCAGAGTCGATGGGCATGCGAGAAGATCTTGGCAAATTTTTGCACAAGGCTCTGGAGCTAGAGAACAGGCAACCCTTGTTGATTCTTGTTCTGGATGGTGTCCAGGATCCACATAACTTGGGTGCGTGCCTTCGTTCTGCAGACGCCGCAGGGGTTGATGCAGTGGTTATACCGGGCAAAAATAGTGTGGGACTGACAGATGTGGTGCGTAAAGTAGCCAGTGGCGCTGCGGAAAGTGTGCCCTTATTTCAGGTAGCTAATTTACAGCGTGCGCTTACCGAACTGCAGGAGTTGGGTGTCTGGATTTATGGAGCTGCTGGTGAGGCTGATACAAGCCTCTACGATGTAGATCTCAAAGGGCATGTGGCACTGGTGTTGGGCGGGGAGGGCAAAGGTCTCAGGCGATTAACGCGAGAACAGTGTGACGGGCTGTATCAATTGCCAATGCGAGGTGCCGTATCTAGCCTCAATGTGTCTGTGGCTGCTGGAATCAGCCTTTTTGAAGCTGGCCGTCAGCGTTCCATCACCGGCTAAAGGCCTCTCTATCTTGCATGTTCTGTTGGTAGGGGGTATAATTGTAAGGCTTTGTCAACCGACAAGGTCATCTTCCTCGTCCAGTCTTTGCTTGCATCGTTTAGAGCCTCGTGGTTCTTGAACGGAGCAGGACAACGTCGGGCGTAATCCACAGGGAGCAATTATGCGCCATTACGAAATCGTGTTTCTGGTCCACCCTGACCAGAGCGAACAGGTTCCTGCCATGATAGAGCGTTATCGTGGCATCATCGAAAGTCGAGAGGGTGTTATTCACCGTCAAGAAGACTGGGGTCGTCGCCAGCTAGCCTACCCGATCAACAAGATCTACAAGGCTCACTACACACTGCTAAACATCGAGTGCACTCAAGACGCTCTCGACGAACTCACTAGTGCTTTCAAATTCAACGACGCCGTTATCCGTCACATGGTCCTTCAGCAAGACGGTCCTGTAACCGAGGCTTCGCATCTGATTAAGAAAGAAGAAACACGTGGTGATGAAGAGCGAAAGCCTCGTGCAAGCGACAGCAGTGCTGAAGACGGCAGTGACTCCTTCGAGTCCGCTGCCCCTGCATCTTCTGACTAAACAACCGACCGAGGAGTCCTCACATGTCACGTTATTTTCGCCGTCGTAAATATTGCCGTTTCACCGCTGAAGGCATCACTGAAATCGATTACAAAGATCTGGAACTGCTCAAGGGTTTTGTGACAGAAACTGGAAAAATAGTACCAAGCAGAATCACTGGTACAAAAGCGCGTTATCAGCGGCAGCTTTCCACAGCTATCAAGCGCGCTAGGTATGTGGCATTGCTGCCTTATACCGATCAGCACTAACGAGCCTCAATGGGCGGTGTGTCGGTTCCTTGACCATCGCTCAAGTCACTTATCATGATAGCTTTAGCGCGTCTGGCTGATAAGGGTCCGTTGATGGCAGGTTCGCTTGCAGCGGGACTTTTGCTTGCGGCGCTTTGGATTCCGGCTATTGTTGTATCATCTGGTGCCTATAGCTTAGTGTTTTTTGTCAGTCTATTGTCTACGGCATGCTTAGTTGTTAGTGCATCAGTGGTCGCTTTTGTTGCCCTCCGGCACTCAGAAGTATCAGCTTTGCGGGTAGTGGGTGGTTGTCTACTACTTCTTATTGTCGTCTCAACAGTACTTTACGGTTCGGCATGGCGCATACCCACCATTGTGGTTATATGTTGGTTACCGGCCATCGTTGCTGCTGTGGTTTTAGCGCGAAGCATCAGGCTAGATTACGCAGTGTTGACGGTGGTTGCGTTCGGTGTGCTGTCTGTATTGATTCAGTTCATTGCGCTGGGCGATCCTTCGGTTTTCTGGTTAGCGCAATTTGGCGACTCTGGAAGTGCTGCTTCTTTGCCGGAAGTTGCGGGTGTTGATGCAGCACTTTTAGAACAACAACGACTAGAAGTTGCCTCCGTTATGGCTAATATGATGACAGGGGCAGTGGGGGTATCGGTGATGAACATCGCACTTGGTGCGTTGTTTTTGGCCAGATTTTGGCAAGCCGCTTTGATAAACGTGGGCGGATTTCAAAAAGAATTTCATGCGTTGAGTTTGGGCAAGAACGTGTCCTTAGTGGGTCTTTTAGTGATCCTCTTGACCTTTTTTGTAGGAGGGCAATTTGCCATAGCCATAGCTGTGGTTGTGATTTTTGCCTTTTTTCTTCAGGGACTTGCCGTTGCACATGCGCTGGTAAAACAACGCGGGATGCATCGGTTTTGGTTACACGGCATTTACGTTCTGCTGGTGGTTCCGCATACGTCGTTGTTGATTGCGGCGCTAGGTATGGCAGATAATATGTTCAGTCTTCGCAATACAGAAAAACAGTAGTTACTTGAATTTAATGGGAGAATTGTCATGCAAGTGATATTGCTTGAAAAAATAGATAAGGTTGGATTGCTTGGCGATCTGGTTGATGTGAAAGCTGGCTTTGCGCGTAACTTTCTTTTGCCACAAGGCAAAGCAGAAATGGCTACGCCTGGAAATGTGGAAGCTTTTCAGCAGAGGCGTGCAGAGCTTGAAAAGTTGCAGATTCAGTCTCTAGCAGATGCCAATTCGCGTAAAAGCGCACTCGATGGCATGATGATCAGCATCACTTCGCGGTCGGGCACTGAAGGTAAATTGTTCGGCTCTATCGGGACAGAAGAGATTCGCGGCGCATTCGAGGTTGCTGGTCAAGCAGTTGAGAAAAAAGAGATTCGCTTATCAGAAGGTCCACTGCGAAACGTTGGGGAGCATCCGGTCACTTTGCACCTGCATGCTGAAGTTGATGCACAAGTTATCGTCAATGTTGTTGGTGAAGAGGTTTAAAACCTGATCTGACAAAGCCCAGGTTCGCCTGGGCTTTCGGGTGTAATCTGGTGTCTATTTGGCGGGTAGTCAATTGCGCCTGCCAATCTTCACTAATGCACCCACCTATGCTGGAGCAGCTACCTGATGGTTCATACGCCGGACGAATTCGATGGCCCGCCTCCGAGCGACCAAGACGAATATGGTGTTTCGTTCGACGCCTCTCCTGAAGATTTTGGATTTGGTCCTAGCGATTTTCCAGGCAATCCCCCTTCTTATCCAGAAGCCGGTTCGGCAACGCCTTATTCAAAACAAAGCTCAGGCCAGTTTTCCGAAAAGCGATTTTCTGGAAGCAATGGCAAGAACAGCAAATACGGTCGAAACACCACCGAACAGCTGCTCGAAAAGCTCAGTAATCGCACAAACCACGCTCCCCCTCATTCGATAGAAGCAGAGCAAGCCATACTCGGCGTTCTCATGCTAGAGGCTGGAGACACCTTCGACAAAGTGTCTGAGACGGTGGTAGAAAGCGACTTTTATCAGTTAAATCACAAACTGATATTTCGTGCAATTTCGGCGCTAGCGATCGAAGGGCGTCGTCCGGATGTGGTAACGGTAACCAACTGGCTAGAAACTCATGGTGAGTTGGATGATTCAGGTGGTCTGATGTATGTCGGTGCGCTTGTTGAGGTTGCTCCCAGTGCCGCTAACGTTAAGGAATATGCCGACATCGTGCGAGAGCGTTCGGTGTTGCGACAACTTATCGGGGTCGCCAACGAGATTGCTGATAGCGCTTATGATGCGGATGGTCGCAGCTCCAAAGATCTTCTCGATGCGGCGGAAACTAAAGTCTTTGCAATTGCGGATCAGACAGCGAAAAGTGGTAGCGGTGGTTTCCATGACATCACAGGCGTTCTAAAAAATGCAGTAGAGCGTATTCAGGAAATGTTTGAATCCGACTCGGCAATCACGGGTTTATCAACAGGCTTCACTGAGTTGGATGAACAACTCAGTGGATTGCAGCCATCCGATCTGATTATCGTAGCTGGTCGTCCCTCAATGGGTAAGACAACCTTTGCCATGAACATTGCAGAAAATGCGGCGATGGAAGCCAACGCACCAGTTGCCATATTTAGTATGGAGATGCCTGCCGAGCAATTGGGTATGCGAATGATTTCCTCGCTAGGCAGGGTGGAATTACAAAAGCTTCGTACTGGAAAACTGGCTGAGCAGGATTGGCCGAGAATCATATCTGCCATCACGTTGTTGAATCAAAAGCACAACGTTTATATTGACGACACACCTGCACTAACACCTACAGATCTTCGGGCTCGTTCAAGACGATTAGCCCGTGAGCATGGGCTGAGTCTGATAGTAATTGATTACCTGCAACTAATGCAGGTCTCCGATAGTCGCGAGAATCGAGCCACTGAAATATCTGAAATTTCTCGTTCACTCAAAGCGCTTGCCAAAGAACTTAACGTGCCGATTATTGCATTGTCGCAGCTAAACCGTAGTCTTGAGCAACGCCCTGACAAACGACCCATCATGTCAGATCTTCGCGAGTCTGGTGCTATAGAGCAGGATGCCGATGTCATCATGTTCATTTATCGCGACGAGGTCTACAACCCCGATGATGAGGCCAGCAAAGGTCGAGCAGAGATTCTCATACGTAAACAAAGAAACGGACCAATAGGGGCGGTTAACTTAACGTTTCTGGGTCGTTACACGCGATTTGAAAATTTCTCTCCGGAGATTGTAACTGGCGAGTTTTCATAAGCTGCGTAGCACTCTCAGAATTCTATCGATCGATGTGTTGATCATTTCAACTGAGCCGAAGGAAAAAAACTATGCAGGCTAAGATGCCTACATCTGATCAGCTAGCAGCGTGGGAAGAGAATCTCAATAATCGATCTGTGCATATCGATGTTGACTTAGCAGCAATACGCGCTAACTTGAGAACTGCTCGCCTCAGTAGTTCCGGTTCTAAACAATTTGCAACCATCAAAGCCGATGCTTACGGTCATGGCGCAGTAGCGGTTGCGCAAGCGCTGTCACCGTCGGTTGAGGATCTATCGCTGAGTGGTGACTTAGCGGCTACTGGAAACCAGAATAACGAAAATTATGCGGATGGTTTTGCCGTTGTCAGTGTGGACGAGGCGCTTCAACTTCGTTCGGCAGGGATTCAGCAACCTATCCTTGTTTTGCAGGGGCCACAAAGTCAGGATGCCTGTGCAGATATGCTGCACTTTAATCTCTGGCCGGTTATTCACGATATGAATCAGTATGAGTGGTATCGGCAACATAAGCAGCGTGGTGAGCTTAGAGCCTGGCTGAAAGTGGACACTGGGATGGGGCGTTTAGGTGTGCAACCGGATCAAGCGATCGCCATACTATCTGCACAAGACGGTATCCAATGGATGGGATTAATGACTCATTTTGCCTGTGCTGATGAACCTGACAATCCATTCACCCTCCAGCAGATAGAACAATTCACGTCGGTGTGCGCAAAAGTTGAGCGAGGCTGCGACCTGCAGCAAAGCATGGCTAATTCTGCAGCTGTTATGGCTTGGCCACAAGCTCGAGCAGATTGGGCACGCCCTGGAATCATGCTTTATGGTTGCAATCCACTTGATCGCGATTTACCAGAGGGTGTCTGTCTACAGATGGCTATGAGCGTCAGTGCTCCACTGATCTCAACGAAAGTGTTGCCGGGGGGGGCTGGTGTGGGTTACGCACAAACATGGCGCTGCCCAGAGCAAATGCCAATAGGGTATGTTGCCTTGGGGTATCGAGATGGACTACCAAGAATCCTGGATTCTTCAGCGTGCGTGGACGTCGGAGGCGCGCTTTGCCCAGTGGTGGGCAGGGTATCAATGGACTCCATTGCTATTGATTTGCGACCAGCTACCGATGCCAGAATAGGTAATATGGCGACGTTTTGGGGGCCAGACACATCTATCGATGCATTGGCTAAGGCCGCAGGAACTATCAATTACGAGCTGTTGACGTCTATCAGAGGCCGCCGCACTTATATCAATTAGAGGTTTTACCGGCCTTTAAGACAAATAGTTAACTAGAGGGCTCTGGCTTTGGTTGTTTTTGGGTCAGATGTCTACCGATGAGAAACGTTAAAAAACGTCCACACTTACTCGATTGAAAGTGGGGTTTTATCCATATATGGGTATGATTACACACGTATTGGTGATCCGCAGCAGAGTTTGGACGAAACCATCAAGCGGTAAAGCGTTTATCTGCCCTGCCATTGCAGGGCATCAGTGCAACCTTTAAGGTTTGTCCGGCGTAGCTATCGCTCGAGGTATTGAAGCTTGTCGGGTTTGTCTTCCCATTCTTTTGCGTCTTCTAACGGCTCTTTTTGAACAGTAATGACTGGCCAGATAGCGGATAAATCGGCATTAAGTGCCAAGTACGGCTCATCTTCGGGTTTCATATCCTCTTCAGCTACGATTGCGTTAATTGGGCACTCAGGTTCGCACAGTGAACAGTCGATGCACTCATCAGGATCAATAACAAGGAAGTTGGGGCCTTCGTGGAAACAATCCACGGGGCATACTTCGACGCAGTCGGTGTACTTGCATTTAATGCAGTTTTCGGTCACCACGAAAGTCATGGGCTTTTCTCTAGAAGTAAGTAAATGGTTAGAATATTAAATAATGTGAGATTCGACTCAATGCCATTGTGTATACGGCAGATGTGACTATCATCTCAAGTGTGTATGGGTAGATCATATCAAATATATTGGGCTTGGCAGCAGATGGAATAGTGATCAAGCCTTTAGAAACAGTATCGGGCGCAAGCCCTTCAAACGATTAAACAACACAACCTGTACAGGGACGTGGAGCAACAATGAAAGAAATCAAAAAGGCAGTATTTCCAGTCGCAGGTATGGGCACACGATTTTTACCCGCGACCAAGGCAAACCCGAAGGAGATGTTGCCGGTCGTTGACAAACCGCTGATTCAATACGCTGCTGAAGAGGCTGTGGCTGCGGGTATCGATACGCTCATTTTCGTCACTGGGCGTAACAAGCGCTCAATTGAGGATCACTTCGATACAGCGTACGAGCTGGAAAGAGAGCTTGAAGCCAAATCCAAGCAGAAGATGCTCGAGGTACTTCGTAATATTCTTCCCAAACATGTCAATTGCGTTTTCATCCGGCAGTCAGAAGCTCTGGGTTTAGGGCATGCGGTGCTCTGCGCTCGTCCTGTCGTTAACGATGAGCCATTCGCCGTTATTCTGGCAGATGATCTCATCAACTTCTCCAAAGAACCCTGCTTGAAGCAGATGGTTGATCTGTTCAAATTTCAGCATTGTTCCATATTGGGAACAGAAACTATTCCAAAGGAGGACGTGAGTTCTTACGGAATCGTTGATGGCGTCAAGCTCAAGGAAGGCTTGATGGAGGTCTCGGGAATTGTCGAAAAACCCAAGGTTGAGGATGCACCCAGCAATACTGCGGTGGTTGGCCGTTACATCCTGACTCCAAGTATTTTTGACCTTCTGGAGAAAACCCAGAAAGGCGCAGGCAACGAAATTCAATTAACCGACGCTATCGCTGAGTTGCTTAAAGAGCAACGGGTGCTCGCTTATAATTTCGATGGGCGCCGATTTGACTGCGGTAGCAAGCTGGGTTATCTGAAGGCGCAGGTGGAGTTTGCACTTGAGCATGACGAAGTAGGCGAAGATTTTCGTGCTTTTCTCAATGAGCTCAACTCCAGAGAAAACCAGAAAATAATTCCGATGAAAAAACCATCCTGATCAACGTTCCCAAAACGTTCCCAAAACGTTTTCAAAATGATTTTGGGCATTTAGGTAAGTAGGCGGTATCTGTTACGTCGTTGCGAGGTAAGGTGTTGCGTCGATGGAAAGAACGCACCTTATGTCGCAAACGATAAACAATACAAAATCAATGTGGGCCATTTTTGGCGTGTTTTTTTTTGAATCCCTTGCTATAGGGCAATGGATTCCTCGCATACCTGACATTAAGGCCTCCTTAGGTTTGTCGGATGCCGAACTTGGCTTGGCCCTGCTGAGTATGCCGCTGGGCACTGTAATTGGCCTAGCTGTATCAGGCAAAATAATAGAGCTACTCGGACTGCGCGGCTCTTGTCGTTTGTTCCTGCCTTTGTGGTCATTGTTGTTTATCACTCCCGGGCTGGCTCAAACGATGAGCCAATTGATGGCCGCGCTAGCGGTTAGTGGTGTGGCTATAGGTCTCATTGAAACTGCAATGAACACTGAGGCTGCGAGACTGGAAACGGCCTGCAAAAAACGATTAATGTCTCGATGCCATGGTTTTTGGAGTATCGGAACCATGGTGGGAGCATTGTCAGGTGGGCTTATTGCCCAGCAGGGTGTGTCGGTTGCCATGCATTTTATCTTCGTGATGCCACTGATAGCCATCGGCGGCTATTACGTTGCCAGCGCTCTGCCTGTCCTTTCCTCACTTAATGAGTCTTCAGGTAGGGCGTCGAGTTCAGCTCCACTGAGTTCGAACGAAGCTGCCAAATCGCGCTTGATCACGTTACCTTCAAAAGCGTTGCTGTTGTTATGTATCATGCCCTTGGGTGTCATGATGGTAGAGGGTGCGTTTATTGATTGGTCGGCGGTATTTATGCGCGATATCATGTCGGCCAGCCCACTGACAATTGCGATTACCTATTCGTTCTTTTCAGTGGTTATGGCTGCGGTCAGGCTCAGTGGCGATGCTATTTCAGAGCGCTACCAGGAATCCACGATTGTACGTTTTTCGGGCATTGCCGCTATGATTGGCATCGGCATGTTTGCGCTGGCTCCGAGCACGCTCTGGGCGTTTGCCGCTGCGGCTTTAGCAGGGGCAGGGGTTGCCATAGTATTTCCATTGGCAGTCACGGCTGCAGCCAACCGGCCTGGCCGATCCCCTGCAGAAAATGTGGCGGCATTGAATATGATCGCCTTTAGTGCCTTCCTGATCGCACCGCCTTTAATCGGATTCTTGTCGGAGCTGATTGACCTTAGGTATGCGTTATTGGCACTCGTGCCGTGTGCGTTGTTAACCGTTGTGTTAGCCAGAGAGGTCCATGTTCACCCAGTCACTTAACGCTAGTGCCACAACCACAAGCTTTGCGCAAATCAGCGTTCAATTATTGATGGAGCAGATATCGATGAGTCAAGGCGTAGCGCAATTGTGTACCTTGTCGTTCATTTAGGCGAGGGGAAACTGGCTTTTGCTTTCATGTCTGGATAAATGAAACGAACCCACCATCGCCCGGGTAGGGTTCGTATCTCAACGTTGTATTTTTGTACGGCAGACCTGTAATTACGACGAGCTAAAGCGATTCCCTTTTCTACACTTTCCAGTTGTTGCTGCAAAGCGAGAAAATTTCCGTTGGTGTTCAGGTCGGGATAGCCTTTCACAACCTCCATCAAGTGCCCAAGCGCTGATGTCAAAGCCTCTTGATTTTGCTGATATTGCCGAAACGCCCCGCGGTCGGTCAGCGAGTCAGGCGAAATCGACATTTGAATTATTTGAGTGCGCGCGTTGGTGAGTTGTGTGAGGGTGTCGTTTTCTTGCTCGGTAAAACCTTTGACTGTAGCAACCAGATCAGGGATCAGATCTGTTCGGTTTTTATATTGATTCTGCACATCCGCCCAGCGGCCATTAACCCTTTCGTCGTAAGTCGGGATGTTATTGATACCACAGCTTGACACAAGCCATGTTGATAGAAAAATTGCCAGTAGGGCAAACTTACTTTGTCGATGATGAGAAATCATGAAACTTTCTATCGTTTGAATATCGTAAATTTTATCAGAAGTGACGTGGCTAACAGTTAATCTGCTTATGTAAGCAATTAAAGGGGCTACCGTTTCCTGCCAGCTTGTTTACACGGGTAAAATGCAGCTTATGCTTTCATTTAATGATGTTGCCTGTCGTCGAGACGGTAAGCTTTTGTTTAGCCAGATCAGTTGTGTAATCCATGCTGGACAAAAAGTAGGTTTGACTGGAGCCAATGGCTGCGGAAAATCGAGCCTGTTCGCCATGATACAGGGTCACCTTGAGCCAGATACGGGTAGTATCGCGCGCCCGCAAAACGTGGGTATTACTCACGTGGCGCAGGAAATGCCCAACTCAGATTCCTCAGCGCTAGATTACGTTGTCGATGGTGATCAGACGCTGCGAAAACTCGAAGCGGCGATCAGCGCGTGCGGCGATCACGACGGGGAGCGGATAGCAACACTTCTGGAGAAGTTTGAACAAGCGGGTGGCTATACCATCACTTCACGAGCTGGCGCATTGCTGCATGGTTTGGGGTTCTCAATAGACTCGCACAGCAACCCTGTATCCAGTTTTTCCGGTGGGTGGCGTATGCGCCTCAACTTGGCCCAAGCGCTTATCAGCCCCAATGAACTTCTCATGCTCGATGAGCCCACTAACCACCTTGATTTGGATGCGGTGCTGTGGCTAGAGACTTGGCTGAAGCAACGTGAAGGCACACTGATACTCGTATCGCATGATCGTGAGTTCCTCGATTCAATCACTAACAACACGTTCCATATCGAATCTAAATCGGCCAATTTGATTACAGGCAACTACAGTGCGTTCGAACGTTGGCGTGCGGCCCGAATGGTCAGTCAACAAGCCTTGCATGAGAAGACCCAAGCCAGACGAAAAGAATTACAAGGATTTGTTGATCGATTTCGTGCTCAGGCGACCAAGGCTCGACAAGCGCAGAGTCGTCTAAAAATGCTGGAACGGCTGGGTGATACCCAAGCTGTACAAATAGAGTCGCCGTTTACCTTCTCTTTTAAAACCCCAAAAGCGATGCCAAGTCCCTTGGTCGTATTGGATAAAGCTGATGTGGGTTATGATCAAAACATCATTTTAAAAGGCATTGATTTCACTATTCTTAGTGGTGATCGTATTGGTTTGTTGGGTGTTAATGGTGCAGGTAAATCAACATTAATTAAATCGTTAACTGGCGACCTTGCGCTCAGCAACGGCAAGCGCACTCCAGCTCAGAAGTTAAAGATAGGCTACTTCGCTCAGCATCAGGTTGATCAATTGCGTGGTGATCAATCAGCACTACAAGCATTAATATCTCACGACAAAACGTTCTCTGAGTCGGAAGCTCGAACTTACTTGGGCGGCTTTGGTTTTCATGGTGAACAAGCCTTGCAATCAGCTTCTACATTATCAGGTGGAGAACGAGCTCGTCTGGCGTTGGCGCTCATTGTTTCTTCACAACCGAATCTATTACTACTCGATGAGCCTACCAACCACTTGGACATTAACATGCGTCAGGCTTTGGCCAATGCGCTTGTTTCTTTTGAGGGTGCGCTGATAGTTATCTCGCACGATCGTACGATGCTGCGAGCGGTTGTTGATGAGTTGTGGTTGGTGGCTGATGGATCGTTAAAACCTTTTGATGATGATTTAGATGGCTATGCTAAATGGCTGGCAAAGCGTCGTGCTATGGAAGCGTCAGACCCTGAGTCCAGCCAAGCAGCCACAAAACAACATGGCACTGCAGCTGATGCCCCTGTCCCTGAATTGTCTGTTGCTGATCGGCAGCAGCAGAAGCGCGATCAGGCTGCGCTTCGTGCACAGCTTACGCCACTGAAGAAAACTGTGGCCTCTCATGAGAAAAAACTTGATAGTGCTAACGACGAACTTGGCAAAGTCAGGCAGGCTCTTAGTGCCGACGATATTTATAGCGAACAAAATAAACAACAACTTGCCACATTGCTCAGGCAAGAAGCTGAAGCACGTGCGAAGGTAGACTCTATTGAGGAGCTTTTGCTGGAGAGCATGGAAGCGTTAGAGCAAGCTGGTGGCTAGTGAACCAACAATCGGTACCACTGGCGTACCCGCCCGGTGTTGGGCTTATTATGCTGTCCATGGTGTTTGCCCAAGTTGGACTGCCAATTGAAGGTATTGGTTTGGTGCTTGGTGTTGATAAACTGATAGACATGAACAGAATTGCCCCGTTGGAGGAACTGCCAATGCGCAAATGACATTGTGTTACTGACAGATAGAAATAATAGTCAACTTAGTTCAAAATAGGCTATCGGATGCATTTTGCTGCATCAGTGCTGCTTACGCAGTGTGTTTACCTGGAATTTATTTTGATGAAATTTTATAAAAATCACCGTACCAGACCGTTTGTGTCTAACCTTGTCACCGTCTTATGCACGGTATTACTAGCGAGTTCGCCAGTCTTCGCTAGCTCGTTAGATGATATCGACCTTCTTACTCAGGCGCAGTTTCTAGAATTAGGTGAGGAGTTGGGTGCAGCGACCAACTACAAAAGCGTCTCTCCAGCGGAGAACCTGGGGCTAATCGGGTTTGACGTAGGTATCGAGGTTTCTGCTACTAACGTCAACCAAGACCTCTTTGATCTTGCCAGTAGTGACAGTGTTGATGAGGGCCAGCTAATATTTGGCCTTGTACATCTGCATAAGGGTCTTCCATTTGGCATTGATGTGGGCGCCTCATTGGGTAATGCCCCCGGAATAGAAGCCACCGTTGCTGGCGCAGAATTGCGATATGCCATTGTTCAAGGTGGCGCGGTTACCCCTGCGGTGGCTATCAGGGCGACGTATTCTCAGCTGTTAGATCCTGAAGCGTACACGCTAACAAATGCAGGGCTTGAGCTAGCTGTTTCAAAGGGGTTTCTGGTGCTGACCCCTTACGCAGGCATTGGTATCGTGCGAACAACTATAGACACAGAAGATAGTGCGAGCAGTCTGGAGGAAGAGAGCTTCAATCAAACTAAATTAATTGTTGGAGCCACGTTTAACTTCGGGCTAGCCTGGACTGTCGAAGCTGAGCGTACCGATGACACGGCAACTTACATAGCAAAAGTAGGGCTTCGGTTCTAGTGTCAAAGCCTGCGCCTAACAGTAAAGAATCGACTATCGCCGGTGAATCTTTCAGTGATCGTGTGAATGATCAAACGAGTGATATTGGTGATGTGCACAAGGACGTTGCCAGGCAATCAGAAAGCGACACCACGCAGCAGTGCGAAAACGGGTCTGGCGACCAGAGCGAAAATCATGGCGGCACGGGTTTTTGGAGTGTAGCCCACAGCATAGGCGCAGGCTTACTGGGCGTGCAGTCTAGTAAAAACCGTGAACGCGATTTTACTCACGGCAAACCAATTCACTTTGTCATTGGTGGTGTGGTTGGTACATTACTGTTCTTACTGGCTATCTGGCTGCTCGTGCAGTATCTGTTGGCAACAAGCTAGCTGGTTGCCTGGCTGGGGTCACTTCCAGCCAGAATTTCAGACAGGGTGAGCGGTCTGTGGGCTACATTGCAGCAATTTTCTTTTGCTGTATCTCAAGCTGTGCAAGGGCCGAGCGTGCATCATCAAGTTTTTGTTGTTCCACAGCAACCACTGATGCTGGCGCTTTGTCAGTGAACCCCTTATTTGACAGTTTGCCACTTAGTCTGCCCACTTCGGCGGTCAGTTTTTCGGTCTGTTTGTTAAGCCTTGCTAGCTCCGCTGTCTTATCAATTAGTCCTGCCATCGGGATGAGTAGTTTGAGCTCATCAACCAAAGCAACAGCTGATTCAGGCTCTTGATCATCACCGGACAGCACTGTCATGCTTTCCAGTTTTGCCAGAGACATCAGAAGTGGCCCATGAGTCTCCAATCTGAGCTTGTCTATGGCATTAGCCTGGGCGAAGAGCAAAGGAAGCTTCTTGCCTGGATTGATATTCATTTCTGAGCGAATACGCCGAACTCCCATCACAATCTGCTTTACCCATTCAATATCATTTACAGCCTGCTCATCTATTAGGGCTGCGTCGCTGATGGGGTAGGGTTGTAGCGAGATAGTGGGGCCAGACTTAAGCGCAAGTGGCGCAACTTGTTGCCACAGTTCTTCTGTGATGTACGGTATGAACGGATGCGCTAATTTCAGTGTTGATTCAAGCACGCGTACCAAGGTGACACGTGTACTCTGTTTTTCATCCTCAGAGCTATCGCCTGTGAGAATAGGCTTTGCAAGTTCCAGGTACCAGTCGCAGTACTCATTCCAAATGAATTCATAGATGGCCGTGGACGCCAGATCAAAACGATAGGCTGCGATATGCTGAGCGACATCAGCTTCAGTTTTTTGCAATAGACTCACTATCCAGCGATCGATTACATTGCGATCCTCTGGTACACGAGAGGGGTCCATGCCCTCAGTGTTCATCAGCACATAACGACTGGCGTTAAACAGTTTATTGCAGAAATTTCTGTAGCCTTCAACACGTTTAAGATCGAATCGGATATCACGACCGTTACTGGCGAGTGATGCGAATGTAAAGCGAAGCGCATCGGTTCCAAATGCTGGAATGCCGTCGGCAAATTCTTTACGTGTGTCTTTCTCAATGCCTTTGGCTTTGTGGTCTTGCATCAAGTTAGCAGTGCGCTTTGCAACCAGAGCTTCCAATTCGATACCGTCGATCACATCCAGAGGATCAAGAACGTTGCCTTTAGATTTAGACATTTTTTGCCCATTAGCATCACGAACTAGACCGTGCATGTAGACATCTTTGAACGGCACCTCTCCATCACGGAAGTAGGTTCCGAACATCACCATACGAGCTACCCAGAAAAAGATGATGTCAAAACCTGTGACCAATACAGATCCCGGATAAAACTCTTTTAACTCTTGCGTATCGTTTGGCCAACCCAAAGTACTGAATGGCCACAAGGCTGATGAGAACCAAGTGTCTAGAACATCGTCGTCTTGCCTCAGGGATACGCTGTCATCTAACTGGTGTTTTTTACGAACATCAGCCTCGTCCTTGCCCACGAAAATACCGCCGTTATCGTCATACCATGCAGGTATACGATGGCCCCACCAGATCTGTCGACTGATGCACCAGTCCTGAATATTGTCCAGCCAGCCCTTGTAGGTGCGAGACCAAGTCTCAGGAACAAATTTGATTCGGCCATCCTCTACAACATCTAGTGAAGGTTGCGTGATGGCAGTGTGGCCACCCGGTCTGCCATCATCGAGGGTTTTACGTGTTAGATCGACGTACCACTGATCGGTTAGATAAGGTTCAACAATGGCGCCTGATCGGTCTCCACGCGGCACCATTAGCATGTGAGGTTTAATCTCGACCAGTAAGCCTGCAGCATCCATTTCCGCAATAATGCGTTTGCGCGCCTCAAATCGATCGAGTCCTTGGTAGGCTTCTGGCACGTTTGAATTCAATGAGGCGTCGTCTTCAAGGATATTGATGATGGGTAAGTTGTGACGGATGCCGATCGCGTTATCGTTGAAATCGTGAGCCGGAGTAATCTTGACGCAACCTGACCCAAATTCTGGATCAACATAGTCGTCAGCAATGATGGGTATTTCGCGTCCGACGATAGGCAAGGTGATGGTTTTACCCACTAAATCCTTGAAACGTTCGTCTTCGGGATGAACCGCTACCGCTGTGTCACCGAGTAAGGTTTCGGGGCGAGTGGTGGCGATGACTAATGAGCCTGAGCCGTCGCTTAAAGGATAACGAAAGTGCCAGAGCGAACCGGATTCTTCTTCGCTGATAACTTCAAGGTCAGACAAACCGGTTTTGAGGGTGGGGTCCCAGTTGACCAGTCTTTTTCCTCGGTAGATGAGTCCGTCATCATGTAGCCGAATAAACACATCACGGACGGCTTCAGACATGCCGTCGTCCATGGTAAAACGCTCTCGAGACCAGTCTGGGGAAGCCCCAAGTCGCCTAAGCTGACGCGTAATAGTGCCACCGGATTGTTCCTTCCAATCCCATACCCTCTCAAGAAATTTCTCTCGCCCTAAATCATGTCTGGTTAAGCCTTCCTTGTTGATTTGTCGCTCTACTAGCATCTGTGTGGCTATACCAGCATGATCGCAGCCAGGTTGCCAGAGAGTTTTGTCTCCCAACATACGGTGATAACGAATAAGCGCATCCATGATGGTGTCTTGGAATGCGTGCCCCATGTGCAACGTACCAGTGACGTTGGGTGGGGGGATCATGATGCAGTAAGGAGAACCGTTACCTTGTGGTTTGAAGTAACCGTTCTCTTCCCAAGTCTGATACCACCGTTGTTCGATGGCTTGAGGGTCGTATGTTTTATCCATGCGCGTAGTGTACTTCAGCACGCCCTATCAGTGGATACAGACTCTATCTAGCTGGAGCTATTCATCGATAGATTGTTTCAGAGATTGTGATGAGTTAGAGGATAGCCTCGTTCTTGGTAAAAGCGATAGCGGACTCGACCGCTCTCTTCGATATCAGGTTCTTTGTTTACAATTTCCAGAGTGCGTTCGAAACGACTGAAAAAGGGGGGCACTGTCTTATCGAGGTTGATCAATAGTTGGCATTTATTGCCGGGCTCTGAGCTCGAAAGTAATACAGGGTCGTTATCAGCAAGGCTGGATATGTGGTTTTCAGGAAGAAGTTGATGCGCAACAAAGCTTGCGGGGCGAAAATCCCATAGCCGTTCATCTAGCTCTTGCAGTACATGGCGTTCAGTGCTGTACACGAAAACCTGCTGGCTACGGGCGCTAGCTTTTTCGGCTAATTTGCACGCTAGCTCTAACCGAGTTGAAGCGCTTGAGTCCTTCAGCAGATAAAAGTCTACTCGTGTCATGAAATAAGCATTTGTCGTGTGCTGGCCGCGTCACCGAGCCCATGAGGCGTCCGTGTCAGGCCGGGCTTACCTGTAAAATCCTTAGCTGTGTCGAGCCTCTTTAGAGATCCGTCTTGATTTGATTCAAGCTTGTGAGCGTGAACCTTGAATTTTGTGTCGTTAAATAGAAAATAGAGAAAACAAGCGTTGCTGGGCAACTTGAGCAGATGAATAGCTATAGTGAGCTGCATGGTAGATAAACAGTGTTGATTTACGGTGTAGGCGTAGCACAGTGTACTGTGTCTTAAACCGCGATACCATTAGCGGGCTTTTGGTGACAAACTCAAGATACTTTGGAAATTTTCTAGCGATAAACCAAAGCAGCTTTGGCGAGCCATTGGCCACAATCTAAAGTACCTTTTTTCCTGAAAATGAGGCTCGTCTGAACTGGAGCGTATTGTAAAAATACTGATGATCCACTTGCTGAGCTTACTAAAAACCGGATATGCCTTACTAATTATCTTGTGAAAATTCTCGACAAATACTTGATGAAGGAGATGCTTTTGACATGGCTCGCCGTGTTGGTTGTGTTGCTTGTCATCATGATTGGCAATGTGTTGGGTCGCAGCCTGTCACAGGTCACTGAAGGCGCTATTCAGGCGGACATGTTGCTCATTCTTGTTGGTGTGAAGTCAATCAATCTGTTGGTTACATTGATTCCATTGGGGCTCTATCTCGGAATTATGCTCGCTCACGGCCGATTTTATCGCGACAACGAAATGTCGGTCATGCATGCATGTGGCATTGGTTGGTTCGATCTGATGCGTCCCACCGCCATAGTCGGACTCATGGGGGTTATTGCCATAACAGCTCTGACACTATCCGCATCGCCATGGGCAGCTCGGTACGAACAGAGTCTGAAACAGACGATGCGAGAGCAATCAACGCTGAGTCTTATAACTCCAGGTAAATTTATTGAGTCTGGTGAAGGCAAAATTGTGTTTTTTGCTGGCAACAGCAACGCTGCGCGCACGCAATTTAATGATGTATTTATGTATCGACAAAGTGAGGATGATCGACCTGCAGTCGATGTCGCACGTATCGCCAACTACCAAGTGGATCCGGACACCGGCGATGAGTACCTGATTTTCAGCGATGGACAAACCAGTGTGGGCTCGCCAGGAGAGGCAAACTACACCATTACCGATTTTAAGAGTCAAGGTGTTCTGCGTCCACGCAAGGAGCCCTCCGAACCACGGCTCATTCGTAAGGGAAAAACGCTAGATCAACTTTGGGGTTCGACTGATCCTGATGACAGAGCTGAGTTGCAGTGGCGCATTTCTATACCGTTGGCCGCTCTACTTCTGGCCTTGCTGGCTGTGCCACTAAGCTACACCTCACCACGAGGGGGTAGATTCGGAAAAGTGGCGATTGCGGTACTTATCTATATCCCTTATGCCAATTTACTGGTGCTAATGCGAAAGTGGATAGCCTCAGGCGTGGTGCCGGCATGGGTAGGTCTCTGGCCTATTCATCTGTTGGTTGTTGCTCTTATTATTTTTCTGCTAGCCAAACGAGTTGGCTGGCGTTGGTTATTCAGGCGAGCGGTTTGATGTTTGGAATACTCGATAGATACATCGGACGATCGATACTCTTAACCAGTCTCTTGGTTCTGCTCACGCTTGTTGCTTTAGCTAGCATCTTCGCCTTTATTGGTGAATTGGATGAAGTAGGTCAGGGCAGTTATACAGTGGGTGCAGCCCTGCAGTACATACTGCTGACGATTCCTGGTCAGGCCTACTTTTTGTTTGCGCCTGCAGTTCTGCTGGGTAGCTTGCTTGGGCTGGGAGCATTGGCATCAAACAGTGAACTAACAGTCATGAAGGCTGCAGGGATCTCGGGTGCAAAGATAATTCGTGCTGTTTTGTTATCAGGCGTTCTGCTTATGTTGCTCGTCACCCTCATTGGGGAGACCGTAATGCCTAAATCTGAGCAAATTGCAGAGGAGTTACGTCTAACAGCTCTTGAGGAGAGGTCTTCGGTAAAGGGGAGCCGTGGTTTATGGCTAAAATCTGCCAATCGTTTCGTAAACATCGGCACTGTTATGCCTGATTTTTCACTACTCGATGTTAGCGTGCACGAATTTACCAATCAACGAATAACCATGGCACTTAGAGCCGCTAGAGTTGTACCTATTGGAAAAGATTGGGAGCTTCAAGACGTTTTGATAACGCGATTTGATGAACCAAGAGCGTTCGATGGACAAATTGATCGAATATTCTGGTCAGAATTTTTGCGACTCAACGCGGGTTCGAATGATCGAGCTGCCCAAGTGGGTCGTGTTGAGAGCCTTGTTAGCTCTGATGTATTAAAAAGTATCACGGTGTCACCAGAGAGCTTGTCGGCGGCAGATCTATATGAGCAGATCAACTATCTAAACAACAATCAACTCGATAGTCGGCGAATAGAATTGGCATTGTGGGTAAAAATCGCTAGCCCTCTATCGACACTTGTCATGTTGATGTTGTCATTGCCATTTGTATTTGCATCGCAGCGCTCGGGTGGAGCAGGGCAGAAAATTTTCATAGGCATAGTGCTTGGCATCCTCTACACCCTCGTTACTCGACTGCTCACTCAACTGGCTCTTGCTAACGGGTTTTCACCTGCCTTTAGTGCGCTGATTCCACTTGTATGCTTTGCGCTTATTGCTATTGTTGGTATCAGGCGGACAACGTGATAACTCGACGTTGAAAACCTACGGTGTAAAAATTTTCAGGTCGCGAATTTTCTCTTTCTATTTCCACTAACTATTTGTTATATATAATAATTTTTGTTCTGCTGAGCTTGTCGTGTAGCGCCAGTTTGTTCTTGCTTCCAAACATGAACAACAAGGTTATTCCAAACATTGCCAGCCCACAAATGAACCGGTGAAGGGTTTGTTTGAAGGTGATATTTGCTCCATTGTCGCTTGTTACCTTTAGACGCCACGCATGCATTCCCAACGTCTGCCCACCGTGTCGCCAGAACCAGTCAAAGAACAGAAACGACACAACGATCAAGAACCCGTAGTAACTCCAATGTTGAATACTTTCGCCATCATTTAATGGCACGAGTGCACCCGTGACGACAAAGAACAGCGCAATGAGCAGCAAACAGTCGTAGACAAATGCTGCGATGCGTCGAAGAAAAAAATTAAGGGTAGATGGCTCTTTATGCATGATGTGTAAAGTGAGTTTTTTCCTATATACGTAGTTAAACGTTGTGCGGACATATGCTTTTTTAAGCATGATCAGTTGTCCTAAAAGAACAAAAATTTATAAATTGTCTATAGTTGGGTGATAAGTTTTTTATCTTATTTACAACTTGCGGTTGAATTTTTTTGTACTATGTGGAAAATACAACTGCGCAATCAGGTAAGTGTGCATTGTTATTGCATAGTGTGGGGTGTTGTTCAGTTAGATGTTAACGAACGCAGAGCTCGATCAACAGCTCATACTTCGTGTCATCTGGCGTACGTCTTATTTTATTTTTTGAATGTTGAAGGAAGTGTTGGTTTGTTAATTCAGTTTGGCTTGGTTGGTTCGCTCGCTGAATGACTCATCAAATGAAGACCGAACGTTTGTCATCTGGCAAATGTTTGGAGTGATTAAAGATGTACAAGGAAGTTTGTATTGAAGTAATTGGATTTTCTGGCCATCTTTGGTATTAATCTGTTAATTGATAACGGTGTTAATCGATAACGGGCCAGTATGTATGTCTGGGAGTCTGGTGTGTTGGCTCCTGTTCTTTTGTGTATTAGTCAAAGTCTGGAGTTACACGCATGGCTCGAATTAGCAAGCCAGCGGCAGCGAAACCTGCCAAAGCTGGAAAAAAGAAGGCTAGCGCCAAGAAGCGCGCTACAAAGAAGAAAGCGTCTGGAAAGAAAAAAGCAGCCTCCAAGAAAAAGGCTGGTGGCAAGAAAAAAGCAGCCCTAAAGAAAAAGGCTGGCGGCAAGAAAAAAGCCGCATCGAAGAAGAAGTCCAGCGGTAAGAAAAAAGCAGCCTCTAAGAAGAAAGCAAGAGGCAAAAAGAAAGCCGCTGGCAAGAAGAAAGCAAGGGGCAAAAAGAAAGCCGCTGGCAAGAAGAAAGCTCGCGGTAAGAAAAAAGCGGCTGGTAAAAAGAAAGCTCGCGGCAAGAAAAAGTCAGCTGGTAAGAAAAAAGCCGCTGGCAAGAAAAAGTCAGCCGGTAAGAAAAAAGCTAAAGGCAAGAAGAAAGCTAAAGGCAAGAAGAAAGCTAAAAGCAAGAAGTAGGCTTCTTAGCACCAATATAATTCGGGATTTTATCTCGATTAGATGGTCGAAACAGGGTGGCAATTGCCACCCTGTTTCGTTTTTGGAGCAGCGAATGGCACGCTGCCACTCTTATACAGTCTATTGCCCGATAAGAGCCCTATGCATAAGCGTTGCATTGCTCTTGATAGTGGGCTAGGGGCGAAGGGTAGGTATGCATGCTAAAAAAGCTACAGTGGGCCTCTTCCAAAATGTTCAAAAGGTATCACCGTAACCAGTTCCCCATCTTCAGCGCCTGTGCTGTTAGTTGGAAGCTCAATCAAGCAATTGGCTTGTTGCAATGACATCAGAACATGTGAATCTTGCAATCCTGTTGTTGTCGCTATCCAGTCATTGTTTGCATTTTTTTCAAGTATTGCCCTCTGGTATTCGACGCGCCCCGGGTTTTTGTTCAGCTTTCCGCGCAAAGGCAATGTCAGGGAAGGTATCTCACGATGTGCAGAGCCGCACAGGTGTTCTATGGCAGGTTTTACAAACAACAGGCACGTTATCGCGGCTGAAACCGGATTGCCGGGTAGCCCGAAAAATGACCTGTTACCACCCAGCTCACCAAAGGTTAGTGGTCGGCCAGGTTTCATGGCCACTTTCCAAAGACTGACTTTACCCATGGTCGATACAACTTTCTTGACATAATCTGCCTCGCCCACTGAAACCCCTCCACTGGAGATGACGAGATCAGCATCGCGAGCGGCTTCAAATGCTTCACTAACACCAAGCTCCGTGTCTGCCACAATACCAAGGTCGATAAGCTCAACTGACTGGTCGTCCAGCATTGATAGCAATAATGCTCGATTGGAATCGTAGATCTGACCTTCGCTCAAAGGATCGCCTGGGTTCACAAGCTCATCACCTGTTGAAAAAACAGCGATTTTCAGGCGTGTTTGCACGCGTACTTGTCCAACTCCATTTGCGCAAAGCAACGCTACTGCAGCTGGACCTATTCGTTCCCCGGGAAGGAGCAGGGTTGAGCCTGCTTTGATGCCACTACCGGGCATCCTAATGTGCTGTTCTTTGATGGGTATCTCATTTATTTTGAGTTTACCGTCAATAACGGTAGTATTTTCTTGTTGTACAACAGCATCTGCATCATCTGGCACCTTTGCGCCTGTCATGACAGGTTGAGCTGTATATGCTGCAAGTGAGTTTTCACCTGGATGCCCAGCAAGTGATTTGCCCTCTATGCGTAACTCTTTAGAGCACTCGCTGACGCGCAATGCAAATCCATCCATTGCGGAAGCTCTGAACGGTGGCACGTCCTGTGTTGCCACTATCTGTTTGGCCGAGTGCCGCCCCAAGGCTTCGATAACGGGTAGCGATTCGTGCGTTGACAATGGCTGTAGGCATTTCAGAATTAGCGCTGAAGCTTGCTTGATCGTCATTGCAGTCGGGTCAGCATCGTTTATGACGTTCGCTGGCTGATTCATGTCTGTATCTGTGTCGATGGTGGATGTATCCATGCATTCTTACTCACGTTTATCTCCCAGAGTGCTCTGAGCTAGTAGTCTATGCTTCTGGGTCAGAATGGCCAATTTTTTACTCGAATATATACTTAACTCGTGCTCGATAATGACTAAATCTGGTGTGCATTTCGACGGCACACACCTTGCTGCACAACAAGGTTATCTACATATTGCCGCCTAAAGATGTAACTTGTTGGATCAGACGGTCACATAACAACATTTGAACTTTATACTGCATCATCAGCCTATATTGGATAGCACAGCATGAACGACTCCTCAATGAGTACGACAAAAATTATACGTCCATACACTTTAGTTATTGCAGCAGTCGTCTTCCTGGCGATTGGCGGTTTCTTCAAATACTCTAAATCGGACAACCCAGTTGCCACATTGCCTGGTGAGCAGACGGCGGTGGTTATACAGTCGGAGCCACCAGCTGTTAACGCCACTGCTGATGCACAGCCGACGGCCAGCACCACTAATGAGGCTGGTGTCGCTCCGGAGCTTGTCGTGGCAGCAAACGCATCTCCAGACGCTGATGCTAAGGGTGCGGAAATAATTGAAAAACTTCGTGCGCAATTACCGCAGTTTACTTTTAGTTCTATCGTTGAAACATCGGTCGATGGTTTGTTTCAGATCCAGAACGAGGGTCGAATTTTATATGTCAATGAATCAGCGGACTACATCATCGATGGCTCTCTTATAAGAGTGGAGGATAGAGCCAATTTGACAGAATCTGCTCTTGGGCTGATTCATATGGGGCTAATTGACGTTATAAATGAGAAGGATATGTTGATTTTTGAGCCTGACGAACCCTCTGATCGGTCGATAACCGTCTTTACAGACATAAGCTGCGGATACTGTCGTCTTTTGCACGAAGAAATGGATCAGATTCTTGAATCAGGTGTGAGAGTGCGTTATTTGCTGTACCCAAGAGCCGGATTGGGAACACAAGCGCATCGAGATCTGGAGAGCGTATGGTGTGCAGACGACCCGCATCAAGCTATGACCAATGCTAAGGCAGGTGGGGTTATCGAACAATTAACATGCGACAACCCAATAGAAAAACATGTGGAGCTCGCACAACAAGTGGGCTTGCGTGGCACACCGCTGATTTATACAGACAGCGGCGAGCAACTCCCGGGTTACAGAGAAGCAAAAGTGTTGGCAGAACTTGTTCTGAGCAAAGAGCCGTTAAAGGCGACTAATTAGACAGTTTGATGGAATGCTGCGCACGAGTATTCCTTGTGGGTGACTAAGAAACAATGGAGGTACGAACTGTCATTGGCTGATGTACGTAAAAATGTGGAGTGTGCATTCATTCCGGCAATTGTCCTGTATGACTATCGTCGGATAACATTTGTCGGTTAACTATGGGAACCAGTATTATGTCTAGACTATCGATTCTCATTTTCACATCGATTTTTGCAGCATCTTGGAACACTTACGCAACTGCTGATCAGACGGCAGAGCAGTTGCCCGAGCTGTTCGAGCAGCTTCAGGCTAGTTCCACTCCAGCGACGGCCGCACGTTTTGAAAGCCAGATTTGGCAGTATTGGTTAGAGGCCCCCGACGTGGCCTCTGATTCGCAAATGAAACAGGTTAGCAAAGCCATGGCTGGAGCAGACCTTGCTGTCGCACTGAGCTTGGCTAATCAACTAGTAGATAACTATCCCGACTACGCCGAAGCGTGGAACAAGCGGGCCACAATTCACTATTTGATGGGTGACAATACAGCCTCTGTGGCCGACATCCGTGAAACAATCGCTTTAGAGCCTAGGCACTTTGGCGCGATTTCAGGGCTTGGCTTGATTTTTATGCGTGAACAGAACTTGGATGCAGCGTTAGATGCTTTCGAAAAGGTACTTGAGATTAGCCCCGCGTCGATTAACGCGCAGCGCAGTGTCGCTCGATTGCGCAACGAGTTGGAGCGAGAGATCTAAACTACCGGCTGCTTTGTTTTTGCTGGGTTGCACTTGCGGCTCGGCGTTAGCAGAACAAACCGACGATGCTGTATTTTTTCAGCACAACTCCCAGCATGTTTTCAATTCGGTGTTCGGTCTGCCTGCACCTGCTTCGCGTGTGGTACAAAATATCGAATGGCAATTTAGTCTAGAGCACTCCAATCAATTTGCTGGAGGTAGTGCACAAGATGAAACGCTAGAGATTGATGGCGAGAGTTCGCTGTTTAATATCAGGCATAAGCAACGTTTGTCTGAGTGTTGGCAAGCGGAAGTCAATGTGCCGCTTATCGCCCACGACGGTGGAATCTTCGATCGGGCAATAGATGACTTTCATCAGTTCTTTGGTACACCCGATGCCAACCGTGACGCAACTGATTTCGACCGGCTAACATTTCAATACTCAGACGCTAATGGCGAAACGCATAATATTGACACACCTCAGAGCGGTATTGGGGACGTGCAGCTAACCGTTCAACGTGCTCTAGGTTGTTTTGCCACCGCGGATTCGACCGAAGCCGAATCAATAGCTAGACTAGGCATAAAGTTGCCTACCGGTGATCCAGACGAATTACGCGGTAGTGGTGAGGTTGATCTCTTTGCGGACTGGCAATCGGGCATTAGGACTTTGCGGAATCGCTGGTATGGAGCTGTCTCAATAGGTGCCTTGTATCTCGGTGAGGCTGAAGATTTTCCTGATCAAAAGCGGGCAGCGGTATATGGATCTTTGGGCACTCAGTTCGTCATAAACTATCAGTGGCGTTTGATCGCTCAGCTCGATGCTCATTCAGCTTTTTATAACAGCGCGCTGCGAGAACTACGTGATCCGGCGATTAATCTAGCGGTTGGATTTCGTTATCTGGCGGGCAAATCTTACTCGTTAGAATTGTCAATAAGCGAGGATATTGCTGTCGATACCACTCCTGATATCGTCGCGCGATTGGCTCTGTCATACCGACCATCCTTGGTCAGTCGTTAGTCCTAAGCCAGCTTACGCCAGCAGCCGCTTGCCAACTAGCGCTTCGTTGCAAACAGCAGAGGGAAGACATCAGTGTATTGACTAGCGTGACTGATTTTCAAACCTGCCACGATATGCTTTGGTAGTTCTTCAACATCACGCCTATTGGCTTCAGGCAAAATGACGTTCTTGATGCCGATGCGTCTTGCGGCAATCAGCTTTTCCCGCACGCCACCGATAGGCAGTACTTCACCGGTTAGTGTGATCTCTCCCGTCATGGCAAAAGAATTTTTAGGACTCTTGTTTAATGCGAGGGATAGCAATGCACTCGTTATGCTGATGCCAGCACTGGGGCCATCTTTGGGTGTTGCACCCTCTGGCACATGGATATGGACATGGCTTTTCATGAACCACTCTGGATCTACACCAAATTTTTCAGCATTGGTTGTGACGTAGCTGTGTGCTATCTGAACAGACTCGTTCATCACTTTGCCAAGCTGCCCGGTTATGGTAATGCCGCGATCTTTGTCGTGAACTCGTGTGGCTTCTATAGGTAGTGTGGCACCACCCATTGCTGTCCAGGCAAGTCCTGTGATAACACCCACGCCGCCAAGATGTTTTTCAAGACGAAACGGAGGCTCGCCAACAAAATCAACTAGGTTACGGCCGCTGATGCTTACTGATTTTGTTTTGCCAAGGAGTTTGACAACGGATTTTCTTAATATGCGATGCAGGAGCTTTTCTAAACTACGCACACCTGCTTCTCTGGCGTAACCCTCGATCAGTGCCTTTAT
This sequence comes from Granulosicoccus sp., assembly GCA_023301725.1. Classification (GTDB taxonomy): domain Bacteria; phylum Pseudomonadota; class Gammaproteobacteria; order Granulosicoccales; family Granulosicoccaceae; genus Granulosicoccus. The sequence continues at coordinate 76,973 of JALZUD010000055.1, read as the reverse complement.
AGCGGAATCAGATATTTTTACTTGCGAGTTCTTAACCTTATTACGCTCTAACAATCTTGGCCATAAATGCTTCTTGGCAATATCCAGTTTTTCGCTGGCGATATAACCGCCAAGTCGAATAACATCCATGCGATCGAGCAGTGGTCTGGGAATAGTGTCTAGCTGGTTCGCCGTGCAGACAAACAGGACTTTAGACAGATCAACGCGCAAATCGAGATAGTGATCAAGAAATTCACTGTTCTGCTCTGGATCAAGAACCTCCAACATAGCTGATGCTGGATCCCCTTGATGTGAGCTACCCATTTTGTCGATTTCGTCGAGCATGATGACCGGATTAGACACATCAACTTCCTTCAATGCTTGTATCAGTTTGCCAGGCATGGCACCAATATAGGTTCGTCTATGTCCTTTAATCTCTGACTCATCACGCATTCCACCGACGCTAAATCGATAGAATTTTCGGCCTAAGCATTCGGCAATGGATTTTCCGATAGATGTTTTGCCAACGCCTGGCGGGCCTACGAACAACATGATCGAACCACTGATCTCACCACGAAACGATCCCATGGCCAGAAACTCGAGAATCCGCTCCTTGATGTCGTCAAGTCCAGCGTGGTCCCTGTTGAGCACTGTCTTGGCTGATCGTAGCGAGAGCTTGTCCTGACTGTGTATACCCCACGGCATGGCGCTAAGCCAGTCCACGTAGTTTCTGGTTACGCCATACTCTGGAGAGCCAGTCTCCAGAATCGACATTTTTGTAATTTCGTCATTAAATCGCTTTTCGACGTGTTCCGGTGGCAGGCGCTTAGCCATGCGTGATTTGAACTCATCGATGTCAGCTGTTCGATCATCTTTGGCAATGCCCAGTTCACGCTGAATGACTTTGAGCTCTTCGCGCAGAAAGAACTCTCGTTGATGTTTGGACATTTTTTGTTCAACTTCGGAACGGATCTCAGCTTGCAGTCGTGCAACTTCCAGTTCTTTGTGCAGCATGACCAGAACGCGTTCCATGCGGTTCTGTAAATCGACGGTGTCGAGAATCTCCTGTAAGTCTGGCCCGAGAGCTGTGGTAATGGCTGCGGCAAAGTCGGCCAGCGGTGAAGGGTCGTTAAGATTGAAGTGATTGAGGAAATTCTTCAGTTCTTCGTTGTAGAGCGGATTGAGTGGGATCAGCTCCTTTATCGCCTGGATAAGTGCCATGGCATAGGCTTTGATTTCTGGCGTATTACGCGTGCGATCCGCCGGATAACTTACCGAAGCCGCAAAGGGGGCTTTGGCACTTATCCAGTCCTCAATTTGAAAACGTTGCAAACCCTGGGCAATAAATTGAATCTTGCCATTTCCACGCACAACGTTGTGTAGACGCACCACGCAACCCATCTGAGCGAAATCTTCCGGAGCGGCTTTATCCTGATCATTGCTCTCACCGGCGTAGCATAGGCCCAGCAGGTGATGGTCCATCTTGGCCAGTCGCTTGAATGTGCCCTCCCATGGGTCTTCATCAATGACCAGAGGCTGCACCTGCGCCGGGAAAAAAGGACGCTCAAATATGGGAAGCAGTAATAGCTTACTGGGGAGATTTTGATCCGGTAGTACGAGCTCGGTGCCCGTATTGCTGGAGTTGGAATCAGAATCTGTGGTGGTTGATTCCACAACTACCGATTCGTCGCGCTTTTTTCGAGCCATAGTGTTGTAGCTATGTGAGTTGTGAAATGACAATACAAAAAGATAGGCCGCTTTATCTGTATTTCAACGGGCTAGTCGCCGATCAGCGACTTAATTCTTGTGTCGACTGAGGACTACAGGCTCGGTCACGAAGTTCCTTGACCCGACAGCATAGCTTGTAGTCCTTGTAGAGCATCTTTTCCAACAGCACGTGACTGTTCGTTTGATTCTGTTCCTAGCTCACCCAATATGACCACATCCTCTCGCGGCAGGTCATCAAGAAACCGGCTTGCATCGCAGGCGTTGGTTTCTCCAAACTGCTGGCGAGCACGTGAACGGGTGAACGTCAGCGTATGCTGTGCACGTGTCATGCCGACATAAGCCAATCGGCGCTCCTCTTCGATGGAGTCCTCTTCGATGCTGTTGCGGTGAGGAATTAATTCCTCTTCCATGCCAACCATAAACACATGTGGATATTCGAGGCCTTTGGCGGAGTGTAGTGTCATCAATTGCACTTGATTGTTGTCTGAGTCGTCATCCTGCCGCGACAACATATCGTGCAAGCACAAAGAACGAATAACTTCCGACAGCGGTTGGTCTTTTTGTTCACCATCGGTTAACAACCGTTCGATCCAGGCAAATAGTTCATTAACGTTAGCTAGGGCGCGTTGTACCTTGGGTGGTGAATCAGATTGCTTGTCAACCCAGTCGGTGTAGTCGATATCATCGAACATACCTTTCACAACCGCCAATGTGTCGCCTCGTTCGGCGTTGTCTGCAGTCAGTGTAAGCCAGTTGGCGAATCGTTGTAGGCGGTGTAGCGCCTTACCTGACAATGCAGATTCAAGTCCTAGATCGTGGCATGCAGCGAACAAACTACTGTTGCGCGTACGTGCGTGTTGCCCAAGCTTGCTCAGTGTTGTTGGTCCGATTTCTCGTCGTGGTGTGTTGATACATCGCAGAAACGCTGTGTCGTCATCTGGATTGACCAGTAGTTTCAGATACGCCAGCATGTCTCTTATTTCGGGTTTATCGAAAAACGAGCTACCACCACTGATGGTGTAAGGGATTTGTTTTTCGCGCAGAGCCTGTTCAAAAGGGCGTGACTGGAAGTTGCTCCTGTACAGAATCGCAAAGTCTCCCCAGACCGTGCCTTTTTGGTAGTGCCTGGTGAGTATTTCGGCAGCCACCCATTCGGCCTCATCCAGTGTGTGCTTACACACCGAAATACGAAGCGGGTCACCGATGCCAAGATCACTCCAGAGGCGTTTTTCAAATTCATGCGGGTTGTGGCTGATAACTGCGTTAGCGCAGCGAAGTATGCGCTGGCTGGAGCGGTAATTTTGTTCAAGCTTGATAACCTTGAGGTTTGGGTAATCAGTCTTTAGAGCCATTAGGTTCTCTGGTCGCGCACCGCGCCATGAGTAGATCGACTGATCATCATCTCCCACTGCGGTAAATGCCCCAAACTTGTCAACAAGTAAGCGCACCAATTCGTATTGCGCACCGTTTGTATCTTGGTACTCGTCAACCAGCAGATGTCTGATACGGCCGCGCCATTTTTCACGGATTTCCGTGTGCTCGCGTAATAGCTTCACAGGCTTGCTAATCAGATCGTCAAAATCGACTGAGTTGCAGGCTCTGAGGAGCTCATCGTAACGCGCGTAAAGCGTGGCTGCGATCCGTTCTTTATCGTCAACCGCACTGCCAGCTGCAGCGTCGGGCTCAATGAAATCATTTTTCCATGCTGAAATCTGGTTTTGCAGATCACGCACCTCGATTGCACTGTTTGCCTCGCTAATGAGTTCACGCAGTGCGCTAGCCGAATCATTTTGGTCAAGAATGGTAAATCCTTTGCGTAAACCGATAGCCTCTCCATCTTTGTGCAAAAGATCCATTCCCAAGCGATGGAATGTGGCAATGGTAAGACCGCGAGTCTGGGATGCTTGGAGCTGCTTTTTTAAGCGTGTTCGCATCTCAATTGATGCTTTGTTGGTAAATGTGACGGCGACTATCGACTTCGGCGAATAATTCTGTTTTTCGATCAGCCAGGCGATTTTCTGGGTGATTACGCCTGTTTTGCCACTGCCTGCACCGGCAAGGACCAATAGGGGTGTCGTGAAATGCGTTACTGCGGCTAATTGTTGAGGGTTCAGAGCCATGCAGTAAAGGGTGTCGCGCGCCGCCAAAAGGGAGCCAATTGTACGTTGAATTGTCGCGTATGCGCGGTTGGCGAAAAACTTCTTGGGCGGGCCGTATACTATAGCCCTCAATCGTCACTAATCAGGGTTAAGGCATGCATTGCGATTTAGGCGCCGCTATGGACGCGGCACAGAGTGCGGCTAATGCAGCTGCTCAGACTATTAAAGAATTTCTTGATAGTGGAAACTGGCAAGTGAGCTACAAGTCTGACGATTCGCCTGTTACAGAAGTTGATATAGCGGCTGAGAAAGCCATTCGTAGCGTGCTGATGGCGGCCTTGCCCGAGGCTGTGTTTTTTGGTGAGGAAACTGGCAAGAGCGCAAGTAGCGAAAGCGCAGAATTACTGTGGTTAGTGGATCCCATCGACGGCACCAAGAGTTTTGTGCGTAACATGCCGTTCTACTCAACCCAGATTGCGTTAGCGGTTGATCAACGATTAGTCGTGGGCGTGTCCAACGCGCCAGCGTATGGCGAACGTCTTACAGCTACCGCGGGAGAGGGTGCTTGGTTGAACGGCCAGCGGGTTTATGCGCGAGACAACGTGGTGTCTATTGAGGACGCTTTTTTGTCTTCTGGTAACCTGGGTTCGCTGGCTGGCGATTCTGCAGCTTGGAGTCGCTACGCTTCACTGGTGTCGCGTGCGCGGCGAGTTCGTGGATACGGTGATTTCTGCCATTATCACCAACTGTGCTGTGGGCAGTGTGATCTAGTGGTCGAATCTGATGTCAATATTCTCGATATTGCCGCTTTGAGCGTAGCTGTTAGGGAATCGGGTGGTGTAATCACTGATTTGTCTGGCGCTGAAATTGCACAAACCACCACATCAGTGCTGGCAGCTGCTAACCCACTATTGCACGACAAAGCTTTGCAGCTTTTAAATCACTGAGATTCAGGTTGATGAGTTTTCTACCTGACAATCACCGTGCGATTGATACGCCACCACCACTAGGTGCACGCTACTTGATGCTAGTCCCTTGACCATTCCATTTTACAAGCGCACACATCGCACGCTGGCTTTCGCCCTGTTGTTGCTGTTGGTGTACCTACTGCTGATGATGACAGGGCTAGGTATTTTCAGACTGTACTTTGCCTTTGACTGGGACCCGAGTAGCCATTCGGATCGACTATTCAATATGAGCATTCATGGAGGCCAGTCATTGAATGTTTTTGAGGCTGCACCATTTGGACAGTTATTCTGGTTAACCCAGACTTGTCTTATTGCGTTGGCTTTTTGTATGCCGTTCTTTAGGGTTTTTGGCGCAATGTTTCTTGCTGGCTGTGCGTTGGCTGCGATTTTAACTTTGCACTTTAGATTGCCCACATCGAGTTCTGGAGCACCCCTAGAGTTTGAGCTGCTAGTCATCGCCGTGTTGGTGTTGACTTATCTTTTGTTGGCTTATATCGCTAGTGTGCGAGATCATAAAAAAGTCAGTAGTTTGTTATCCAGATTTGTTCCGCAAGAGGTTAGTGATCACTACCAGCACGACCTTGACCCGCTATCACTGGCAGGAGAGGAGCGTCAGATTAGTGTGCTCTTTTGCGACATCCGCGATTTTTCCTCAACGGCGCAAGCGCTTGACTCTACGCAGCTGGCGAGTTGGTTAAACGAATATTTTGCGCATGTTAGTCGGATCGTTGTGCGCTACCGAGGCAGTATAGACAAGTACATGGGGGATAGTGTCATGGCAGTGTGGGGCGCGCCAATAACTAGCCAGACGCACGCCTACGATGCCTTACGGGCTGCTCTTGATATACAAGAGGAATTGCAGCAACTCAATAACTCCCTCGAAGCTCGACAACTGCCCACCATTAGTATTGGCATCGGGATCAGCACAGGACCAGCATTGGCAGGGGCTCTGGGTTCTGAGCACCGTTTGGAATACACAGTCATTGGAGAAACCGTTAATGTTGCGCAGAGTCTAGAAAGGCAAACGCGCAAATACCATGTGCCCATCATCGTTGGGGATTCCACAACGGAAGATCATCCAGACCTTCTTTTTCGAGAACTCGACACGATTCAAGTGAAGGGCCGGGAGGAGGTAGTCACGATATATGAACCACTATGCACCGTTGCTGATGCCAGTGAAATACTGCTGGCGAACCTCAATACGCACGAAAAGGCGATGGCCGCAGCGGCAAGTGGCGATTGGGAGTCTGCTGCAAGCCTGTTCTCGCAACTACGCGATGACTGGGGCCCTGCAAAAATGTACGGCATCTACTTGAAGGGGATTGAGCAGGCGCGCCTATGATCTTAGGAGTTGCCTAACAGAAGAGCTCACACTGAGGGCGCGTAACGCGACCAGTCGTGGCCGTTGAAGTGTTCTTGGGGATGAAAATCAGTTTTATATTGCATTTTCTGGCTGCCATTAACCCAGTAACCGAGGTAGAGATAGGGGTAAGACATGGCTTTGCACAGTTCTATCTGCTGCAATATGCAAAACTTCCCTAACCCACGATGTGCGTGTTGTGGATCGAAAAAGGTATACACAGCAGACAGGCCATTGGCTGTCGCATCAGTGACAGCAACCGCGATGATGTCGTTATTGAGTCGTACATCAACAAAGAGAGTCTCCCCCCAAGGATTGAGTAGAAACCTCGAAAAATCCTCTGGGTCTGGGTTGTCCATGCCTCCGGCTGGATGTCGAACTTTGAGATAGCGGGTGTACAAATCAAAATATTCGTCTGTAAATCTGGATTTTTCGTAACTTACTATTAATTCCTGGTTTTTTTGAATGTTGCGTTTATCGGTACGCCTAGGCTGGAATTCTTCGCAGCAAATGCGCACGGGTACGCAAGCAGAGCAGTCCGCGCATCCGGGACGGTAAACATATTCACCAGAGCGACGAAACCCGTTTTTTATCAATTGGTTATAAACTGCTCGAGGCTGCGGATGATGGGGGTCAGCGTATATGTTGATCGCTTGACGGTCCGCCAGATAGCTGCACTCGCTCTCGGTTCCCTGGTAGAGCTTGATTTTTTGTTGCGACATTTCTAGCTATCGTACCAGAGGTGTTGAGGTGGCCGAAAAGTGTTGTTTTTTCTGTTCACCTCTCAAATATTGTAGTAAATTGTCAAATATTAGTGTATGTGAACCCTATTGCCGTCTTTGCACTCGTATGGGTGTTAAAGTTCGCGAATATTGAGCACGGCTCTAGACCTAGACCTCACGTCTGGCAAAATAGGAATTCAGCATGAGTACTTCATCTTCTTCTAATGTGGTATCGAACGCACTTCAAGTTACTTCACGTACAGTTCTTCGGCAAGTAAAATTCCCGTCGTTTTTTCGTGCCGTTACGGAAACATTGTTGTTCTCAGGTGTGTTTCTGGCAGCAGGTCATATCAGTTTGGGAGTCTCTTTAGTCGAGATGCTAGTCCCGATGGTGCCCATTGTGTTTGTTATGATGCTTTCAATGGTTTGCAGTGGTGTATATCGCCCTGAGATCACAAACTCGATAATGAACCTTTTTACACATTCTTGCTATGGCTACGTGTTCGGTTCTGTAATGTTCGTTGCCAGTGTGCATCTGTTCGCACCTGAGTTTGCCACGCTAAAGTTTCAATTTTTCTTTTTATTCTTTTCTTTCTTCATCATGAACACAATGCGCCCTCTAATCAGTGGCACAGACTTCATGGATGGTGGCGGTCGTCGTACTAACTAGCCTTTTACGTCCGAACTGAAAGCCTGCACAGCGTCCTTATGGGCGCTGAGTGCATCGCGAAGCGCGTATTCTTCTGCATCCCACACCTGATCTGCCATCGCCTGCTCAAAGCCTTCAAAGCTGAGCCATGGCGCTGCGTTGTTTTGCAACTTCTCACGACAATACTCACGCCACTGCGCCAGTTGTTCCTGATCTAGCATCTCCGGGTAGTGTCTGGCTTGATAACGCCAAGCCAATACAGACAATCGTTTGTCCTCAAAGTGATCCTGATACGCGCTTAGCAAACTCGGCTCGGCATGGCGTAACGCTTCCGAACGCTCACGATCCGCTTGTGACAAGAAAGACCCGCTATATAAACTCCCCTCGGCATCGATGCGTTCATCGGGCCAGCTTCTACTCATCGCATCACTGATTTTTTGTTGATGCTCTTGCTCGAGTAGTTGCCTGGCAATATGGGCGTGATGCTCAATCAAGGCAGTATCAATGCCTAATCTTTTTGCGTCATTTTCACGCAAAGTTTTCCAAGGTACGACAACTGGGCATTTGTTTATCTGAATAGTTCGTAGCCCAGGTCGACACGCAGACGCTTTGTTTGCATTTAACGCAATATCGGGGCTTGTATTCTTTTTTGTAAACACAGATTCATTGATTTCGTCGCTACTCATTGCAAGCAAGCGGCTTGGGTCTTCTTGTAAGTCGAGCACAATGATGCTGTTGCGATTGTCCCGATGCATTGCGATGGGCAATACAGCGGCTATATGGGATTTGGCGCCTGGAATCATTCCTGATATCTGTAAGCAAATAGCTGGATTTTTGACTTTCAACAGATCAGCAACTGCGTGCTTCTGACGATGTGTGAAGGCGTAGTCATAGAGCTTGGGATGAGCGTTACGTATTAATCGTGCAACACTAATAGTGGCGCGTACATCGCTTAATGCATCGTGCGCATGGCCATGTTCAATATGATTGGCCTGCGTGAGATGCTCCAGTCTATTACTGGGCGTGCCGTCATCGTGGACTGGCCACTGAATGCCGTCAGGTCGCAAGGCACGAGTAAGGCGTACAACATCCAGTAAATCCCAACGACTGTTACCGTCTTTGTATTCGTGCTCGTATGCATCGTGGAAATTTCGGAATAGGGTGTTACGGGTAAATTCGTCGTCAAACCGAATACTGTTGTAACCCAATGAGCAGGTGCCAGGTGCGCCAATCTGCTCCACTATTTTAGCGATGAATTCGTTTTCTCGTAGCCCTTGAGCATTGACATCTTGTGGCAGTAAACCTGTGACGCGGCAAGCTGCAGGGTGCGGCAGATAATCCATAGATTGCTGGCAATAAATCACCATCGGATCGTCTATTTCATTTAAATCAAGATCAGTTCTGACCCCTGCGAATTGGCAAGGTCTGTCCCAGGCGGGATGTGTGCCAAACGTTTCGTAGTCAAACCAGTAGAGGCTGGGGGTAGTAGTGTTCACAAGAGATGCTGGCCTGTGGTTTACCAGATGAGATCATCAGGAACAGGGTGTTCATCTTCTTGATCATCCGCTGTTTCTGCGTTTATAAACAGACGCCACTTGTCGTTTATCAACTTAATACTTGATGCTGTTTCGGCAGGGATGAGGCAAGTTCGACCATTTAGCCAGGTTATAGCCAACTCCCCGTTTGCCAGTTGGCCCCTAATTTTTTCCGACACAAGTAGCTCGCGAATTTTGTTCTGCCAGGTGAAACGGTAAATGGCTTCGCCCTTATGTTCTTTGAGCATTGTCGACTCGATTAAGGCGTGTATTTGACCTTTTTTCCCATCTGCGCCTTCTTTTTCAGCTAACTGATGGTCGCTGTTTCCTGTTTCTGTTGTACGAGTGGTTGTCGCTTGTTGCTCGCTGCCACGTGTGCTCCATGAGCTGCCTCTGGACTTTACCGCGGGTGCTTTTTTGGATTTTTTCTTTTTGGGCGCAGCTGCCGGTATGTCAGTATATCCGACGACTATTTGAGGCTTGCCCGGCACATGCGATGAGGGTTTCTGGCCAGTGTTTGTTGTTGTCTGAGCGGTGCTTGTCCCCGTGTGTTGTTGGGAACTGCCACCACGCCGCGATTTATTGTTTGGATTAACCCTGGATTTTGAATGGGGTTTTGCCTTAGGTTTGGCTTTGGGCTTTGGTGCTTCGAAGCCCGCTTGAAGCAATTGATCGCGTAATGAGTCAGACATGATTTTCTATCACAGCTAAAAATATTAAGAGTTGTATGTGTAAATTATCCCTAGTGTTGCATAAAATTTTGAGTTCAGAAGCTTATAGAGCTGTATATAAGTACCGAAGGCGGCCCCGACTGCACGGAAATTTTACTGGGTTGAGCCTAGTCACTCTAGGTGAGATCCAGGAAAAATGAGTACAGCCCCTTAGATGCTGCTACAGAAGCAGCGAAGCGGTTCTGGGCCGAAATTTTATGCAACACTAGGGTTTCGTTGCTAGGAACTGTTCGCAAATGCGTACAAACTGCTCTGGTTTTTCTGCGTGTGGCCAGTGACCTGCACCCATGATGACTTTAACACTCGGTGACACAAAAGCCTGCCGAATTATGGGTTCATCGCTAGCGTGTAGGTAATCACTGTTACCGCCCTTAATAAATAGTGTGGGTTGTTCAACGCGTTGCTCTAGCGGTGGAGATTTTGCAATAAGTGGATAGTCAGTGCTTAGTTGCTGTAAGTCGAATCGCCAAGCGAAGCCGTTTTTTTTGTCTCGGTACAGGCTTTTGAGCAAGAAAGCTCTGATTCCAGCATCTGTGATAGTCGAACTCAGAAGCTTTTCCGCCGTGGTTCGGCTAGCGATGGCCCCCAAATCTATCGCCTGCAGTGCCTCTAGGATGTCTTGATGATGAGGAGGGTAGTCTTTTGGGGCAATGTCCACCACAATCAGCTTTTGTAGGCCGTTGCAGCGAGCATTAGCTGCCACTGACATGGCGACCTTGCCACCCAGTGAATGCCCCAGCAGATGAAACTGCTTGATACCCTTGTGTTCAAGCATGTCTAGCACTGCATTGGCCATGGCAGCTAGGGATAGGCTCGGCAGTTTTGGCGATAATCCGTGACCAGGCAAATCGACTCGGACAACACAAAAACGATTTTGCAGTTCACGGGCCACGACACCGAAGTTATCAGCGCTACCAAATAAGCCATGCAACATGACTAGCGGTTCTCCCTCACCCTGTTGAATTGAGTGTAATTCGATCATGAGGCTGGTGGCTGGGTTACAATTCTGGGATATTGCCGTAGGATATTCATTGTGTATTCCGAAGTCAGAAAAAAAACCGACCAACTAGTAAAAAGCTGTACTCCTGGGATGTTCGCGGGTCGACAGATTGGCCTTGAAAAGGAATGTTTGCGCGTTGGGCTAAGCGGGGGTATCTCACAGCAGGATCATCCCATAGCACTAGGTCGTGCCTTAACACACCCGTTTATAACGACAGACTTCTCCGAAGCGTTGTTGGAAATGGTAACACCGCCTTGTGACTCTGCCACACAGGCCATGAGTTTTCTGAATTCCGTCCATCAATTCATAGTCAGCAGATTACCCGAGAATGAGCATATCTGGAACACCAGTATGCCGTGTATCCTGAACGCCGCCAAGAGTGTAAGAATCGGTGAATATGGAAGCTCCTATAGCGGCCAGATGAAGCACGCTTACCGGCGCGGGCTGGGCTTGCGATACGGCCGGCGAATGCAGGCTATCGCGGGTGTGCATTTCAATTTTTCGATGCCTGATGCAGCTTGGTTATTACGTGAAGCAACCAATGCTGAGTCGCTAAGTCAGCAAGATTGTACTGATCGTTGGGATGCGCTCAATGGTACTCAAAAACAATCAGCGCGCACCACAGGCTATTTTGAGATGACACAAAACCTGTTGCAGGTGGGCTGGCTGGTGCCTTATCTTTTTGGCGCATCACCTGCCATCTGTACCAGTTTTCTCGGTGAAGGCGAGGGTGATGATTTGCAAGAATGGAACAGCACCACACGCTTTGCACCCTTTGGTACCTCACTGCGTATGAGTAATATTGGTTACCGGTACAGAGAAGATCAACCCATCGATTTAAGTGTCTGCCATAACTCTGTCGATACTTACATCAAAGATGTCATTGCTCATGTCAATTCTTCTCATCCCGCCTATGAAGCCATGGGCTTGCGCGATGAGCACGGCAAGCACAAGCAATTGAGTACATCGCGGCTGCAAATCGAAAATGAATATTACAGTTCCGTTCGCCCGAAACAGATCGCTAAGGATGGTGAATTACCGATAAAGGCTCTCCAAGAACGTGGTATCCGTTACCTCGAACTACGCTCGGTAGATGTCAATATTTTAGAGCCCAATGGATTGGAGCTGTCGCAGGTGGCCATGCTTGAAATGTTGATGATGTTTGCTTGGTTATCGCCACCACAGTCATTGGATGCTAAAGATGTGCAACGTTGTGCACGTAATGTTCAGACGGTGGCTTACCGTGGAAGAGAGCCAGGTTTGCAGCTCGAAACCTCGACTGGCGAAATCGGCTTACAGCAATGGGGCAAGAGCATTCTGAATTCTATCGAATCCCTTGCGCAGTGGTTAGACAAAGACCTTGAAGAGCCCATTTATGTCCGTACGCTGCAACAACAATTAGACAAGCTAAACGATCCTGAAAAAACGCCGTCTGCCAACATATTGAAAGGCATAAAACAAACAGGCTCATTTTTTGAGCATGCTCAAGAGTGGTCGGCAAAACATCATGAGCACTTTAAACTTTCGCCAAAAGATGAAGCCATCAATGCGCTTCTGGAAAGTAAGGTAACCGAATCTATACGCAAACAGGAACAGCTTGAGCAAGGGGATACCGGTAGCTTCGACGAATATCTGGCGGCTTACCTTGATCAGATAAAACACAAAGAAACTGCTGATGTCTGAAACTCAGCCTTTAGCGAATCAAGCGAAGCACGACAGCGTTGGAGCCGTGTTGCTTGCTGGTGGTCTGGCCAGACGTATGCAAGGTCAAGATAAAGGGCTGATGCTACTCAATGGCAAGCCAATGGCGAGCTATGCATTAAGCGTACTTTTGAACAGAGTGTCTCAGTGCGTTATTAATGCGAATCGTAATGTGGATGCGTATGCAAAATTGAGTGTCGATGGTGTTCAGGTTATTCCAGATACACGCAGCGGACATCTTGGGCCACTGGCTGGATTGAGTGCAGCGATCGAAAGCCTGCAAACATCGTACGTGTTGATGTGCCCTTGTGATAGCCCTTTTTTGCAAGCTGGGTTAATTGATGCATTGGTAGAACGATGCAAGGCAACTGATGCAGACGTCGCCGTGGCTCATGATGGTGAGCGATTGCAGCCTGTGTTCTCTATCGTTAACACTCGAGTAAAAGACTCTCTTGATGCCTTTCTTGACAGTGGCGAACGTAAAATTGATCGATGGTTTCTTGATCAAAAAATGGTTGAAGTAGACGCACGACATTTCTCTAATTCGTTTCGTAACATTAACACCGAAGAGGAGCTACAAGCTGCCGAGCAGGAGATGCTCAAATGATCGATAAAATAGAAAAAATAGCGTCTTGCGATGATGATGTCGAGCCGCAATTATTACCTGTCGCACAGGCTCGGTCCAAACTTCTCGCGGCGCTAGAACCCATTATCGATATTCAGGTTATCGGCTTGCGTGACGGCTTGGGGCGAGTGCTGGCCAGAGATGTTATGTCGAGCATTAACGTGCCATCACATGCGAATTCAGCTATGGATGGTTATGCCATAAACGCGATCAGTGTGCCTGTTAGCGGTATTGCTCAGCTGGAGCTTGTGGGTACCGCTTTCGCAGGGCAACCCTTTGAAGGCGTTGTACAGGCAGGTCAGGCGGTACGCATCTTTACCGGCGCTATCATGCCGCAGGGGTGTGACACGGTTGTTATCCAAGAGCATGCCAATGCCAGCGACTCTCAAGTGTCGATAGACAGTGACGTGGTAGCGGGCAAGAACGTTCGTCAAGCAGGCGAAGACGTACAACAAGGGCAACTTGTGCTGTCCGCTGGAAAACGTCTTGAAGCCGCTGATATAGGTGTTATTGCCTCTCTCGGTATTGCCAAGGTATCAGTTTGTCGGAAACTCAAAGTAGCGTTCTTTACCACGGGTGATGAACTGGTAGCACTCGATGAGCACACGCCGGTCCAATCTTTAGAGCCTGGCAAACTATTCGATAGTAATCGCTATACGCTTGCCAGTCTCCTACAGGAAATGGGCGTTGACGTAATAGACATGGGTATTGTGGGTGATAACGAAAACGAGACACGTAAGGCGCTGCAACAGGCGGCCTCCATAGCTGATGTTGTTGTCAGTTCAGGTGGTGTCTCTGCAGGTGATGCTGATTTTGTCACGCGGGTTTTTCATGAGTTGGGCCGTGTACATTTCTGGAAGATCGCGATGCGACCTGGTCGCCCTCTGGCGTTTGGGCAAATCGGTGATGCCGCCTTTTTCGGTTTACCCGGTAATCCGGTTGCCGTCATGGTGACGTTTCTCGAATTCGTTAAACCTGCGCTACGTCGCCTCTCCGGTATGCACGACCTAGAAACCCTAACCCTTAAGGCCGTTGCCCAATCAAAGCTGCGTAAAACTCTTGGTCGTGTTGAGTATCAACGAGGCATTATGCGTGTGGACAGTACAGGCTCTCTGTTGGTTGAATCGACTGGTAAGCAGGGTGCTGGGCGGCTGAGCTCGATGAGTCAGGCGAACTGCCTTATCGTCATAGATGCCAGTGTGAGTGAAGTGAATCCAGGCGACACTGTGGGTGTGCAACCCTTTCGTGGATTATTGGGGGGCTAATAGCTAGAGTAACGACCACTTTACATGCAACGATTGAAGGCCATGAAAGTGATAGGTGTCCTGAAATTGAGGTTCGTCGGCGAGCATTAGTTCGGGCAGCCGTTGAAACAGAACTTGCGTTGCAATGCGAAGCTCCATTTTTGAGAGCAATGCCCCAATGCAGTAGTGAAGTCCAGCGCCCAACGATAAGTGTGCTGAGTCTGGCCGCTCTGGCATGAATGTGTTTGCTTCGCTAAATTTTTTGGGGCATCTGTTGGCCGCTGCCAACAGTAAGCCAATTTGGTCACCCTTTGCTATGTGCACATCGCCCCCAAGGGTGAGATCTTCCTGTGCATATCGTGTGAACAGATGTAACGGTGCAGCAAAACGCAGTGACTCTGCAACGATAGCGTCGGCTGTTACCTCGTCTTTCAATGCATCGAGTAATAGTGCGCGGCGCTCACCGGCGTAATGCGTGAGCAAGGTGGCAGTCATATTGCCCAGTTGATGCACAGTAGCTTCATGTCCTGCATTGAGCAGCAATATCGACACACATATAATTTCGTCGTCACTAATTGATTGCGTCTCGTCGCGAGCGGTAATCATATGCGAGAGTAATCCGTCATCAGGATTACGGCGTTTTGATGCAATCATATCCTCCAGAAATGCGTAAAATTCTGCAGCCGCCGTATTGGCTGTAATCTCATCTTCAAATGACTGGGTCATGGTGTAGACCTTGACCATGGCGTGCGACCAAGCCAACAATTGTGGGCCAGCTTCCTCAGGTATACCCAGAACTCGCGTAATGACCCTGAGCGGAAGGGGAGTGGCGTAATGCTCTAGAAGTTCAACGGCTCCCGTGCCTTCAAAGTGATCAATGCTGCTGTGGGCTATTTGTTTTATAAATGGCTCCATGGCATCAATCTGTCGAGAAACAAATGCCTTGTTGACTAATTTGCGCAATTGGGTATGCGCAGGCGGTTCCATCGCCAGCAGAGAGTAGCGCTCGGCTTTTGCGAACTCCTGAAGGTGTGGTGGTGGGGGAGCAAGCTCATGCCCTGCAGGCGGTAACCGTGCAAACCTTCGATCTCGTAATGTCCCGCTAACAGCATCAAAATTCAGTAGGCACCAGAATCCGTAATTTTCCCAGAATACTGGCGCATCTAGGCTGTGCCATTGCGAATACCGTAAATAGGGGTTTGCAACAAAGTCTGTCGCTCGGGGATCCTGCAGAATGGAATTTTTTAGTGCTTTTTTCGAGACCATGGGCCACCATAGATCAGATTTGTGGGACGGTTCACGGATTCAATTGCCGTGAAGGCTATCGACATGGGTTAACGTGTGCGGTTCTTGCAGAGTGATGATAATCACACGCTGCAGCTTTTGCTAAAACCATTGCCTGAAAACTTGCATCTTAGTTCTAAATGACTCAACGTTTACTCTTTGTCGAACAATCGGCCACCATGCGACATGTCATGGCAAAACACGCTGGATCGCTAGGATTCGCTGTGGACGCGTGTGAAAGCTTCGAAGAGGCGGAAAGTCTGCTTGATGTTCAATTTCAGCATTATGGTTCCGAATATAGCGCTGTTGTCTATGGCTGGCCCACGACAACCCAGAAAGACGCGCAAGCGTTCTCTGAGCAACTAGAAAACCACGACCATAAGGGTTTGCCTGTCGTTGTCATGTCAACGGATATGCGAGCAGAGACTCGGGCTTGGGTAGCTGCCAGAGATTCTAGCGCGCTGCTTTCCTGGAAAAAATATTATGAGCTGGGCGATGTGCTCAATTCTTTAATAGACGATGCTCCAGAGAAATTATTAGCCCCCAACGGACGCGAAGAGCATCGAGGTGTACGCCTACTGATTGTCGACGACTCTGCGACAATCCGATATTCACTTAGAGATTTGTTTGAGTCTCAAGGTTATAAGGTGGCGTTAGCTGCATCCCATGCCGAGGCGATGTCCATGGCAAAACATCACACTTTTGACGTTGCCGTTCTGGATTTCTACCTGTCTGACACAACAGGGGACGTGTTATGCCAGGAACTTATTGCTAGCAAAGACACTGGCGACATCGTGTGCACCATACTCACTGGCACATACAGTGATCACATCATCAAGCAGAGCCTGAGTGCGGGTGCTATTGAATGTATGTTCAAGAACGAATCCAGCAGTTTGTTGCTGGCCAGAATTGATGCCATCAGTCGACTGACAAAAAAGACCAGACAGGTGCACGCTGAGCGTTCTTTACTCGAGTCCGTGTTGCAGAATATCGCCGGCGCTGTGATTCTTGTTGGATTTGATCAAAAAGTGGTGTACGTGAATCCGCTGGCTGTGGTGCAATTAGGACTCGCTGACGCGAATGTACTCATTGGTTATCCTCTGGTGCAATTGATGGGCGAGAATGCTGAAACAAAAGATGGCGCTCAGTTACTTGAAGCCACATGGCACCTTCCTAATGGTGAACAGATAGACGTTGACTACCTGCATTCGAGCATGGAGATTGATGGTACGAGTCTGGTGCGCTTCACCCCTCGTGTGGTGCCCATTGAAACTGACAACGTGACCGTTCTACAACAAAATAACGATGCTGCAGGAATAGTCAGGCAGATTATCGAACAGCATAAGTTGCACGCGCGATCAGACACCTTACTGTTAAGTGCTCAACGCTCTTTGCAGGAGGCTGTTACTGCATCAATGGATGTCGCCCCCGGCGGGGAAGTTAATAGTCACGTTAGTTTATTATTGCTCGACGTGTTTGCTCGAGATGTGCAAAACCAGCTATCACCTGTGTCTTCAAACCCAGAACTGGCCGAGCGAGTGCGTATCACGTTGGCAACTCTTCTTCCACCAGAAAATCACGTTTGTGCTTTGACTGCTAATCGGTATGCATTTCTGTTTCGGCACAAGCAGCAATCTCAAGCTTATGTTGTAGCTCGAAAAGTGATGCAGCGGTGTCTTGAATCATCTAAAGTTTCGGGTGAAAATCAAGTTTCTGCTGTAGCTTGCACAGGTAGTTTGCTAAGTCTTACACAAAATTCTGCGCGTACTCTTGACGTTCTGGTGCAGCACGCGATTACTGGCCTTGAGCTGGTTAATAGTCGAGGTCCCGATCAAGCCATATTGCTGGATGTTCGTCGGTTGTTAAATGCCTATCCAGCTGAATAGCTCCGATCGCGTACTGATGGTCTTAACCCAAGATCAACTAAGTTAGCAGTTGTGGTGAAATCACACTCCTTGAAGTAGCAGATGGCATCAGGGATCTTCGGCTGTACGTGTATACGGTTTGAACCGTCTGAAATAGTTGTCCGAAGTGTATGTGATGCCACCCGCTAACAATGAGGGGAGCAATAACTGTTCCTGAAAGTCGGATTGTTCAGGTACAAACTGTGATCTACTAGACACGAACTGCAATAACAAGATCCCGCATAATGGCCTGATCGACGCGATGGCGAAAGTCATTACCCAAAGTAGGTTCGTAGATTTTTAGGCCAGCGTCTTCGAGTAGGAGTATCAACTCGGATTTTTTGGCTAGATAGGTATTCCAGGCTAAGCCCATTGCCCCTCCCGGTTTCAGCAATGTTGCCCATACAGGTATTGCTTGTTCCAGAAGTGATAATGGTGATTTGCTAAGTCCTTTCAAGGATTGATTGCCATGTTTGATGCCATACGGCAGATCTGCAACGATCAATTCAACACTTTTTTTCTTAAAGTGTTCTGCACTTTGAAGCGTGTCACCCAGCACAAATTCTATCTGCTGAACGGCACCCGCTTTGAAGGCTTCTTTGTTTTCTCCAAGAGTAATCTGATGACGATGCGATTGAGTCGTATTGTCGCGTTTAAGCTCTATGGTTTTTGATTGATGCTTGAGTCTGTTGTCTTTTAACCAGCGATTAATGAAAAGACCATACGTATCAAAATCGCGTCTATCGATTTCTACACCCGCTACATCAAAACCGTACATGAGTGCCTGGTTAAGGCTGGTTCCGCGGCCACATAGTGGATCTAGTAGGCGTATGTTGGGTGTCTTGTCTTTATCACCATAGGCCTCTGGTAAATAGTTTGAAGCTAGCAGGGTGAGGTTGATCAGCAGTTTTGTAAATTGCTCATTTGTTTTGCCAGCAAACTTTAAAATACTTAAAAGATCACTTGGATAACGGTCAAGTCGTTCAAGGGTGATAGGCGTAAGTTGTACATTCGAGGGACTGTTGCTAACGCTGAATAACGCGTACAGGCTGGACAGATTTGACAGTAGAGCGATGCTTTTTGTACTAAGAGTGTTAGCACTGAATGTCATGTACGGCACACTGCCAATGAGTTCACTTTGTACATCGCTTATCGCAGCCTCCGGCATAGCGTGGCTTAAGGCTGCCAGTTCGGTAGTGGCAATATGTTGAGCGGCAACGCGATAGACGCGATTGGCCGAAGGCAGTAGCAGCACGGCATAGCGTTGGGTCATAAATTGTAACTAATCATTGTTGTCGTTGAACGACACGGGGTTAATGGGTGTTTTCAATGTGCTAATAGCATCACTCAAACCATCAAGCGACAGAGGGTACATGCGATTTTGCATGAGTTCTTGAGTCATTCGTATTGATGGGGTGCTGTTCCACCACTGCTGCTCCTCAGGGTTCAGCCAGACGCAATGGGGAAATACGCTTTGCAAACGCTTAAGCCATAAAGCGCCAGGCTCTTCATTCCAGTGTTCCACGCTGCCTCCGGGTACGGCAATTTCGTACGGACTCATTGTGGCATCGCCCACGATGATGAGTCGATGATCGCGGCCGAACAATCGCATCAGTTCCACGGTGCTTGTGCTTTGCGTGTGACGCCTTGCGTTGTGCTGCCAGACACGCTCATAAATAAAGTTGTGAAACCAGAAGGTGTCAAGGCGTTTGAATTCAGTTCTTGCCGCGGAAAACAGCATTTCACTGATCTTTGCGTGATGATCCATTGACCCGCCAATATCAATTAACAGGAGCACCTTCATTGCGTTTTGACGTTCAGCGCGCATGTGAATATCAAGTAGACCAGCGTTCTTGGCAGTAGCACGGATGGTGGTGTCCAGATCAAGCGAATCTGGTCGACCATCACGAGCAAGATGGCGAAGTTTACGTAGCGCCATTTTAAAGTTCCGCGTGCCAAGTTGTGTGGTGCCATCCAGATCTTTGTATTGACGTTTTTCCCAGACCTTTACAGCTTTGCCTTGACGCTTTGCTGCAGCACCAATACGAATGCCTTCCGGGTTGAATCCACTGTGACCAAAGGGTGAGGTGCCACCGGTGCCAATCCAGCGGCTACCACCATGATGTTCTTCGTTTTGCTCTTGAAGTCGTGTTGCAAGGGTTTCCATTAATTTGTCCCAACCGCCTAGTGCCTCTACTTGAGCTTTCTGTTCTTCACTGAGTGCGTCCTTATCGAGCTTGCGCAGCCAATCTTCCGGAATCGGTGTTTTTAGAGAGTCAATCAGTTCGTTAAAGGCCTGCGTTTGTCCGTTCCAATAGAGTGAAAACACCTGATCGAATCGGTCGTACAAGGCTTCGTTCTTTATCAGTGTTAAGCGCGTAAATGCATAGAATCGATCAATGTCAAGGGTGCCCAGACCCATGCTAAGACCGCGCATGAGAAGCAGCCATTCACTGAGTGAGACGGCAATGCCAGCAGCGCGTAATTTGTCATGGAAGTCGAGTAGCATCAGCGCCTGTTCTGCTGTTGCTTGTGCAAGAAAATGACGCGTTCAAACAGATGGATATCCTGCTCGTTTTTTAATAAAGCGCCATGCATACGAGGCAGTACGGTGCGGATGTCATCAGCACCCAGTGCCTCTGCTGGAAGATCGTCAGCGATCAGAAGCTTTAACCAGTCCAGCAATTCAGAGGTTGAAGGTTTTTTCTTTAAGCCGGGTATTTCGCGTAAGTCAAAGAACACATCCATTGCCGCTTTCAATAAGGTTTGTTTGATAGCCGGAAAGTGTGATTCCACTATGCGTTGCATGGTGTCTCTATCGGGGAAACTGATGTAGTGAAAGAAACAACGCCGCAAAAAAGCATCGGGCAATTCTTTTTCATTGTTGCTAGTGATAATGACAAGTGGGCGTTTGCTGGCGCTAATGGTTTGCTTTGTCTCGTAAACATCGAAAGACATCTTGTCCAGCTCTTGCAGCAAATCGTTAGGAAATTCGATATCTGCTTTGTCGATCTCATCGATAAGAACCACAGCTCGTTCGTCTGATTCAAAGGCCTCCCAGAGAACGCCTTTCACGATATAGTTTGCTATGTCGGCGACCTTGTCATCGCCAAGTTGCGAATCGCGCAATCGTGACACAGCATCGTATTCATAAAGACCCTGTTGTGCTCGGGTTGTTGACTTGATATGCCAGCTGTACAAAGGGGCTTTGAGGCGTCGAGACACTTCATGTGCCAGCTCTGTTTTTCCAGTCCCGGGTTCGCCTTTGATGAGCAGCGGTCGCTCAAGCGTTAGTGCGGCATCAATAGCTATCTGTAAATCGTCGGTGGTGATGTAATTTGACATATCGGCTAATCGCGTTTGGCCAGCATGGGGCCAACATCGCCGCCACCTAGCAAGTGCATGTGAATGTGGGGCACTTCTTGGCGACCGTGTTCGCCGCAGTTTATGATCAAGCGGTAGCCGTTGGTATCTATACCTTCATCGCGGGCAATTTTTCTGGCAACCGTCAGCATCCGACCCATAGCGGCCTCATCGTCAGCGGTAATGTCGTCAACGGTTGGAATATGCCGGTTCGGGACGATCAGTACATGGGTGGGTAATCGGGGAGTGATGTCGCGGAAGGCCGTGACTAGATCATCCTGATAGAGCATCTCTGATGGCAATTCTTTCCTGATAATTTTGCTAAAAATGGTTTCTTGAATGTCTCTATTATCGCTCACAAGTATTCCTCAATCCGGGGGGGTAAACGATTATACTGTGAACGTGATTTAAACCTCGGAACTGCCTCGAATGGGAAACCGTCTTTCCAAGATATACACCCGAACTGGTGACAACGGCACCACTGGGCTAGGCGACGGAAGTCGCACTGAAAAAGACAGTACGCGAGTTGCTGCCTACGGCACAACAGACGAGCTCAATTCTGTTGTTGGCCTTGTGTTGGCTCATGGCGTACCAAGCGAAGTCCAAGCTGTTTTGCATGAAGTTCAACACCATCTGTTCGATCTGGGTGGGGAGTTGTGCATACCTGGCCATCAGGCAATCCAGCAAACTCACATCGATTGGCTAGAGAGCACATTAGACCACTTCAATGAAGAGCTTCCCGCGCTAAAAGATTTCATATTGCCTGGTGGTAGCGTTGCGGCTGCGAATATCCATGTGGCGCGCACGATATGTCGGCGAGCAGAGCGCTTGGTCGTAACATTGCAGCACAGTGAAGACGTTCCACCGTTCAGTATGAAGTACCTGAATCGACTTTCTGATCTGTTGTTCGTCATTGCCAGAGTCGTAGCTCGCACGGACGGCGGCAGTGAAGTGCTTTGGCAAAAAGACAGAGCACCTGTCGATTTAGGCTCCAAATAGGGGCATCGCCTTTCTGTGAACACCGCACCGCTGAATCGATGATGCTTCAAATAAAGCTGGCAAATAGGCTTGCTAGGGCTGGCCGCCTAGCGCTGTCAGTTGCATGCGCAGCGTTACTGACAGGTTTTTCCAATCCGCAAGCTGTGCAAAACAAAAGCGTTGAGGGTAAAAAAGAGGGTCCTGTATCAGGGGTGCAAACTGACACACCTTTGGTGCTTTCAACGGCGCTTCCGGCAGCTGGCGTTGACTCTGCTCAAGGCAGCAATCTGTCTGAGCCGCTCCGAGGCACCGTCGAGTTATTCCCCGTTGCCCTTGGAAACACAGTATTCAACGATTTCAAGATTCGTCTTAGGCTGGCCAGTTTCGCTGATAGCGACATGGTATCCAATGTCTTGGCTGATCTCGACAGCCAGCTTTGGCTGACACCTGTAAGTTTAATGGACGGTGTGCGTGAGGTAGCGACGCAACATGAGTCCCAAAACGGACTTCGACAAACGACGATTAACGGCTTTCAGGGGGTGGGTTTCCCGGATATCCGAACTTACAAGAGAACAAAGCGTTCGCCTTTTGATGCTCCCGGAGCTTGGGCACCATTGGTAACCTGGCGTGATCTACAAGGCGGCGAAGCGAGCAGCCAACCCATTGCCCGCGTTCGATGTATGGGGTTGTCACCACAGGCAGTAGCCAAGCGCGCGGATCGCTACATGGAGACGATCTACCTCTTAGCTGATCGCTACGATGTTGATGCACGGCTGATAAAAGCGGTCATTGCCGAAGAATCGTGCTTTAACGACAAAGCGCTATCGGTTGTTGGTGCTCAAGGTTTAATGCAACTGATGCCTGATACTGCTACCTGGCTCAAAGTCAGTGACCCACTTGATCCGCAACAAAATCTCAAAGGTGGGATAAGTTATCTTGCGTCTCTACAAAAGGAATTTAACAGCATCGAATTGGTTCTGGCCGCTTATAACGCGGGACCTGGCAACGTGCGGCGCTACGACGGAATCCCCCCATTTGCCGAGACTCAAGCCTATGTGCGCAAAGTTCAGGCAAATTATCGACGCTATGAAGCAGCTCACCGCTTGTTGTATCCTTCCCAAGAGGCGGTATCAGAGAGTGATGGCAGCGAGCTCTAGTTATCTTTGATGAGCGAATAAACTGCTTGGGGTGTGCGAATAGCGGTGAGCCGCTTTGATAGTTGATAAACTGTAAAGCCCCCGACGTGAACGTTGTGCTCATGAATGCCCTGACCATAAACGGTCTTAAAAAAACTTACGGTGCCGACATGCAGGCACTCAAAGGTATTGATTTAACAGTCCCCGAGGGCGATTTCTTCGCGTTGTTGGGTCCCAATGGCGCTGGAAAATCCACAGCCATCGGAATCATCTGCTCATTGGTCAATAAAAGCGCCGGTAGTGTGAAGGTGTTTGACTACGACATCGACCTGCAAAAAGAGGCAGCGAAAGCCAGCATTGGTCTGGTGCCGCAAGAATTTAACTTCAATGTGTTCGAACCGGTTCTACCTACCGTGCTCAATGTTGCAGGTTACAACGGAATTCCTCGGCCGGAGGCGTTGCGGCGCGCTGAGTATTATCTGAAGAAGCTTGACCTGTGGCAAAAATGCAAATCTCCAGCACGTGAACTTTCGGGCGGTATGAAACGTCGTTTGATGATTGCGCGCGCATTAATGCATGAACCCAGATTACTCATACTCGATGAGCCCACAGCTGGTGTAGATCTGGAAATTAGACGCTCAATGTGGCAGTTTCTGACAGAACTCAATGAGCAACATGGCACCACTATTATTCTTACAACACACTATCTGGAAGAGGCGGAAGCTTTGTGTCGTAACGTTGCCATCATTGATCATGGCGAAATAGTTGAGCAGGGTGCGGTTGCCCAACTGCTCAGCCGATCTATGCTGGAGACCTTCGTGCTAGATACCCGCGGGCATCAAGAACAAGCACCAGAACTCCCACCATTTACTATTCGAGTGCGGGATGCTCAGCGGTTGGAGGTTGACGTGCCAAAAGGTGAAACAGTGAACGAGCTGTTTAAACAATTAACGGAGCAGGGTATTGAAGTTACCAGCTTGCGCAACAAGAGCAATCGTCTGGAAGAATTTTTCATGCGTCTTGTTAGCCAAAAGGATTCGCCAGCCTCATGAGTACTGAAAACAACGCACAAGAGACGCTGCCAGAGACCCACATAGACACGAATTTTGCTTCTAGTGCAAGTGATAACACGCGTGAGCCGTTAAATCTTGGTGCAATAAATCGTATTGCTTTACAGACGATAGTTCGTAAGGAGATTCGACGATTTACACGAATCTGGGTTCAGACTATCGTTCCGCCTTCCATCAATGCGGTGCTGTACATGCTCATTTTTGGCAGCCTTATTGGTTCGCGCATCAGTGATATGGGTGGCTTTCGGTACATCGATTTCATTGTGCCAGGCATCATCATGATGTCTGTGATTATTAATTCATATGCCAATGTAGTGAGTTCTTTTTTCAGTTCAAAAATGCAGAACTACATCGAAGAGCTGTTGGTGTCACCTGTGAGTAACTTGACCATTCTTGTGGGCTATGTAGTGGGTGGCATGGCGCGAGGATTACTGGTTGGCTCTTTGGTAGGTGCTGTTTCACTGTTGTTCTCAGACATCAATCCTGTTCATCCGTTAATCACAATTGCCGTAGCTGTACTCACGTCGATGATGTTCTCGCTGGGAGGTCTGATCAATGCTGTGTTCGCCAAGTCTTTCGATGACATCTCGATAGTGCCAAATTTCATATTGACGCCATTGACGTATCTTGGTGGCGTGTTCTACTCCATAGGGTTATTGCCGTCTTTTTGGCAAACGGCTTCTATGTTCAATCCCGTGCTGTATATGGTTAATGGATTTCGGTACGGCATACTGGGCACCAGCGATATTCCGATCTGGACAAGTTTTTTGGTCATACTGCTGTTTATAGGTATCTTGGGCAGCTTGGCTATGTGGCTGCTGAACAAAGGGGTGGGCATAAAAAGCTAAATCAAAACCTAAAAGTACGTAAGTGCACTGCAGCGTGTAGACTTGCGTCCCAACTTCAGTCACACATAACGGGTTTGAGCGTATGGGCTCCGCGAAGAAAAAAAGCAAGCCAGGCATGGTTGATACAGCACCAACTATGGCTGACACAGCAGATAGACATCTCCTGTACCAGGCCTCTGTTCAGAACCCGGATTTTGAACTGGACTTTATTGATAAAACGTTTAAGCAAATCCGGGGTAAAAAACCCTCTAGCATGCGTGAAGATTTTGCAGGCACTGCGATCTCTTCCTGCCAATGGGTGCGCCGACGCAAGTCTAATACAGCTATCGCTGTTGATTTTGATAAAGAGGTGCTCGATTGGAGTGAGGCGCACAATATCGCCAAGCTGACTGAAGGTCAGAAGCAACGTATCGAGCTTATAGAAGACGATGTGTTGAAAGTAAAAACTGACAAGGTTGATATTCTGCAAGCCTACAATTTCAGCTATTGGTTTTTTCAAGAGCGCGCCACCATGCTTGAGTACTTTAAGCGTACACGTGCGGCGCTTAATGATGATGGATTGTTGTTTCTCGATGTGTTCGGTGGCTCAGAGTGTTACCAGACACAAAAGGAAAAACGTAAAGTGGATGGTTTCAAATACATCTGGGACCAGGCGGAGTTCAATGCTATTACCAATGAACTCAAGTGCCACATACACTTTCATTTTCCTGATAAATCCAAGATAAAGAAAGCATTCAGTTATACATGGCGAGTTTGGGGGGCGCGTGAGTTGCGCGAAATTCTAGCTGAAGCTGGTTACAGTCAAAGTGTGGTGTATAGACAAAAATTTGATCCAAAGACCGATGAGGCTCTGGATGAATACGTGGCCACTGATCAGGCCGAAGACTACGCTTGTTGGCTGGGTTATATCATTGCCTACCCGTGATGCGCGGTTCTAGTTTACTTTGACCTTCAAAGCGTTCAAACGCTTTGAAGGTCGCCGTACACTAGCTTGTGCCCTGAGCAAAGTGCAGCTGTACTCTGGCGCCACCTGTCGCCACTCGAAACAGTTTCAGAGTTCCACCATAAGCGTGCATTATCTGATTAGCTGCGGCCAGACCGATGCCTTGACCTAGCGTTTGGGTATCGGCTCTTACACCACGTTGTAAGAATTGATCCAGATCGCCATCTGGCCAACCTGGACCGTTGTCCTCAATACTCAGAGTATCGCCAGAGGGCGTTAGTGTAATGTCTACTTGGGAGGCTCCGTATTTACACGCATTCTCTAGTAGGTTACCGAGCACTTCCAGTAAGTCGGCTTCATCAATACGCGCTGAGAATTCATCGCTAAGCTTTACTGTGAAGTTAACAGTGTTTGTATCGTAGAGTTTGTTTAGAGACTGGGTGAGGCGATTGACAACCGGACGCACTTGAATTGAGGGAGACAAGTAGCGCGAACTTCTAATGGTGGCTCGTTTTGCATATCGCTCCAGCGAGCTTTGCATCAGTTGTGTTTGTTGCAGAATGCTATCACCTGATTGTGCGTCTTTTTCGCCGATGTTATGTAACACTGAAAGAGGTGTTTTCAGATTATGGCTCAGATCACCAAGCAGGTTGCGGTATTGCTCACGGCGCGTTCGTTCGGTGGCTAACAATGCATTGAGCCCACCAGTCAGTGGTCTTAATTCTGTAGGTACCTCATTGCTCAGCGCGTCTCTACTGCCTTTTTCAATTTCATCTATTTCCTGACTGATAGCACGTAGTGGTCGCAGTGATATGCGTAGCATGAGAAATTGTACGAAGGGTAGTATTGGTGCCGCTGCCAGCAGTGAGAGCCAGAGTACTCGGTCAAAACGTGCAAGCTGGCTGCTCAAGTCTTCGACATCTTCTGCCACATGGATGATGAACGGAAGTTCCTCACCATTTCGCAGCTCCCAGGCAATCACGTACTGAACACGGAGTAGTTCTGTGCCGCCAAGGCCTGCAACTTTTTCGAACATCCAGTCGTTGATCGGGCGAATACTCGTTTCTGGCAGCGCCTCTATAGTTGAATTGCTCTGCCACAATGTTGAGCGATCGTTGCTAATGATCTCGGCGTAGAGGTTCGAATTGAAACTGTTGAGATTTTCATCGGGCAAGATTGCCGCGGTTACTGATACATTTGCATTTTCATCGATGTCTGTTGCACCAAGAATGCCGTAAACCACACCTTTTAGGGCGTCAAAGCGTGCCATTGTTGCGCGCTCGCGAACCGACCAGGAAATAGACAGCGCCAGTAGTACGATGAAGATGGCAATGAAGACACTAGTGCCAATGATCAGTCGTGAAGTAATTGACTGCATCAGCTTTGATTATTTCTCAAGCGTGTTTCAAACAGTTCAGGGCTACTCACTACTACTTCGCTCAAGCGCCAGTCGGTAACCACGACCTCGCAGTGTCTCAATCGGGTTTAAGGATTTATCCTTGTCCAGTTTTTGGCGTAGTCTGCGGATGAACACTTCCAGAATGTTCGGATCACGGTCGGTGTCTTCATCGTACAGATGGTCGAGCAATGTGGCTTTACTGATCACTTCACCACCATGAGTGGCTAGATAGGCAAGCACACGATATTCGTATGCCGTTAGTTCAATCTGTAGGTCGTCAACTTTTACCTGCTGTGCTCTGGTATCAATAGTTAATCTGTTGAATTTCAGTAACGATTCGCTCCACCCGCCTGTTCGCCGAAGCAGGGCGCGGGTACGTGCGAGTAGCTCTTCCATGTGAAAGGGTTTTGTGAGGTAGTCGTCGGCGCCAGCTTCAAGACCATCAACCTTGTCTTGCCAGGTGTCGCGCGCAGTCAGGATCAGAACCGGATAGTTGTGGTTCTTTTTGCGCAGGTTCTGAATGAGTGACAAGCCATCACGGCCCGGCAAACCCAGGTCAATAATGGCGAAGTCTATTGGCATGTTTTCCGCCAGGTATAGCCCCTCTATTCCGTCTGCAGCTTGGTCGATGGCAAATCCTTGTTCACGCAGGGCGGCTACTAGCTGCTCACGCAAAGTGGGTTCGTCTTCTACGATAAGTGCGCGCATAACTATAAAGCCGTGTGAATGCGAATGCTGTGCATATCAGTCACAAAAACCTTGCCAGATAAATCAGTTTTGTGGGATGCGTATAACGCGTACTCGACCATTTTCAATTATTTTTACAGCAAAAACGCTTTTGCCCCTGCTGTTTTTTTCTTTCGATACACCCAGAACTTCTCCGGAGCCGCCATTTTCCTTTAGCGCTTGCGAAGCTGCCTGTTTTTCATTGCTCGCCCCATTTGCATAGGCTGGGCCTGATGTAGCCACACAAGCCAATATCACCACTAGCCCCAGAGCTCTGGCTACTGTCTTAAGACTGTTAGCTAATTGGTGTGTCGGCATTAGGGTTACCTATCTTCTTGCAGGAGCAACTGACACCTGTAGCTCAATTTGCCTACCAGGGTCTCGTTGCGTTCGGGTCTTAAACGTACGACCTTTATAGCGGTAAGTCACATCGTAATGTTGGATGCGTTGCTCAATTCGCGATAGTGGCACATCTTTACACCTTTGTACTTCATAGGTCTCATAAATTGGAGCCCCGCGCCGCGGCGACGAATAGTGGCGTTGCACTCGTCTGTCTCGGTTGCTGCGTGAATTATTTGCTACAGCGCCACCGATGAGTGCTCCTGCGATGGTCGCGCCTGCGCGCGTGCCACTGCTGTTGCCACGAGCAATCTGATTGCCAATGACTCCGCCAACTAGACCTCCCACCACAGCTGAGCCTGAGCCTGAGTGGCGACGTCCGTAATCTTGATGACGATCGTAGCGAGGTGTCTCATAGCCGATGATTTTAGATTGAGTTTCTGTCCAGCATTCCTGACGAGGCTGACGTGTGCGCGCGTTGACGTATACTGGTTGCACATCGATAACATCTGCATACTCTGTGAAGCGTTCTGCGGCAACCTGCCTATCAGGATAGCGTTCGGTGGTTGTGATGCGACGATCTGCAGCGCTGGCAACACTTGCGCCCAGTGCCAGACTAAGAGTTACTGTAACTGCCACTGCTGAGAGTAACGTTGATTTTTTGATCGAGTTTTTCATATTTCAATCCTGTATATCGGCTGGCTGACACTCACGTTTAGGGTCGTAATTGGTCGAATGGTTGCGTCATCATGGAATACAGATTAATGGGCTGGTGCTTAACCGGCACTGAACAATTTACTCAGTGTCGGCCAATTGGCATGCACATTTTGATTTTGTGCATTGGTTTGCAACAATAGTTTGCAACATTAGTTCGCAGCAGCAACACCAGCCTTGTCCTCCAGCGGTGTAATTAGCGTCAGTATGCCAAAGCGCGGATTGTCAATATAGTGCAGCTCACTGCTTCGCATTTTCCGACTTTGCGCCAGCCGAAAACTCTGGTTTGTTGTTGAATCAGTGTAGGTCAACCGGGTATCCATATGCAGGAAACGTCCAAGTCGTACATTGATGGTGCCGAACACTGTTCTGGTCTCTGCCGCCTCTGATATGTTGAGAGTTGGGTTAGCGGCCGCACGAATAAATTCAGCGTCTGAGCTCGAATCGTTAGCCAGATACACAGGAACGGGATCGCCAAGTGCGACTCTTACGGCTACAGCATTGTCAGCATCGAGCCCGGGTTGCCGCCATGCCAAATGACGTAACAGCCGGTAGCGGCTAGAGGCTGCAATGGATGCGGCTTTTTCAGTCAGTTTTAGATTCTGCTCAACCGGTAAAAATCCTTGTGCTACGGCGCTCTCAGAGCCTATTCGGACACTATTTTCTATGCGGGGATAGAACAACCCGCCCGCTGTCAGGTTTTCGCCAGCCACTGTCTCAAAGAGAACGACTTCAATCAGGTAGTCTTTTGCTTGAGTGATATTCGCGCCTAGCAACAGTGCAAGTGCTAACAACGCCACTGGAATGCGGTGTTTGGGTGTCATGAGTGATATTTCGTGTTCTTACTCGATAGATGCCTTATTCTACGATGAATTAGCACAGGTTCTCTCTTTTTCCCACAGGGTGGGGTTTGACCGCATCAGGAATTGCAGACTCACCTGCATTATTTAGTGGTTAGGCGTTGTAGAGCTTCGCTGGGATACCGTACAGCTGACTAACACTGGATTTTCAACATAAAACTATGCAGAAAAAATTACTGAAAGTAGGCCTTGTCGGCACAATTTTATCTGCTCTGTGTTGTTTCACACCTCTTCTGGTTGTGCTTCTGGGGGCGGTAGGTTTGTCAGCACTCGTTGGCTGGTTAGATTACGTGCTGCTACCATCGTTATTTATCTTCATTGCTATTACGATCTACGCCCTGATAAAAAAGGCGTAGCAGCAAGCTGGAGTCATCAACCTACCGTTCGACATGGGATACGTAAAATGATTGCCTACGTCACCGTCGGTGCCGACGACATTGCTCGCGCAGAACGATTTTATTCTGCGTTCCTGCAAGCCCTCGACTACG
Source organism: Granulosicoccus sp. (assembly GCA_023301725.1). Taxonomy (GTDB): domain Bacteria; phylum Pseudomonadota; class Gammaproteobacteria; order Granulosicoccales; family Granulosicoccaceae; genus Granulosicoccus. The sequence goes on along the minus strand of JALZUD010000055.1, from coordinate 46,580 downwards.
AGCTAAAAGTGGGCCCGGAAGGCCTGAGCTATGCGCTGCCTATACATCCTGGCCAGTCACCCGTTCTGCCTGATTTTTACGTTAAGCCAACCTTCGATGGGCGTCCAGCTACGTCTGGCAACGGCGCTATGGTTGCATTCGAGGCGCGCAATCAAAAGCAGGTTCGCAAGCTTCACCGCGCAGCGCTTACCGCAGGTGGTTTTGACGAGGGCCCGCCGGGCTTTCGGGACTCGTATGGACAACATTTTTATGTTGGCTATCTTAGAGACCCTCAAGGCAACAAGATCGCACTGTTCGCAAACAATCCTGATGAACCCGGCAGAGACGGTTAACGCTGATTTCAAAGGTTGTTTATTGGCTTTAGCGACCTGCTTATCTAGCAACGGCTGAGACGTTATTAAAATCAATGCGCATAATCTGAACTGCGTGACGTTTCTTTACAAGGGTTAACCAAAACATGGTATCAATACCGCTCTTTTAATTCCCCATTCACGCGATACTTGCCCAATAGATTCTTTGAGATTGGCAAGTATGAAAATTCAACTTTTAACACGATTAGTTTCTGAGCGCATCAGTGAGCTAGCACCAGATACAACGCGCACCACATCCATTCTGGCCATGTCTCTTCTTCTGGCTGCATGTGGATCATCAGGAGGCGACAGTAACGATTCGTCGGCAACCACACAGCCTAGTGATAATGGCAGTAGCACAATCGGCGTTCCTATTGAGAATGACACAACGCCACCAACAGCTCCTACACCCACACCTCCAACTTCTGACGACGGTGGCAACGATACAACACCTCCTGCTCAGCCAGTTGATCCGCCAGTGTCTGACCAACCTGCGGCTCCAGTTGAACCACCAGCGACTGATCAACCTGCAGCTCCAGTTCAAACACCAGCACCTGACCAGCCTTCAGCTCCAGTTGAACCACCAGCACCTGATCAACCTGCAGTTCCAGTTGAACCACCGGCGCCTGTTGTTACATCGACTCGAGTAACGTTCGACATAACAGTACCTGTGTATGTCTCAGATGAATTGCAACTGGATGTATTCTCGGGTGATAACGAATTACAAGCAGCTTGGGTAGTTGATGAAACCTGGACGGTTAGCGATACCTTGCCAGCAAACTCAGTGTCAGAGCTGCGCGTTGTTTTCTATGATCACTTTGGCTCCACCACATTGGCAACATATGATTCAAGTGTGGAAACAGCTGGACAGACAACGCAGAATTTTACGGTTAGCGCCGATGAATTTGACTCAGCAGTTTGGGATAACGATGACGATGGTGTAAGTAACTTGGATGAATTGAATGCAGGTACAGATCCAGACTTTGCCGAAATCGTTGGCGCACCCAACGAGCCACCTGGCTTAACCAGTGTTCAATACTCTGGTTTCGATTTGGAACTTTTCTGGTCGCGGGGCACAGATGACGACGGCGTGGTTATTGGCTACGACATTTTTCGTGATGACGAACAAATCACTGATCGCTTGGATGCCTTGAGTTTCTATGATGGTAGTGTTCAGCCAGAAACTGACTACACCTACGACATCTATTCGGTAGACAACGATGGTCTTCGAAGTCGTGCAGCAACGCTTTTGATTACAACGCCTGAAGATACTCCAGTAAACGGCCCAGCGAACGGTGCAACACTGACCGGTGGTGGCAACGCCTCTTGGTTTATAAGCGATGGCTTAACAACCTCTAGCGGCACAGGGCCCAGTAGTTCGTGCTCTTTCTCTGGAGGTGCTGGCTCTGGCGTGGGCATCCAAGATTCCAGACTGCCAAACAATGGCGATGCCTTTGACTTCGGATCACTGATGTGGGTTAACGGTGTGCAAGTGGGTGGGTTTTTACGATCAGCGACAGCTTCAACGTCTAACTTTGCCTCTGTGCCTATCGCTAACTTACAAGTTCACACAGAGCTTCATGCGATCAGTAGTTTGCCTGTTTTGAGAAACCTGACCTCTTTCACTAACGACACAAGCGAAGATGTTTTCGTTGTCATTAATTGGACTTCCAACTTTGGAGCGGATGGTGGCAATCGCGTCATCACAACCAGTAGTGGCGACAACACGTTTGCTGCTAACGATCGATGGGCGATAACTGATGACGCTAGCGATGGTGGTCGTGATCCTGCGAACACCACTGTATTCTACGGTCCAGACTCACCAGTATCCATGTCTGTATTTACCAACACTTCAGTGTTTAATTGCGCCGGCTCAGAGGGTCTAACAGCACGTATTGATGTAACAATACCGGCCGGCGAAACTCGAGCCTTGATGCTTTTCCATGGCATGTCAACAACACAAGACAATGCTCGTAGCTTGGCTAGCATGTTTGATGACACGCCAACACTTGCTAGTCCATTGACAGAAGGGTTGACTGAAGCACAGTTACTCGATGTGGTTAACTCGAACTACTAAACGAAGAGCTCAATCAGACAGCGGGACAATCCCACCCTCAAGCACTGCCACCATAACGCTTTGGTTTTGGCGGCAGCTTATCAAACTAGATTCCCGCCTAGGCGGGAATGATAGTTAAGCAGCTTCCTTCAATACCAACTTATCTAATAATTCATCAACAAAGCTTTGCGCTTCACTTGATTCCTGAAACGCTTTAATAACACGCAGCACTTTGCTGCCATCAAACTTGTAAATATCGCTATGTTTCTGGATGATCTGAATAAGCGCCATTGGGTCGATCTGCGGGTCGGTTGAAAATACAATACGTGCGCCGCCCGGGTTAAGTTCCAACCGCTCGATACCCATTGCTTCACTGCGCAAGCGCAAGCGCATGACATCAAACAAACGTTCAGTTTGTTCAGGCAATAAACCAAAGCGATCAATCAGCTCGATTTTCAAGTCACGTAGCTTTTCGGTATCTTGTGCATTAGATATTCTCTTATACAAGATTAAACGTTGATGCACATCAGGTACGTAGTCTGATGGCAGCAGGGCAGGCACACCGAGATCCACTTCTGTGCCTTGCGCTAACGGCTTATCGTAATCAGGAAGCTTGCCGCTCTTGAGTGCTTTGACAGCTCGGCTGAGCAGCTCGCTGTACAAGGTGAAACCAATTTCTTGAATCTGACCACTTTGCCCTTCACCGAGAAGCTCGCCAGCTCCACGTATTTCAAGATCGTGAGTGGCAAGAGTAAAGCCTACGCCAAGATCTTCCAAGGATTCGATGGCTTGCAAGCGCTTTTCGGCGTCTTTGGTAATGGAGCCCTTGGGCGGGGTAATCAGATAAGCATAAGCACGGTGGTGTGATCGACCGACACGACCACGCAATTGATGCAATTGCGCTAGCCCTAGTTTGTCTGCACGGTTAATTAAAATAGTATTCGCACTGGGCACATCGATGCCACTTTCAATAATGGTGGTGGCAACGAGAATATTAAATCGCTGATGATAAAAATCATTCATCACCTGTTCCAGATCACCTTCTCGCATTTGGCCATGTGCGAACTGCACCTTGGCTCCCGGTACGATACGTTCCAGATCTTCTGAAATACGCTCGATGGTCTGCACTTCATTGTGTAAAAAATACACTTGCCCACCGCGTGATAATTCGCGTTCACAGGCCTCGCGTATTTGTACCTCAGACCATTCGCCAACAAAGGTTTTTATGGCGTGTCGGTGTTGAGGTGGTGTGGCAATTATTGATAGATCACGCATACCTGCAAGGCCCATATTCAGGGTGCGCGGAATAGGTGTTGCCGTGAGCGTAACAATATCCACTTCAGACCGAAGCGCTTTCATGTGCTCTTTATGACGAACTCCGAAGCGGTGCTCCTCATCAATAATAACTAAGCCCAAATTGTTGTAGCGAATATCTTTGCTAAGCAGTTTGTGTGTGCCAATGATGATATCAATGCCGCCTGATTCAAGCTTTTTCAATATGCCTTTTTGTTCTTTGGCTGTTTCGAAGCGTGACAAGGCTTCTATTTGTACCGGCCAATCGGCGAAGCGATCCATGAAATTCTGATGATGTTGCTTGGCAAGCAAGGTGGTGGGCACTAGCACGGCCACCTGTTTGCCACCATCAACGGCTACAAAAGCTGCGCGCATGGCAACTTCTGTTTTACCAAAGCCCACATCGCCACAGACCACACGATCGGTGGGTTGCGCTGAGCGCAAGTCCTCTACTACCGCTTCTATAGCGGTGAGTTGGTCAGGGGTTTCCTCGAACGGAAATGCATCGCTGAATAGTGAATAGTTGTCGGAATTTTTAGGAAATGCAAAGCCTTTTTTTGCCGCGCGTCTAGCGTGGATCTCCAACAATTCAGCGGCTACATCGTAGGCTTTTTCAGCCGCTTTTCTGCGAACCTTTTGCCAGGTGTCGGTGCCCAGCTTGTGCAGTGGTGCGCTGTCTTCACTGGCTCCTGCATAGCGACTGATTAAATGCAGTGATGCCACTGGTACGTAGAGCTTGTCATCACCTGCATAGTGAATGGTCAGGTACTCATTACTCACCTTGCCCACTGTAAGAGTAGTGAGTCCTTGATACCGACCAACGCCATGATCTATGTGGACAACCGGTGCCCCTATATTCAGGTCAGTAAGGTTGCTTATGATGCTTTCTGAATCGCGCGTTGCACGTTTTCGTTCGCGTCGTTTAATACGCCCAGAGCCCAACTGGTTTTCGGTGATCATGGCAATGCCGGCTTCAGGCAATTGCAAGCCGCGATCAATGGCCGCTGTGGTTAGACACAATTGCCGTTCACTAGCGAGAAATTCTGCCCAGCTACCTACCGTTTCAGGTTTTAAACGATTGCCAACCAGTTGATCTAATAACGCTTCACGTCGGCCAGTAGATTCGGCGACAAACAACACGCGTCCTGGGAATTTACCCAGAAAATCCTGCAAGGCACCCATAGGGCGTTCGCCGCGTGGCTCAACAGGAAACAGCCCTGGTGCTTCATTGGCAATATTGATGTTCTGGCTATCACTTGCCTGAATCTCGAAGCGCTGCGACTGCACTGTTGTGAGTTCACCCAACTGAGTTTGAATGTCTGTATTACTTAAATAGATTTCATTAGGAGGCAGAATAGGGCGTTCCACATCGTGCCTGCGTTGTTCGTAGCGATCTGCCGTAGTGGCTTCAAATTGCTTCAATGCCTCATTGGCACCATCGACCATGATTATGCTGACAGCTTTTGGCAAGTAGGCAAACAAGGAGGTTGTTTCTTCGAAGAACAACGGCATGTAGTACTCAATACCAGCTGGTGCACGCCCCTCACTCACTTCATGATAGATGGACGTGTTTTTACTTTCTGCGGCAAAGCTGTTGCGATATTGTTTACGAAACAGTGCGATTCCTTCCTCGTTAAGGGGAAACTCATGCGCAGGAAGTAATTCGATTTTTGTGGTCTTTTCCAACCCGCGTTGAGTGTCGACATCGAAGGTGCGAATGGTGTCAATTTCATCGTCAAGAAATTCCACACGCAGTGGTGTCTTTGTACTCATAGGGAAGAGATCGAGAATGGAGCCGCGTACGGCAAACTCACCGTGTTCTTCCACTTGTGTAACCAAGCGGTACCCAGCCTCAACCAGGCGCACTCGAAATTCTGTTAGTTCGAGAATATCGCCCGTTTTAATCTGCAAGGCATGTTGGTCGAGAAAGCTTTGCGGTGGCAGGCGCTGCATGAGAGCTGCGGCCGTGAGCAATAGAATGCCTTTTTGGGTTGTACCCAAAGAATGTAGCGTGCGTATTCTTTGGGAAATAATGTCTTGATGCGGTGATACGCGATCGTAGCTGAGGGTCTCCCAGTCGCCGAGTACGTGCACGGGGGTGTTGGAGCCTGCGTAAAACTGAAGTTCTACCTCCAGCTGCAACAACTCAGAGGTGCTGGGTGCGACGACCACGCACAGGCCATCGAGATGGCTGGCATATTCGGCGATAGCTAGTGACTCGGAAGAGCCATACAGCTTGCCCCATCTAGAGGCTTTGGTCATCGTGTTGGAGAACAGCAAGGCAGGTGTATCTGGCACTACGGACTCATCCTCGTGTGAATATGTGTGACACAACTCTAACGTTGTGTTTGTTAGGGCAGTTGGTGCAAATGCGTGTGCTGCGTCGCGCTGCAGGCACTGATTCGAAAAGGTTTAACCTCGAAGAGGCCTAATTGTCCCATAGATACGCGTTGATTCACTACACTAGAGCATCAATGGGCAACTTGATATTTTTCGCAAGTGCCGAACCTTCAGGTCTGTTCATAGCTCTACAGTGATATGTTTCAACCATACGAACTATTCGTAGGACTGCGTTATACGCGGGCCAAGCGGCGTAATCATTTCATCTCCTTCATTTCTCTGGTTTCCATATTGGGCATCGCGCTAGGCGTGACAGCACTTATTACGGTTACTTCAGTGATGAACGGCTTTGAAAAAGAGATGCGCGAGCGAATCATTGGCGCCTCCTCACACGCAACCGTGTCTGGATTGGGCGATCCCATAGTGGATTGGCAAACGGTGGCCGATATCGCCGCGACTAACGATGAGGTCATAGGCGCCGCCCCCTATGTGGAGGGGCAGGTGATGCTGGTGCACGCAGGTCGTTCAACGGGTGCATTGATTCGCGGTGTGCTGCCTGAGCAGGAGCCCGAGGTTTCGGAGCTGGGCGATCGGCTAGAACAAACCGAGTCTTTGGAAATTGCCTTGCAACCCGGTGAATTTGGCATGCTCCTCGGAGCAGATCTAGCCAGTTATCTGGGCGCAATCGCAGGTGATCGGATCATGGTCATCACTCCCGAGGCCAGCGTCACGCCCATGGGTTTTGTGCCGCGCATCAAACGCTTCACCGTGACAGGTATTTTTCGTTTTGGCATGTTTCAGTTTGACCGGAATCTGGCGGTTATGCATGCAAGCGACAGCGCCAAACTACTGAAGCTAGGAGAGGGTTTTTCTGGTGTTCGATTGAAATTGCAGGATACAGGCCGTGCCCCCATTGTGGCTCGGGAGCTACGCTCTGAGCTCGGCTTTGATTACTTTGTCAGCGATTGGACACAACAGAATGCCAATTATTTTCTGGCGGTGAAAATGGAAAAGACAATGATGTTCATTATTCTTTCTATGATTGTTGCGGTGGCGGCGTTCAACATTATTTCTACGCTGGTTATGCTGGTTCAGGACAAACAAGCTGACATTGCCATACTTCGTACACAGGGTGCCTCGCCCATGAGTATCTTGTCTATCTTTGTTGTACAGGGCACGCTTATAGGAGTGGTAGGCACTGTCGCAGGACTGGCTGGCGGTATTTTGCTTGCCAGTAATATTGATGTTGTGGTGCCGTTTATTGAGCAATTTACCGGTCCTGTGCTTAATCCAGAAGTGTATTACATCGACGAAATGCCATCAGACTTACGCCAAACCGATGTGATTAAAGTAGGCCTAATGTCATTTGGTTTGTCGTTACTGGCAACACTATATCCGGCATGGCGTGCGTCCAAAACAGACCCTGCCATGGCACTTGCTTATGAATAAATTAGATAAATCGCAGTCGACTGAGCCCGCGGCCGAGTCTAGCTTGGTTCTGCAGGCGCAGAATCTGGGTCGTCGTTACGAGCAGGGTGACTTGAGTGTGGAAGTGCTCAAGGATGTATCACTGCAAATAGGCGTTGGCGAACGGGTCGCCATTATTGGACAGTCAGGTAGCGGCAAGAGTACGTTGCTGCACTTGCTTGGCGGGCTTGATACTCCGACGTCAGGCACGGTTCATGTCACAGGCCAGAATATGGCGCAATTGAGTCAGGTTAAGCGGGGTCGATTGCGCAATCAGGCGGTTGGTTTTGTGTATCAGTTTCATCACTTATTGCCAGAATTTTCAGCCCAAGAAAATGTCAGTATGCCGCTGCTGATTCGAGGTATGCCCAAGGCTGAGGCTTTAGAACAAGCCCAGTTTCTTCTAGACAGGGTAGGTTTGGGTGAGCGTTTTGCGCACAAGCCTGCAGAATTATCGGGTGGTGAAAGACAGCGAGCCGCCATTGCTCGTGCTCTTGTGACCAAACCTGCGGTGGTACTGGCTGATGAGCCTACGGGCAACCTCGATGAAGAGACAGCAGGGCGTGTTTACGAACTGATGCTTGAGCTCAACAAAGAGATAGGTACTAGTTTTCTGGTGGTTACACACGACACCCGTTTGGCTGCCAGAATGGACAGGGTATTGAAATTGACTCGGGGAGAGTTGGTAGCGGATTCGCCTTAGGCAAAGAGCTACTTGTAAGTGTTTAGCCCGTGGTGTCGGAATTGACAATGGCTGCGCGTTCGGCTGCACGACGCGATCTTCTGAGTTTCCAGCGGCGAATAGCATGAATGCGCCAGACCAGCATGGTTACCGTAAACCCGATCACTGCAGACAAGGCAGCGCAGAAAAGCATGCCCGCGAGCAAGGTGGGCCACGCTTGGCCGGCCTTGTCCAGAATAGAGTACGTGCTAAAACTCAATGGCTCGGCAAAGACTGGTTTGCCAAGAATCATTGACCCGCTTCGCCAAGCGGCATAGAGTAGGGGGGCAAAGGTCAAAGGATTGGTGAACCACACCATGACCACGGAGACAGGCACATGGACGCGCAATACCGCTGCGAGCACGGCTGCAAGCAGCATCTGCAAAGGCACAGGTACCCAACTTACAAACAGGCCCACCGCAACACCGCCCGCCACAGAGCGTCGGTTGAGGTGCCAAACCATGGGCTGAGCGAAAGTATTGCGGATCCAAAGCCGGATACCTTTCTCTTCTTCGCCCGAGCCACCCAGCTGCTCATGCAGCGTGTGCCGCAGCTTGGCTGCATCGGGCAAACGGCTTTTGAACCAGTTATCTGGCACGTTTGGTCCTATCTATTGTGTGGCAGCGGTTCATTCCCAAGTTTGGTCCCCGTTAGCGGTTGTCTGATATTGACTGCTCAACATCACCCATTAAATACCTTTGCACCGTTGGTGCCGGTAAACGGTGTTTTAGTTGCATGAGGTTTTTCGCATGCATCTGCTTATTTGCCGTTTTGGGTATTGTGAACCTAAGTCAGTTGCCTTCGACTTGGGTTTGCGTCGTTTTTCTCGTGTTAATAGTTCTGCTTGGCCTTAGGTTCCGACAGTTGCGTGTCGTTGTCGCAGGCGTGATGGTTGCCATCAGTGTAACGTTTTTCGCACTCTACTCACTGGCCAGTCACCAGCTTCTTAGCCATCAGGTCTCAACCGATCTGGATGTGACTGTCCTCATCGATAGCATTCCTGAGAGGCGAGGCCGTAGGCTTGCGTTCCTCGCAAAGGTGGTGTCTTGTGATTCTTGCTCGTCGCCACTTAATGCCGAACGCGTCAGGCTATCGTGGTACGGGCACTCTCCCGAACTACTTGCTGGTGAGTTGTGGCGATTGACAGTTAGGTTGAAGCCTCCTGGTTCGTTACGTAATCCGGGCGGGTTTGATGCGGTAGCCTGGTCGCTAGTGAAGGGTATTCACGCAAAAGGCTACGTTAGAGATGGACTTACAGCGCGTAGAGTGTCTCAGGATAGACAGAAAACCCTGAGTGCGATTCGACAAAACGTGGTGCTAAAATTACAGCAGCTATCAACTCAGCTATCGACCACGCCCTCGACTGACAGTAGTGAGTACCTAGGGCTGGTGCAGGGACTTACTGTTGGCTTTAAGTCTGGTATCACTGATCAGCAGTGGGACTTGCTGCGCACCACTGGCACGGCGCATTTATTGGCAATATCGGGATTGCATGTAGGACTGGTTGCAGCTTGGGTGCTGTTGGCAGGCAAACTACTGTTGCTTGGTGTGCGCAGAATAGCGGTATTGACGTCTACTGCGCGGCCTTTGCCGGATCTACGCATTTGGCTACTCACCTGCAGCTTATTGTTGGCAACGCTGTATGCGATGTTGGCAGGCTTTGAGCTTCCCACGCAAAGGGCTGTTCTGATGTTGGCTGTCTGGATACTGGCGGCTCTGAGATTGCGTTTTCTGCCACCTATGGCGGCACTGAGCATCGCCTTGGTAGTCATACTAGGCTCCAATATTCTCAGCCCAATGTCTGCAGGATTCTGGCTCTCATTTGGCACCGTTGCAACACTGATTTACCTGCATCGAGGCCATGTTCGTGCACCGATGGAGGACACCGGAAGCTGGTGGAAGTATCGTGTTTTTCAGTTGCGTAGTACGGTGCGTACGCACTGCCTGCTTGGGATCGTTTTGTTGCCGGTGGGTGCGTGGTTTTTCCAGACAGGCTCATTGCTGGCGCCTGTGGCTAATTTTATTGCCGTGCCATGGGTTGCAATGGTGTCTGTGCCATTGGCTTTACTGACACTTGTTGCCAGCAGTGTCAGTGATAGCCTTGCGCTACCTTTGCTGGCGCTCACCATGAGCTCATTGCACTATCTAATGGAATTCTTGAAGTTGCTGGATGCAACGCAGCTCAGCTCCATAGTGTTGGTATTACCTGGAGTGGTTGCATTTTTACTAAGCCTTGTTGGTCTGGCTATTATGTTCGGTCCTCGTGGTTTGAGGCTTCGCGCCATCGCACTGCCATTGTTTTTCCCAGCTTTGATGTTTAACACTCACGCTCCTGCAAGCGATCGTTTTGACGTGCATTTCCTGGATGTCGGGCAGGGATTGGCGGTGTTGGTGTTCGCAGGTAATGAGACGTTATTGTTCGATACAGGTGGCAAAGTTTCACCTCAGCTCAGCATGTTTGAAGCGGTTGTAGTTCCCTTTCTGCACGCTTCAGGAAGAAGTCGCATCGACACACTGGTGGTTTCACACGGCGACGAGGATCACGCCTTTGGGGTGTCGGATGTATTAGCGCGGTATCCTGATATCGATATTTACACGAGTCAGGATTTGCCCTCACTGACTAATGTGCCGGTTCAATCGTGCCAATCCGGGCTCACTTGGACGCTCGGGTCGGTCAACTTAGGATTTTTGCACCCAAATTTTGCGACCGGAGGGGGTGATAACAACCGTTCGTGCGTGCTCTTAGCACATTCAGGTAAAAGTCGTGTCTTGTTAACCGGTGATATTGAAGCGGCTGCAGAAAAGCAGTTGGTGTCCAATTTTGGCAGTGAGGAGCGCTTTCCAGTTACCATTCTGAGTGCTCCACACCACGGAAGTGATACCTCGTCTACTCAGGCTTTTGTAGACAAAGTACGTCCGGAGTACGTTGTTTTTTCAGCAGGCGCAAGTAACCGGTTTGGTTTTCCTCACAGTGATGTAAAATTACGCTATAACCTATCGGGTTCTGATGGATTCGTCACAGGATACGACGGAGCTGTATCATTTGCTCTAGGATCTGCAGGGTTGCTCTATCCACCACTCACCTGGTGGCATTCACACCGTCGCTTCTGGCACGGGATCGTTAATCCAGACTGCTGGCAACAATTTGCCAACCAGTCTCTAGTGTTGCGGCTGCTAGCGCTGTCGCAAAAAGGAAAAGAACTGTGTGGGAAATAGTAACTGCTGGTGGCTGGTTGATGGTTCCGATTGTGATCTGTTCAATCGTTGCGCTGGCTATAGTAGGCGAACGATTCATTTCGTTACGTCGAGAAAAGGTCATCCCGGATAATCTAGTCGCTGACGTTTGGCGCATGGCAAGTACGCGGCAGCTGGATGATGACAAAATCCGTGACATTCAGCAGGGCTCCCCATTAGGGCGCGTGTTGGCTGCAGGGCTTGCAAACAGAAGCCAGGATCGCGAAATCATGAAAGCCAGCATTGAAGAGGTGGGCGGTCATGTAGCTCATGAATTAACCCGATACCTGAACGCGCTTGGCACCATAGCAGCGGTAACTCCACTCATCGGATTGCTCGGAACAGTTGTGGGTATGATTAGCGTCTTTACCAACATCACCACCGTGGGCGTCGGAAATCCGGCGCAGTTGGCAGGTGGAATATCGCAAGCATTGATTACGACAGCGGGTGGATTGATGGTCGCTATACCTGCGCTCATGTTTCATCGATATTTTAAGGGCAAGGTTGATGGCCTTATTGTTGATATGGAAAAAGAATCGTTGAAGCTTGTCGATGTGCTGCAGAAGCGCCAGACGGCTGCCAGGGTTGCGGCACGATGAAGTTTGCCCGAGCCCAGAGCGAAGAACTGGAACTCAATCTAACGCCACTCATCGATGTGGTGTTTCTGCTCCTCATTTTTTTTATGGTGTCCACCACCTTTCAAAAAGAGTCGCAAATATCCTTACAACTTCCGCAGGCAACCGAAACAGAAACAACAGCTGCAGCGGAACGAATAGAGATTGTGATTAACGCAGCCGGTCGTTTTTTTATAGACGATCAGGAAGTGGTTAAGTCTGATTTGGTCAGCTTGCAAAACGCATTATATAAGGTGTCTCAAGGCCGCCGGGATATTCCGCTTACCATTAGAGCGGATGCACAGGTTCCCCACCAGGCGGTTGTGACGGCAATGGATGCATCAGGACAGCTGGGGATTTTGAATATAACTATCGCCACATCTCGAACTGCTGAATAGCACGATCAATCATGAAGGCTGATAAGCGTGCGAAGGAAGCTGCCCCAGTTGACGGTAAAACAGGCGCCGGAGATAGAAGGGGCAAATCTGCGAAGGTGAGCGTTAACACACCAGCCGATGGCGCATCGGCGGGGCCAGTCAGTGTTTCTGGCGCTGATACTTATCGCCGGCTGCTCACTTACATCAAACCGTACAAAAAACAGTTTGCCATTGCGGTTGCCGGAATGCTGGGTTACGCCATCACAGACACAGCTTTTGCTGCTTTGATGAAGCCCATGCTCGATGGTAGTTTTGTCGATCAGGATCAATCGGCTATTCTATTTATCCCGCTAATGATCATCGGTATTTTTCTACTTCGTGGTATCGCAGGTTTTGCATCTACCTATTACATTGCATGGATTGGATGGCGGGTTATCAAGCAATTAAGAGGTGAGATCTTTGAAAAATACCTCACCTTGCCAACTGCTTTCTACGACAGATCCTCCTCAGGGGAGCTGATTTCGCGCATCACTTTTAACAGTCAAATGGTGGCAAATGCAGCAAGTAATTCTCTGACTGTTATCGTCCGTGATTCGCTCACAGCTATTGGCTTGCTAGGTCTTATGTTTTATCAGAGCTGGCAACTGGCGCTGATCTTTCTGGTCATTGGTCCGGCTATCGTCATAATTGTCGCCCGAGTCAGTAAGAAATTTCGCTCCATCAGTCGTAGTATTCAGGGCTCTATGGGTGAAGTCAGTCATGTCATTCAGGAAGCAGTTGAAGGCGCTCGGGTTATCAAGATATTTGGTGGTCAGGACGAGGAGATGGCGCAGTTCGAGCTGGCCAATGAAAGTAACCGTGCTTTTAATATGAAAGAGACGGTAGTTAAGGCATTAAACGAACCTATCGTGCAGTTACTGGTAGCGCTTGCTTTGGCGACCATTGTTTATATTGCATCCAGTGGTGATGTGGCTGATCGTATTTCAGTGGGCAGTTTTATGTCATTCATCACTGCGATGCTTTTGTTATTTTCACCGCTTAAGCGCATGACTACGCTAAATAGTCAGATTCAAAAAGGCATTGCCGCAGGCGAGAGTCTTTTCGCTATTCTTGATCTGGAATCTGAGCGGGATCATGGCACGGACATACTGGATGCCAGTATTCAATCTATCGAATATCGTGACGTTTGTTTGAGGTACACCGAAGACAAACCTGTGGTGCTGCAAAACATTTCCCTGAGTATTGCTGCTGGCGAAACTGTTGCCTTTGTGGGTGAGTCGGGGAGTGGAAAAACCTCTTTGGTCAATCTATTACCCCGTTTGTACGAACTTGACTCAGGAGAAATGCGAGTCAACGACAAGCCTGTAGATGAGTACACATTGCGATCACTGCGCGGCAGAATTGCCACAGTAAGTCAGGATGTCATGTTGTTTAATGACACGATAGCCAGCAATATTGCCTACGGGAGCAGCGAAACCGTCGACGAGGCTACGTTGCATACAGCGTGTAAGGCTGCACATGCGCACGACTTCATTATCTCTTTACCGGATGGTTACGCCACCATGGTGGGAGAGAATGGGGTGATGCTTTCTGGTGGGCAAAAGCAGCGTGTTGCCATAGCTCGGGCGTTGTTAAAAAATGCACCGATACTTATCCTTGACGAAGCAACCTCTGCGCTGGATACCGAGTCGGAGAGAAAGGTGCAACAAGGTTTGGATGCTCTTATGCTTGGTCGCACCACCTTGGTTATCGCGCATCGCTTGTCCACTATCGAACAAGCTGACCGCATTGTGGTGTTGAACAAAGGACAAATAGTGGAGATCGGTAGCCATAAAGAGTTACTGGCTAAGCAGGCGCATTACTACAAGCTGCACCAGTTGCAATTTCGCTAAATTTTTGACACTGTTAGCGGCTTTGGTGTTGCGCAGAAAGCTGCCTGAATCAATCGGCCTTCACTCTACTGGATTTCATCCACTATCGACGTCTCATATTTGGTCTAGGCAGTGGACGATTGACCAAGTTCACTGAATTGATCTCAAAGGCGAATCAATGCTTTGTGCCTTGCATGCCGTCTCCGCCACCACGGCAATGCGTTCATTTCGAGTGTTATCATCGGCACTCGGGTGTTGAGTAAATCATGTGATCACTTCACTTTAGAACAAGTGATTGCTTTGGTCAGAATACGCATGCGCTGTTTCACGAGAATATTTGATGCATATTAAATCTTTGCAGATTAAGAATTACAGAGGCCTCAACGACTTACATATCGAATTTAACAGTCCGGTCGATAACCATAACTCTGTTGACGTACTGGTAGGTAAAAACGGCGCTGGAAAAACGTCGATCTTAGAGTTAATTGCTAAGTTCTACAACACGGGTTTCGCACTCGATGAGGGTGGAGCAAAACTGGACTTGGTAGATTATCCAGATTTTCCAGTACTCCACAAACTCGTAAATGGAGATTTGGATCGACGGTACCTTGGAAATCTACTGAGTGAAGTATCCAAATTGACTGCCGGAGACACGCCTCCGTTCGCTAATTCGCAAATAATTTATATGCCAGCGCTTATTAGTATGGATTCAGCTGGATCCAATCTAGGACAATTGGACCTCAATTACCAATTCTCCTACGAGATTAGTCGAGATGTTATTAAGAAAGCAGTTGTGTATATCAAAGAATATGTGATTGCTCAAGAAAGGTTGGTTGAAGAGAGTAGCTCAAAGCTAAGGGCGAGCAAGGCGATTAAAATATTTAATGATAAATTTAAAGTATTAGAACCAACAGTGTCACTCCACAAGCTGGACGCTGCTTTGCTCAATAAACCTGTCTTTAAGAATATATCTGGTGACGAAGTATCCATCGACGATTTGAGTGATGGAGAAAAACAAATATACAGTCGTTTAATTGGTTTGATGATGCTTCAACCGAATAATTCGATAATTCTGATTGATGAACCTGAGGCTGCGCTGCATCCTACATGGCAATACGATATTTTGAAGCTTTATAGTGCTATCGGAACAGGGAATCAGTTCATTTTTGCTACTCACTCTCCTCAAGTTTTGAGTTCAACGTCTTGGAAAAATGTTCAGGTTATTGCAAGAAATGAACAAGGTGTTAAGGCCAGTAAGCTGAATGGGCCTCCCAGTGGTTCAGACGGAAGTAGCGTGCTTAAGGGCATTATGAATGCGCCGGGTCAGCCTAGAGAAGTTGAAGGGTTAAAGATTGAATACCGAAAACTATTTAAAGCTGGTGATGAAGATAGTCACAAGGCAAAGGATCTGAGGGAAAAAATTCTAGAGTATGAAAATGTAGACAGCGTATTTTTTCAAGAGTTAAAACTACTTAGCGCTCTGCAACGAAAAAAATGAAGTACATACAGAAGAGCAAAGGGCCAGATTGCCTGTCTGACATAGCAGCTGACATGCCATGGAGAGAATTCGGTGCGCCGTGTAGAGAAGAACTAAAAGAAAGTCTTTACTCTGAACAAAATGGTACGTGTGCCTATTGTGAAAGACAGCTAAGAGGAGGAGAAAACAAGAGCGAGGTGATTGAGCATATGATTCCTCAAGGTACACTGTCAGGCGAGTTGCGCGATGCGATTGAGAGGAACGGCATATCAGCTGACTGTGTTGAAAGGCGCAGATATTGGTATGAGAATATCGTCCTATCTTGCTTTGGTTACCCTCCACCAGCTGATAATCACGAGAAGCCAGATCAGGATAACGTTTCTTGTGATGAACATAAGAGAGGCGAAATCGACATCGATTTTTTTCTGTTTCCAACAAGGTGCGAAAACATCGCGGACTGTTTCTATTGGGAAAGTGAGACCGGTGCAGTAAGCGCAAGAGTAGAAAATGGTGAAAAGGCTTCGTACACAATAGATTTACTGAATCTGGATTACGTTCACTTGAGAGAAGCGAGGCGCAACTCTTTGGAAGCGCTCGTGCGAATTTTCAGCGCACCTGATGGAGAAGAAATTCTTGAGAGGCGCATGAACGATATTAGAAACGGTGAGTGTGAATTTTCTAGTTTCTTAAATTTTGTATTGTAGTGTTCAAGCGCTGCATATCCATAAATAGTTGTTCACTGTAGAATTCGTCGAACCACATGCAAACGTGCTGTATACCCATCAAGCTCAATTTACTGCCATGTGAGGCTCAGGCATGAGCCGAAGTATAGAGAGACTATGGCGTGCACGCGGCATGCGTGCGTACCTCTTATGGCCCATATCGCAAGTGTACCGACTGCTTATTTTCATACGCCGTCTTGGCTATACCACGGGCTTGTTTAAAACAATCCAGTCTCCTATGCCAGTGGTAGTAGTGGGCAACCTTGTAGTGGGCGGTACCGGTAAAACACCGCTCACCGCCTTTCTTGTTGAAAAATTCAAAGCATGGGGTTGGAGACCTGCTATCGTTACCAGAGGCTATGGTGGTCATCGTCACGTTCAGCCTCATCTCATTGCTGATAGCGATACTGCGGAAGTGGTTGGTGACGAGCCTTTAATGCTATCTCGACAAACCGGTGTGCCAGTGTGTGTTTGCGTAAAACGTGCAGATGCCGTGTCTTATATAAACGATCAGACTAACTGCGACATTGTATTTTCAGATGATGGGCTGCAGCACTTGGCCATGGATCGATCCGCCACAGTGTTAGTGGTCGATGGCGAGCGTGGCTTTGGTAACCGTTGGCTTTTACCCGCCGGGCCGTTACGTGAGTCGTATAAGCGGTGGCGTCGTGCTGACTTGGTGGCAACTCAAGGAAGCGATACCGTTCATGAATCGTTAGCGCAATTGCACAATTCGGGTGAGGAGAATCCTTTCCAAACTCAACGTTTTAACTTGCAATTGTCTAGCACGGTAAGTTTGCGTGACGAGCAAACGCAATCTATTGATGACTGGCAGGGTCGGTCGGTTGTGGCCATGGCAGGTATTGGCCATCCGGCACGTTTTTTTAACGCGCTAACTCAAGCAGGTCTGAAGGTTACGGGTATTGCTAAACCTGATCACCATGTATATTCAACAGACGATGTGAAAACCGAACACAACTTACCCTTACTGGTTACCTCGAAAGACGCGGTTAAGCTTCGTGCTTTGGGAGCTTTGCCGGTGGAGGTGTTCGAGGTGCAAACTACAGTTTGCGTTACAGACGCTCTGCAGGTAGGCATAGTGCAACTTGAAGCGCAGCTTCAAAGTGAAAAGTTAACAAAAGCTCAGGACTAACGACACATGCAACAGCCGTACAGCGTTGTTATACCCGCGCGCTACGCCTCCGCCCGGTTCCCTGGTAAGCCGTTGCATCCTCTTAACGGTTTACCCATGATTCTGCATACGGCCAAGCGAGCTGAGGAGTCGGCAGCCACTACTGTTGTGATTGCCACTGACGATGAACGCATCGCTCGCGTGTGCACGGATGCAGGGTTAGACGTGGAGATGACTCGCGAAGATCATCCTAGCGGCACAGACAGAATTGCCGAAGTGGCACAGCGCAGACAATGGACGGACGATCAGATTATCGTTGGACTGCAAGGCGATGAGCCAGCCACACCCGCAGAGCATCTGGATGTGCTTGCAGGTAACTTACAGGCGCACCCTCATGCTGACATGGCCACACTGTGTATGCAGATGACATCGGCTGAGGATTACGCCAATGTCAATCGAGTGAAAGTGGTGCGTGATCACAGAGATATGGCGCTGTATTTCAGCAGAGCCAGTATTCCGGCACAGCGCCAAGCCTTGCTGAGCAATACACCAGCCACCGATGCCACCATGCCTGCCAGTTACTTGCACATTGGCATGTACGCTTACCGCTGCGGCTATTTGCATCGCTACCAGAATTTGCAACCTTGTGAACTTGAGAAAGAAGAACAGCTTGAGCAACTACGCGTGCTTTATCACGGCGGTCGCATTCATGTTGGAATTGTTAAAAATAGTCCTGCGCGTGGGGTAGATAGCCCTGATGATGTCTGCGCATTGGAGGCCTATTTGTCTAATCTGTAAACCTGAGTATGTAATACCTCTGTAAATCCAGATTGACAGTCTGTGGGGTCTCTGCGCTATCATTCCATTGCCGCAAAATGGTGGCGATTTAGCGAAGAAGAATGACACCAGCAATAGCGTTTTTACTAGCCATGACATTCCTGATATCCATTGGCGGTATCTTTTTAATGGTCTGGGGGCTTGCCAATGATCAGTGGGGAGATGGCGAAGAGGCGGCGAAAGTCATCTTTGCTGAAGGTGAGTTGGGTCGTGAAGAGGATCCGGCCTTAACCGGTGTTCGACGAAAGGGAATCCAGAAGGCGGCCGAAGAGGGCGACCTGGATATCGATGAAGAGGAGTTAGCGGAACGACGTGAGCTGGACAAGTCGGGTCGTACGCCAGTTCTGTGGTGGCTATCTTCATCCATCGTCTGGTTGTTGCTGGGCTCACTATTTGGTGTAGTTGCGTCCGTCAAGCTCCACGTTCCTGATTGGCTAATTCAGGATGCCGTGTTGACATTTGGCCGTGTGCGGCCTGCGCATTTAAATGTAGTGGCTTACGGTTGGGCTTCCATGGCAGGCGTAGGTGTTGGTATCTGGCTAGTGCCGCGCCTGTTTAAAACACCACTGCTGGGAGGAAAATACGCCACCCTAGGGGCGATGCTTTGGAATATTGGTATGTTCTCTGGCACGGTAGCCGTGCTTGGAGGGATGAGCGAAGGGCTTGAGTGGCTCGAGTTCCCTTGGTTCGTTGATATCTTTCTGGTACTTGGCGGTGCATTGGCTGCCGTGCCACTATTGATGACCATTTTGCGCCGCCGTGTGCACCATCTTTACGTGAGTGCGTGGTACCTCATTGCTGCCCTGGTGTGGTTTCCCATGCTGCTCATAACCGCGAAACTTCCGTTATTCGTGGGCGTTGAGCAAGCCATCATGAATTGGTGGTTTGCACACAATGTGTTGGGGCTATGGATGTCACCATTAGGTCTTGCAGCTGCCTACTACTTTATTCCAAAAATTACTGGCACACCCATCTATTCATATTCTTTATCGCTCATCGGATTCTGGGCATTGGCCTTGTTCTATAGCCAAGTAGGTGTGCATCATTTGATTGGTGGTCCAGTGCCTACGTGGTTAACCACCTTATCAATCGTTACCAGTGTCATGATGGTAATACCGGTACTTGCAGTAGCTATTAACCATCACATGACTATCTACTCCCGCTGGCGAATGGTGTTGAGTTCACCCACCCTGCGTTTTGTTGTTGCAGGAGCCATGATGTATACCTTTGCCTCCGTCCAGGGTTCTATTGAAGCCTTGCGTTCAGTGAACGTCATCACTCACTTCACGCACTACACAGTGGCGCATGCTCACATGGGTGTTTACGGCTTCTTCTCTTTCATCTTGTTTGGCTCTATCTACTTTATCTTGCCAAGGCTTGTTGCTTGGGAGTGGCCGCATATCTGGGCCATTGAATTGCACTTCTGGTTAGTGTTTCTGGGTTTTGGTATCTATTTCTGGCCGCTATCAATAGGTGGTTGGCTGCAGGGTACGGCAATGCTTGATGCAACCCGACCGTTTATGGATTCGGTACTACTGACTATGCCGTACCTCAAGGCGCGCTCTGTAGGTGGTAGTTTGATGACACTCGGACACGTTGTTTTTGCAGCCCACTTTATTCTTGTCATGCGACGTATGGGGCCGGCGAGCGATGCTCCACCGAAGTTAATGCAAGGGTTTGGTAAGCGTAAAAATCTTGAAACTGCAAAAGGAGTTCAATCATGACTCGCGCACTAGGCATCATTGCGGGTTCTGCACTTATCTTGCTTTATGCCACCATGTTATTGTTGATCATGCCTGCGATACAGCTGCGTACAGGGGAAAATCCACCCGCGGCTTTAGCGCCGTACACTGAGGCCCAAGCTCGAGGTCGACAAACCTATATCGCTCTAGGGTGTGTGTATTGTCATAGCCAGCAGCCACGCGACGCCAGTCTAGCGCCAGACATGACACGTGGTTGGGGCCGACCGTCTGTACCTAAAGACTATAGTTACGACAACCCACATTTGATGGGAACCATGCGAACTGGACCGGACCTGTTTAACATCGGTGCACGGCAACCCAGTGTCGACTGGCATCTGACCCACCTTTATGCCCCTCGGTCGGTATCTCCAGGAAGCAACATGCCAGGATATCCTTTCCTTTTCGAAGTTATCGATTTCGTGCCCGAAGGTGTTACCGCTGTCAATCTACCACCAGAGTACCGTGTTCGAGGTGGTACTGTGATTGCCACACCTGATGCTATGGATCTAGTGGAATATTTGCTCGGGCTTGACCATACCTATCCAACAGATGATCTACCGAAAGCTGACCCTGATGATCAACCAGCAGATAAGTCAGCTGACGACGATAAAGTCAGCGCCTTAAGTATAGATTTATCGAGCGGTACGGTGCAAACGCCGGCAGCCAAGGTAGAGGCAACACAATGAACGAACCAGATAGCAGCAAGGGCGCAAGCCAAGGTGCGACGGAAAAATCATCAAACGCAATTGATGATTCCAGCAAAGAACGTTCTTATCGTCGTGAAAGGTTTGAGCCTGAGGAGCTAAAGAATCCGCTGCCGTTTTGGTACACCATTGTGTGCTTGGTATTGATAACTTGGGGTGTCAGCTACTTTTTTGTGCAAGGTACGGTACCAGCTGACGCAGGCGATTTACGCACGGCTTTGCCTTTGCCAGGCAGCTTGCCAGTGGACGGAGCTGCGGTCTATAACGCCAACTGTGTCGCTTGCCATCAGTCTAGTGGAGCTGGATTAGCCGGTGCTTTTCCACCACTTGATGGTTCTGAGTGGGTACTCACCGATGCTCGTATTCCTGCGCAAATCCTACTACATGGTGTTCAGGGGGAGATGGTTGTAATGGGTAATACCTACAACGGCGTTATGCCTGTGCAATCACACCTGAGTGATCAGGAATTGGCTGCGGTGCTCAATTACATTCGCAATTCATGGTCGAACGTGGCTGATGAAGTCGACGCAGAATGGTTTGCTGCCGAGCGTGATGCGTTTGCTGATCGTACGGGGCCATTCAACGGTGGAGCTGAGTTGATCTCTGTGTT
The DNA here is from genome assembly GCA_023301725.1 of Granulosicoccus sp. Classification (GTDB taxonomy): domain Bacteria; phylum Pseudomonadota; class Gammaproteobacteria; order Granulosicoccales; family Granulosicoccaceae; genus Granulosicoccus. Next base: position 25,033 of record JALZUD010000055.1, on the reverse strand, counting down.
GGGCGAGCCTGATGTCTGATTTGGCAGTGCACTAGCGTGCATACGCCTAATGAGAGCGTGTTCGTTGTTGAGGATATGTTCTGTGGTGGTTGTGCGGCGACTGTGGAACGTGCTGTGCGTCGCTTGCCGGGAGTGGTTGATGTCAGCGTCTCCTTTTTGAGTGATACAGCGACAGTTCAGCACCATGCTGATGTCGTAGAAGACAGCTCGATTCGTACAGCAATAGCCCAATTGGGCTATACAACGCGTGCCATTGACGATCCTGCCCGCACATCGCAAAGCAGTAAGTTTGAAAAGCAGATGCGCATGCGTTTGGGCGTAGCATTGGGTTTTGGGTTGTGGGTGATGATGGCCAGTATGATCCGATTGTTTATCGGATTGCCGACAGAGGCAATGGCCTGGTGGTTTGCGGTTTTTTCTGGGATCGTCTCTTTACCGGTACTCGTCTACTCGGCAGCGCCATTTCTTAAGCTGGGTTGGCTGGGTTTGCGTGCTCGGGTGCCAGGCATGGATTCCTTGATCTTCGTAGCTACAGTGGCTGCAACGGCCGGTTCGATCGTCACACTGGCCAATGGTGGATCGGATGTCTGGTTTGACGTGCCGGTGATGCTGGTAACGTTCCAGCTCATTGCGCGACTCGCAGATTTTGGTGCGCATCGAACGGCTACCAATGCCGTTAGAGAGCTACTTGATTTATCACCTGTTAAAGCGCGACGAATTAATGATCTGTCTACGTCCGAACTGGTGCCGCTTTCTGTGCTGGTTGTGGGTGACACAATACAAAGTCATGCAGGCGAGAGAATCTGTATGGACGGTGTGGTTGTAGCAGGCTCAGCGTCTGTCGATGCTGGTTTGTTGAATGGGGAGTCGATGCCCGAACTGCGTCAGCCAGGCGATGAAATACATGCCGGCATGCTCAATCTTAATGGCACGTTAAAACTGCGAGTGACATCAACTCTGGGTAATCGCCGGATGGATGTACTTGCCAGCTCAGTGGGGCGTTTTCTGAACAAGAAAACCAACCTGATGTCGATAGCCGATAGTGTGGCTTTCTGGCTAGTTCCATTGTTGTTGCTGTTGGCGTTTGTTGTGTCGGTGGTTTTGCTTGCTCTTGGCAATTCAGTATCTGATACTTTAGAACGTGCTTTAGCGGTTCTAGTCGTTAGTTGTCCTTGTGCCTTGTCATTAGCGGTTCCGTTGGTGGTGTCAGTGACAGCCGCTAGAGCGGCACAGGAAGGGATTATATTGCGCGATGCCAGTGTGCTTGATAAGGCTCGCAGGGTAGATACGCTATTGCTGGACAAGACAGGAACGTTGACGGTTGGCAAGCCTCAGGTACAAAGCGTTTATGCCGCTTCCGGGTTTTCGAAAGACGATGTCATTGTGCAGGCGGCACAGGCCGGTAGGGGCTCACAACATCCGCTTATGCTAGCAATTCATCAAGCTAATGCGAAGTTTAGTAACCTGAGCAGCAGCAATCCAAGCACCCAGCAGGCTCATGAACAACAGGCGGTTGATGCAACCTTTACAGAGCTCCCCGGCAAAGGTGTTTGCTGCAGACTTGCTAGCGGAGTAGAAATACAAGCAGGGTCACGCCAGTGGTTGCGTACATCAGTGCCCGACATGCTTGAACCCTGCAGCACTGAGGCTGACGTTTTGTCGCATGCCAGTGAGGTGTGTGTGGCGCTCAATGGACAATACGTAGGTGCTGTCTATCTGGCCGATGAGCTACGCGACGACGCCAGTGCATTAATATCTCAGCTCAAGAGTCGGGGTGCGGATATCAAATTGGTAAGTGGTGATCGGCCTGACAGCGTAAAAATTGTCGCCGAATCACTGGGCATAGACTGGCAAGCTCAGGCATCTCCTGAAGATAAAGCTGCGCTGGTTGAGCAGCTCACAGAGCAGGGGCGAGTCGTAGGTTTTGTTGGCGATGGCTTGAATGATGGCCCAGCCTTAGCAGCTTCAACCTTGGGAATAGCAACAGGCAAAGCGAGCGATTTAGCTAAAAATGCAGCGGCTATGGCTGTGCTTGACGGTGGCCTTGATCGCATACTGGTGGCTTTGCAAATAACATCCAAAGCCTCGCAAGTTTTGCGTAGCAACATACTGTGGGCTTTGGGGTACAACGCGCTTATGTTGCCTGCAGCTCTTTTTGGTTATGTGCACCCGGTGATGGCTGTCTTGGCTATGGCATTGAGTACGCTATCGGTTACGCTCAATTCACTACGAGCCGGTACACGACGATTCGGGCAAAGTCATGGCAAATAAATCCAACCCACGACACTGGCAAATTCTGTCGCGTAGCGTGGCTTACAAAGGCTTCTATCAATTGGATAGTGTCAAGTTTGAACATGAGCTGCATGCTGGAGGCACCAGTGGTCCGGTAGAGAGGGAATTGTTTGTTCGTGGCAATGTGGTAGGTGTCATACCCTATGACCCGCGCACAGATTGTGTAGCGCTGCTTGAACAATTCCGCATTGGGGCCATGCATGAAAGTTCAGATCCTTGGTTAATAGAGATTGTTGCTGGCATGATCGACACAGACGAGGCCCCTGAGCAGGTCGCCATACGTGAAGCCCGCGAAGAGGCTGGGCTTAACCTGAACAAAGTACAACTTGTCTCACAGTATTTGGCAAGTCCTGGCGCCAGCACCGAAGAGGTGTTCATCTACTACGCTGAAACAGATCTCACTGGTATAGAGGGCCATTACGGCTTAGCTGATGAGCAAGAAGATATTCGCGCAATGGTTGTGCCTGCGACACAAGCTTTCGAGTGGATGGATCAGAGGGTCATAAAGAATGCGTTGAGTATCATTGGCTTGCAATGGCTCAAGTTAAAACGCGCAGGCCTTGCGTAAGCATCAACGCTAACGCACGCTTTGTGGCTAAAAGCCTGAGTTGATTTTATCTCTTCAGTTGTTGGCACGTTAAGCCTTTGGGTGGAGCGAGCTTGCTTGTTGATCAAGCAGTAGACTTTTTTTGTGCCAGCCACTAAGCCTGATGACTCCTAGGTGCACACTTTTTTAGAGAGCCAGATCCCACATTGGCACATGTAACCCCCATTTTGCGTGACGCACTCGTAACTGTATCTTAGGGAGTTACCTGAGTCGCCGTTACCACCTCCAGAGACAGGAAGTACAACACACACAACTTGCGATAAAAAAAACAATGACAATGCAAAGTGTACTATTAGTTGAGGACGACAAGAGAATATCCATGGCGCTAAGCATGCGTCTGCGTTCAATGGGTTATCAAGTCAATGCAGCTGCCGATGCCGTTTACGCCATGAACGCGGCGGTTAAATGTAAGCCTGAAGTGATCTTGCTGGATATCAATCTTCCGGGTGGGGATGGATTTGTAGTTGCTGATCGAATGAGGGCATCAATGGATTTAGCCGGCATACCTATCGTGTTTATCACGGCTAGCAAAGATCCCAAAATTCGCACGCGTGCAGAAACTTATGGTAGTTCACGTTTTGTCGAAAAACCATTTCAAGCCGCACAGCTCACCGACGCTATAGATCAGCTATGCCATTAAGGCGCTGATAACTAACTATACTGTGACTACGATGAGTGAGAAATCACGAATTTTGATACTTGAGGACGATCGCCATATCGGACTCGCTTTGCAAATCAGGTTGCGTGCATCAGGTTACGATGTTGAGTTGGCGTCAAGCGTGTTCGAGGCGACAAAGCAAATCGAGCAATTTGAGCCAAATGCTGCGCTGCTGGATTACAATTTGCCTGACGGCAATGGTATCGATTTTATACAGGCACTAAGAGTGCTCGACGATGGTAGTAATATCATCATCGTCATTATGACGGCGAGTCGTCAAGCAGGTTTGCGAGAACTTGCTTTAAACAGCGGTGCAGACTTCGTTCTGGAAAAACCGTTCGACTCGACTGCGTTATTGAACTCTCTTAGTGCTTTGAATCCAGTAAAGCTAGCAAGTTAGTCATATTGAAAGGGCACTTACTTAAGCAAAAATACGCAGAAATGTCATTCTCACGGCGGCTAAGCATCCAGCGATGTTAACTGTATAGGCCCCTTGTGCGTGAAGATGACGAGCTTACGTAAGTGTCACTTAGTCGTACTGTAAGCTGCCATTGCGCAGTAGTGAATCGAGCACGGAAATATCAACTGTGTTCAATTGCTCGTGATGTAGTTCAATGCGATTGGATTGCTCACAGATTATTGATGCAAATTGCAAAGAGCACTGGTAACAATGTCCATCGACGAATAAAGCAGCCTTGCTATTCGAATCTGTGTGCCAGGCAAATCGACTGAATGACGACTTATTCACATGAATTGGATGGTCGTCGCCAGTCACACATGGGGTGTGTTTATCCTCTGCTACCACATCAGGTGCTAATTGAGCAGGCTCTGTTAGCCATCGACCTAATAGCTGTGCAAATTGTGCATCACTCATGGTCATGGCTTGAGTCCACAAGGCTTTGAACCTTGAAACACTGGCAGCATTGATTTCGCCGTGTGCGGCTGGCAGGGTTGGCATAGTTAGTAACGAGAGTCCATCGGTATAGCGTTGGTGGGGTATTTCCTCACTAACAAGCTCTGCCAGTCTGTTGACCATATCGCTGATCAGAGGAGCTCTGAATCCTATCGACCAGCTCATGCAATCATCGCCTTTGGCAACGCCATGGTGTGCCATATTAGGCGGTAGATACAGCATATCTCCTGGTTGCAAATCCCAAGTGTGAGTGCTGGAGAAATTGGCCAGTATCTTTAATTCACTGGTTTTTTTTAATTCATGCACCGTGTCTGGGCGAGAATCAATATGCCAAGTTCGTGTACCACTGGCTTGTAGTAAGAAAACATCATACTCATCAATATGTGCACCAACTGACGCGCCATCCGGCGCGTAGCTCACCATGAGATCATCGATACGCCAGTCGGGAATGAATCGAAAAGGTTGCAGATAGAGTTTAAATTCTGGCAAGAGCTTTTCTATATCAGTGACGAGCAATGACCAATTGTTGCTGTTTAAGCTCGTAAAGCGATCTTCCTGGAAAGGCCCGTGCTCCAGAAAAAAGTCGCCATTGTCATCTTGGGTGATGATGCGAGAACTTGCATCGGCGTCCAGTGATAAACCTGCCAACTCATCTGCGGGCAGGGGTGTTTCAAAATCTGGAAAAGCTTGGCGGATGAGAAGTGGTTTTTGTTGCCAGTAATCTTTTAGAAAGATAGATTCATCAAGGCCTTCAGGCCAGTTGATTCTGTCAGCAAAATCTGCAAGCTCGTCATCATCTAATCCAGCGTCGAATCCTGACATATCAAATATTTTCGGCCAGAGACTTCGCTAGCCCAACGTATGTAGCAGGTGTTAAAGCGAGGAGGCGTTCTTTGTCATCCTCTGGTATCTTGAGTTCTTTAATGAAATTGCGAATGGATTGTTCATCCATAGTGTTGCCTCGCGTCAACGACTTTAATGCTTCATAGGCATTGGGCACATCGTGACGTCGCATCACAGTTTGGATAGGCTCAGCCAGCACTTCCCATGCTTTATTCAGGTCGTTGGCCAATGCGTGTTCATTGACGCCTAGTTTGCCCAAACCTTTTTCAAGTGATGCGATAGCGATAGCGGTATAACCCGCGCCAACCCCTAAATTGCGCAGTACAGTTGAATCAGTTAAGTCACGCTGCCAGCGTGAAATAGGTAACTTGCGGCTTAGATGATCGAACATGGCGTTGGCTAAGCCAAGGTTGCCCTCAGCATTTTCAAAGTCAATGGGATTGACTTTATGTGGCATGGTGGATGAGCCGATTTCGCCGTCGACAGGTTTTTGTGAGAGGTACCCTAGCGATATATAGCCCCAGGTATCGCGGCAAAGATCAATGAGTGTGACGTTGAATCGCGATACAGCGTCAAAGAGTTCGGCAACACAATCATGGGGTTCAATTTGTGTGGTGTACGGATTGAACTCCAATCCTAGAGAGCTTACAAAGTGGTTTGAAAATGCTGGCCAATCGATGCTGGGGTAGGCCGCCACATGGGCATTGTAATTTCCGACCGCACCATTGATTTTTCCCAGTAAAACAACCTTTGAGATAGTGTCGCGTTGGCGTTCAAGTCTTGCTACTACATTTGCGAATTCTTTTCCAAGTGTGCTCGGGCTTGCGGTTTGGCCATGGGTTCGGCTGAGTAAGGGTACCGCTGCATGTTGGTGAGAAAACGCACGTAGCTTATCTATCAGTGCGTCCAGAGATGGCAGCAAAACGTTTCGCCTGTAGTTGGACAACATGCAACCGTAGGAAAGATTGTTGATGTCTTCGGAAGTGCAGGCAAAGTGCACAAACTCAAGTTTGTTGGCTATCTCGGGAAATGCCATTAGCTTGTCTTTTATAAAGTACTCGACCGCCTTCACATCATGATTTGTGGTGCGTTCGATTTTTTTGACAGCTTCCGCATCTTCAATGCTGAGCTCGCCCAGATCTAGCAAACCCAGCTTGGTTTTTTCTGGCAAGGGCGGTAATTCGGTAATGTCTGGATGCTCTGCTAACGCGATAAACCAGCGAACCTCTACTCTGACTCGTTCACGGATGAGCGCGTATTCGCTGAACACCTCGCGCAAGGGAGCGGTTCTGGCCGCGTAACGACCGTCGATAGGGGAGACTGCGACAAGTTCAGAGAGGTGCACTATGTAATCCTTGCCCGTTGTGGGCAGCTATTGGTCAGGCTTTCTGCTCTAAACAAGGAAACTGGCACCGGGTGTACGCCAATGACGAGAATGCTCTCGCCTTGGCCTTACCGTAACGTTGTTATCTGCAGTGAGCGCAAGACTCGCTTATTGAAAGTGGCTGGCTTGTGCCGGATTCAACGGTTTTTGCAAACCGTTTTGCAGACGTTGCAGACCTTTCCGCTGATACGCCTGCTGAGCTTTACTATTTCTTGCTAAATCCTACCACTTGCCGGCTGTACTGCTGCTCTGGGATTCCCCGTTAATGGACCAATTGATGGGCCAATGTATGGGCTACTTAAGAGCTGCCGGAAAAGTTGGTAGGCGCGATTGGATTCGAACCAACGACCCCTACCATGTCAAGGTAGTGCTCTAACCAACTGAGCTACGCGCCTGCCGTGGGCGCAAGTGTAAGCAAGTGTCCGCACAAGGTCAACAATGATCTAAACTATTTAAAAGATTCACATCGATTTCACCTGTAACATACCTTGATAGACACGAACTCGATCCATGTGGCCTTTCGTAAGGGTCACCACTGACCACCACCACGTGGCCCATCGTAGGGGTCACCACTGAAGATCAATAAGAGCGCAACTTTTTATGCCTACAATTACTCTGCCCGATGACTCCACTCGGCAGTATCCCAATCCAGTTACCGTTATGGATGTCGCTGCAGACATCGGTGCCGGCCTCGCTAAGGCGACACTTGCTGGCATGGTCAATGGGGAATTGGTTGATGCTAGCCATACCATCACCGGCGACGCTCGCCTAGCGGTTGTGACCAACAAAAGCGATGAAGCACTCGATTTGCTCCGGCACAGCACAGCGCACCTGTTAGCTCAGGCGGTTAAGCAGCTGTTTCCATCAACTCAGGTGTCAATAGGACCAGTAATTGAAGGTGGGTTCTATTACGACTTTGATTACGAGCGCTCATTCACGCCAGAGGATCTCGAGTCTATCGAAAAACGCATGAAAGAATTAGCTGATCAAGCCATTCCGCTGCAACGCTCAACGATGGAGCGCGATGACGCCATGACGTTTTTCAAGGGCATGGGCGAGGACTATAAAACACAGATTCTCGACTCTATCCCTGCTGGCGAAACCTTGTCTTTGTATGCGCAAGGCGATTTTACTGATTTGTGCCGAGGGCCGCATGTGCCTCACACGGGCCATCTCAAGGCATTTAAACTGACTAAGCTGGCGGGCGCTTACTGGCGTGGTGACTCCAATAACGCCATGTTGCAACGAATTTATGGAACGGCGTTTGCCAACCCTAAGGAGCTAAAGACCCATCTGCATAATGTGGCTGAAGCCGAAAAGCGCGATCATCGTCGTATTGGCAAGCAACAAGATCTGTTTCACTTGCAGGACGAGGCACCTGGCATGGTGTTCTGGCATCCGAAGGGGTGGGCGATCTACCTTGAAGTAGAGGACTACATGCGCAAGCAGCAGGTCGCCCATGGCTATCAAGAGATAAAGACCCCCCAAGTAGTGGACTTTTCCTTGTGGGAGCGCAGCGGACACGCCGATAAATTTGGCGACAACATGTTTACTGTGGAAACCGAGGACAAAAGCTATGCCGTAAAGCCCATGAACTGTCCGTGCCACGTGCAGGTATTCAATCAGGGGCTGAAAAGTTATCGCGATCTACCGTTGCGTTTGGCTGAGTTTGGTTCTTGTCACCGCAACGAGATGTCAGGTGCATTGCACGGTATCATGCGCGTCCGAGCGTTCACACAAGACGATGCGCACGTTTTTTGCACAGAATCGCAAATTCAGGATGAGGTTAGCTCGTTTATTGATTTCCTACATCAAGTGTACAAAGACTTTGGCTTTGAAGAAATTATCTATCGTCTGTCAACACGACCACCGCAGCGCGTTGGTAGTGATGAAGCTTGGGATAAATCTGAAAAAGCGCTGGCGGACGCACTGGATGCCAAGCAACTTCCTTGGGAAGAACTACCAGGTGAAGGCGCTTTTTACGGCCCTAAAATAGAATTTTCATTAAAAGATTGCATCGGCCGAGTGTGGCAGTGCGGCACCATGCAGGTAGATTTTTCTATGCCCGGAAGGCTTGACGCCAGTTATATCGATGAAAAAGGCGAACGTCAAACGCCAGTAATGCTGCATCGAGCCATTCTTGGGTCATTTGAGCGTTTCATTGGTATTCTTATAGAGAACTTTGAAGGTAAACTGCCACTGTGGCTGTCGCCTGTGCAGGCCGTTGTCATGAATATTACGGATAAACAGAGCGCCTTCGTTGAAGAAGTGGCTGAAGTGTTGCAGAATAGAGGGTTACGCGCACAGAGTGACGTGCGTAACGAGAAGGTGGGTTTCAAGATTCGTGAATGGACGTTACAGCGAGTGCCATACTTGCTGGTCGTAGGCGATCGGGAACTCGAAAGTAGGTCAGTTGCCGTGCGGACGCGCAGCGGTGAAGACTTGGGTGTTTTAACTTTGGAAGAACTTAATTTGATGCTTAATAAAGAGGTCACAACTCGTGGCCAAGGCGCTGTTAATACAGCCACGCAGGAGGGCTGATCCATCTCTGCCAAGAAAATTAACCGGAAGAACGACGAAATCGACGTCTCCGAAGTGCGGCTTATTTCTGCCGAGGGTGAACAAATCGGGGTAGTTCCGATTGAAAGAGCATTGGGAACAGCGGTAGAGGCAGGGCTTGACCTTGTCGAAATCTCTCCAAACGTCTCTCCCCCTGTTTGCAAGATCATGGATCACGGCCGATTCAAGTTCGAGGCTAACAAGAAGCAGAATGCAGGTCGTAAGAAACAGAAAACGGCACAGCTCAAGGAAATCAAGTTCCGTCCCGGCACCGAGGATGGTGACTACCAGGTCAAGTTGAAGAACCTGGTGAAGTTTCTGGAGAACGGCGACAAAACCAAGATCACACTGCGTTTTCGTGGTCGGGAGATGGCGCATAGAGAGTTGGGTGCCAAATTGCTTAAGCGTGTTGAAGAAGATTTAGCCGAGCTGGGTACAGTTGAACAGTTCCCTAAATTGGAAGGCAGGCAAATGGTTATGGTCATTGCGCCCAAAAAGCATTAGAATGTTCGGCTAGTCGGTTAACGGCTAGAAAAATAGACACCGCGTTGGCGTACCGACACTAAGACGTCACCGGTGATATCACTCGCAGGTAGCTTGCTACCTACTAATTTCAGGAGTCAAACAGTGTCCAACAAGCAAAAGTCCGTATCCGGGGCCGCGAAGCGGTTCAAGCGAACGGGTTCTGGCGGCTACAAGCGCAAGAGCTCGCACATGCGTCACATCCTTACCAAGAAAAGCACCAAGCGTAAGCGTCAGCTACGTGGTGGAGACATGGTTCACCAGAACGATGTCGTGCTAATCAAACGCATGTTGCCCAACCTTCGCTAGGAGCCTTAGAAAATGCCAAGAGTTAAACGCGGCGTCACAGCGCGCGCCAGTCACAAGAAAGTTCTCAAGCAGGCCAAAGGTTATCGTGGTGCCCGTAGTAAGGTATTTCGCGTTGCCAAACAGGCAGTCACCAAAGCAGGTCAGTACGCCTACCGTGACAGAAAAGCGAAAAAACGTGTTTTCCGCAGATTGTGGATTGCCCGAATTAACGCGGCGGCTCGTGCTAACGACATTACTTACAGCCGTCTGATGCAAGGCATCAAGGCTGCTGGTATCGAGATCGATCGTAAAGTACTGGCAGAGATTGCTATCGCTGACGAGGCAGCATTTGTTGCCATCGTCGATAAAGCGAAGTCCAGTTTGCCAGCTACAGCTTTGTAGTATCCGCGCTCGCTAGTTTCTCTGGCGAGCGCACGCCATAACACGGCCATATTACGAATAAGGAACGGCTAGAGATTTTTAACGAATCTCAAGTCAGCAACCAATAGCCGCTTTATCGACGCAGGGGGAATACCGAATATATCGGCATTCCCCCTTTTTTGTGCCAGTCTCCACAGCCAAGGAACCACCCTGCCATGCCACTGGATCTAGACCATCTGATAACCGATGCCACCAGTCGTATCGAGGCGTCCACCGCTATCGATCAGCTTGAAGCAGTGCGTGTCGAATTTCTGGGCAAAAAAGGTAAGCTGACGGGCGTACTGAAGTCCATCGGAAGCCTCTCCCCAGAAGAGAAGCCAGCGGCAGGACAAGCGGTAAATAAAGCCAAGCAGGCAGTGCAGGTGCTCATAGAGAACAAGCGACTGCTGCTGGAAAACGCACTACTAGCGGAAAAACTGGCTAGCGATGCACTGGACATCACCTTGCCAGCAAGTGGTCAGTTAGCGGGTGGTTTGCATCCAATAACGCTCACTATTGAGCGGATAAGCGCCTTATTTGCACAGCTTGGGTTTGTTACCACCGATGGCCCTGAGATCGAAGATGACTACCACAACTTCGAAGCGCTGAATATTCCAGAGCATCATCCTGCCAGAGCTATGCACGATACCTTCTATTTCGATGTGAACAGGCTGTTACGTACGCAAACATCGTCAGTTCAAGTGCGCTACATGGAGTCAAATCAACCTCCGCTGCGAATCATATCTCCAGGCAGAGTCTATCGTTGTGATTCAGACATGACGCATTCGCCGATGTTTCATCAGGTGGAGGGACTTCTGGTTGATGAGAATATTTCGATGAGCGATTTGATGGGCCACCTAGAGGCTTTTCTCAATCATTTTTTCGATCAGGACGATTGTGAAATTCGCTTCCGCCCATCGTACTTTCCGTTTACCGAGCCCTCTGCGGAGGTGGATATTCGTATTAACAAAGGACCTTGGCTGGAAGTACTGGGTTCTGGCATCGTGCACCCGGCGGTGTTTCGCTCGGTGGGCATAGATACAGAGCGCTACACAGGCTACGCATTCGGTATGGGTGTAGAGCGCCTAGCCATGTTGCGATACGGTGTTGATGACCTACGTTTATTTTTCGAGAACGATATGCGCTTTCTTGCGCAGTTCCACTAGCTCGTATTCCTTTTGACATTAGCATGCAGGCGACCTAATGAAATTCAGTGAACAGTGGTTACGTGAGTGGGTCAACCCGCCCATAGACACCGAAGCTCTAGGCGATCAACTCACTTTTATGGGTTTGGAAGTTGATGAGATAGTCTCGGCTGCCCCAGACTTTGCTGATGTTTTTGTTGCACGTATTGTGGGAATCGAGCAGCACCCGGACGCAGACAGACTTCGAGTGTGTGAGGTTGACTGTGGTGAACAGGACAATCTACAAATTGTCTGTGGTGCGCCAAACGCCAGATTAGGGCTGACTACGGCTTTAGCCAAAGTGGGCGGTAAGCTCCCCGACGGCACCAAATTGAAGAAGGCAAAGCTGCGAGGCGTTGTCTCAATGGGCATGCTGTGTTCAGCTTCTGAATTATCATTGTCAGAAGAGGGTGGCGGCATCATGGAGCTGCCCGATGATGCACCGGTGGGTAAAACGCTTGCTGAGTGGCTAGAGCTTGACGATGCCATTATCGATATCGAGCTGACTCCTGATCGTGGTGATTGTTTAAGCATTCGAGGAATTGCGCGGGACGTCTGTGCGCGCAACGATCTACCCATGCAGTTGCATGAAATTTCAAGTGTGCCCGTAGCTATTGACGATCAATGGCCGGTGAAAGTGTCGGATGGCTGTGCGTGCGTACGTTTTACAGGCCGTGTGTTGCGTGGCATTGATATCAGTTTGCCTACGCCGCCATGGATGGTTGAGCGCTTACGTCGTTCTGGTATTCGCTCTATCAACTCGGCAGTTGATATCACAAATTATGTGATGCTGGAGCTGGGCCAACCCATGCACGCCTTTGATCTCGACAAGCTACAAGGGGCAATTCAAGTCAGGTTGGCAAAAACTGGCGAGCGGCTAGTTCTACTAGACGGTCGTGACGTAGCGCTAGATGAGCACACCACTATTATTGCTGATGACCGAGGCCCGATAGGCATAGCCGGCATTATGGGAGGGCAGGATACGGGTGTGAACGACAGTACATCAAATCTGTTTTTTGAAAGTGCACTGTTTTTACCGAAAATGATTGCAGGAAAACCTCGGCAGTACGCCAGCCATACTGAGTCTGCCCATCGTTTCGAACGTGGGGTCGATCCGGCTGTCCAGCTGGATGCGCTCGAGTATGCAACGGGTTTGATGCGCACTATCGCTGGTGGCGATGCAGGTCCTGCGATGAATTGGATGAATTCTGATCGCATGCCAAAGCGCCAAGCCGTGTTGGTTAGGGACGCCAGATTGCAGCGTGTTCTGGGAATTTCACCCTCGTGCGATACCGTGCAAATGATTTTCACCCGACTGGGTATTGAGAGCTCGCCCACCGGCGAGGGATGGCAAGTGCAGGCACCTAGCTATCGTTATGATCTTGAGATTGAAGAGGACTACATCGAAGAAGTCGCGCGGATTATAGGCTTTGACAAATTGCCAAGAACGCAACCCTCAAACACACCGGTTTTTCAAGCATTGTCCGAAGCAAACGTTGCACCTATTGACGTGAAAAAGCGACTGGTTTCCGCGGGTTATCAGGAAGTCGTGACGTACAGTTTTGTAGAGGCTGGCCAGCAGAGCAGGCTGCGCCCGGATCTAACGGCCTTGCCGTTGGCTAATCCTTTGTCATCTGAAATGGGGGTCATGCGCACCACCCTACTGACGGGGTTGATAACCACTTTGCAGCGTAATCTCAGTCGGCAGGTGGCGTCCTTACGTATTTTTGAGACTGGACTGCGATTCCTGGCGAACGATGAGGGGCTAACGATTGATCAACTGGATGATTCAATTCTTGCCAGCCATGGTGCTGGTGAGCAGATGGACAATTCGGTGCAGCAACAGCAGATGCTTGCAGGGCTTGTTGCTGGGAAACTCGAAGTGGAAAACTGGAATAGCACTGGTACGGCTGCTGACTTTTTTACGGTGAAGGCTGATGTTGAACTTCTGTTTGCCCAAGCCAATGGCGCAGCCGTCAGATTCATTCGTAGTGACATTCCCATGTTGCATCCCGGGCAGCAGGCCATCGTGGAAATCGATGGTCAACACGTTGGCTATGTGGGAGCGCTGAATCCTGCACTGTTGTTTGAATTGGATATTGATGTGCCAGTTGTTGTATTTGAATTTTCCCTCTATGCTTTATGCGTTGCTCGTGTGCCAAAAGCCACTCGGTTATCACGCTTTCCTCAGGTACGACGTGATCTTGCGTTGTTGGTGGATGAGGCAGTTTCTGCACAGCAGATGCTTGATGTCGTGAGGGGCTGTGTGCCCGATAATCTGGTCAACGTAAGTATTTTCGACATTTATCAGGGCGACAACATTGATAACGGAAAGAAAAGCGTGGCTTTAGGCTTGATTCTGCAAGACTTTTCACGCACCCTAGAAGATAAGGATGCTGATGCGGTTACTGCTAAGGTGACAGAGGCACTAGGCACCTCCCTTGGAGCGGTTTTAAGGAATTAGAATGGCACTGACGAAAGCTACGATGGCTGAAATGCTATTTGATGAACTTGGGCTCAACAAGCGTGAAGCCAAAGAGTTTGTTGAGCATTTCTTTGAAGAAGTCAAATTGGCCCTAGAGACTGGGCACGATGTGAAGCTATCGGGTTTTGGTAACTTTGTATTGCGTAACAAAAGCCAAAGACCGGGACGTAATCCCAAAACCGGCGAAGAAATACCCATCTCGGCTAGACGTGTTGCTACGTTCCGTCCGGGCCAGAAACTTAAAGTGCGAGTAGAAGCCCATGCTGGAATTCAGCAATAACGACGAATTACCTACCATACCCAACAAACGCTATTTCACCATCGGTGAGGTGAGCGAGTTGTGTATGGTCAAGCCGCATGTGCTTCGCTACTGGGAGCAGGAGTTCTCCGATCTTGCACCCGTCAAGCGACGTGGTAACAGGCGGTATTACCAGCGGCAAGATGTCATGTTGATACGTCAGATTCGTAGCCTGCTGTACCAAGAGGGATACACGATTGGCGGAGCCAGGCAGCATCTCGCAGGTGATGCAGTTAAAGATGACAACGCTCAGTCACAGCAGATGATTAGACAACTTCGTTCTGAACTTGAAGATTTGTTGCGAATTCTAAGAACCCAATAACGGTGGTGTGCCAAGGCTCAACCACGCGACTCGGTATCTGTTTGTTTCACGCTAGGTATTTTGTTGCACTAGTTTGTATATTTTTTCTTTAACAATACAAAAAGCCATCAGCTTACGTTAAGCTGTGCCGTTCTGGCGGGGCGTGGCGCAGCCTGGTAGCGCACCACAATGGGGTTGTGGGGGTCGGAGGTTCGAATCCTCTCGCCCCGACCAGCTTTACTTACACCAGTTCACCTCAAGTATTTGGAACTGGTCTTCAAAAGCGTAGTCTAACTAATAATTAGAATACTGAACTTGTTTTAAGGTTTTACTAGGGAAGGTTAGCCATGGAAGAGACTGCCATGGCTGTCAATAGCCTACTGGGATGCGGCTAGGAATCATCTCAAGTAGTTGGGTTATTGGCCGATCACAGTCAGTAGAAATGTGCCAATGGAGCCTAAAATGCGGTCAGACGAGCTGCGTACTGCCGTCACCAAAATAGTTGAACTTCTCAACCGCGCCGATATTCGTGCCGCGGTAGATCAGTATCGAACTGCGAAAGGTGATCAAACTACAGCAGCAGCAGCAAGGCTTGGCCACGCTGGTGCTATTGTCATGGAGAGGATAGAAGCGCTCTCTGTGCAAGAAAAATTGGTTGTCGAACGCTTGCATTTGCAAACTCTAGGCTCAGCAGCCTATTGGCAGGCCCTAACGTCACCCAACCTCGATCCTGCAAAACGGCGCGCTGAATTGGTTCGACTTGCCAGCAGAGTTATTTTTGCGACCAGTCATCTGCCAGCACTTACAGCTCTGCTAGAGGGTGTAACTCCAGGAATGGCAGTGCCTGTTGGCGGCTCTGGCTCAGTTGACCCTATGCTCGAGGCGGTAAATGCTGGTGAGGGCGCTTTGTTTATACGCCTTACCGACGCCGGCGAGAAGGCTTCTGATCCTGATCGCGTTGCCCGCGCCATCGATGGAATCGACATGCTCTACAGCGCGTGTGCCAGCATAGCCAGAAAACCTGCGATTGATTTACGGATGGATCAGATCACGGCTCGGCAAAATCGCGACAGAGATTTTCGCTTCACTGGAGAAAAAGATAGCATTGCAGCAGTGTTGGCGGTTATCGATTCTATACCCGGTGCATTGGCAGACATCGACCCTGAACAAGATATCGACCTCGATTCAGTCGTAAGATCCCTGCCTATCTTCCAAGATCTAAATACCTTGGCGGCACTGGGTACCTACTCTGGAAAAGATCTTAACGACATCACTGAAACAATGCATCAAGGCTCATTGCTGACTCTGGAAAGCGGCGTTATCTTAATCGACGAAGCAGTGGTTATCCAAAGTGCGAAAAAAGATAGGCAATTGCGTGCAGATCTCGGCGGTGCCCGTGCGGCGGCTGTGGCTAATGCACAAGCGCCTGCGCCTGCGCAATCTCAATCTGCCGCTGACTCAGACGAACACTACGCCCGGTATTTGCGTGAGCGCGAGGCAATGACGCGTGCACAAGCACCCAGCCAAAACAACATTGCTAATGGTCATTCTCAAACAGGGTTCGACGGTATGCTCGATAAATCTGCTATCAGTGGTGCAGATGAGCAAACGAGAAAAGATGCTGTCGATGAACTGCTCAAATCATTAGGGCAATCCAGAACCTCTTAGGTTTCAGCTCCAAACTTGGGGCTGGTGGTTCTTTTTGTATTGTTGTCCGTTGTAATGCCCGCATCATTATTCCTACAGAAGCCGCGTTCCTACGCGGCTTTTTTGGTTGAGTGCGTACACGAATGCTAAATCCGCTACAATCTTGGCTTGGTTTTAATGAGTCAATTTGTGATGCGTTTAATACTTTTGTGTTGTCTTCTAGCGAGTCCTGTATTCGCACAGCAAGCCACTGACAGTACTGCCCCTGAACAGGGTGGCGATGAGAGGCTCGCTGCGACGTCGTTAATTCCTGAAACCGATGCACCGGTAAATTCAGAGCAGTGGATGATCAGCGCTGCGAATCCGTTGGCCGCGGAAGCTGGCGCGAAAGTACTTCGCTCGGGAGGCAATGCTGCGGATGCAATGGTTGCTGTTCAGAGTGTGTTGGGTCTGGTTGAGCCGCAGTCTAGCGGGCTTGGTGGTGGAGCTTTTTTAGTGTGGTTCGACGCGGCCAAAGGTGAACTGACAACGCTGGATGCTCGGGAGACAGCGCCACGAGCTGCGCGCACTACCTTGTTTCAAACAGAAGGCGAAACCATGGGGTTTTTTGATGCTGTTGTGGGAGGCCTTTCAGTGGGTACGCCTGGCACGCCGGCGTTGCTTGAAAAAGCACACAGAATGTGGGGCAGCAGTAACTGGGCCCAGTTATTCGACACGGCCATTGCACACGCCGAGCAAGGCTTTGAGGTGTCAGCCAGATTGGCAAACGCCATTGAAAATGATCAGGAAAAGCTGAGCACGCAACCTGCCACCGCTGATTACTTTCTACCAGGTGGTACGCCGTTGGTGGTGGGGGATACTCTCCAGAATCCAGCCTATGCTGATACTCTGCGAGCGATAGCCGCCGACGGTGCCAGTGTTTTTTACAAAGGCGACATTGCGCAAGGTATTGTCAATGCTGTTAAGTCAGCGTCACAATCGGGCTTACTCTCGCTGGATGATCTTGCCGCCTACCAAGTTATTGAGCGTGCTGCGGTATGCGCAAATTACCGAGGTGCGGATGTCTGTGGCATGGGACCACCATCGTCAGGGGCATTAAGCGTTGGCCAGATACTCTCCATGCTAGAACCCTACAATATCGCTGGTATGGGCCCTGAGTCAGCAGATGCCTGGAGGCTCATCGGAGACGCTTCTCGTCTTGCTTTCGCTGATCGTGGTCGATACATGGCAGATGAAGATTTCGTGCCTATCCCTGACTTACTGGATACCAGCTACCTTGATGAGCGTGCAGCATTGCTACAACGCGAAGATGCATTGCCTGACGTAGAGGCAGGTTCACCGCCATGGGATCAGGCAGCGTTGGAAGTAGACTGGGGTGATAGTTGGTCACCCTCACAACCTTCAACCTCACACATCTCTATCGTAGATGCTGAAGGTAACGCTTTATCGATGACCACAACTATCGAAAATGGTTTTGGTAGCCGTGTTATGGCACCTGGTGGTTTCTTGCTAAACAATGAACTTACAGATTTCAGTTTTGCTACTCAGGCAGATGGGCGACCTATCGCCAATCGAGTTGAGCCTGGTAAACGTCCAAGATCGTCCATGGCGCCAACCATTGTGCTGCGCGACGGAAAGCTTGAGCTGGTTGTGGGATCTCCGGGTGGCTCGCGCATCATTGGCTATGTCACACAGGCGCTAATAGCGCAGCTTGATTGGGGAATGGATCCGCAGCAGGCGGCAGCCATGCCACATCTGGTGAATCGTTTTGGTACCTATGACTTGGAACAAGGTACATCAGCGACAGGATTAGCTGAAGCGCTGCAGGCGTTGGGTTTCGAGACTAATGTGCGTGACTTGAACTCGGGGTTGCACATTATTGCCCATTCTGATGGCCTGCTAACTGGAGGAGCTGACCCGCGCCGTGAAGGGATTGTCATAGGAGAGTGAGTTTATAATCTATTTCAGGCACTGTTTTTTGTAGTAAGAACATGAATTCACTATTCCAGACATTATTTAAGCAGGTAGATGCAAGCTCATTAGCTGCTTTTCGTGTTGGGTTTGGCGCATTACTGTTATTTAACAGTATCAATAACCTGTTTCTGTGTCCTACTTGCAAAAACCTGGAACCGGACATGTTGTTCAAGTACCACTACTTTGAGTGGGTGGTGCCTTGGCCGGGTATTGGTTTGTGGATTCATTGGAGTGTTATGGCGTTGTGTGCGTTTGCCATTATGGTGGGGTATCGCTACACCATTGCATTGTTTGTTTTTACTCTGGGCTTTACCTATAGTTTTTTACTCGACCAAGCAGAGTACTTGAACCACTACTACATGGTGATTCTGTTCTGCATCGTGATGCTATTTGTACCCGCTAATTGTAAGTGGTCGGTAGATGCTCGCCGCAATACACGTGTTGCATCGGCAACTGTTCCCTACTGGTCCATTGTTGTCTTATTGGCACAGTTGGAAATTATTCTGATTTTTGCCGGTATCGTTAAACTGAATGCAGATTGGCTTAATCTCGAGCCGCTTAGAATATGGATGCATGCGCGGCGTGATGGCTACCCGCCGTTTTTTACATGGCTTACCGGTGATCTTGGTATCGCGGTAGGCGCTTATGGTGCGATAGCTTTGCATCTGTTAGGAGCGCCTTTACTGTTTTTCAAATGGGCCAGACCGTGGGTGTTAGCTGCGTACGCGGTGTTCCATCTGGTGAATCACACCGTGTTTAACATCGGGATATTCCCGTGGTTTACCTGGTTCGCCAGCTTTCTGTTTTTTAAGCCTGATTGGCCTATCCGGTTTCGCGATAGGTACCTTCGCCGAGCTTCTACTATTGAATCTGTTGATCAAACGGATGAATGTAACCCCGTATTACCTACGCTTACCGACGAACGCTCCCTTGCTAACACTGGCGTAACCAGTGGAGTGTTATCACCCATGCGTGTGTTTATCGTGGCTGGAATGGCACTTTGGTTAAGCTTTCAAGTGCTCATACCCATGCGTAACTGGTTTATTCCGGGAAATGTTGCATGGACTGAAGATGGGCACCGATTCAGCTGGCGAATGAAGCTTCGTTCCAAATCCAGTACGGCAATTTTTCAGGTTCGCGCAGGCGATCAAACATGGAGTGTTCACCCCAAAGAACATTTGAATGCCAGACAAGTGCGTAAAATGTCTTGTGTTCCAGACATGATCTGGCAATTCGGCCAGTTTCTTGAGCAGGAGTGGCAGCGCAAGGGTTTCTCAGACGTTAGTGTAACGGTTGAGTCCCGTTGCTCGCTGAACGGACGAAATCGCCAGTTGTTTTTCAAACCGGATCTGGACCTGACGACGGTATCTCGTGACGAGCGTGCGTATAACTGGCTGGTCGAGTTAACAGAGCCGCTGAAAAATCCACTTTGGAATTTTTAATGATTGATAGTAAACTGATCGCGTTTTGAAGAGTCAGATGACTCAACAGCGAAACGTTGGACGTTAAAGACGCTGTTTGGAATAGGATGTAAGTGCGTTGTTGGCGAGTCATTGAGGGTTCCTAGCTTGCGTTAATCATAGTATGCTCTGTGCATTATTTTGCGAGCTCCCGATGCTCCATACAAGTATGGGGGCGAAATAACAGGCTTTTTGTAAAAGCGGACCGCTGTTTCAACGAGATGAGGCTATACACACAACATTATGAAAACTTCAGACCTATTTGTTAAAGCGCTCGAAAATGAAGGTGTTAAATACATTTTTGGTATTCCAGGTGAAGAAAATCTGGATTTCCTGGATTCGCTTAGAGGCTCGTCAATCCAGCTAGTATTGACACGACACGAGCAGGCGGCTGGCTTTATGGCCGCGACATATGGGCGTTTAACAGGCGAACCTGGCGTTTGTTTGTCCACACTGGGACCCGGTGCCACCAACTTTGTCACCGCTGCAGCGTACGCGCAGTTAGGCGGAATGCCCATGATCATGTTAGGTGCTCAGAAACCCATTCATGTGAGTAAGCAGGCGAAGTTCCAGGTCGTTGATGTGGTTAGTTTGATGAAACCTGTCACAAAATACTCAACCCAGATAGTTCATGGTGCGAATGTTGGAGCTACTGTGCGAGAAGCATTTCGGGTGACAATGGATGAAAGGCCGGGAGCTGCGTACCTCGAGCTGCCAGAAGATGTTGCAGAAGAAGAGTGCGATGGCAAGATATTCGATGTAGTGGGTTACCGACGCCCTGATGCCAATCATGTTGCTATCGATCAGGCCGTGCAGCTTATAAAAGACGCCAAACTGCCACTGTTGCTTATTGGTGCGGGTGCAAATCGTAAGCGAACCAGTGAGGCCTTGAAGTCGCTGATCGATCAGACAGGCTTGTATTTTTTCAATACGCAGATGGGTAAGGGCGTGGTTGATGAGCGTCATGATCATTATTTGGGTACCGCTGCACTTTCAGAAAACGATTACCTTCACTGCGCTATCGAAAGAGCCGACTTGATTATTAATGTGGGTCACGACGTTATTGAAAAACCCCCGTTTTTTATGAAAGAGGGCGGTAAAAAAGTTATTCACGTTAACTTTGATCCGGCAAACATAGATGCTGTGTACTTTCCACAACTTAATGTAGTGGGTGACATATCCAGTTCAGTGACTAACATTGCTAAGGGCCTGGGTAAGCTTGAGCAGGACTTCAGTTATTTTGAGCGTCTGCGTGGCGAAATAGATCTGCACATTACGAAGTACTTTGAAGACACTCGCTTTCCAGTATTACCTCAGGCGCTAGTCAAACTATTACGTGAGCGCCTAGATGCCGAAGACATCATCACTCTGGATAACGGCGTTTATAAGATCTGGTTTGCCCGTAATTATGAGTGCTATGCACCAAATACTTTGCTACTAGACAACGCTTTGGCAACAATGGGCGCGGGCTTGCCATCAGCTATGGCTGCAAAGCAGATCAAGCCTGCAAGCAAGGTCGTGTCTATAAACGGCGATGGTGGATTCCTGATGAATTCCCAAGAGCTTGAAACAGCGGTTCGTATGAAACTGGATCTTGTCGTTATTGTCTTGACAGACAATGCCTATGGAATGATCAAGTGGAAGCAAGAAGGCACTGGCTTTGAAAATTTCGGTCTGGATTTTAATAATCCTGATTTCGTACAGTATGCAAATAGCTTTGGTGCGACGGGGCACAAAGCGACAAGCTTCGACAGTTTTGTGGAGATACTTGATACCGCGCTTCATGGTACTGGCGTACATGTCATAGATCTACCGGTAGATTATTCATTGAATCATCCGATTCTTAATGTTCTGTTGAAAGAACATACTTGCATTATCTAGGTTCTTTGGAAGCGACATCGGCTACGGCCGGTGTCGCGGACGCAGAATTTACATGCACTTCATTTACATTCAATGGAATCAACGCCATGATAACCGTCTCCAATCCTTACAATTCTGAGGTTATTCAAGAAATAGCTGTTAGTTCGGCGGCTGACGTTGATAACGCTCTGGTTAAAGCACACGCATTGTTCTCTGATCGTGCAGCTTGGTTGCCGGCACACCAAAGAATCCAGATTCTTAAGCGTGCTGAAAAAATCATGAGCGCTCAGGTGGAAGAATTAGCACGTATTGCGGCTGAAGAAGGCGGTAAGCCTTATGCAGATTCCAAGGTTGAAGTGCTCAGAGCCATTAATTGCATCAGCTTGGCAATTGAGCACATACCTCATATCAAAGGTGAGCAAATTCCCATGGGGCTAACAGAAGCCTCAACTAACAGATTAGCATTTACCCAGCGAGAACCCATTGGTGTTGTTGCATCGATTAGTGCGTTTAACCATCCGTTAAACCTGATCGTGCATCAAACGATACCCGCTATTGCTGTAGGTGCACCTGTGATAATCAAGCCTGCGCGTACAACACCTTTATCGTGTTTCAAATTTGTATCGATTCTAAAAGAGGCAGGGCTACCGGACGGATGGTGTCAAGCGTTGATGGTGGAAGATGCAGACGCCGAAAAATTGATCACTGACAAACGAGTTAATTTCTTTTCGTTTATTGGTTCGGCGGCTGTTGGTTGGATGCTCCGCGCTAAGCTCTCACCAGGAACACGTTGTGCGTTAGAACATGGTGGCGCGGCACCTGTCATCGTTGATAAATCAGCGCCTGTAGATTCCGTTATTGACAGTCTGCTCAAAGGTGGTTTTTATCATGCGGGTCAGGTTTGTGTTTCAGTTCAACGAGTTTTTGTGCACGAAAGTAACTGCGAGGAGCTAGCTAAGAAGCTAGCTGACAAGGCTTCGAAGCTCATTGTTGGTGATCCACTGGATCCAGAAACAGAAGTAGGGCCATTGATACTGCCAAGAGAAGTTGACCGAGTTGAACAGTGGGTTAACGAGGCACAAGAAGGTGGTGCAGTTGTATTGTGTGGTGGAAAAAGAATTTCAGATACGTGCTTTGCGCCAACTGTCTTATTAAATCCTGACGATAAGGCGACGGTTTCACAAAGGGAGATTTTTGGCCCAGTGGTTTGTGTCTATTCCTATGCAGATAAAAATGAAGCAATAGCTAAGGCGAACTCTCTGGATGTAGCCTTCCAAGCTGCTATTTATTCTAACGATCTGACCGATGTACTCGATACGTCTAACAAGCTGAATGCTACAGCCGTTATGGTCAACGACCATACTGCCTTTCGTGTTGATTGGATGCCATTCGGAGGTCGCGACTCATCGGGTGTGGGTATGGGGGGTATTCAATATTCAATGCACGAGATGACACGCGAAAAAATGCTAGTTATTAAAAGTAGCGTTTTGTGATATTAAACTTAATCAGTAGTTAAACTTTTAGCTCAGGAATTTCTCTATGACGGTTGTAAAACATATTCTTGCGATTGCACTAGCGGCTGCAATGCTGTTGATGGGCGCACAAAAATTTGGAGCAGAAAATCTTATTTTTGCGACTATCGCTGATAATACAAATGTTGCATTTTTTGAACCTATCTTTAGAGTGATTACAGGTGTGCTAGAAATCGTCGCTGGTTTGCTGATGTTTCACCCTAAAACAAGAGCCCTGGGTGCAGCGGTATCCACCAGTGTGGTGATTGGTGCAGTGGGCTTTCACTTGTCACCCGCATTGGGTATAAAAGTGGCGCTAGAGGCAGGTGCTGAACCGACATACCAGCTATTCATTATGGCGATTGTTTTCCTGGTGCTAGCGCTAGCTAATCTTTTCCTTAACCGAGCTGGTTTGCCTACTGGAGGCCGTCGGTAGTCGCTAAGGTTGACATGCTGATGTCAACACACAACAGTGACGCCTGTGTGTTGTTGGTGATAGGGGCCATAGTCATTACTGATGACAATGGCCAAACCCTTAACCCTTTTTAATTGTGCAAGCTCAGGGTTAAGGTTTTTTTCTTTAGTTACTCGACAGGGATTGGCGGGTATGGGATGTTTCCACTGTTAACGTTGGCAAAGTTTTTCTGAACAAAAGTCCCAGTTTCATGGTCGTAGTCCAACAGTCCGGCTTCGAATTGTCTCAGGCGGACCTTTTGCAACTCATTTATTAGCTCTGAGTTAACGGTCTCATACGATTCCTCGGCATCGATTGGATACTCTGTTGAGTCAATGTTTGGGGACCCCGGGCCGTTGTATTCTCCATTGCCGACTTCACTGTCATTTGAAACGTACGATCCGGTTTCTAGATCGTAGACAAGCTGGCCTTCGCTATTGTATTGATTGCGCTGCTGCCCAAATTGATCTGCAAGCAGTGAGTCATTGTCTTCCGATGCATCTTCGTTATATTGATACCTCGTGTCGTCGTATTGTAAGTCAGGTGCTGCACCAAGTGGCACGTTGACAAAGTTGTAAACCACGCGGGTCTCTGTTGTTGGCTCGGATTGAGACTGGAGTGCAAGGACTTCCAGCTCCAGTGCCAGCAACTCTCTGTTTTGTTCGGTTGTTTCCTCACTGAGTGCGTCCTTTTCGATAACCAAGACGCTGTTCTGATTTTTCAGCCAATCAATCTGTGAGAGGAATTCTTCCTGCTCCATGAGAAATTGCTTTTCGCGCGTTTCTGATAGATCAGTTTGCGCTGGTGATGCAATAGGTGCCGTTTCTACAGAGCTAGTGGGTGTGGACGCAACAGAGATAATGGCCAACTCTGTCGGGTCTGTTTCTTCTGATGTGGTGCTATCTGCTAGGAGTTCGGATTCTGCATTGTCGCTGAACGATGCTGCTGGGTTTAGCATTGACGACCATTGGTATCCTACGAGGCTTCCTACACATAGGCTGCCCAGTATGATGAGGGTGAGTTGGTTTTTGGGTGCAGTGTGTAGGCGTGACTCAGGCTCAGATTGACTGAACGCCGTGTCATTAGTTGCCGCTTTACCGTCAAACGGCTGAGACTCCAGCTTGAAGTACTCTGAGCCTATTTTTTGTGGGGCTGCTCCTTGTGCAGATATGAGTTGTGCGCTGGCCTTCTTGGCCTGCTTTGGGTGGGTGTTCGGCACGCGTGGTGGGGTGCTTTGCGTGTATGTACCCAGATTTACCAGCTGAATGTTTCTGGGGCGCAAGGCCTTGCTAGGACGCCGACCAACGGCAATTTGATCTGGTCTTTTTAAGGCGTATCCCATCGTAATTTCCCTGGCGGCTGCCCGATTCTTG
>JALZUD010000054.1 GCA_023301725.1 Granulosicoccus sp. | reverse complement strand
CGAAAACTAACGATTAGGAATTTTCTTATTGCCATCCCTCTGATTGACGCTGCTGTGTGAACGTCCGGATTAGAATGAGATAGTGAATGGCTCCAAAGTGCCCTTTCCGGTCCTATCCACGCAAATAAATTGCACTTATTAAGCTAGGGCGATCCACCAAAGTTACTAAGACCATCTGTGAAATTGAAGTGGTTACTGAACTCCGACTCCAATATTAATTTCAGACTAGGGCTTGCAAAAAGGTATCGGTTATCCATAACAAAGAATCTCAACCCATCCAAATTAACATCGTTAATCTGATCGAATGAAAAATGGTTGCTTATATGCGCTTGTTGATACCCTGAATGCTCTATGTCCTGCGTCCTGTCCCAAATTACAGCTGTTTCGAATCTAATTCCTTCTAAATCGAAACTGCAAAGCTGCTCTGCTAGTGTGGTAGCAAAGAGTATGTAGTTATACCCAATCATCACTGGCCCTAAAGCTCCAACGCGAATTAACTGAAATCTTCCATCGCTTTCAAGCTCGTAGAGATCTAGGACATCAAGTTTGCTGTCGAGTGCGAAAGGGAGCAATAGTTCTTCCTCGGAAAATAAAACGTCGTGTACTTGTGTCTACCGTCAGCTCAGGGCCGATAGCGTCGATTTTTACTGTTCAACTTGGATTGTAATTGATAAGGCAGAAAAGGTACCCATTGCTATCATTTAAACCGCGTACCACTCCAACTAACCAAGCAGCTTACGTTTCAAAGGTAATCGACTTGCTCGACATCTGAAATTGTAGATGTCACACCTGTACGTTTCCAATCGTTAGTCAATGCCGTCCTGATAGGATCAGAGAGAAATCCCTCGAAGCATATGTTATCGGGAAAGAATAGAACGTGTGTTTCAGTAGTCCCATCAACGGAGCGAACACTTATAACATTTCGCACAGACAAAACCAAAAAAAGCCCTTCAGCAAGTAACAATCCTTGCTGAAGAGCTTGTTTCAAAACCTATCGTTAAGGCTACACCTTAAAGCTGCACATAATTACTTAGGCAAATCGCCTTGAACGCCTTCTACATAGAAGTTCATTCCCAACAATACACCGTCATCATAGATCTCGCCTTCAGCCAGAATTTCTTCGCCTGCTTGATCATTGATAGGGCCTTGGAAAGAATGCAGGCTTTTATCAATGATGCCTTCTCGTACTACTTCAGCAGCGGCTTTAACATCATCTGGCACATTGGCGCCATACTCAGGAAACTCGACCATGCCCGAATCTATTCCACCCCAGGTATCAGTTGATGACCAAGTACCGTCAATAACAGCTGCGGTACGCTCAACATAATAACTATCCCAATCGTCAACAATAGACGTCAGTTGCGCCTCTGGAGCAAACGCTGACATGTCAGAGGCCTGACCGAAAGCGAAAACACCGCGCTCTTGTGCAACCTGTAGTGGTGCAGGTGAATCAGTATGCTGCGTGATGATATCGGCACCTTGATCGATCAGGGCTTTAGCTGCATCAGCCTCTTTGCCCGGGTCGTACCATGTATTCACCCAAACGACTTTTACGGTTGCATCAGGGTTTACCTTGCGCATGGCGATGGTGAAAGCGTTAATGCCACGTACAACTTCAGGAATCGGGAACGATGCGATATAACCGATGGTATTGGTTTTAGTCATCATGCCGGCCATAGTTCCAATCACAGAACGCCCTTCGTAAAAACGCGCAGCATACGTTGAAACATTGTCTTCGCGCTTGTAGCCCGTAGCGTGTTCAAACTTAACATCTGGAAAGTCCTTGGCCACTTTAACTGTTGGGTTCATGAAACCAAACGAGGTGGTGAAGATCAGATCGTGACCGCTGCTGGCAAGATTACGGATTACACGCTCAGCGTCGGCACCTTCCGGAACACTCTCTACGTAAGTGGTTTCGACACTATCGCCGAACTGGTTTTCGATAGCCTGTCGACCGATGTCATGCCGATAAGACCAACCGTGATCACTGATCGGACCTACATAGACGAAACCCACTTTGGTGGGCTCATCTGATTGGGCGTTGACCACCCCGATTGACAGGACCGCTGCAACCGCAAGTGCAGCGTGTTTTAAAGAACCATAAAAAACCATAATTATCTCCAGAAAAAACCTTTAAGTTGTTGGATGAAATGCCTGGCCGATGCTCGCGGGTGCGTTGCGACGGATTCGACCGCGATTACGAGAAATTAAGACCAGAACTAAAATAGTGACTAAATAGGGTAGCATCGACATCAGTTGCGATGGCACATTTATTCCCAGCGCTTGGCCGTGTAATTGCAAGATGCTAATACCACCGAACAAATAAGCGCCCAAAAGCAAGCGGCCGGGCTGCCAGACTGCAAAAACAACGAGGGCCAGAGCAATCCAGCCCCGTCCAGCACTCATGTTTTCCACCCACATGGGTGTGTACACCATGGACAGATAGGCTCCCGCTACGCCTGCACAGGCACCCCCGAACAGAGTTGCCAGAAAACGCACCCTTATGACTTTGATACCTAAAGCATGTGCTGCGTTGTGCGAATCCCCTACCGAGCGCAATATAAGCCCTGCATGAGTCCATTTGAGGAACGCTGACACTAATAATATGAGCACAAATGAGCCGTAGACCAATACGTCGTGGTTGAATAGCAGTCGGCCAATTACAGGGATGTCGCTAAGCACTGGAATGGCTAGTGGCTGCAAACCCGAATACGCAACTCCGACAAACGATTGCCCAATAAGCGCGCTAACGCCAATACCAAAAATGGTTAGTGCAAGACCTGTAGCCACTTGCGACGATTGTAATTTTAACGTTAGAAATGCGAACAAGGCGGCCATGAGCATGCCGGATAAAATACCTGCCACGATACCCAGTGAAGCCACGCCCGTGTAGTGCGCAGTAGCAAAGCTGCAAATAGCGCCTACCAGCATCATGCCCTCTATGCCTAAATTCAACACGCCAGAGCGTTCAACAACCAGCTCGCCAATAGCGGCATAGACCAGTGGCGTAGCTGCTGTAATGATAGTTAGTGCAGTTAGCAGTAAGGTTTCATTCATGATACAAGCCTCGGCTGTTTTCTAACAACGGAGTAATTTATCAATACATCTGTTGCCAGTAAGAAAAACAACAACATGCCTTGAAATACGCCTGTGATTGCTAGCGGCAAGTTGAGTGTAATTTGCGCTGACTCTCCACCAAGATACGACAAAGCCATAACTAGGCCTGCGAATAAAACACCTATTGGATGTAGCCGGCCCAGAAAGGCCACAATAATGGCCGTAAATCCGTAGCCTGGAGAAATACTAGGCAGCAACTGCCCTATCGGCCCTGCCACTTCAAACAAACCTGCCAGTCCTGCGGTTGCCCCACCAATCATTAATGCAAGCCACACAAGACGCCCTTGATTGAAGCCGGCATAGCCTGCAGCTCTGGGTGCGGTTCCATTAACTCGTAATGCAAACCCTAATAGAGTGCGGGTCAGGAAAACCCAGCCGACAACCACTAGACCCAGAGCCACCAGAGCACCTGCATGTAAACGTGTGCCACTCCATAGACGAGGTAAAGTTGCCGCATCGTGAAACAAACGCGACTCGGGAAAATTAAAACCATCCGGGTCGCGCATAGGTCCAGCCACCAAGTAAGACAACAATAGTGCTGCCACATACGTGAGCATGAGGCTTGTCAGTATTTCATTCACATTGAAACGGGTTTTCAACAGCGCAGGTACTGCAGCCCAGGACATACCGCCCAGAATGCTGGCCAGCATCATCGCTGGTAGAACATACCAGGCATCGACTTCATAAAAGGCTAAGGCCACGGCAGAGCCGGCAATGGCCCCGAGAATCAGCTGCCCTTCGGCACCGATGTTCCATACTTGTGCGCGAAAGCCTATGGATAAAGCTACACCAATCATAATCAATGGAGCAGCTTTTACACCCAGCTCGCCTAAACCGTACAGCGTGCTAATGGGCGCTATAAAAAACGCATGAAATGCGTCTAACACTGGTACGCCCAACAATGCAAATAATACAAGTCCTGCCAGCACTGTGATAAGCAATGCAATAAGTGGAGCGAGATAGCCCATTAACACCGAAGGGGCCGCACGCTTTTGCAGGCGAATCATGGGGCTTCACCTTCAATTTTTTCACCCGCCATTAACAATCCCACCTGCTGCGTGGTCAATTGCGAACTGGGATAGAAAGATGACAGCCGCCCCGCACACAGTGCACCTATCCTGTCGCAATACTGCATCAGCTCATCAAGATCCTGTGATATCAACAGCACAGCCGCACCATTTGCAGCCAGCTCCGCCAGCGCTCTGTGAATAGCCGCAGCCGCACCAGCATCGACACCCCACGTGGGCTGGGATATTACAAGCACTCGGGGGGATTGAAGAATTTCGCGACCCACAATAAATTTTTGCAAATTGCCGCCTGACAAACTCGATGCCAATGCATTTGGTCCATGACACTGCACATTAAATTGCTTGATGATGTCGTTTGCCATCGCCTTACTTCGCGCGTAGGAGATTAAACCCGCACGCCTCAGTGGTTTTCGGTGGTGTGCAGTGAGAAATACATTATCGATGAGAGATAGATTAGGGACCGCAGCATGCCCTAAGCGTTCCTCAGGCACACTGCATAAACCTAGACGGCGACGCGCTCCAGCGCTTTGTTGCCCCATAGGCAACTCATCGAACACAATGTGCGTCTCATCAGTGGCCAGACGTTCACCAGAAATGGTGGCCAGCAATTCATCTTGACCGTTGCCAGCCACACCCGCAATGCCTACAATTTCTCCGCTTCCTACCTGCAGATTGATATCGTGCAGGCTGACATCGTTTGCATCTTTAGCCGGCAAGTTCAATTGCTTAATAGTAAATAAAGGCTCACCAGCAACGACGGCTGAGCGACGCAAAGCAGCGGGTAACTCACCGCCCATCATTAGCGATGCCAGACTGGCCACGCTCTGCTCCTCAGGGATAACCTCGGCAACTTTGCGCCCACCACGAAGAATGGTAGCGCCTTGGCAAAGCACGCGAATCTCTTCCAGCTTATGGCTGATATACAGGATCGCCATGCCACTTTGAGCCAGTTGACGCAAGGTATCAAACAGACCCGCTACTTCCTGCGGCGTAAGCACTGAGGTAGGCTCATCCATGATCAGAAGTCTGGGCTCTTGCAACAAACAGCGCACGATTTCTATGCGTTGCCGTGCGCCCACCGACAAGGTGTATACCGATCGGTCAGGATCCAGTGGCAAACCATAACGTGCAGACACATCGACAATACGCATACGCAGCTTATCGTTTGCTTTTATCCCCATGCCCAGCGCAATATTCTCCAACACACTGAGTGAATCGAATAGCGAAAAGTGCTGAAACACCATGGCAATGCCAAGCTTGCGCGCCATCGCGGGCGATGCAATGCTCACTCGCTCACCACGCCACGTGATATCGCCAGCATCTGGCTCTAACAACCCGTAAAGCACCTTTACCAGCGTACTCTTACCCGCGCCGTTCTCACCCAGCAGGGCATGGATGCTACCCTCACCGATCGTCAGGTTTACGGCATCGTTGGCCAAAACTCCGGGATAGGCCTTGGTAATGTCGCTCATTACGACTAGTGGCGCAGGATTGGCGGTGGATGCATCAGCAGGAAGGGATTGAGCGCTAACGTGGGTCGGGTTACTGGCTTGCGACATACGATTGACCTGCGGCGCTCTTGCTGCGAAAGTAGACAGCCTTATTGTACAGCGATAAAAGCGTAAGTCAGCGCATTTGACTGCCGCATCGGTATTGAGAAATAGCGCACAAAAATTACCAAAAACTCATGAATTTAACGAATAAACGACATTCGCTTCAAGCAATACGGGCCAACATCCTACATTGCAAAAGCAACCCGGACGACCAGCCAAGAAACAGCCACCCCGAACAGGCGCTTGAGTACATAGAGGACGGCGTGCTGATTGTTGAAAATGGGCTGGTACAAGCATGCGGATATTCAGCGACACAGGCCATACCAGACTCAGCGGTAGTTCACGATTTTCGAGGCAAGCTTCTTGTGCCCGGGTTTGTTGATACTCATGTTCATTTCCCGCAAGTGGATGTGATCGCAGCCTATGGCACCCAGCTTCTGGACTGGCTCGAACGCTATACCTTTCCGGCCGAAGCACAATTCAGTAACGAGCAACATGCAGCCGCGGTAGCCCGATTCTTTCTCGACGAATTGTTGAAAAACGGCACGACCACAGCGCTGGTGTTTGGCACTGTTCATCCGGAATCAGTGAACGCTTTCTTCACTGAAGCATCCATGCGCGACTTGCGTATGATTTGTGGCAAGGTCATGATGGACAGGAACGCACCGGTCGATATTCTGGATACGGCGCAAAGCTCCTACGTAGATACACAAACCTTGATAGAAACATGGCACGGCAAGCAGCGGCTTGCCTACGCAGTCACCCCTCGCTTTGCCCCTACTAGTAGCGAGGCTCAGTTGACGCTAGCGGGCCAGCTATTAAAAGAGCACCCGGATGTGTACCTACACACCCACATGGCCGAAAACGCTGACGAGTGTGACTGGGTAGCCTCGCTATTCCCGGGGCAACAGGACTACCTGGCGGTGTATGAACATTTTGAGCTGGTGCGCAAACGTTCTGTGTTCGCTCATTGCATACATTTATCAGACAACGCCTGGACGCGAATGGCAAACGCCGACTGCTCGGTAGCTCACTGCCCTTGTTCCAACCTGTTTATTGGTAGCGGACTATTTGATTTGCGAGCTGCACAAAAACACAAAGTGCGGGTAGGCCTAGGTAGCGATATAGGCGGCGGGGACAGTTTCTCGATTTTAAGAAATATCAACGAAGCCTATAAAATACAACAGCTGCAACGACATACACTAACGCCTGAGCAAGCGTTTTACATGGCCACACTGGGTGGCGCAAGAGCGCTCGATCTGAACGATCGTATTGGCAACTTTGACAAAGGCAAGGAAGCTGATTTCCTGATTGTCGATGAAGCCGCCACCCCTGTACTTAAGCGCCGTACTCAGGCACAAAGCACTTGGCGCGATCGCCTGTTCAGCTTAATGATGCTCGGCGATGACCGGTGCATAGAACGCACCTTCATCATGGGAGAACCTGTTGTTTACTCCACTGATACGTAAAATTCAATCGACCTAATGAGCTCAGCTAGCAGCGGGCTCACCTGCAGCATCCACACCCAGTCGCTCATGCATCAGTGGGCTTGTGGTGGTGTACTGGAGATTGACTTTTTTGTCGGGCTCGAACCTCTGTTTAATAGCAAAAGCCGCCATAGCAGCTTCGTGAAATCCGCTGAGTATGAGTTTCTTTTTGCCCTCGTACGTGTTGATGTCACCGATGGCATAAATACCCGGTACTGAGGTCTCGAACGTGGCAAGGTTTATGGTGATCAATTTGCGTTCGAGTGCAAGTTCCCAATTTTCAAGTGGCCCAAGTTTTGGTGATAAACCATAAAACACCAGTAAATCGTCCACTTTTACTTGCACCTCAGTTTTGTTCTCGTCGCGCTTCACGAAAGTCAGCTCGGATAGCTTGCCATCAGTTTGTGCAAATGATTGCAGAGTTGCCAACATAACGGTGGCTCCACCAGCATCAGCCAGTTTGTAGAATTTGTCCACCGAGGCTTGTGCTGCCCGAAAACGCTCGGTGCGATTCACCAGCGTTAAGCTTTTGGCAATGGGTGCCAGTTGCAAAGCCCAATCCAGCGCAGAGTCGCCACCACCGAGTACCACCACATCCTTACCTGCATGTTGCTCGGGGTTACGTACTCGATAGAAAAGTTGTGAACCTTCAAACTGATCTATGCCTTCCACGCGGACACGTACCGGAGTAAACGAGCCAGCTCCGGCGGCAATAATAACGGCACGACAGGTAAATTCAGTACCTGTGGATGTTTTCAGATAAAACTCCTGTTCACCACGCTTTTCCAGCACCTCTACTGTTTGATCAAGGTACATTTGTGGCGAGAAAGGCGCAATCTGCTGTTCAAGATTATCGATCAGCTGTTGCCCGGTACATTCAGGCACCGCTGGAATATCAAATATAGGCTTGTCTGGATACAGCTCTGTACACTGACCACCAGACTGTGGCAGAGCATCGACAACAGCTGCGGACAAGCCTTGTAGTCCAAGCTCAAAAACCTGGAACAGCCCGACTGGACCGGCACCCACGATGACTACGTCTATATTTTGCATATTTGTTTCTTTGGTTTGTAGGGTGTTTGATAGATCCTACCTAATATACGAAGTATCGAATACCTAAGCCTATAGTCAAGCTATCAAAATATTCAAAACCAAGATAAGCATTACCGACTCCAGTGGGTAGCACAACCCCTCCACCTAAGCCAAAGTCGCTTGAGGAGTCACTTGAACTCACATCAACATCCACATTTTGAAAACCAACACTGGAATACCAAGCCATACCATTTCGCATTATCGGTTTAACACCGCTAATGAGTATGCCCAAGGCCAGCGCATTGATGTCTTCATCTGAACCACCTAAATCGTAACTGCCTCGATGATAACTTGCCGTGCCTGCGATCTCGACAACATCGGTGATGCGTTGATTCGACAGGTGGTACAGCACACCTACGCCAAAAGGCACGCCATTCGACTCGCCAAGCTCACCCCTCCCGATCGTACCTGTGATCACCATTTTCGGTGTGTAGCGATAATTGAGTCTCAGCGCAATGTTCTGGTAGTCCACACCTTCCAGCTCTCCGGTAACGATACCCAGCTCAGCACTGAGCTTTGATGTTTTTTCAGGGGTAGCTTCTCTACCCGCAATAAGGCCTAGGTACTCCGCACTTGCCACATGCGGCAGTAAAGCCATGACTGCCGCTAGCGCTACGCTGACTAGTGCTTTACTAACGCGACATTGAAGACCACTTCCATTTTTAGAAAACATACGATCCCTTATTGTATTGTCTTGGTTTTTAGCTTGGATTATCCATGAAAGCTTTTCGTGTTTCATGAACACACATTAATTAAACACCTGTTCGCGTGTCGCAAGGAACTCAACATCGGGCCAGCGCTCCTGAGACATCTGTAGATTGATGCGCGTGGGCGCCAGATAAACCAGTTCGTTGGCGTGATCAAGTGACAGATTAATATCCAGTTTTTTACGAAAATCCTGCAGCATCTTCTCATCGCCACACCTGATCCAGCGCGCTTGCTGTACACCTACTGTCTCGAACTGACACTCTACCTTGTACTCATCGCGAAGGCGCTGCGCCACCACTTCAAATTGCAGCACACCTACTGCACCTAAAATAAGGTCGTTACTCACAAGAGGCTTAAACAACTGTGTGGCTCCCTCCTCACACAATTGACTCAGTCCTTTCTGTAAGGCTTTCATTTTAAGCGGATCTTTGAGCACTGCACGCCTGAAAAGCTCTGGAGCAAAATTCGGAATTCCAGTAAACGCTAGATCTTCACCTACCGTGAACGTATCCCCGATACGAATGGTGCCATGGTTGTGCAAACCGATAATGTCGCCGCTGAAAGCCTCATCCAAATGGCCTCTATCTGCTGCCATAAACGTCAGTGCATCATTGAGTCTGACTTCCTTGCCAAGTCGTACATGCTTCACTTTCATACCCTTGGTAAAGATGCCCGAGCAAATACGTACAAAAGCCACTCGATCGCGGTGTTGCGGATCCATATTTGCCTGGATTTTAAAGGCAAAACCGGTGAAATTAGGCTCATCGGGGGTAACCTCGCGAGTCACTGTTGAGCGAGATTGTGGCTTGGGAGCGTATTTGACAAAATCTGCCAACAGCTCAGCAACACCGAAGTTGTTCATAGCCGAACCAAAATACACAGGGGTTAGTTCGCCCGCCAGATAAGCCTCCATATCAAACTCATGACACGCGCCCTCAACCAGCTCAAGTTCCTCACGCAACTCAGCCGCCATGGGGCCAAGAATTTCATCGAGCTTGGGATTGTCAATGCCTTCAACGATTTCACCCTCTTGCACCTTGCCACCGTGTGTAGGAGAGTAGAAATGCACAATACCCGTGCGTAAGTGATAGACCCCTTTAAATCGCTTTCCCATGCCAATCGGCCATGTGATGGGCGCGCAGCGAATGTTGAGCATTTTCTCAACTTCGTCCATCAACTCGATAGGGTCGCGCCCTTCACGGTCCATTTTATTGATGAAAGTCATGACTGGTGTGGCTCGCAAGCGACATACATCCATGAGTTTCTCGGTTCGTGCCTCTACGCCCTTTGCCACATCGATCACCATTAACGCAGAGTCCACCGCTGTTAAAGTGCGGTACGTGTCCTCAGAGAAGTCTTCGTGACCCGGCGTATCCAGCAAGTTAACGATGTGCTCGGCGTAGGGAAACTGCATAACCGATGAGGTCACAGAAATGCCCCTCTCTTTTTCCATCGCCATCCAGTCAGATGTGGCGTGCCGAGCAGCCTTTCGTCCTTTGACAGTACCCGCAAGCTGAATCGCACCACCAAAAAGCAGCAATTTTTCTGTTAGCGTCGTTTTACCCGCATCGGGGTGAGAGATGATCGCAAACGTACGTCTCTTGTTGATTTCACTGAGAAAATTGGCATCAGCCATGTGTCTGTATTCCTGTTTTTGTACAAACACTTGCACAAAAATTTTACCTAACTGTAAGCCCTGAATTCAAAGCAATTTGCACAAACGTGGCGCCTGGCAAAAAGACTCATCAGAGCATGAATAAACGCATGCAGCAGTTTACCTTGTTGGCTAGCAAACAGTTAGCGCCATGACGATGGCATTTTCGCGTCCTTTGGCTGAATCATAGTAATCTTTACGAACACCAATTTCATTAAATCCGGATCGCTCGTAGAGCTCTATGGCTCGAGGATTTGAAGGCCTAGCCTCCAAGAAGACAGTTTGCGCACGATGTTGAGCCGCCAGCCGCACCATATGTCCAAGCAACTCTCTGGCAAAACCTTTTCGTTGATACGGTTTATCTATGCACAAGTTCAGAATATGTGCCTCATCCGCTGCAATCTGCATAACCGCATACCCTATGAGTTCATCGTCGAGCAGTACTCTTTGACAGAAATAACCTGATTTAACGCAATCACGAAAAATACCGTCCGTCCAGGAAAACTCGTAGTTGCGTCGCTCAATAACACCGATCGACGCCACGTGCCGCATCAGCATGTGATCGTAAGATATCCTCGATGTTGATGTATCAAGACTCATAGCACTCCCGCGTTATCCTGTAAGGCTATGACCGGCCTTAGCGCTTTGAGGCTTTCCCACGCACCACGTTTCAGGCTTGGCGTGCTCATCAGTAACTCAGGGTGAGGTATACGCCATACAGGCAACTGCGACGTTGGCAGACGAGCGCTATCGTTGCTAGTTGCTGATGTTCCGTCAGTCGCCATCGAGCCGTCTAGTAACAACACCGCTTTTGTTTGCGGAGTAATCAAGGCGGCTACATTGCGCACATTCGTGGCCGACGTTTGATGCGATGCTTCACACAGACGTACGTTGTTTCTTGCCACACCGATTGAACGCATCATGAGATCAAACAACCGCATGCATTCCGCTGACATCGGCTTATCAGCTGCCGCATTGGCTGCCGATTGATCACCTGCATTGCCCAGAGTAGCCACCGGCTCGCCGAAGACATCAACTGTGCTACAGATAACCATGAGCGGTGCGGAATCGACACCAATACAATCCACCATCATGCCTCTATACGAGAACAATTCAAGCGTC
This sequence comes from Granulosicoccus sp., assembly GCA_023301725.1. GTDB lineage: Bacteria > Pseudomonadota > Gammaproteobacteria > Granulosicoccales > Granulosicoccaceae > Granulosicoccus. The sequence goes on along the minus strand of JALZUD010000054.1, from coordinate 29,976 downwards.
TGTACGGCAAGGTGTGCCACCCAATCCGTTGATTGAGAAGCTGCGACTGTGATGCCAGGGGATGTTAAATGTTGAGCACGTCCGCTAGACCACGCTACAAGGCCCATTGTCTTCAGGCCGATCAATTGTCGAGAGCTGTATGCCATATGACACTCAGACCTTGCGGTTCAGCTGATGTTGCAAAACAAGACTACTCGCCAGTGCCAACACTTCGATTACGTTTTCTGTACACCCTGAACAGATAATAGACCGGCCCCGAGAGCGCATAAAGCACTGAGGCAATCAATATCATTTTGGGAGGATCTACAGCGGTGACCACGAATAACAGCAACAGACCCAGCAACATGGCAAAGGGCACTTTCCTGTTGGTGCCAAGATCCTTGAAGCTGTAATACGTTAGCGTACTGACCATGGCAATACCGGTGCCCAAGGTCATAATCGCTGAGAGGATAACCGCATCAGAACCGCTAATACCTAGTTCTGTCATCACCATGACAAAGCTTGCTAGAACTGCGGCCGCTGAAGGACAAGCCAAGCCTTGAAAAAAACGCTTATCAGCGGTACCTACGGCCACATTGAAACGCGCAAGACGTAAGGCACAACAAGCGACATAAACAAAGGCTATGACCCAGCTTGCCTGGGCAAAGCGTGCTTCGCTAAGACTGGTTAGCGACCACGAGTACATGAGAAAGGCCGGCGCCACTCCGAAAGACACCATGTCTGCCATGCTGTCGTACTCTGCACCAAACGCTGTGGCCGTGTTGGTCATCCTTGCCACTCGACCGTCTAACCCATCCAGGATCATGGCCACGAGAATGGCAATACCAGCCTCACCGAAGCGATCGTTATAAGCCAGTATCACACTATAGAAACCTGCAAACAGCGCACTCGTCGTGAACATGTTGGGCAGCAGATACACACCTCTGGAGCGTGGAGGAGCCTTAGAATCAGTTTTAGATTGAATCGCCATAATATGCAGTAGTGTACAGCTTGCGGCACCGCCGTGGATTCAAATAACCCCGTGCAACATCCAGCTTTTCAGCCAAACATTAATCAGGGTTTGAGACTTTTATCGCCACGAGCCATTCCAGTGGTTCCAGAGCGAACAACTTCTATGACGTTATCTCGGCCTACAGCATCCAGGAAACCATTGATCTTGCTATCGTCTCCTGTGAGCTCTATAACGTAGCTGTTGTCGGTGACATCAAGAATTCGGCCTCTGAATATATCTGCCAGACGCTTCAATTCTTCACGACCACTGTCTACAGCACGAACCTTGAGCAGCATGATCTCGCGTTCTATGAAGCTGACTTCAGTAAGATCAGTGAGTCGAACCACATCAATCAACTTGTTGAGCTGTTTGATAATCTGCTCGACAGTTTGCTCTGTTCCAATACTGACGATGGTCATACGCGACAATGTGGGATCGTGGGTAGCCGCAACTGTCAGCGATTCAATATTGTAGCCACGAGCACTGAACAAACCCGCCACGCGCGAAAGCGCGCCGGATTCGTTTTCAAGAAGTACGGAAATAACGTGACGACGCATTACGCAAGCTCCCTAGCCGGATTGAGCCGCATTTCGTGGTGCCCTTTGCCCGCTTCAATCATGGGGTAGACGTTTTCAGCCTGATCGGTTTGAAAATCCATGAACACTAGACGATCTTTCATAGCAATCGCCTCGTCCATCGCGGCATCCACATCTGCAGGATTGTCGATACGCATACCCACGTGACCGTAGCTTTCGGCTAATTTGACAAAATCAGGCAAGGCATCCATGTACGAATGCGAGTACCGCTTCTCGTAGTTGAATTCCTGCCACTGTCGCACCATGCCCATGTAACGATTGTTCAGGCAAACAATTTTTACAGGCGCACCATACTGCAAGCAGGTAGAGAGCTCCTGAATACACATTTGAATGCTGGCCTCACCGGTAACACAGGCAACGATATCGTCTGGAAATGCGAGTTGAACACCCAGCGCTGCAGGCAAACCAAAGCCCATGGTGCCTAGTCCACCAGAGTTGATCCATCTTCGCGGTTTTTCGAATCCGTAGAACTGTGCTGCCCACATCTGGTGTTGCCCGACGTCGGATGTGACGTAGGCGTCGCCTTTCGTCGCACGATGCAGTGACTGAACCACAGACTGCGGTTTGATGAGCTTGTCGCTATGCTCGTAAGCTAGGCAATCTGTTTTTGACCAGTTGGCGATGATAGACCACCATGCGGCTAAGTCAGCCGTATCTGCACGCTTGTCAGTTTCTTTAATAAGCGTATTCATGGCCTCGAGAACTGGCCCTACGTCGCCTACGATGGGCACATCGACAGTCACGTTCTTGGAGATAGAGGCAGGGTCAACGTCAATATGTACGATGCGCGCATGCGGGCAAAAGCTTTCGATTTCTCCTGTGACGCGATCATCGAACCTGGCACCGATAGCAATGAGCACATCGCAATCGTGCATCGCCATGTTGGCTTCATAAGTACCATGCATTCCTAGCATGCCAAGGTTTAACTTGTTCGATGCTGGAAATGCACCTAACCCCATCAATGTTTGCGTAATCGGATAGCCGAGCAGTTCAACAAACTGCGTTAGCTGTGGCGCGGCATCTCCCAAAACAACGCCGCCACCCGAATAAATCATTGGGCGCTTGGCTGAGAGGATAAGGTCGACCGCTTTGCGAATTTGGCCCGGGTGACCTTGCACTGCCGGACTGTAGGAACGCATGTTGACCGTTTTAGGGTACTCAAACGGGACTTTAACACCGGGAGTTGTGAAATCTTTAGGGATATCAACCACTACAGGACCGGGGCGTCCAGTGGTCGCAACATGAAATGCTTTCTTGATGGTTTCCGCAAAATTCTCAAGCGAATCGACCAGAAAGTTGTGTTTTACACACGGGCGTGTGATGCCGATGCAATCGACTTCCTGAAACGCATCGCTACCAATAAAACGGCTTTGCACCTGACCAGACAATACCACCATGGGAATGGAATCCATGAAGGCTGTAGCAATACCGGTGACAGCATTGGTAGCCCCAGGGCCGGATGTCACAAGCACAACGCCTGGCTTGCCGGTTGCTCGCGCATACCCGTCAGCTGCATGGGTAGCTGCTTGCTCATGCCTCACTAATATGTGTTTGACTGAATTTTGTTCGTAGAGTGCATCGTAGATATGCAGTACCGCGCCGCCTGGATACCCGAACAAAAATTCGACGCCCTCCTCTCTGAGTGCCTCAATAAGCACTTCACCACCTGATAGTTCCACCGGAAAAACCCTCAAAATTGTATAGATTTATAGTCAAAGGCCACTTCTCAGGCGTAGATAAACCTGTGGAGAATGGCTCAAAAGAATTGTCGCACTCGTAAACTTCATACGTAGAAAGCCGAGGAAGGTGGTCAGTAGCGTTTGCCGGAGCAATCCGGCTGTAGCGGTGGTGGGTGGGCCGCCTGATCACTTATTGCATGAGGTAATACGCAAAAGTGACGAACTTGCTAGCTGACCGGATTGTGTCGAACCTGCCGGCCCTTTGAGTATAGCCTCAAGTTAGATGAAACGGATACCGTCAAAGCCCACTCAAAGGAGTAATGCTCATGATAAATTGGAACTATAGTCTCAGCTTTTACTCCGTTCTACCGATAGACCATTGATAACGCGTCGTGCGTTTTCGCACCGACTACTCGATTCGCCAGTAACCAGTGTTTCAGACCGGCAAAAATGACTCATCAGATTCGCCAGTTATTCAGTAAATTATTCTGCCGCAGCGGGCCAGCTCTGGCATTCGGTTGCTTTGCGCTGACGCTTGGCATGGGCATTGTTTTTTCACCCGCCCTCACCACAGCTTACGCTCAGCAAAATCTGCCCATTATGGGTGAGCCAGCAGATGCTGCTTTGTCGCCTTTGGAAGAACAGAGGTTAGGTGCTCAGTTTATGCGGCAGATCCGCAGACGCTTACCTTTGGTGCAAGATGTTCAGGCGGCTGAATACATTCAACAGTTGGGTGATCGTCTTGTTGCCTCATCGGGCAAAGGTAGTACCGACGACTTCACATTCTTTATTATTAACGACCCCAGCATCAATGCCTTTGCCATCCCGGGTGGCTACATCGGAGTTAACACAGGCCTAATTTCTGCCATGGCCGAGGTAGAACAGCTGTCCAGTGTTCTGGCACATGAGATTGCGCATGTCACTCAACGCCATCATGCTCGATCCTTCGCCACTAGCAACCGATCTGGCTGGACTACAGCAGCTGCCATTCTAGCGGCCATTGTGATTAGTCAGTCATCGCCTCAGGCAGGTCAGGCGGCCTTAGCAGCCGGTCTGGCAGCGAGTCAGCAAACTGCCATCAACTTCACGCGCAGTAACGAGGTAGAGGCAGATCGTATCGGTATTGAGATTCTTGCCAGTGCCAACCTTGACACACGCGCCATGGCTGAGACATTCGACATCCTCAGACGACAGAATTCAGTAAATACCTCGGGGCTAGTGCTGGAATATTTGCGCACACACCCTCTGGATGTCAATCGTATTGCCGAGGCCGCCGACCGAGCCAGCCAGAACCCCGCTAGAAAACGTCTGAACTCTCTGGATTTTCAGTTGTTCAAGGCACGCTTGGAAATTCTGACCTCCAGAGACTTGGCGCAAACTACTCGTCAGTACCGATCCAACGTGCGGGACAACAACACTAGCAGCGTGCAAGACAAGTACGCACTAGCCATGCTCGCTGAACTCGACAACAACACCGAACAGGGGCGCAAAATCCTCAATTCTTTAGACAGCTCCGCGTTACATAATCCTTTCTTTGCGTTGTTATCCGCAGACATCAATGCTTTCAAGCATCCGGGTGAGACCGACAAACGCCTATCGGCATTGGCCGAGCTGTACCCTGAGCGTTATTCAATAGTAGAAAAGCAGCTTCAATTTCTGGTGGCCACGAAGCGCTTGAGAGATGCCTCAGATCTAGCAACCCGGTATGTACGTTCTGCGACAACACCAAATCCCCGAGCTTGGATGCAACTGGCTAATATCCAAGAAAAATTGGACGATAGCTCGGGCAGTCACGAATCATTGGCGCGCTACTTTGAGGCCCTTGATGAAACAGGTAGAGCAACAAGCCAACTGCGGCTTGCAATCAACGAGGTTGCTACCGGATCGCAGGATGAAATTCGTCTTTCTGCCAGCCTCAAACTGCTACAGCAAAAGGCGGCCAACTCGCGCTGACCGCCTATCTATGCTTGCATTCCCGCCTTCGCGGAAATGACTAGCTGAAAGGCCTAAAGGCTATCAGTCTAAGGTTGGTCCTGCACTTACTAGTGCCATGCCGCTGTCCGTATCCGTGTATTGCTCAAAGTTTTGAATGAACAATCCAGCTAGTTCTGCTGCTTTTGATTCCCATTCAGAATCAGCACTGTAGGTTTTTCGCGGATCAAGCAGATCGGCATCTACCCCAGGCAAATTTTGCGGAATATTCAGGTTAAAAATAGGCACTGTTTGAGTTTCTACATCATCGAGTGAGCCGTTCAGAATGGCGTCAATGATAGCCCGTGTCGCCTTGATTGATATGCGCTCACCTGAGCCATTCCAGCCTGTGTTCACCAAGTAGGCTTTAGCGCCGGATGCATTCATACGCTTTGAAAGCTCATGTGCATATTTAGTGGGATGCAAGCTTAAAAATGCTTTACCGAAACACGCAGAGAAAGTTGGCTGTGGACTCGTTATACCTAACTCAGTTCCAGCTAACTTGGCAGTAAAACCTGAAAGGAAGTGATAACGCGTCTGTTCTGGCGTTAGCATGGATACCGCTGGCAACACGCCAAAAGCATCAGCACTTAAGAAAATCACTCGTGTTGCATGGCCTGCTTTGGACACAGGTTTGGCAATATTGTCGATGTGGTGAATGGGGTAAGACACACGTGCATTCTCTGTTTTACTACCATCGTCGTAGTCAACCGAGCCGTCGGCACGGACCACGACATTCTCCAGCAAAGCATCGCGGCGGATTGCACCGTAGATGTCCGGTTCAGCCGCCTCGCTCAATCGAATAGTTTTCGCGTAACAACCGCCTTCGTAGTTGAACACGCCATCATCATCCCAACCGTGCTCATCGTCGCCGATGAGGCGACGTTTTGGATCAGTCGACAGTGTTGTTTTACCAGTTCCAGAAAGGCCAAAAAACACGGCTGTGTCACCTTTTTCTCCTACGTTGGCAGAGCAATGCATGGAGGCAATTCCTTGCAACGGCAGCAGGTAGTTCATGTATGAAAAAAGACCTTTTTTCATTTCGCCGCCATACCAGGTTCCGCCGATGAGTTGGATTTTTTCACTGTAGTTGAAAGCGACAAAATTCTCAGAGTTCAGACCCTGTGTTTGCCAATCCGGATTAACCACGGATGCCGCGTTCATGACAACAAAATCAGGCTCAAAGAGAACAAGCTCCTGGGCATCAGGTCGAATAAACATATTGGTAACAAAATGCGCCTGCCAAGCAACCTCAGTAACAAATCTTACACTGAGGCGAGTGTCTTTATTGGCGCCGCAAAATGCATCAACCACGAACAGACGCTTACCGGTGAGGTGTTCACCAACCAGAGTTTTCAGTTGACCCCACACTGCCTCGGAAATGGCCTTATTATCGTTTTCACCTTGGGTGTCCCACCAGAGCACATCTTTGGTTAGCTCATCTTCCACTATGTATTTATCTTTGGGGCTGCGTCCAGTAAACGCTCCAGTATCCACAGCAACAGCTCCGCTGTCAGTGACCACCCCCCTTTCAAGCTCCTGCAAGCCGTCCTTTGTTTCTTCAGTGAACAGCCGCTCGTAGCTCGGGTTATAAATAACCTCGGAAGCTTCCGAAATGCCGTACGCCGTGAGATCAATTCCATCTGGTAGTACACGAGCTGCCTGAATCATATGTGGCTCCAATATAAAGTTCAGTTACTTAAGAAGTCTTAGCGGAGGTTATCGGCTAACACTGCATCAGCTGCGCACTATAAAGGAGTAACCGCTCGCAGAAAACAGCTAGAGCTCACAAAAAATGATAATAAACAGACACTTGCACCATTACTACTTGTTTTTTGTAGTTTAGGTACAGAAAAAATCTTATCAGCGACCTGATTTTTTCTATAAAAAGCAAGCGCTAGGCACGCCTCTAGGAATCACGCACAAACAGCTGTCACAAAGTTGACTGCGCATAAAATTATTTCGTGTAATTTCGATTCAAGCACCAGGTTGTCCACTAAATCACATTAAAAGCGGCCAACAACTTCGCCTTTTACACAAGATCAACCAGGCGATGTCAGAGCAGTCGGTTCACGGCGCTCAAAGAAATAGGGGAAGATGACACTCATATTCGACCCGCAATGTGTCCTGGTGAGCAAGCGAGCGATCTAGTGGTGCTTTCAAGGGAGGGGTGCGCTGGATTTTCGCACAGCACAAGCGTTGGGTCATGTGCAAGGGGCTGCTAGCCGGTGTAAACAGGGCTGCTACCGAGAGGGTGTCAGCGAAGCCAAGGCGGCTTCGCTGACATTCATACCAGACGTCGATCTGTTAAACGCCACTTAACAAGATTCTACTGAACAACAGAGAACTCTACTCGACGGTTTGCTGCTCGACCTTCCGCAGTCTCATTGGTTTCGATCGGCTCTGACTCACCAAAAGCCTGAGGTCTTAACCGAGATCCGCGAATGCCTTGTTCTACAAAGTAACTAGCGACTGATAAGGCACGTCGCCGAGATAAACGCAAATTCTGAACAGCCTCACCTGAATTATCTGTGTGCGCCTTGATAGCAAGCTTCACGTCAGGAAAAGCATCCAGCTTTGTAACCACATCCATCAGCACAACTTCCGCCTCTGGCGTTAGTTCATCAGAACCAGACTTGAAGTTAACCCCTTCTATAACACCGTCAAACAGCGAACATCCTGCATCATCTACTGGATTGCCCACCGAAGTATCAGCACAAGAGTCCAAGGTGTCAGGAACGCCATCGTTATCTGAATCGATAACCACAGGCGCAATCCGCTCCACAGGCCGCGTGTCTGGCAGTGGAGCTGGTGTTACGACAACCGGCACATCGACAGTTGGTGGCACGACAGGAACCTCAATCTTGGGAGCCTGTGGCGGATTAACTCTTCTCCGGTTATCCGTTCCAAAACGGTAAAGCAGAGCCAGCTGCACATAGCGTGCGTCCTCGTCATGCGCAACTAACTCCGCACGTGCTGCCAAACCGTTGTTAAAACCGTACTCCGCCCCTGCTCCAATCAGCAAGTGGAAGTCATTAACCTGATCAAAGTCGACGCCTTCAGAGTCATTGTCCAATGCCCCTAACCCCAAACGGCCGAAGCCTGACAAGCCACGACGCTGAGCGCGGGCGCTTTCTCCATTAAGCCCGTACACCAGCGCACTCAAACCCGCAACTTGATAAGACACTGAGCCATCAGGCGCAAGGTCCGCATCGCCCAAATCAGCTACATGCCCTTCCACACTGAAGCGGTTGTTAAGATCGTAGCCCAACAACAGGCTACCTCCGCCGCTTCCGCTCGAATCCACAGAGACGCCAGGCGCGGCATCAGTGTCAGGTTCCAAGCTACTGGCAAGTATGCCGCCACCAGCATAGATCCGGTTGTCAAAGTTTCGGTCAGCCTGAAAAGGGCCGCCTAGGCCAACCGAACTACACGCCGATATTGTCGCTAGACCCGCAAGTACAGTACTTGCCCGGGTCAGTTTTTTGATGATGTCCATATTTTTCTTAATGCCTGAAACGCTCCACGACGCAAACCTAGCAGCAACAAGCTGCCTCCAAATAACATACCAAGCGTCGGATCTACACGCTTATCTGTTGTAAATGATGGTACTGGAGCTACGCTACAGCCAAACCCATTACCACCCAAGCCAGTCTCAACTAATCCTGAACGTGTTGACACATCAGCATTCGAACCATCGTTGATGTCTGGTATGCCATCATCATTCGAATCAGGCAGCTGCCCTTCAGTGCCTTGGCCAGGTTGTGTTTCATCAGCCACCGGGCCTTTGAAACCGTCACCGTTGCTGTCTGGATCGCTTTCGTCAACAACGCCATCGCCATCAGCATCGGCACCAGGTGCAAAATCAGAATCAACCGCATCATCGATGCTGTCGCCATCCACATCCGCGCCACCAGTGCTGTCGGCATCGTTTATGTCTGGAACACCGTCACCGTCACTATCCACTAGTGAATCGCTCTGGCCGTTGCCATCTACATCGATTCCGCCAGACTCAATGATGTCGGTGAGACCGTCATTGTCGCTGTCAAGATCAAGGCTGTTAGGAGCACCATCTCCATCTGTGTCACGCAGAGGCGCGATTGCCGCAGCAAAGTTGTCGTCCAGGCCATCGCCATTCGCATCAGTGAAGTTATCAATGCGGCCGTCGTTACTCTGATCGGCTGATTGACCGTAGTTTTCTACGATGTCAGAGACACCGTCCTGATCACTGTCCAGATCCCGGAAATTAGGGATGCGGTCCATATCAAAATCCAGTGCGCTCAATGGACGAGAAGCTAGTGAATCGTCAGCGCCGTCAGCGTTGCTGTCGGCCTGTACATCTAGTCGACCGTCCAGATTGACATCTGTACCTAACGACTCCGCAACATCAGTGAGTCCATCATTGTCAGAATCAAGATCAAGATAATCTGGAACACCATCGCTATCTGTATCTACGAGGACATCGCTAGCACCTTGAACAAGACCGAACTGATCAGCAGCACCCGAAGCGAGACGTCCGCTTGAAGAGATACTGCCACGCGACGCTTCAATTGCATCGTAAACACCGTCGTTGTCGCTATCGAGATCAAGAAAGTTGGGGATGCCATCGCCATCCGCATCACCAGAACCCTCAACTGAATCAAGAATACCGTCGTTGTCGCTGTCTCTATCCAGAGAGTTAACTATGCCGTCGCTATCCGCATCGCCATTACCTTCAAGAGCGTCGCTTATCCCGTCGTTGTCATCGTCACTATCAGCGCCATTGTTCTGCCCGTCTGCATCAGCGTCATCGTTTTGATCGGGAGCAGCTGGCCCTTGACCAGTACCATTACCCTGCTGAAAATCCGGAACGCCATTACCGTCAGTGTCGACAGGTGAATTTACATCTGGACCTGCCTCCTGCGCATCGCTAATACCATCGTTATCAGAATCCTGTTCTCTGAAATCAGCTGCTCCATCATTATCGCTGTCACTTGGATTGCCGAAAGAACCGTTGTTTTCCGCGCTATCAGGTATTCCATCGTTGTCGGAATCCAGATCTCGAAAATCTCTTACGCCGTCGCCGTCAGTATCAAACAATGGCAAGGCACTCGCCTGAACAGCATCGTCAACACCTTTGTTGTCAGCATCTGAAAAACCATCAATTCGGCCATCAGAATCTGCATCAACACCACCAGCTTCTACTAGGTCACCAATACCGTCGTTGTCACTGTCGATATCGATATAGTCTGGCGTACCATCACCGTCCGTGTCGATTATCGGAGCCGAAATCTGACCAGAGTCAGCTGAGGTTTCAATGACGTTAGCGATACCGTTTGCACCTACTTCAATGCGGATATCAATAGCACCGATGGCGACTGGGTCCAGTGTAGCTATCGTAGCTGCATCAAATCGGCCTTCAACGAGGTCGAGAATGCCATCGTTGTCGCTGTCTAAGTCGAGACCATCCGGTGTGCCATCGCCGTCAGAATCACGTGAAGATGCATCAGCAAATCCGTCGTTGTTCGCGTCAATGATGCCTTCTTCGGTATCGAGAATGCCATCGTTGTCATCATCAAGATCGTCTTGGTTGGCAATTCCATCACCATCGCTGTCCGGACGGAGACCACCACCTACTGGATCCGCAGAACCTTGATCAGACCCTTGGTCGGAACCAGAACCAGAACCATCATTGCCTGAATTCTGGACACCATCTTCCTGAAAATCAGGTACGGAGTTGCCGTTTGAATCGGCAGGAGCACCTGGGTTAGAACCAGCTTCGACTGTGTCGGATACTCCGTCACCATCTGAATCCTGCTCACGGAAGTCAGCAGCACCATCGCCGTCTGAGTCAGTAGGTTGCGCTAGGCCACCGGGGCTTTCAACGCTGTCTGGCAGACCATCGTTGTCTGAGTCGGAGTCCTGGAAGTCTCTAACACCATCACCGTCTGTGTCGAACAATGGCAACGCGCTTGACTGGATACTATCGTCAACACCTTTGTCATCACTATCGACAAACCCATCGATACGTCCGTCGTTATCGTTATCAACACCGCCAGCTTCAACCAGATCAGCTATGCCGTCGTTGTCACTGTCTAAATCGATAAAATCTGGCGTGCCATCGCCATCTGTATCAAATAGCGCCGTTGTCAGCTGACCTGAATCAGTGCCTGTTTCTATACTATCGGCTACTCCATTGCCACTAACTGGCTCAAGAATGTCGATAGCGCCGACGCCGCGTCGATCAAGATTTTCAGCCACCGATTGTGATAATCGACCTTCAAACAAATCTAATATGCCGTCGTTGTCACTGTCAAGATCGTAGGCATCTGGAGTGCCATCGCCATCAGTGTCACGTGAAGATGCATCGGCAAATCCGTCACCATCCGCATCTACAAGGCCTTCTTCAGTGTCGAGGATGCCATCGTTGTCATCGTCAAGATCGTCCTGATTGGCAATTCCATCAGCGTCGCGGTCTGGGCGAAGACCACCACTGCTGTCGTTAGCCGCGCCGCCAGAGCCATTATCGTTTGAATTTGAACCAGAACCGGGATTTGAGTCGCCGTCCTGGAAGTCAGGTATGCCATCTCCATCAGTATCAACTGGCGAATTAGGGTTATTGCCAGCTTCGTTTCGGTCGCTCACGCCATCGCCGTCACTGTCATTTTCACGGAAGTCTGGGGCGCCGTCGCCGTCAGTGTCAGTAGGATTGCTTCGATTGCCGCCGCCTTCTACCCGATCAGGAATAGAGTCGCCATCAGAATCCAGATCACGAAAATCAAGCACTCCATCGCCATCTGTTTCAAAAAGAGGTAAAGCACTTGACTGGATAGTATCGTCTACGCCTTTCCCGTCTGTGTCTCTGAAACCGTCGATACGGCCGTCGGTGTCGGTGTCGACTCCGCCAGCTTCAATAATGTCGTAGATTTCGTCGTTGTCTGAATCCAGATCACGAAAATCAGAGGTTCCGTCTGCATCAGTGTCAGGCAGTTCGAATCTCAGTTGACCGGAATCTGCTGAAGTCTCGATGACGTTAGCTATGCCGTTGCTGCCCACGTCGATACCAATATCGATTGCTCCGTTAGAGACTTGGTCGAGTGCCTGAGCAGCTGCAACATCGGTTCGGCCTTCAAACAGGTCGAAGATGCCGTCGTTGTCACTGTCCAGATCGAGCACATCTGGTGTTCCGTCATTGTCAGTATCTGTAGAGTTACTGTCTGGAAAGCCATCGCCATTGTCGTCTACGAGACCCTCGTCTGAATCGAGGATTCCGTCGTTATCGTCATCATGATCGTCTTGATTACGGATGCCATCTCCATCGGAATCAGGCCCGCTGGCACTCATCGCAGCAACGTTTACACTCGAAGAGAAAAATTCATTGAGTGACCGGAGAGCTTCCGACGTTGGCGTGCTCGCCTCCAACGTAGATCGTTCAGAGTGCGCCAGCGCTTGGGAAGATCCTCCACCAAGCACTAGAGCAATGGCGATAGCAACACCAGACAGTGTGCCAACACCATGAGACGAATGCTGCGCACTGATTCTGCCAGCTGAATGAGAAGTCGTGTTTTTTTGTGATATGTCCATAAATGTGCCTTGTCGAAAACGACGTTGTTCTGTGTTCGTTCTTTCCGGACTGCGGCGAGTTACAACCGCTCAGTCAGGGCGTACGATAACAGGTTACACACTCATGGAAACAGTTCGAACTTCACACTTCTATGCAAACCGTCCAATAGAGCGACATTTGTGACGCACTAGCTACATTTTTTCACACTGTTGAGAATTTCGTTCCCGATTTAGACCTTATAAATCCCTCACTACTCAGCTGGTACCACGCGTATTTCAATGCGGCGATTCCGATCTTTATCCGCCTCAGTCACATTTTGCACCAACGGCAACAACTCACCATACCCCTCAGCTTTCAGTCTGCCGGCATCCACACCGTTGCTCACTAAGTAATCAACAACGGCTTCAGCCCTTTGAGTTGACAGCACTTTGTTATCCTCAACGGATCCTTCATTGTCCGTATGGGCCATAACGGCAACTGCGACATTCCTGTTGGCGTTTAATGCTTCTAGCAAAGGTTGTAGTGCGTTTTCTGCACTATCTGTCAACACGCTTTGCGCCCGCTCGAAGCGCACATTATCCAATACGCCAGTGATCTGGAACTCTGGTGCGAACCCGGGTTTTGGCAGGGCCGCCAATTGCGGCATAACAAGCGAGTCCAAGCCGGCAGCCAGAGAACGCACTTTACCTACATGCTCCGCAGACACAGGGGTCGCCGCTAGCAGACCGGGCGCTCCCTTATCGTCGCGCTTATCCGTACGTTTCTTGGGCTTAGGTGCAGAATTCCAATCTTCAACAACCAATGACTCACCTGCCACTGCCTCATCAATACCAGACTTATTTTGCACGCTCATGACTGCTCCAGAATCAATGTTTTCTGCCACCAGCAACTGGCCCGCATCCTGATCTGGCAACGTAATGACATCTATTCTTCGGTTACGTACACGTCCCTTCTTGGTTTTATTGCTATCCAGAGGCTGAGTTTCGCCCATGCCAACGGCCTGCAGTTGCAATTCGTTCACACCTTTCGACTGCAGGTATTGCACAACGACCTCGGCGCGACGTGAAGATAACCCCAGATTCATGTCAGCAGCGCCTTGAGAATCCGTATGCGCACGCACCTGAATTCGAGCTTCAGGGAAAGTAAGTAGTGTCTCTGCCAACACATCGAGCTGCCCTCGGGCGCGCGGTGTGAGCCAACGCGAACCGCTTTTGAAGGTGACATCGTGCAGCACGGCATCAAACAATCCGCACCCATGACCATCAACTGTGACAAAACGCTGCGTGTCCGGGCAACTGTCTACACTATCAAGCACGCTGTCAGAATCTCGATCGTCTGCCCGCGCTGCGGGTCTCCAGCGATCTGCCATAGAGCCCACATAAGCGGCATTGGGCTCAGCACCAGAGGTGTAGTGTTGATAAGGCGGAGTGCCACGACCAGAATATGCACCCTTCCCCGCGTAGCGCTCAACAACGGTCTCTCGCCCTGAACTCTCGCCTCGCTTAACAACCTGGGTACTGTCTCTGTTCAAGGCAGGTTCGGCCGCCTGAGCAACCATTCTGCCAATGCCTCGCGGCGATATGGAGAAACGATAAACAGCACCAAAACCCACGTACGTGGCATCGCTATCAAAGCGCGTGATATCTGCGCGAATGCCCAATCCATTGACGAATCCGTATTCTGCACCAATACCCACTATAGGCACCACGCCACTCTCTTCGAGATCGACAACCGCCGAGGATTTATTGAGAGATGAAAATCCGAACCGACCATAGGCGCTAAGACCTTGGCGACGGGAACGCATTTGCACGCCACTCCACCCGTATACCAGAGCACTCAGACTGGCTGAAGTATATTTGACATCGGTATCTTCCAGACCGGTGTTCTGATTGCGTAAGGTGGCAGATCCTAAAACAGAGGTGTCCAACTCTACCGCTAGCATGTTGTGAACATCATAGCCAAGACGCAACTGGGTACCCGCGTCACTGTCTTCCGATACGGAAAAGCCCGGGCCACGCGTATTCGGATCTAACTGAGAGCTACCTATAGAGGCACCCGCATACAAGCGGCTCCTGAAATCACTGGTATTGGCTGGTATGTTCAGCACAACACTCTCAGGATTTTTCAGTACTGAGCAACTGCTCAGCAAACTTGCCACAAAGGCTGCAATCAGAGAGTGCCTGACTGGCACTGCTTGAATGTGTTTGCCGACGACTGCGACGAATGATGAGCGCGAAGCGTATTTCATCGAAAATATCCGTTTCTTTACTAGACACATGAGGTTGTGGCTGGGGCAGAAACAACTGCAATCCCAACTACTTCTCACTATGTCGGCAAAGATCGGGAAAACTCTGCCACTCAGTATGAGTGGCAGCTCACATTTACGTAGAAAAATGCTGGGAATTCAGGCCGAACACTAACAATCAGGAGTTTACGCTGATGGTTTATCTGGACCTAAGCTCGATACGATCACTGGCACTTCGGCCCGGCAATGGTTGAGTAGAACCAAACGCTCGCGCACTGAGTCGAGCCACTGGCACACCATTTTGCACGAGGAACAGTGCAACTGCGCGAACGCGCTGGGATGCTAACTGTGCCTGTGCTTGAGCGCTTCCCGTGTTCTCTGTGTGACCCTGAATTTCAAGGATGACACTCGGATTAGACTGCATAGCACGCGCAAGTTGAGTCAAAGCAGACGTAGACGAAGGCAGTAGAGTTGCAGTACCGGCGCTGAAATCAACACCGGCAAGGGTACTATTTAGCAAGGTACACGTTGTGGCATCAGCAATCTTTGCAGCAGCTTCAGGCGGGCATTGAGCCGCTGACGGAGCAATTCTTGGCTGCTCTACAGGCTGTTGCTGCCTGGTGGAAGGCGCGGGTTGTTCAGGCCTTTGTGCCTGGCGTTGCGCACTAACAGGTGCTGGTGCCCTAGACACTGGTGCTGAGCGACGTCTGTCCGAACCTGGACGCCAGTAAATACCGCCCAAAAGAGCTTGCGCATCTCCGTCGTAGCTCACTACCTCGGCACGCAAACCAAAATTGTCTGACACAGGGTATTGCACCCCTGCACCCGCCCACAATGCGATGTTATCCGAATCATCAAGCGCGATGTCCGACTCGTTATTGATGGAACTTACGCCCAAACGCACGTACGCTGAGAGACCATCAGAGCGATTGTCAGCTTGATTATTGCCCCAAACGTACGCGGTAGCACCCAGAGATATAGCCTCGTAAGTGATCTCCTGACCACCTGAAAGTTCGGCTTCACCTAAATCACTGTAAGCCAGCTCAGCAGAAAAAATGGGCGTAATGTCGTATCCAAAATAGACGCTGAACGCCGATGACTGATCATCGTCGAGGCTGAAGCCTGAACCATCAGTATCGGGTGAGAGGTCTGATATCCCCGCATTCACTCCTATTTGCCAAGTACCTTCGATGGCCAATAAGGGTGCTGCAACTAGCGATAACAAGGCCACGCCAAGCGTTTGACCAGACAGTTTGCGCGTCTTAGACGACATCAGCGAATCATTCATGATGGAGGGGTTTACTATCGGGTTATGAGAAGGTTATAAAAATTCAATCGGATTCATACACGCTCGGAGGAGCAATTTGTGAGCCAATCGAGATTTTGGATGAAGTTACTGTTTGAAACGCGGGTCTTATACAAAGATGATCCCCGCCACTTTATACAGTCTAGATCAGATCGCCGCGATCAATATGAACATGGCGAAAATATCACATTGTCAGACGTAATCTGAATCGTACCTTCCGGATCAAGCCTTGAAGGTCAGTCACAACTGTGCGTTGAGTCTCATTTTTAACCGTTGAACACACTGCTTATTGCTTGAGATCAACATTTCGCTTGTAAAGAAAAGCGCCCAATCCAATCGAAACGAGCAGCAACACGATACTCAGCGTCAATTGAGTTTGCGACCCTACCCTTACGCCTGCACCAAGCAAAGAGAACACGAGCATTTGTGGCACGTATCCCACGGCAGATGCCAGCATAAATACCTTTAATGATGTGCTCGTGAAACCAATACAAACGTTTGTCAGCAGGTTGGTACCCAAAGGCTGCAAACGAAGTATGAGAATTTTAAGGAACAGATCTCCCGTTAAAAGACGATTAAGTGCGGCAATTGGCTTAGGAAAGCGCTCCCCAATAAACTGTGCAAAGTAGCGGCGCGACACAGTGGCGGTCAACGCACAGCCGCAAAGAGCAGCAAGCAATGACAATAGTAGACCGACACCTACGCCGTAGGAGAGTCCGCCAATGAACGCCATAAGCTGGCGTGGCAGTCCGATTGATGTTGCTAGAATACCGGCCAAAAGAAATAAAATCGCACCTGTTGCACCGGCAGCTTGAAGCCATGCACCCCAGGACGCGACAGGCAAATTATCAGCGGAAGAAAACCGAATACCGAGGACCACAATGCCCAGTAACAGCAACAACAGGAATGCACCTGCAAGACGTTTTGTTTTAGGGTTTGGACCTAGCATCTACTATTCTGACATCTGCATGTGAGAGGATTTCGATGGTAGATGGTGGGGCGTGTAGGATTCGAACCTACGACCACCTGATTAAAAGTCAGATGCTCTACCAACTGAGCTAACGCCCCCCGGTTTGGTGCTTTTTTACAACTCGGTATTCGTATTCTCGAAGCGTTGCTTCTGAGAGGGCGTACTATACCGCAACACTTTGCAACTGTGGGTAAAAGACAGACGGAAATTGCAGCTTATAATGGCTGAATTGGCAAAGTGATTGTGTACCAATGGCTAAAGAGCTTCACGGTCCATGCGTTGTAGGCGTTTTCGTGCAAGTACTGAGGCTGATCGACCCGGGTAATCATCCTGCACGCCAGTAAGAATTGCTCGAGCTTGATCGTATTGCTGTTGCTCGTAAAGCCCGAAACCTATTTTCAGTCGCGCATCGGGTACTTTGGGACTATTTGGGAACGAGTTAATGACTACACCAAAATTTCGCAGAGCCTGCTCGTAGTCTTGCTGCGCGTACATCGCCTCACCTTGCCAGTACCAGGCGTTGTCTGAGTAAGGACCATCTGGGAACTGCGTTAAGAAGCTGTCAAACGATTTTTTCGACTCTTGAATTTGTGCGCGTGCCAATTGATCATAAGCGCTGTTGTATGCCAATTTTTCAGCATTGGTGGCGGTTTCGCGTAAAGCGCCGGTTGGTGGCTTTGGGCCACTGCCAAACTCATCAAGATTGGACACGGGTATAACCGGCCCACCTTCTTGCACAATGACAGCTGCAGCAGTCGTTGACCCAGAGCCAGCTGAGGCCCCATCTTGTTGTGTTCTATCGAGAAAGCCTGTTGTTTCATCAAGGAATGCGCCCTCGGCCAAACTGCCGTCCTCATCAAACAAATCTAGGGAACCTTGTATTTCCTCCAGATCGGTAACTCGTCTGTCAGTATCAGCATACAGATCGTTGTTGCGCTTTCTGGACGTTTCAAGTTCATACGTGAGTGTCTCAATCTCGCCTCGAAGTCCACGTATCTCTTGCAGCAGGTTGTCTACACGCTGGAACTGCTCCAACATGGATTGGTCAAGAACTCGCTCGATACGACTCACTCTTACATCAACATCCGCCAAGGCAGCCGCATCGTCTTGAGCTTGCGACAGATCCGGAAAGAACATGACAGGGAGCATAATGAGCAAAAGTGCAGTCGCACTTGGCATTTGCTTGGAGACTATTTTTCTGCTTGTATTAAACATATCGAGAACACACCGTAAATACATCCTGACTGCAAGGGTTCAGTTAAAAAACTTCTTCTAATTTAAGACAGCCGCTTCGTAAATAACATTGACTCGGCGATTTTTAGCCCAGGCGTCACTGTTGTGGGCCTCATCAACTGGCAGCTCCTCACCATAGCTGACAGTACGCAACTGAGCGGTATCAACGCCCTGCAACTGGAGCATACGCAGCACTGTTTTAGCACGATCTTCGCCCAACGCAATATTGTACTCACGCGAGCCACGTTCATCGGTATGCCCTTCTAATCTCACTTTAGCCGCCGGGTTTTCAGCAAGAAAACGACCGTGTTGAGTGACGATAGCAAGAAATTCTGGTCGCAGGTCCGCTTGATTGTAGTCAAAGTAGATCACACGCTCTAACGGCGCCTTGCCGGCTAAGGAGTTGGGGTCAATTTCAGTGCCATCGAGCAAGCCATCAATAGTTACTGGCTGCACCACAGCACTACGTTGGGTCGTTGTGTCGACAATTGGCTCAGGCTCCACTAATACCGGTGGATTGCTGGCACAGGCACTCAGCGTAGCTGAAAAAACAGCCACGGCGATGAGGCGTAGAGAATCCGACTTCTGGCTACTGTGCAACGGTAATTTTTCTCTTGTTATCATTGGTTTAAAACCCATTTTTGTCTATGTCTTAAATACGCTACTGCGAATAGGGCGACCATGCGGGCTCTCTTACTGAACCTGCATCACCCAGAGTTAGACTTTGGGCCACACTGCCATCGAGTGATACAGCGCCTAGGGTACCGCGACCATTTTTCTCAGTAGCATAAATTATCATTTGTCCGTTAGGGGAAAAGCTCGGTGACTCATCCAGTGTGCCTTGGGTCAAGACCTGAAACAAACCGGAGCTCCTATCAATTGCAGCTATCTGAAATCCTATGTCAGTGCCGTGCACAAATGCCACTGTGGTGCCGTCTCCGGATACCGTGGCACTCGCATTGTAACTACCCTCAAAGGTTATTCTGCTAGCTCGGCCACCGCGCGCGGACACTTCATAGAGCTGCGGCCCACCGCTTCTGTTCGACGTAAACAGCAAGGTGTCGTCATCAATCCAAGCAGGTTCTGTGTCGATGGCATCGCTCTGCGTCACGCGTTGCAGTTGTGAGGAATCTACCTGAAATATGTATATTTCGGGGTTCCCCTCGTGAGACAAACTGACTGCCAGCCGAGTGCCGTCTGGAGACCAGCTGGGTGCCCCATTGATACCATTTACAGAAATTGCTTTCACTCGGCTACCTTCCTGTCTGTCTTGAATATAGATGGCAGACTGAGTGCGGTTTTCAAATGACACGTAGGCAAGGCGTATACCGTCCGGGGCCCAGGCAGGAGACAAAATGGGCCGCGGTGAAGTCAGCATGGTTTGCGGATTGACACCATCTGCATCAGCCAGCTGTAGTTGGTAAGTGCGATCACCCACTACCCCACTAACTGACACAAAGGCCACTTGAGTGTTAAACGCACCAGGAATTCCCAGAATGTTCTCGTACACCACATCGGAAATTTGATGTGCGGCGCTTCTCATGGTCTGGTCAGTCACCTTGAAACTGAAGCCTGTCATTACAGATTGCTGTATCACGTCAAACAACTGGAATTGCACGATGTACCCGTCACTTTCAGGTTCAACCGAACCGATTAGCAAAAAATCAGCACCTGACAGCCTCCAGTTAGCATATCTTGGCGTGTCACCGCTAACAGGGCTTGCCACTAAATCCTCACGGTTCAGAGGCGAAAAATTGCCGCTTCTTTGCAAATCTGCGTCAACTATTGCAGCGACATCTTCAGGCACTTGCCCAACGCCATTCCAGCCGAATGGCACTATCGCTATCGGTATAGCGTTCTCGCCACCTTGTGTTATTTCAATCTCGATAACCGCTTGGGCTAGCTGAAAAATGGCGGCAACTGTCCATACCAGGACGAATGCTAGGCCGCGAACCGGCGTGATGTATTTAGCAAGCAAAATTTTAATAGGCGACATAAGTTGGAATTCCGCTATCGTAAACCATTGACCAACTGAACGCCGGAAGATTCCGGTTTGTCATAGGTTGTGGCGAAAAGTGGCAGTTACAAGTACCGCAGATCCCTTCTGAACTCACCTGCACTCAGCTTGGGCGAAATACAAACTTGATTTTGCGCTCAAACAAACTTCGGTCGGGGGCTTGTGGCAGCGGCGATGCCGCGATAACAGCATTCTCTACAGACTTTCGAAAAGAATCCCCTCCACCAGAGCAATTCACAGATTCGATTTGGAGCACTGTACCGCCGATGTCCTGAACCACGGTAACAGAGCAGCTGACGTCGGTAAAATTACCACCAGTGGGTTTGCGCCATCTTGACTCTACACGTTGACGAATAGCCGTCTTGTAACGCGTATTGAGCTGTGCCAGCCGCCTTTGCTGCTGGCGGGCCACTGCCGCATTTTCAGAATTGGCTTGTGCAGCCAGCTGTGCCGCAGCTTCTGCCTCTCGTGCCGTCTGGGCCGCTTGTGCGCGGCGCGCTTCAGCGGCCAAGCGCTGCTCCTCCGCGACTCTAGCCTCCTCCGCGACTCTAGCCTCCTCTGCAACACGGGCCTGCTCGGCAGCTCTGGCCTCTTCCGCTACACGGGCCTGCTCGGCGACTCTGGCCTCCTCCGCTACACGGGCCTGCTCGGCGACTCTGGCCTCCTCTTCTACACGGGCCTGCTCGGCGACTCTGGCCTCTTCCGCTACACGGATTTGCTCTGCGACTCTAGCCTCCTCTTCCAGGCGTTCATTCTCGAGGCGAGCCTCTTCATCTAGACGCTGTTGTTCAATGACTCGCGCTTTTTCCAATTCAGCCTCTTCAACAAGTCGCTGTTGCGCAGCTTCAGCGGCAGCCAGCTCTTGCTCAAGACGCTCACGTTCAGCCTCATCTTTAAGTGTTTGCTCGGCCTGCTCTGCGGCGAGACGTTCATCTTCAATGCGCTTGCGCTCGGCTTCTGCGATCGCCTTCTCTTCCAACGCCAGAATTCGCGCCTCTTCGGCTAATCGCGCCTCTTCTTCGAGGCGTTCTTTATCCTCTAATGCACGCGCGGCATCGGCCTCTGCAAGCCGTGAAAGTTCCTCGAGGCGACGCTTCTCCTCTTCAGCTTGTGCCTTCTCATCTTTGGCAAGCTGCGCCTCTTCCTGCAATTGATTTATTCGCTCTTCGGCAAGTTTTTGCTCCTCCGCTAAGCGCGTCCGTTCCTCTTCTGTTTGACTTCTGGCATCTTCGATGCGTTGAGTTTCCTGCTCTAATCGCTCTTGCGCATCACTGATACGCTGCTCCTCGCGTAGCCGTTCCTGACGCAAGCGTTCAAGCATGATTTCACGCTCAAGCACCTGCTGCTCAGTTAATGAGGCTTCCTGTTCTCGCAGTAGTTTCAACTGAGCAGCCTCGGCTTCAGCATTAAGGCGCTGTTCTTCGCGCAGCCTTTCCAGATCAGACGCTTCAGCCTGCAATTTTTCAATACGCGCTTTTTCAGCTTCTGACTCGCTGCGTTGCTGTTCTGTAAGTTCTTCTGCCTCCGCAAGCCTGTTTTCAGCCTCCTGTTGAGCATTTTCCAAAGCCGCTACAGTCTCTTCCAAAGCTTGTTGTTCGGCTAAGGCCTCTTGCTCGCGGGTTTCTTCCAACTGCTGCAGTCGCAGCACTTCAGCTTCGATATCGGCTTCACTAACGGCGACTGCTCGAATGGGCGCACCATCTGCTTCGTCTTGCCCACCCGTGTCGGGCAACTTCGCAAGCTGAAAAACCAGACCAGCAACCAATGCTCCATGCAAAAACACAGAAAAAATGATTGCGAAAGGGTATTTGCGAAGCAGCTCAATCATCGGCTTACCTAGCGGGATCGGACATCAGTCCGATCTCCGGAGCACCGGCTAACTGTAAGGTGACCATGGCTTGCATGATCTGGCCGTAATCTATGGCCTTATCGCCCGCCACGAGGACGCGTCTATCTGGATTCAGCCGCAATACCGCACTTGCCAGTCGCTGCACCTCTTCACGAGTCAACGGTGACTCTGGGTCCTCACCCACATTCAAAAACCATTGGCCTAGCGAATCTACTGACAATATTAGGGGCTCTTGGCTCTCACCCTCGGCATTTGATATGGGTGTTGCGGCTGCATCTGGCAGATCAATTTCAACGCCGGTTTGCAACAACGGAGCTGTAATCATAAAGATCACTAACAACACAAGCATGACATCAATGTATGGCACAACATTGATCTCTGCCACTTGACGACGAGCACGTCGCGTACGCCGAACGCCAACTACCGCCCTAGCCACGGTCAAATACTCCCAATTGCCTACCCAATCGCGTACTAGTGATAATGAGCCGCCCTGTATTCATCAGGCGGCGTTATTCTCATCACTTGCAACTCGACGGATAGCTTGGCGTTGCAGCACGGTTGAGAACTCTTCCGAGAAATTTTCATACCGGTTAAGCAATCGATCAACGTCTGTTGCGAACCGGTTGTAGAAAATTACGGCAGGAATGGCTGCGAACAATCCGATAGCCGTCGCGATCAATGCTTCGGCGATGCCGGGAGCCACCATGGCCAACGTTGCCTGTTGCACATTGCCCAGTGCAGTAAATGAATTCATAATGCCCCAGACAGTACCGAACAATCCAACATAAGGACTGATTGACCCTACCGTAGCCAGAAAAGGCAGATGCGTTTCTATGGTGTCAGCCTCGCGCGATAGAGCAATCCGCATCGCACGCCCCGAACCATCCATGATGATTTCGTCGTTATTTGTTTTACGCCGCAGGCGCCCAAACTCAGAAAAACCCGCCTCGAATATTCGCTCAAGGCCATCTAGAGTTCCGCGTCGTTGTGTTAACTGCGAGTAGGTGCCTGAGATGTCTGATGACCCCCAGAAGTCGCTCTCAAACTCGTCTGCCATATTTTTGGCTCGACGAAGCTGTCGTGATTTGCCAAGAATGAGCGCCCAAGACATAACAGAGGCAATGACAAGGATGACCATAACTCCCTGAACCACTGGACTAGCATCTCTAATCAAATGCAAGATGGATAAATCAGCGTTCAACTTTCATCGCCTCCCTGAAGGGGTTGGGTATAGCTTGTGGTGACAAGGTATCGGCGTTAACACAAGCTAGCGTTACCTTGGCCGTGGTTATGTTGCTGTCTCCACGCATGATAGCTTGGGAACAGACCAAACTGGCGCGTTTTAGCGTCTCTAGCTCAAGCGAAGCTTCTAGCTGATCGTTAAAAAGTGCCGGCTGACGATATTCGATACTCAAAGATCGCACCACAAACAACGTCCGGTGCCTTGCCTGCCATTCGTCCAACTCGAAGCCCAGCCCCCTGAGCCACTCAGTACGAGCGCGTTCCATGTACTTAAGGTAGTTGGCGTAATAGACAACGCCACCCGCATCCGTATCTTCTATGTACACCCTGATGGGCATTGAGAAACCAAGCATGTGTTAATTATTACAGACCAGCTTTGAAAATACAGAGGCTTGACGACAATAAGTTATAAATGCATCAAATTACAACCATGCGCACTCATAGGCGCACTCATAGGCGCACTCATAGGCGCACTCAATTGCACACTCAATTGCACACTCACAGAAATACGCAATGGAGTCATTATTCAGGCACTGTGGTTACTGCTGGACCTGCTCCACGGGCGGTAGCCCCAAGTGCTCATAAGTACGCGCGGTAACAATCCGACCTCGGGGTGTACGCATCATCAAGCCTTGCTGAATGAGATACGGCTCGATAACCTCCTCTAATGTCCCAGTCTCTTCAGACAACGCAGCACCCAGGTTGTCGATACCAACCGGGCCGCCACTGAATGTATGAATGATGGCATTGAGCAGCCGCCTATCCATGACGTCCAAACCTAGCTTATCGACGTCTAGCAGATTAAGTGCGGCATCAGCCGTTGCTGAATTAATCGTGCCATCGGCGCGGATATCAGCAAAATCGCGCACACGGCGTAAAAGACGATTAGCAATACGCGGCGTGCCTCTGGCGCGTCGCGCAATTTCTGTGCAGCCTTGCTCGTCAATCTCTACATCGAGAAGTTTGGCCGACCGCGCAACGATGCCTGCCAGATCATGAACGTTGTAGAACTCGAGCCGTTGTACGATACCAAACCGGTCTCGCAATGGCGAACTCAGCAACCCGGCCCGAGTGGTAGCACCAACGAGGGTGAAAGGCGGCAGATCTATCTTGAATGAACGCGCACTAACGCCTTCGCCGGTCATGATATCGATTTGATAGTCTTCCATTGCCGGATACAACACTTCTTCCACCAGAGCGCTCATGCGATGTATCTCGTCGATGAACAGCACATCGTTGGCTTCCAGATTGGTCAGAATCGCAGCAAGATCGCCTGGGCGTTCCATTACAGGCCCAGAAGTATGCAAAATGCGAACATCCAGTTCGTTGGCTATGATGTTCGCCAGTGTGGTTTTTCCAAGGCCCGGCGGGCCGAATACCAGCACATGGTCGAGCGCTTCGCTACGCAGCTTGGCCGCAGAGATAAACAACTCCATCTGCTCAGCCACAGCTTTCTGCCCGTGATAGTCACGGAGCTTTTTCGGCCGCATGGCGCGCTCTTGCGCATCTTCACGGCCAGGCTCGGCGTTGATCAGAGGGTTGGAATGGGTCACTGATAGCACTGCCAGTAGTGTTGATAGCGCAAAGAGTAGCACTCTACACGGTCAAACTGACAGATACGCCTCACGAATTTCAGGCTGTGCATCCAGTTGCTCGAAGGTGCCGTCATATTTTTTAACACCACTTTCGATGATGACCGCACGATCAGAGACCAGCCGAGCAAAATGCAGATTCTGCTCTGACAATAAAACGGGCAAGCCTGCAGATTTTATCTTGAGAATGGTTTTTGCCATTTGCTCAACAATCACGGGGGCAATACCCTCGCTTGGCTCATCAAGTAGTAACAATCGTGGATTGCCCATCAATGTTCTCGCAATGGACAGCATCTGTTGCTCACCACCGGACAAGGCTTTGCCACGGTTATTGCGCCGCTCAGCCAAGTTTGGAAATAGCTCGAAAAGCACCTCTGTTGTCCACTCGATAACACCTTCTCTGGGTGGCTGACGCCCCACTTCGAGGTTTTCGCTAATAGTCAGGTCTGTAAAAATTCGCCGTTCTTCAGGCACGTAACCCACCCCTAATTTGGCAACGCGGTGAGTGGGCAGCGTCGTCAGCTCGTTATCTTCAAATCGTACTGAACCGCTGGACGGCTTAACCAGCTGCATGATGGACTTGACAGTCGTAGTTTTGCCCGCCCCGTTACGACCCAGCAACGAGACTACTTCGCCCTTATCCACGTTGAACGATAAGTCACGAAGAATATGCGCTCGACCATAAAAGCTATTGATATTGTTGAGCTCAAGCATGGGGTTGATCACTCGTCTGCTCACTATTAAAAACGCTGCCGCCTCCCAGGTACACCTGTTGAACCATGGCATTATTGCGAATCATGTCAGCCGAGCCTTCTGCTATCAGCTCGCCTCTGTTAAGCACCATGATGCGATGCGAATGTCCAAAAACAACGTCCATATCGTGTTCAGTAAACAACACACTAATACCCTTATCAGCCACTATTTTTGCCGTAAGCTCCATAAGAGCGATACGCTCACTAGGGGCCATACCTGCAGTAGGCTCATCCATTAGCAATAGCGAAGGTGCATGACTCAGTGCAATGGCAAGCTCAAGTCGCTTCAAATCACCATAGGCAAGAATTGAACAGGCCCGCTCTGCCTGTTCAGGCATACCCACAAGTTCAAGCAGACTCATCGCTTGTTCACGGTACAAACGAGTGGCGTATGGCTTGATTGAAAACAAGCGTTTGTTGTGCGAAATAATCGCCATCTGCACATTTTCAATAACGGTCATTGACTGATAAGTGCCCGTTATCTGAAATGTGCGCCCAACCCCTTTGCGCCACACTTTGCGTGGCTGCATACCTGTGATTTTTTCGCCATTCAGGAATACATCACCACCCGAGGGCTTTAGTTGCCCCATGAGCATATTGAAACATGTTGTTTTACCAGCACCATTGGGGCCTATGAATGCCAGTAGTTCGCCTTTGGCTACTGAAAAATCCACACTGCTTACCGCCTGGATGCCACCAAACGATTTACGCAGGCCACGTACTTCTAATACAGCGCTCATTCAGTTGACTCTCGAGTAGTTGACCCTCGAAGTCGCTCATACAAA
Source organism: Granulosicoccus sp. (assembly GCA_023301725.1). GTDB lineage: Bacteria > Pseudomonadota > Gammaproteobacteria > Granulosicoccales > Granulosicoccaceae > Granulosicoccus. Next base: position 3,205 of record JALZUD010000054.1, on the reverse strand, counting down.
GCGCGCAAAGATCCCACGATTCCTCTGGGCGCCAGTATCACCACGGTAATTATTAGCAAACCCAATACCAGTCGCCAGTATTCAAATCGTGTGAGGTAATCTTTGGTTAGCTCCAATGAAGCGGCGCCAACGACACCTCCGGAAAGTGTTTTAACACCACCTAGAAACACCACGATGAGTGCATCAAAGGATTTGGCGATTTCCAATTCATTAGGGAAAATACTGCCCTTGGAGAACACAAAAAGACCACCTGCAACACCTGCGAGAACACCAGCAATAGTGAAGGCCATCAGTTGGATTTTTTTCGTATCAATGCCGGTCGCTTCAGCTTGACGTTGTGAATCACGAGACGCACGTAAAGCGTAACCAAAGGGCGTGTGCGCTATATGACGAAGCAAAATGATCCCGCCCACACCAACAATAGTAGTGAAGTAAAAGTAGGTGTTTGCATCAGACAACCACTCTGATGGCCAGATGTTGACAAGACCATCGTCTCCCCCTGTGAACTCATCCCATTGAAACACCAGTGACCAGAGCAGTTGTGCCAATGCCAAGGTCAGCATAGCGAAATAGACACCGGTTAGACGCAGACATAGCCAACCAATAATGAGCGCTGCGAATCCAGCTCCAAGAGGCGCTAGCAAGAAAGCCAATTCCATGGGAGTGTTTGCATGCGTAACAAACAATGCTGCCACATACGCACCACCACCAAAATAGGCTGCGTGACCGAAGGACACCAGCCCTCCAAGGCCTAGCAAGAAATGCAAACTAGCCGCAAACAGGCAAAAAATAATGATATCGGTAGCCAATACAACCAGAAAATGAGACTCGACCAACGGCAATGCGAACAGGGCAAGTAACAACAAAGCCACAAGAACGCGTGCAAGATTGCCAGCAGGTTTGATCGGGCGATCAGGCTCGCCCACTTGACCGTGCTCTCCCGCTACCTCTTCTCGACCTAACAAACCATAGGGCCGAACAATTAGTACCACCGCCATAACAACAAACATCAGCACCAAGGTGCTTTGCGGTAAATACGAAACACCAAAAACGTTGAGAACCGATATCAATACAGCCGCAATATAGGCACCCGGCAACGAGCCCATACCACCAATAACAACCACCACAAAAATTGCCGCAAGGATATTGAAATCCATGAGCAGATCAGCACCTCCTTTGGGCAACTGAATAGCACCACCCAGCCCTGCCAATGTTGCTCCCAGAAAAAATACCCCCGTGAACAACCAAGATTGATTGACCCCTAGGGCAGCTACCATTTCTCTGTCTTGTGTTGCTGCCCGCACCAGAACCCCAACACGAGTTCGGGCAATCAGATACCACAACCCGAACAGCACAAATGGCGTTAACACTATGAGGGCGATATCGTACTTAGGTACTGGCTCACCCATAATACGGACCACGCCCTTAAGCCCGGGGGCACGCGGCCCCAGCAAATCTGTCGCTCCCCACACCAGAAGTGCGAGATCTTGTATCACCAGGATGACACCAAAAGTGGCTACCAATTGAAACAGCTCTGGCGCTTTATACACCGGCCGAAGTACTAAGACCTCCACGATCACGCCAATAATGCCAACAATGATTCCAGCAAGCAAAACAGACGCCCAGAAACCTATTGCTCCTGGCAACACCTGCATTAAAGAATAGCCAACAAAGGCACCCAGCATATAAAAGGAACCATGGGCAAAGTTGACTATCCTTGTGACACCGAATATGAGTGATAAACCCGATGCCACAAGGAACAGCGTTGCCGCGTTCGCCAGACCGGTTAACAACTGAGCAATAAACAATCCCATAACCTAAGCGTCGTCAGCAATTCAAATATAGAAAACAAGAGATAGGCATGTGCTGCATCACCTACTTACTCGCAGGTCGCATGCTGGCCACTTCTTCATCGGATGGCAGGTAATCGGCACCCGCTTTGTATGTCCAATCTACCATCACACCACCGCCATCACGCAGGGCAGTGGTCCCGACAAAAGCGCCCATGGTGGATTGATGATCTTGTTCTCGATAAACGATGTCACCCACAGGCGTAGAGACTTCAAGACCAATGAATGCCTGGCGTATTGCTTCAGTCTCGGTGGAACCTGCTTTTTCAATTGCTGTGGCAATTGATTGCGCTGTCATGAAACCCACCAGTGAACCAATTTTCGGATGCGTGTCATAGCGAGCTGTGTAAGCATCCACAAAAGCTTTGTTAGCATCGTCCTTGAGGTCGTACCAAGGATAACCCGTGACTGTCCAGCCTTCAGGAGCCTCGTCGGCTAGAGGCTCAAGATACTCAGGTTCGCCCGTTAACAAACCATACACGGCACGGCCATCGAATAATCCACGTGTTGTACCTTCACGAACAAATTTTGCCAAATCTCCGCCAAACGTTACGTTATAGATGGCATCAGGCTTTGCGCGCTCAATAGCTTGCGCTTCTGCACCTGCATCAATCTTGAACAATGCAGGCCATTGCTCTGTAACAAATTCAACATCGGGTCGCAATGCAAGCAAGGCTTTTTTGAAAGCTGCCACGGCATCTTTGCCATACGCGTAGTTCGGAGCGATAGTGGCGTATTTGACTGCATCAGTTTTGGCAGCCTCCTCTGCCAGCATAGCTGCCTGCATATAGGTCGATGTTCGCAGCCGGAACGTGTAGTCGTTACCTGCTTCCCAAACCAATGCATCTGCCAACGGTTCAGAAGCCAGATAAACCACCTTTTTTTCGGCGGCAAATGAAGAGATAGCTAAACCCACGTTACTGAGAATTGTTCCAGTGATCATGGCAACACCTTCCCGACTCACTAGCTCCTCGGCAATTTTGATTGCCTCACCAGGTTTACCCTGATCATCACGATAAATGAATTCTAGCGGCCGCCCAATGACACCACCGGCTGCGTTGATTTGCTCGAGACCAAGCTCAATCCCGTTTTTGTACGGCTCGGCGAATGCCGCCATGCGCTTGTAGTGGTTTATTTCGCCGATGAGAATAGGCTCAGCCGCATTAACTGAGCCGGTTACACCTACTATCGATACGGTTGTTGTAACGACGGCAAGAACAAGCTGTTTTAAACCTTTCATTTGCTACTCCATATTGTTGAGTCAAAAGACATAAACCATAGATAGTTAGCGAACAACATTTACTGAACTATGGCTACTAATCAGTAGTCACTAACACTTCACTACCCGCTTCACT
>JALZUD010000053.1 GCA_023301725.1 Granulosicoccus sp. | reverse complement strand
TTCGTCTTGGCCGAGTTGGAGAAGTATATCTACCAACTCTTTAACTTGCAACCTTTATTTAACAAATATTTAATGAAGGTTTTGAGCTAACCCAGTAACCTCATAACATCGTGCCAGAGGCACTTCGCTGCGTCGTTGCTGGGAGGGCTATTCTATTCGTCTGGCACTTTTATGCAACCCCTTTGCTGAAAATAATCATCTAACAATGTAAACAGGTCTGACGACTCAATGGCACAGATCTTTTTGGTTCGTTGTTACTTGGTAGATTGGCCGAAAACTGGATCAACTCGGCATGTTCGTGAAGCGCGTTTTTATAAGCCGTTCAGTCTCACATCACTTTGCCAAGATGCCAGAGTATGGGTATCGCCCCATCATGCGTTAAGTTTAGCGGCTTAGGTAGTGAAGCTGATAAATCTGTATTGGCTTGTTTCAACCCTAAACCACTTGTATGGAATCGTTTCCCACATTACCGTTGCTTCATTGTATGCCTGCTGCTATTCAGTTTCGTCGCGCTATCAAGCCTTCAGGGGCTCCCTACTCTTCTGTAAGCTAATCGCAGGTTGTGCACAGAGAATACAAATACACTCTAATGCACTACAATCTGAGCCTAATTCGCTAAGCTGTATTGGCGTTCGCGTGAGCATCAGCTTACCTCTTAGATTTAATAGTACAAATTACGGACATCCGCGTTGATTAACAGAAGCTCGAAGTCTGGCTCGCATTGCATGGACTTGAACACATCGACCAACTGGTCAGTGGGCTCTCAGACCAATGAAGAGGCCGAGTCAAGATCTTCCCTGTTCGGAAATTCTGCAGTTGGCTCACAAAATACCCCCGACTCCGCCGCTGGAGCCGTTCGTCGTGGCAGTGATCAACACAAATCAGGGCATCAATCTCACATTGGCAAGCTAACCGCTGTTGCAGCCTTGGTTGGTGGCGCCATCGTTTGGAGCACAAGTTCGTCAGAGTCGACCCAGCCAGACATTAAAGATAACGCTCCTACCGTCGCTTCGATTGCCAGTGTTCCTGTCGCCACTGCCTCTATAGCTGAACAACCCGAGAGTCCGCCAGTTATTTTGGCTGCTGCCACCAAAACTCCCGCATTCTTCTTTGATGACAACACTGACGCTCTAAAAAGATCCTATTTAGAAGTGATGTCGAAAACTGTTGAACCTGCAAGCGTCACAACTGACAGTCCAATTGTTCTGGACTTGGCCTCGCCAGCGACAGGCGCAGCAGAAGCATCTGTAGAACTTCAGGCTATGGTTTCACCACCATCAGCTCTAGGCAATTCAACAACGCCTGCCAACCTGACCATCGACGACAGCGCTGCCTCATTAAGTGAGCAAGAAAAACAAACCATTACGTTTGCAGAGCCTGCCTCCACCACCGGGCTCATAACCAGCGACGCCGCTGAGCGATCACCTGCCAGCACTGCATCTGAAACAATCATGGAAATGGGTACTGGAAATGTGTCTGTCATGGTTGCCGCAGGCGACACCCTTTCTGCAATTTTGAACAACAACGGTTTAAATGCGCAAGAAATGAACGAACTACTGACCGATGAGCAAATTGAACAACACCTGTCAAACATAGACATCGGTCAAATCATTGAGATCGAAAAGAATTCAGCTGGTCACTTTATTGGCCTGACAACACGCGCAAACGACAACGTAAGAATAAACGTCAACAGCACGGCTTTCGGCTTTGAAGTCTCGGCTATCGACCTACCAGTTGAACGACACCAACAGGTCGTTTCAGGGGAAATAGAGCAATCTCTCTATCTGACAGCAGAACAAGCCGACCTTAAACAGTCAACCATTATGAAGCTGGCCAACATTTTCCAATGGGAGCTAGATTTCGCTCGTGAGATTCGAAAGGGCGACAAATTCAGCCTGGTGTACGACAAACTCTACAGAGAAGGCGAATACATCGGCGATGGAGACATTCTGGCCGCTGAATTTGTTCGTGGTGGCAGAGCCTATTCAGCGGTCTATTTGACAAAAGAAGACGGCACCAGCGGGTACTACTCGCCAGAGGGCGAATCTAAAAAGCGAACATTCATGCGCCATCCGGTGGACGTGGTCCGAATAACATCAAAATTCAACCCTAATCGCATACATCCGGTTCTGAAAACCCCACGCGCTCATCGTGGTGTGGACTATGGCTCGCCACATGGCTCGCCAATTTATGCAACAGCAGACGGTACGGTTGAGAAGTCTGGCCCTCAAGGTGGGTATGGGAATACAGTCGTACTTAAGCACGGGCAAAAATTCAGCACCTTGTATGCTCACATGTCGAAAATTTCAAAAAATAGCGTACCCGGAAAACGCGTAAAGCAGGGAGATGTCATTGGTTACGTCGGCAGAACTGGACGAGTCACAGGCACACATCTGCATTACGAATTCAGAGTGAATGGGGAGCAGATCGACCCGTTGAAAGTTGATCTTCCGACATCTTCGCCTTTGGAAGAAAAATATCGCCCGCAGCTGGCTGAACTCACAAGTCGGTACGTACCTCTTATGACAGCATCACTCGAAGAGCTGACCGATGATCGTTTGGCATCGGTATTAGCAGACGGCGATCTTGGCGATGGTACTGAAAGCCCTGAAGTTGCATCGGCAAACAGCCAAGCTGAACCTTCAGAGTAATGGGACTACTTGGGCCTATACATTGTTGCCCTTGGCCGGCCACAGGCGCCGGCCAAGGTATTGATTAAACGCCGAAAGATGAACCGCATCCGCAAGTTGTAGTCGCATTTGGATTTCTAATGACGAACTGCGAACCTTCCAGTCCTTCCGAGTAGTCGATTTCAGCACCCGTAAGATATTGAAAACTCATAGGATCGATGAGTAATTTCACCCCTTCCTTGTCGACTTCAGTGTCGCCTTCGTTGATAACCTCATCGAAAGTAAAGCCGTATTGAAATCCGCTGCAGCCTCCGCCTGACACGAACACTCGCAATTTCAGATCTGGATTGCCTTCCTCAACGATCAGCTCTTTAACTTTTAGAGCTGCAGCTTCAGTAAAGACCAGAAGATCAGGCATCTCGAAATCATCGATATTGATCTCAGCACTCATTTGGGAATTCCTCTCATTCGCATTACTGGCAGTGTACTTGACCAAGCAAATTAGTCAAGTATTTCTAGAACAGTTGAAGCTATGCACGGGGCTACCGATTTCAAGCCGTAATGTTGAATGACTGACAAGTCTAGTAAGCATATTTGGGTTGCTAACTGCTCCGCGGCTCATATTGCCTAAAAGGCAGACGTTTCCTCGCATCGCAGAGCCTAAGCATCCACAAGTTCATTGTCCATCAAGGCATGATGGCTGGCAACATGAGCCCAGAGGTTTCAGGCAAACCGAGCATCAGATTCATGTTCTGAACTGCCTGCCCCGCAGCGCCCTTGACCAGATTGTCTTCAACTGCGAGCACAACTGCCATACCCCTACCTTGTGGTTGATGTACAGCCAATCGGCACATATTAGTGCTCCTTACTGAACGGGTTTCAGGATGTGAACCGCTTGGCAGCACGTCAACAAAGGGTTCGTTCTCATACCGGCGTTCAAACAGCGCCTGCAAGTCAACCTCAGTAGTCAGTGGAGCGTATAAGGTGGCATGAATACCACGAATGATCGGCAGCAAATGAGGAGTGAAAGTGAGATTTACGGTCTCTGGCACCAGGGACTGAAGGCCTTGCTCAATCTCCGGCAAATGTCGATGCCCGTGCACCGCATAAGCTTTGAAGCTATCAGCAGCCTCAGCTAACAAATTACCTACAGATGCGCCTCGCCCGGCACCTGTTATTCCCGATTTAACATCAGCAATGAGTGATTGTGGATCAACAACACCCGCTTCGAGCAAAGGCATAAAGCCGAGCTGCACTGCTGTGGGATAACATCCCGGATTTGCAACAAGATGCGCCGATCGAATGTGCTCACGATGAATTTCCGGCAATCCGTACACTGCCTCATCTATAAGTTTAGGACTCGCATGGGCCATGCCGTACCATTTTTCCCACATCGCTACATCTTTAAGACGGAAATCTGCCGATAAATCGATCAGCTTGGTGCCTTGATCAAGCAAAGCTCTGGCCTGGTGCATGGCAGTGCCATTTGGAGTGGCAAAAAACACCAGATCGCACTTCGAGCTAGCAATTTGATCTGGATGAGAAAACGCCAGATCAACATGCCCACGCAAACTGGGAAAGAGATCGCACACAGGCAGACCAGCTTGTGCTCGAGAACTGACAAACACTATTTCGATGTCACTTCTGACACAAAGTAAGCGAAGAAGCTCGACCCCTGTATAACCAGAGCCACCGATGATACCGATACGCATTGTTGAACACTCACCTGAAGAATAAAGTTGCGCTTTTCATACCCTAGCGTTTCGTAGAACGTCGAAGTTGAAACATCCCACCGAACGATAGCGGTTCTGTGCAGGGATAGCCTTAGGTCGACATTTTGTGCGGCGCTAGAATATGGTATCCCAAAGTCCTAAGGCACTCTTGGGCTACTCACGCTTATGGGCTTAGTATCGCACGCAACCAAGCCTTTTAGATCCATCTTTCATCGCATGATGGCGTGGCACATGTCGTATTGCACCATCAAGGTTATCTCACAGTATCGGATGAACATCGTCCAGTGCGATGCAAATCAAAATACTTTTACCACGGCCAAACACATAGAAACGGGGCAGTTAATTCCCTACCCCCAGTGGCTCTGCCCTAGAATTTGAAGATCATGGAGTGAAACGAAGAAAAGCGCGCAGAAAAATTATTGTTTAAGCAATTGTCAGATCTGGCATCACTAACCCCGTCGCTGCAATAGCATCATTAAGCTCTTGATTTGTATACGGTTTAGTGAGATATGCAACTGCGCCCAATTTTTTTGCAAGCTCCCTGTGTGAATCATCACTGCCACTACTCATAGCAACAACACCGATACCTGCGTCAGGAAAGTCCTCATAGATACGCCGCATTAGCCCGAAACCATCCAATCTGGGCATTTCCAAATCCACAATCATGATGTCCGGCATTTTGCCGGATAGCTGTTTCAGTGCTTCAAGGCCATCTTTACATGAGTACACTTCAATTCCACGCTCTTCCAACATGCTTTGTACCAAAGAGCGTGTAGTTGGAGAGTCGTCTACTACCAAAGCAATAGCATTCTTAAACCCAGAGGCTGAGTGCTGCACACGAGTTGGGCTCAGGCTTTGCTCAAATTTAAGAGAATCCAGATGCAGAATAAGTACTTGCTGACCTGTAGGAAGTACACTACCAGCATTAAAATGCTCAAGCATTGCAAGTTGCGGCCCCAAAGGCTGAACAACGAGCTCCCGATAGCCGACAATTTTGTCGACGGCAATAATTCGGCTATGACCAGCGGCCTGCACTGTCACTGTTGGCTGTTTCAGGCCCAAATTAGATTGCCACGTGATGTGCTGTTTTGCCCCTAAAAGATGCGCAAGACTGACCGGGCTAGCTCTTGCATCAGAACTTATCGACACAGAACCTGACTTGTCCAACATCACTGACTGCACTCTGGCTAATGGAATGGCGTACAGATTGGAGTCGCAATCAACGATGAGCGCTGGGGTCACAACGATTCGCTGCGGTATCTGCATCCTAACCGAAAAGCCCTCCACCACATCGACATCCAGACTTAACTGACCTTCCAACCGAGTTATTGCTGCAGCTACCGCAGACAATCCTAGACCATGACCCGAGAGCGCATCAGGTTTTGGAACAGTTGAAAAGCCCGGACTAAACAGCAGTTCCTGTAATACTTGGTGGCTATCTGGTGCAATTTGTCCACGCTCAGCCAGCATGTTGTCGAAGCTTTCCTTGTCAAGCCCTCGCCCATCATCGGCAAACTTCACCACTAACGAATCCCGATCTACAGATGCGAGCAGCCGGATACAACCTATTCCTGACTTTGATTTACTCAGGCGTTCCTCAGCGCGCTCAATTCCATGTACGACGGCGTTGCGGGTCAGGTGCTCAAGTGGCGCACGCAATTGCTTGAGGAGCGTTTTGTCGATCATAAGCTCACCGCCTTCAATCTCTAAGCGCACAGAAACGCCACAAGTTCGTGCCAGCTCTTCAATGGAGTCTTCAAGCCGATGGCGAATGTCACCAAAGCGTACAAGGCGAGAATGCACAATAGCCTGTTGCAAACTTGTACTCACGCGGCTGGCACTCTGTTGCTGCCGTATAGCGCGCTGGATAGAATTGCGCAAAAACGTACGGGTTGCATCAACATCAGCATTTATCTCAGTTGTCTCTGGTGAAACAACTGCTGACTTCGCAAACTGCGTTTGCTGCCAACGCTTTGCAGTGATTTCAAAGTCGTGCATAGCCGAGCTGAGCTTTGAGAGTTCATCGCCCAAACGGGCTTGCACTACATTTAGCTCGGTCGCGACATCTAACAGATCATTCTCTCCACGAACACCTGCAATTGCCTGACTACCGTCGACTGGCAAGCGCGTGGTGCCAGGCTCTGGCGAATCGAGGACATTGACTAATTGCGAAGTAGTTTGCAGCAAGTGACTCTGCAAAATTTTATGGCCTGTTTGCAAGCTAAGCAACTGCTCGTCAACAGAACCCTGTTTCAGCACTCGCGCTTCAAGCTCATGAGCACATTCGCTAATATGCGTCATTCCCAACATTCTGGCACTGCCTTTTAACGTGTGCAGTACAAAAAGAGCAGATTGAACAGATTGCGCATCGAAGTTCTGATTACCAGTAATGATTCGCAATGAATTCAACAACTCTGAAGCTTCAATACTAAACTGCTCTTCAAGTGAAGATCCATAGCTAGCACCAGATTCATTTGCGCTTTCGCTAACCATGTGATGAGCGTCTGTATGCAACGACTTATTTTTTTCTTTCTCACCTGGAATTAGTCTGACCACAAATTCACTCAAGCGATCTTCAACATCTGATACTGGAACAATCATCTGATCATCGCCTCCGTTAACAGACATCAGACCTTTATGTAAGACATCAACCAACTCTCCTATAAATTGAATGTCCTTTACATCAAACGCTCTGCCTTGCCTGTGCAACAACAGCGAAACACGCTGTAGCGGCTGCACAATCTGATTGATCTCTGGCACCTCTAATGTTTGAGCACTATTTGTCAGGTTATGCAGTGATCGCAACATAGCTTCATCAGGCAGCTGTGATCTGTTCTCACTTGGACCCGATGCTAAATGCATAGTTTGACCCACAGCATGTTGCAGGTTTACAACATGCTTGAGGCACTCATCTATAAGAACGAATCGTAATGTGTGATCAGATGCGGAATGATCTTCTTCCAGATAATTATCTAGCAACAGATGATCTTCTACATTGAGCGTCAGGCTCGCTATATCTGGCAAGGAAAAATCATCCAGTAGTGAGTCTGCGAAGGTGTCTTCTTTTCTCTCGCTAGCATCCTCTCCTAGACCAACTGCAACCGAATAAGACAACCTCTCTAAATGGTCCTCTACATCATTAAGGTACTGACTAGCGGCTGGCTGAGGCTGAAAGACCCAAGTTAGGTAATCATGTAAGGAGTTGCTGACAGCCGCGATCATCCCAGCGACCGATTTGATGCGATCCGTTTGCGACTCTGCGGCGCGACCACTTGCTGGCTCACTACGGGAATCGTCCGAGTCGCTACAAACTATCTCAACGATGCCTGCCAGCGAATGCAGCAATGGACTCACCTCAGGCAATGGTAATATTTGCAGCGCGTTGTTGGCTTTGAGCAATCTGGCCGCCGCGTTGCTGCCAAGCTGTGAATCTCGCATCTCGCCTTGCAAATGCTCTCGAACTGCAAGCAAGGCGTCTTGTATCTCTCCTCGAGCTTCCATAAGGCAAGCGTCAGAGGCGATATCAAGGTAAATTTCTCTAGCAGTTGAGAGCTGGACCGACTTTGAACCAGATCGACTCATTACAGTGCTACGCGCTAGGTTTTCGAGATAATTATCCAACTGAGATAAAGACGTCACCAGCGACTTAACAGTTGATGACTGAACCTCAATATCAGAGATCTCCAACGTAAGCAGCATATTGTTTATTTCTTTCAAGCTGTGCAAGGCGTTTGTATCCGCGATCAAAGAGAACAACGGAACTAACGTGGCGAATCGGATACGCATTCGCATCAGTCCGACACTGGATACCTTCACATCTTGCTCGGTCGATTTTTGTTCAGCCAAATCAACTCGCAACACTGCTGATTCACGCGTGATAAACGAACGAATCGCATTCAACAGATGATATTCGGCATCAATTACTGGCGTTTTTTTATCTTTTAAATGACGGCCAACCTGACGAAGACAATCGAGACGAAAGCAACGTCTCAATTGGGCTGCAGATCGAGTGTCCAATTGCACTTGAGATACGTAAAATAAACAGTTTCGTAGGAGATCAGCTGACACGAGATCTTCGTAAACTTCACCACGTGCGCAGCTGTGTATTCGACGCTCAAGTTGTGAAAACAGGCCATGAATTGCAGGCCCATGCTCAAGTAGTCCTTTGTCGATAGATTCCACGATGAGCGAACATGCTTGAAAAACTGTTGTCAGAGGTTGAAGGCAATTGTGGTTACCCGTCATGTCTGAAAATCGGTTTAGCTGCCTGATCAAAGGCTTTGCACTTCCTTCACCCTGTTGACTACGCCACCAATACAGTAATCTTTGCATCAAGCTTGTATGTTGCTCGGCAGCATATTCGACCCACAAATCGTATTGTTGTTTCCACTGAGTGCTATTGTTTGGGCCAACAACAAATATGGCAGGTTCTAAACCTACTATCAGCATTACTGTGTCGGACAGCAAAGCTTCATCTCTGATTGCACGGCAATCGTTTATCAGGGGTATTAGCAACAACCCACTATCTTGTTGAGGCTCGCTACTCATTAAGTCTACTTCATGACTTATTTTCAAAGCGGCCCTTTGTAATAGGTCTAGTCGTTGCTGTTCTTGTGCTGGCAGCAACGCTGTATCAACGTTCACTACCATAAGTAGTTCTTCGATCAACAGAATGATTGCTGTGCTATCAACCAACACAAGAATATTTCGTAATCTTTGCAACTCTTCAATAAGCGGCTTATATCCTTCGGCCGCAGCCACTCCTATGGAGCCTGACTTGAGCACTGCCATACACTCAGTGATTCTGGCACAAGTAAACTGCATGCGTGCTAGCGTGTCACCATCCATCGCAGGCTGCTTACTCGAATGTCCAGAGTGTGGGGTCTCAAAATCAACCATCAATTGCAGCTCGTTCGGCTGCCTTACGTGCGACACTCTTGACAGGATTATGTGTCAATCGTGAATCACGTTGCGGCAATTTAAATTCTGATGTGTCCTGCCGAAGCTGGGCAGCAAGGATCTTCAATTTATCAAGTGTTTCGCTCGCCTCATTCATCGCACGCGAGTGATCATGGCCAGTCTGGTTGACGCCGTCGAGACTCTTACTGATTGTGTTGAATTCGCGATTATGCGATGCACCGTACTCAGCGATTTGAGAGACGTTTGACTTGACGACCCGAGACTGAGCATTAACAGCGCTTAGCAACGGTGATTGTTTGTCAGATTCCGCAATTTGCATAGAAACTGACTTAGCTACTCGATGTAAACAATTCATCGCGTTTGCGGTATCTGTATGGACTGCATGCAACAGTACATTTATATCCTCAACCGAGCGGCTAAATTCTTCGGCCAAAATACTCACCTCATTAGCCAGTGTGGTGAGTCGAGCCAAAGAGGGGCCTCCACTCGCATCATCCGCTGAGGACTGAAGTGTGGCATTGATCGCCATATGCTCGGTATGTTCAACAAATTCGTCAACTCGTGTCACCGCTTGCAAAGCCGATCGCGCATGATCGTTAACTGATTGAACAAGTTCTATGGCGTTATCAGAATCGGCTCTCACAGCATCCATTTGCTGCCTTCCAAGCGACATGTTTTTCATCAGTTGATTCAGTGACGCTTCAATGTTCGAAGAGCTAGATTCTGCCTCCAGCGCGCTGGCAGAGAGCGCAGCTGTTGACTGACTGTTACCAGAAATAGTATTTGATGACTGGACGAGTTGTTCTGATTGTGTTTTGTTCAGCGACTCCATTCCCACCATAATCGCTTGCGATTCCTCAACAATCGAACTCAAGGTTCGGGAGGCGTGTAGCTGAGAAGCGACAAGATGCTTTAGCTCGCTTACGAGGAAATTTATGGTATCCGCCAAGACACCGGCCTTACCTTCTCGCGCCGTGGCGCGTACATCCAGATCACCACTCAACAAGGGTGCAATCTCATCAAGTAAGCTGGCAGTGGCTGCAACATCGTGATCCTCGCTCTGACGAATCTTCGCGGATTGTGCCATTTGATGAGTTCGAGACACCCAGACAAACCACGCCAAAATAACGACACTTAACACAGCCATACCAAGACTCCAAAGTGCCGCAGATTCAACTGCTGGAAAGGGCAGCGCTGCACTTTGCACTAATCTGTCAGTAAGCAATAGTTCTGAACCTTGAACGCCATCTTGCATCAAGTTCTGCCAAGCCGCTGTAAGTTCAGCTACTCGCCCACCAGCGATGGAACTCGTGCGATACAAGCCGAACAACGTTACCAGCAGTGCAAGCACACAAAGCACCAATAGCGTGAACGGCAGCAAAAGCCGAGATTGATTCTCTGCAGTTCTCTTATCTGACATTAGTCGAAACTTTCCTTGATATTGATAAAACGATCCGATTGAACGAGTGATGAAACATCTAGCACGTGATAAGTCTGACCTTTGTCACTGACAAGCTCACCAGTTACAAATTCACGCAGTACGTTTGAATCCCCGCCTGAACTATCAGGAAGTGCGTGCGCTTTTTTTGACGCAACGTGTTCAGTGTTACCTGCAACACGAGTTTGAGCTTCAGGGCTAGACAAAAATATACTATCCACTTTCAACGCAGCCAAAGCCGTCGATGGGTTTAATTCCACCGTGCTGCCTTCGCTTGCTGGCAGGCCGCAAAACGATCCTAGATTGGTAACTGGTATTAACCTGCCTTCAAATACAGCCAAACCCAGAAACCAATGACATGTGCCTACAACCGGGCTCAGCGAAAGTTGAGGATGCACCGCTTTTACATCTTCATGCCGTAAGGCGTAGCGGTGACCTGCAACCGCAAAAAATAAATGTTTTTTCATTAACTGCACTCTAGAACTGCAGGCTAGACTTCTCTATGACGGATTACTCGCCAATTTTATGACATTGATGTACTTACAAACTGATCAACTATTGATGCAAATGCCTGAGCGTTAGAGGGCTTACATAAAAGAGAATCGCAACCTGAGAGACTTGCACGCTCAGATCCTGAGAAGTTGTCATCGTTAACCAGCATGATAACCGGAAGAAGTTTGAAATCGGTATTGCTTTTGATTAAAGAACACAATTGATAGCCATCGAGTCTAGCCATTGACGTGTTTGCAAATACAATATCCGGAACATCGGCTATCACCCTGGACAGTGCTTCAAAGCCATCTCTAGCAACAGAAACCACATATCCAGCCTCACACATCCATTCTTGAGCTTGTTGTCTGCGCACTGCGTTCTCATCAGCCACCAGTACACGCACTGTTCGCTTCCCTACAGGATTGATTTTATCGGAATTTTTCATACCGTATTCAGTCTACGTTGGTACGTGAGATAATGCGTCTAAACATCATCAATAATTGAGAAGCGCCGCAATGAGTCTGACTATTGGCATTGTAATGGACCCCATAGAGTCTATTACTCCCTACAAAGATACCACCCTTGCCATGATGCTTGCAGCAAGTGCACGCGGTTGGACCATTAATTACATGCAGCAGTCAGATCTTTATCTGGACAAGGGCCGGGCATATGCAACTCAGCGTAACGTGCGCGTCTTTGACAATAACGATCATTGGTTTGAACTCGATGAGGTAGCCGACAAGCCGTTGGCTAGCAACGACATTATATTGATGCGAAAAGATCCGCCGTTTGATATGGACTTTATCTACACGACACATATTCTGGACAGAGCGGCTGCCGACGGCGCGTACGTTAGCAATAAGCCTAGCTCTCTCAGAGATGTGAACGAAAAACTTTATACCGCTTGGTTCAATGAATTTTGCCCAACCACTATTGTCACGACACAGGAAGAGAGGCTGAAGGCCTTTATTCACGAACACGGCGATGTCATTATCAAACCCCTGGATGGCATGGGGGGCGCTGGCATTTTCAAGTTGAACCCGAATGATTCAAACTTGAACATCATCCTCGAACAATCAACTCTGCAAAGCACCCGTCAAATTATGGCGCAAAAATTCGTGCCAGAGATCAGCGAGGGAGACAAACGCGTTCTGGTAGTCAACGGGCAGGCCATGCCCTTCGCTCTCGCTCGTATCCCGGCTCAGGGAGAAACTCGAGGCAACCTGGCAGCAGGAGGCCGAGGCGTTGCTGTTCCTGTCACCGACAAAGAGCGTCGGATAGTTGACGCAATTGCACCTCGCTTACTTGAGAAAGGTCTTCTATTTGTCGGGATGGATGTCATTGGTAGCTTTTTAACAGAAATAAACGTGACTTCGCCTACCTGTGTTCGAGAACTGGATGCACATGCTCAAAGCTTACCTGACGCGCCGCCGCCAGATGCATCAGGGTACCGTCGTGGTATCTCTGACATTTATCTTGACTCTCTTGTGCAGCAGATCACGTAACAACAAACCATAGATCTCGCAGCGACCCGTCAACTCAGGTTAAACTACAAACATCCGAACAC
Organism: Granulosicoccus sp.; assembly: GCA_023301725.1. Classification (GTDB taxonomy): domain Bacteria; phylum Pseudomonadota; class Gammaproteobacteria; order Granulosicoccales; family Granulosicoccaceae; genus Granulosicoccus. The sequence continues at coordinate 7,733 of JALZUD010000053.1, read as the reverse complement.
GCTCAGATAGTTTAGAGTGACATTTTCAAAATGTCCCACGATTAGAGCTCGCGTACGAAGCACGGCAGGCAATGAACATCACATCGAATACCAACAAAAACAGTGACGTACTCACCATTGCCTTGTTCGTAGCGGCAGCGGCGCATGCGGTCGTTTTACTGGGTGTCAGCTTCACTCCAGCTCTCGACAACATGCGGACGCCACCGGCGTTGGAAGTTGTGCTGGTACAAAAATCTGACCTTGACGAAATAGATGACGCAGCATACCTTGCGCAGTCCAATCAGGACGGTGGAGGCGAGACCGACGATAACACCCGACCCTCTTCGCCGTTTACCAGCGCTCTGGATGTTGAGGCAGATGGCGTTGCCTCCTCGCCGGTAACGGCCAGTGCGCCAAAACCCACTGATTCGGCTTCTGAAAATGTTATCACCGCGCTCTTTTCTGAAACCAGCGTCAGCGCGGATAATACCCAGCGCGAGGATCAGCAGGAAATAAAAGAACGAGAATCACCCGTTGTCGTTGACCAGAACGCTGACATTGCAAAGCTGGCAGCTGAGATCGATCGGCAACAAGAAGAATTCGCGAAACGTCCCAAGAAAAAATACCTGAACGCCCGAACACGCGAGACCGCCTCAGCAGAGTACATGTATGGCTGGGTTGAGTCTGTGGAGCGAATGGGTAACCTGAACTACCCCGATGAGGCCCGACGCAAAGAGCTACACGGTGAATTAATACTCATTGTGGGCATCTACAAAAACGGCGACCTGGAAAGCGTTACTGTTGATGAATCGTCAGGACACAAATTACTAGATGATGCCGCCATTCGGATTGTCGAAATGGCGGCGCCATTTGCACCAATGACTGGCAGACTCGCTGAGGAAACAGACATCCTCTATATAGTGAGAACATGGGAGTTCACTGCATTCAATTCAGTCAACAGCAGATAAACCGTTTCTTGTTAACACTCGGCATATCACTAGCTGGTGCTTGCGCCAGACTTTGCAACCATCCATTAGCGCACTAGCTAGACTGGGTACAGCAGCAATGCCTGAAAAATCCACAGCCGATTCCGTTCAGCTCAACAAGCATTTGAGCTGTATAAGCTTTGACTATGGCCTACGAAGAATAGGTGTAGCTGTAGGCAACGAATCGTTGCAGTCGGCTCGTCCACTATCCGTGGTAGCAAACAACAACGGTACACCCGACTGGGCAGCTATCGATAAATTGATCTCAGAATGGCAGCCAGCCTATCTGGTACTTGGCTGGCCCTTGACTCTAGAAGGCAATGAACAAGCTATTTGTGCACAAATTAAAGGCTTTGCAAAGCGATTGATTAGTCGATTCAAAGTAGAGGTTTACTTCACAGACGAGCGCTTCAGCTCCATAGCCGCACAAGAGAAAATACGCCAGATGCGTAGCTCTGGTCAGCGTCGTAAACGCACCCAAAAAGGCGATATTGATAGCGTTGCAGCGGCAATTATTCTCGAAAGCTGGTTTGCCAGAGAGGTCGATACACCATGAGCACATCGGATACCCTTGTATACGACAAGGTACAGGTCATCCAATGGATTAGTCATATGGCTGACAAAGTGGAGTCATTGATACAAGGCAAACATCCAGTGGCCTTGATTGGAATTCGCCGAGGCGGCGTAGATGTCTGTCAACACCTCTATCAGGAGCTGATCCAGCGCGGTATCGAGCTAGACGCCCCTATGGGCGAACTTAATATAGCGTTCTACCGAGACGACTTTAGCTCGGTTGGTTTGCACCCCGTCGTCGGACCATCGCAGGTGCCGTTCGACATCAATAAACGACACATAATACTGGTCGATGATGTACTGGGCACAGGCCGAACAGTTCGTGCCGCCATGAATGAAATTTTTGACTATGGCCGACCTGCTCGAATTACTTTGGCAGTACTGGTGCAAAGAGTCTTTCACGAGCTCCCCATCAGAGCCGATGTCGTTGGCCATGAACTCGATGTTGCTAAGGACGAATATATTGATCTTGACTCCACGAACATGAGCATACGAATAGGCGTGAAATCATGACATTGCCTGATCCGCAGTTCAATTCAATGGGCGCACTGCAACACTTTATAGACTTGGAGGGATTAGACGCTGCCATCCTGACGCAAATTCTCGACACAGCCGAAGGCTTTACTGGAGTTAATGATCGAAAAATAAGACAAGTACCACTGATGCGAGGCAAAACAGTTGCCAACCTTTTCTTTGAAAATAGTACTCGCACGCGCACAGCCTTTGAGCTTGCCACCAAACGACTCAGTGCAGACATCCTCAACGTTGACATGGTCACCTCCTCAACCAGCAAAGGCGAGTCATTGCTCGATACCTTGAACGTGCTGGAAGCTCTGCAATGCGATATGTTTATTGTGCGCCACAGTGATTCAGGGGCTGCTCATTTTATTGCCCGCCACGTATCCCCAGAAATCAATATCATCAATGGCGGCGACGGCCAGCATTCTCATCCCACTCAAGGCATGCTCGACATGTTCACCATACGGCGTCACAAAGGTGATTTCTCAAAACTCTGTGTCGTGGTCATCGGTGATATCAAACACAGTCGGGTCGCCCGCTCTGATATTGCCGCCCTTGTGACCTTAGGGGCTGGCGAAATACGAGTGGTAGGGCCTCGAACATTGATGCCAGCCGATGTCGAATCGCTTGGTGTTGTGATATACCCTACAGTGGAAACTGCACTAAAAGGCGCAGATGTAGTCATGGGACTGCGCCTTCAGAAAGAGCGCATGACAACAGCAACAGTACCCAGCGCTGGCGAATTCTATCGTACCTACGGATTAACGCCTGAACGGCTCAAGTTGGCCAAACCAGATGCACTTGTCATGCACCCTGGCCCCACAAACCGTGGAGTGGAGATAGCTGGCAGTGTTGCTGACGGTAAACAATCTGTCATTCTTGAGCAAGTGACCTATGGCATTGCAATACGCATGGCAGTGATGTCAATTGTAATGGGCAACTCACAAGCCATGCAATCAGCGCTTGCCAATAAGGAAGACGCAACGCCCACACAGGTGACTTCATGAATCATCGAATCACTAACTCGACCAAAGACAAGACCTTTATAGTCAAGAACGCGATGACATATGGTTCCGATAAAACAACCGATGTTGTCATCAAAAATGGACTTGTTGCCTCAACTCACGTTGACAACACAGACAACACATCAGACCCTGATTCAATCATTCTTGATGCTAGTGGGCAACTATTGCTTCCCGGCTTGGTAGATCTGTATGGCCGATGCCGTGAACCAGGGCAAACACGCAAGGGCAGCATTGCTAGTGAATCAGTTGCAGCGTTAGCGTCAGGCTTTACTCACGTACTGTGTTCTCCAGATACATCGCCGGTGGTCGACAACGTAGCCACTGTAGAACTTATCATCCGCAGATCCAAGCAGGTTGAGGCAGGTGCGAGCATCATTCCAATGGCAGCATTAACGCTAGGATTGCACGGTGAACAGTTAAGCGAACTCGCTACATTGCAAAGCGCTGGCTGTCCCATAGCCTCGCAAGCCGATCAACCCATCGACAGTGCCAATGTGTTGTACAGCGCAATGGAATATGCAAGTTCGTTCAATATGCCGTTGCTGATCACGGCACGAGATGCTCAGCTAGGTATCGATGGCTGTGCACACACCGGAGCGGTAGCCACAAAACTTGGCCTTCCGGCAATACCTGTCGCTGCAGAAACGGTGGCATTATCCAGACTTATTGAATTGTGCCGAGAGACAGGCTGCGCTCTGCACATATCGCGCATTAGCTCGGCTCGCGCTGTAGAGCAAATAAACGATGCCAAGCAAGCAGGCTTACCGATAACGTGTGATGTTGGTATCCACCATTTATTTTATACCGACAACTTGTTAGCAGGCTATGATTCCTGCTTTCATTCATGCGTACCATTTCGCAGCATTCAAGATCGCGACAAACTTCGGATTGGACTCTCTCACGGAGTCATTGACTGCATTAGCAGCGATCACGCACCTCATGATATCGATGCAAGTCTGGCACCATTTCCTGCCACTGAACCCGGTTTGTCAGCATATGACTGGTTCATTCCGCTAATGTTGCAAATTCCACAGATCACAGGCCTCGAACTGAATGACGTGATCAGCAAGCTGCATCATGCGCCCCATGAAATCTTAGGCAATGCACCAAAGCATTTTCTGGCAACTGATGCGCCTGCAAGCTTTTTCTTACTGGACATTAATGCTGATTGTGATGCCGGGAAAATCGACACGTTCAAGCCATTGAGTTCTGGTAAAAATAATCCGTTACGACACCACCGTGCTGAGGATCTGGGACTGGAACCGTTGCGCGGCAAAGTACGTGCCTGCTTCCATAATGGTTGGGCGAGCTCTTACACCTAAAGCACACAAGTCTGCGGCGACATCCCTCTCGCCTGCTATGATAGTCATCCTTTAGTCAGTAACTGGTTGCCACTATGAAAATTGCCTGTGTTGGAGAGGCCATGATCGAGCTTTCCATGAGCAGCGGATCAGGCAACGCCGGTACTCACTTCCAACAGAGTGCACAGGTTGGCTACGCCGGCGACACGTTGAATACAGCGATATACCTTCAACGCTCACTTGAAACAATGCAAGCACAGAATACGCATTCTGTTAGCTACGTGACGGCCGTCGGTCTTGACAGTTTTTCAGATCAAATCGTGTCTCTCATTGCCAGTGAGAATATAGACACGAATATGGTGCAACGTAGCAACGATAGAACACCAGGTCTCTATGCCATCAGCACAGACGCCGCGGGCGAGCGATCATTTAGCTATTGGCGCGATCAATCCGCTGCCAAAACGCTCTTCAGCGCCGAGACTGGCCCCGAATTTACGCAGTTAATGGACTATGACTTAATATATTACTCCGCCATTTCACTCGCCATACTGCCGGACAACATCAAACAACAGTGGTTAGATTTTCTGCAAACCTACCGCAAACAGGCAGGCAAGCTGGTTGCGTTCGACTCAAACTATCGCCCTCGCCTTTGGGAATCTGCAGCCCATGCTCAAGAATTCACCAAGGCTGCATTTAAACACTGTGATATTGCGCTGCCCTCTATGGACGACGAAATGGCTCTTTTTGGCGACGTTACGCGAGACGCCGTTATTGAGCGTTTAGGCTCCTATGGAATCAACAGAGGTGTGCTCAAATGTGGCTCACTTGGCCCTGTCGATCTCGCTGACACGAGCACAAAATACCAGCTTGAAGAAGCTAGTGTGGTTGTTGATAGCACCGCCGCAGGTGATAGTTACAACGGTGCGTTTCTCGCCAGCCTAGCTTTGAACAAACCTGTTTCACAATGTATTGCCGATGGTCACGCTTGCGCAATAAAAGTCATCGGATTCCCCGGCGCCATAGTGGAAAGATCTTTGTGGGGATAGATTTGCGAGTCTGAGATTACAATCATGGCAGCCAAAGTATTGATGTTTCAGGGCACCGGCTCAGATGTTGGCAAGTCAACCCTTGTTGCGGGTCTATGCAGAATAGCCACTCAACGTGGCTTAAAAGTCGCACCCTTCAAACCGCAGAACATGTCAAACAACGCGGCTGCCTGCGTCGCTGGTGGAGAAATTGGCCGAGCCCAGGCACTTCAGGCACGCGCTGCAAACCTTGAACCCTGTGTTCACTTCAACCCCGTACTTCTCAAACCACAAAGTGATAGCACGGCTCAAGTGGTAGTGCACGGGAAGGCATTGACTACACTGTCTGCCAGCGATTACATGAACGATAAGCGTGCAAGCTTGATGGGCGCCGTGGTCGATAGCTTCCAGCACCTGTGTGAAAATTACGATCTTATTCTGGTAGAAGGCGCAGGAAGCGCATCAGAAATTAACTTGCGCGAACGTGACATTGCCAATATGGGTTTCGCACGCAAAGTGAATGCGCCTGTGTGTCTAATTGGCGACATTGATCGCGGCGGAGTTATTGCTTCAGTTGTGGGCACAAAAAACGTTATTGCGACTGAAGATGCTAGCTTGATCAGCAGCTTCATCATCAATCGTTTTCGTGGAGATCCACGCTTGTTCGATGATGGAATCGTAGCTATTGAACAGTTAAGTGGATGGCCATGCCGAGGGGTTGTTCCTTGGCTTCCTGCCGCACTGAAACTGCCTCAGGAAGATTCAGTGTTATTAAAGATAGATCAGGACAAGTCCACTGGGTCCACTGGCAAGATACGCATTGCTGTGCCTATGCTATCGCGGATCGCAAATTTTGATGACATGGATCCGCTTAGGCTTGAGCCCAATGTAGAGCTTGGGTTTGTACCACCCGGACATGTCATACCCCAAGGCATTGACGCCATTATTGTTCCGGGTAGTAAATCTGTCATGGCCGATCTTGCATTCATGCGTAAACAAGGCTGGGACCACGATATCTTAGCCTTTGCCCGCAATGGCGGCAGAGTACTCGGCGTATGCGGTGGATACCAGCTTCTTGGGCAAACAATCCATGATCCTGAGGGCGTTGATGGGCAGCCAGGTAGCGCCACTGCGCTGGGCCTCTTAAACATAAGCACCGAAATGCTCCCTGAAAAACAGACTCGGCTTACACAAGGCAGATGTGCACGTAGCAATCATGCCATAAGCGCATATGAGATTCATGCAGGTACGACGTCAGGCCCCGATACACAACGCCCTATGACCCTGCTTGATGGTCACCCGGAAGGAGCTATCGACGAAACTGGAAAAATCGAAGGCACCTACTTGCACGGTTTGTTCAGCAATGACGAATTCAGAGCTTGGTGGCTGAGCACCATTTCGCAAAGTGCGGCTAGCAATCTGAATTTCGAAAAAACGATTGAAACCGAATTGAATCGCTTAGCAGCTGGACTGCAAGATAACCTGGACATAGACGCCTTGTTCAGCGATGCAAAAGAGCCCAATATCGTCAGTAAACCTTAGGCGCTTAATGTCCATTATCAAAATGGCTAGGAGCCTATTCGATATAAATTCACTTTACTCAGGAATTAAAGTGACAACCGCAAAGTCTGTGAAAAAGTGCCTTAATTCAGGTGCCTGCCTTGCGCATCAATTCTCGATGGTGTCGCCGGCATTTGGACTCGTAGCGTTCATTGCCGCCAATGTCTATCTGCTCACCTGCGGCCACAACATTGCCCGCCTCATCTAGGCGAACCGTCATGGTGGCCTTTCGACCACATTGGCAAACAGTTTTAAGTTCGGCAAGCTTATCTGCGATAGCCAGAAGGCGTGCGGATCCGGGAAAAAGTTGGCCCTGAAAATCTGTCCGAATTCCAAAACACAAAACAGGTATGTTCAGTTCATCAACAACTTCTGCAAGCTCATCAACCTGAGCAGCAGACAGAAACTGCGCCTCATCAACCAGTACACACGCTAGTGGCTCCAAGCTGTGCTTATGTCGAATAGGTTCGATAAATTCCAGTTGTTCATCAAACAACTGGGCCTCCTCTTGTAGTCCGATACGAGAGCGAATAACACCTACCCCAAACCGATCATCAAGAGCTGCTGTGTACAACAGGGCATGCATCCCCTGCTCTTTGTAGTTGTGAGCAGACTGCAACAGGGAAGTTGATTTTCCAGCGTTCATCGCCGAGTAATAAAAATAGAGTTGCGCCACAACGAGTGTCTCAAGTGATAGGGAGTTGAGTAGCTATTGCTACACAACACCCTATCATCGCCAACTCATGCTGCCAACCTATGTTGCCA
>JALZUD010000052.1 GCA_023301725.1 Granulosicoccus sp. | reverse complement strand
ACAATGACTTCTGGCCGTGGCCAGTTCTCAATGGAATTCAGTCACTACAGTCAGTGCCCGAAGAACGTTGCAGACGTTGTTATCAAGGAAGCTCAAGAGCGCAAAGCTGCCAAGTAATTTCGGTTACGCATTGCGCTGAGTTGCTCTGGTATGCCTGATGTATTGGGCATACCAGGTCCTTGAAAGGTCCTTTGCGCGAAAGCACGTCATTTGCGCAAAGGAGTTTCATTCACGCAAAGGCGCGTCATTCGCTTAAAAAAGCGGCACCTATGTGAAGAGGCGTCATTTACGCAAGGCGTACCATTCCCTTAATGGAGTATTATTCCCGCAAAAGCGCGTCTTGCACGCGAAGGTGGGAAATACCTGCTCGTTTTGCAGTAGTTTTCGCTTAGGCGGTAATGAAGAACAGCAGTGCTGAAGCGAGTTATTCCCTTGGCGGCGCTTCACTTTTGCGAACACTCGCCATTCTCGCAAAGGCGGGAATCCACGTTCGGTTCACAGTCGATTTTTCGCCTGTGTGGGAATGAGGAGTAGCAATTCGTGGGTCGACGAACTGCCTTTTTTACTCATACAGCCAGCGTTATTCAGCTATCGACAACATTTCCTTCGTTTTAACAACGACCGTCAGGTTTTCAACGTATACACTGACACTTACACTAACTACTTTTTTCAATCATGCTCGACACACTCTCAAAAAGCTCACCAGAGAACGATCTGATGCCAGACACCACTGTCTCGGTCAGAGAGGTGTTCGGTCTCGATATTGATTTGCAGGTTCCAGCCTATTCGCAGCGCACGGATAAAGTGCCCGATCTGGATAGCAGCTACCTTTTTGACCATCGAACCACGCTCGCCATACTGGCAGGCTTTGCCAACGATTGGCGTGTGCTCATCTCGGGCTTTCATGGCACCGGCAAGTCCACCCATATTGAACAAGTTGCGGCACGTTTGAATTGGCCTTGCTTGCGCATCAACCTTGATAGCCACGTCAGTCGCATCGATTTGATTGGCAAAGACGCTATTGTATTAAAAGAAGGCAAGCAGGTTACCGAGTTTCAGGATGGCATTCTGCCTTGGGCGTACCAGCGCAATGTAGCGTTAGTCTTCGATGAGTATGATGCTGGCCGCCCCGATGTGATGTTCGTCATCCAGCGAGTTCTGGAGTCCACAGGTCAACTCACACTGCTAGATCAAAGCAGAGTCATCCGACCTCATCCGGCTTTTCGGTTTTTTGCAACGGCCAACACAGTCGGTTTAGGTGATACCACAGGGCTTTACCACGGCACTCAACAGATCAACCAGGCACAAATGGATCGTTGGTCGATAACAACCATCCTCAACTATCTACCTGCCGAAAAGGAAGTTGATGTTGTGTTGGCAAAAGCGCCACATCTACAAAACGAAGAAGGCAGAGAGCTTGTCAAAAAGATGGTTTCACTAGCTGGCCTTACGCGGGTGGCATTTCGAAACGGCGATCTGGCAACCGTCATGAGCCCGCGTACCGTCATTACCTGGACGCAAAACCTCACCTTCTTTAAGGAGCCGGGTTTGTCTTTAGAGCTGGCCTTCGTTAATAAGTGCGATCCCGGCGAGCGCACACTGATTGCCGAACTGTACCAGCGCGTATTCGGTGAAGAGCTGGCGGATCGTGACGGCTAACGGCTCAAATACTGATAAGCCTGTAAATTCGGCCCACACTGGCGCGGGCCCTGCAATGGGTGCGCCGCTAAGTAGGGGCTTTCGCCGTTCTACCAGTGCCTGTGCCCGTACTCTGGCAAAAGACACATCCATCGAGCTTACTTTCGATGACAGTGCCTCCGATGTCGATGGCATGGCACTGCCAGGCATTCCTGATGATGCAACGCTGGCCGAGCGCCTACAAACCAGAGGTCGCAGCGACGCCATAGCGCTGCATAAACAACATCACGATCCGGCCACTCATAGGCGTTTTCAGCCAAGCACTGAAACATCACAGTTTTTGCATAACATGGCTGAGCAAACACGCTGCGAACTATTGGGTAGCGAAGCGTTTGCAGGTGTTGGTAGAAATTTGCATGCCGCGTTGAACAACCGCTATCAGGTGTTGCTGGATACCATCAGAAAGCCTGCCATATCTCTGGGTGAAATTCCGGAGCCGAGGCTGGGAATAGATCATGCGCTGTCCCTTTATTTAAGGAAACGGCTTGCCTCGGATCCTCTTCCACCAGCGGCCACTGAGGCTTTATCGGATTGGCAAGAGTGGCTCGACAGTGATGTTGCGCCTAAATTTGATGAGATGCAGTTCGATATAAACGATCAAGGCAGCTTCGCCAAAGCGCTAGGTCAGTTGTTGCGCTCCCTACATTTGGACGATGGCGAGGAGCGTGATCCCCAAGACGATTTTGATGACAGTGAACAGCCGCCAGATCAGCAGTCAGTGTCTGAAGATGATTCGGACATGAGTGAATCTGACAGCACCTCAACTGAGGATGATGGTGAGTCAGATACGGTTGACGATGAGAACGGTGCAGACGATGCCAGTGACACAGTCGAACCTGAAGAAGACATGCCAGAGCATTCTTCGGAAAATGCAGGTAGCGAATGGCGCTCTGTGAATGGTGACGCGGTTAACCGCATAGCCAATGATTACCACGCATATACGCAAGAATTTGACGAAGTGATAAAACCGTTGGATTTGTGTGAGCTGGAAGAGCTCGCTCGCCTGCGCCAGACACTGGATTCCCATTTGGGCGATTTACAACGCTCGGTGGGTCGATTTGCTAATCGCTTGCAACGTGTGTTAATGGCGCAGCAAAGACGTTCGTGGCAGTTCGATCTGGAAGAAGGTCAGCTCGATACAGCCAGATTAGTGCGTGTGCTCACAGACCCCATGATGCCTCTGACATTCAAGCAGGAGTCGGAAACGCCATTTCGAGATACGGTGGTGACACTGTTACTGGACAATTCGGGATCAATGCATGGTCGTTCCATACGGGTAGCCGCCGTTTGCGCCGATATTCTATCGGCGACACTGGAGCGCTGTGGCGTGCGAGTTGAAATACTCGGTTTTACAACCTGCGCTTGGAAAGGTGGCAGATCACGTGAAAAGTGGGTGGCTGGTGGTTATCCAACAAACCCTGGTCGCTTAAACGATTTGCGACACATTGTGTACAAGTCAGCTGATGTGCCTTGGCGCCAGGCGCGAGTCAATTTGGGTTTGATGATGCGCAAGGGGCTACTAAAAGAGAACATTGATGGAGAGGCACTTCAATGGGCACACGGTCGACTCTTACAGCGGCCTGAGCAACGCCGCATTCTGATGATGATCTCCGATGGCGCGCCCATTGACGATTCCACGTTGTCCACCAACCCCGGTCGTTTCCTTGAACGACATTTGCGTCATGTTATTGCGCAAATCGAACGTCAAAGCGACGTCGAATTGGTGGCAATTGGTATCGGGCATGATGTTCGTCAGTACTATTCGCGAGCTACCACTATTCACGATGTCGCCCAGCTGGCTGATGTCATGACCACCCAGTTCTTAGAGTTGTTTTCGAACAATCCGATAAAAGATCGAAGCTAGAACTTCGACATTTGATGTTGATTTCCAGCCTGTTCCCGGATGTATACTCATAGGTGTGTGGCGTTTGTGGAACGACGCTATTACAGAATATGAATCTACTAAATTCTTCTGGGAGGAATGAATGAAATTACATAATCTATTAACCACATCGGCAATAGCTGCGGCTGTCACCCTTGGCTGTGGCCCCTTGTTGGCGCAGGATGCTGATCGCACTGGTTGGCCCGAAAGTTTTACCGTTGGTACCGCATCGCAAGGTGGAACCTACTTTGCCTACGGTTCTGGTTGGGCCAATCTGGTGGCTGAAGAGCTAGGCTTGTCGGGTGGTGGCGAAGTCACGGGTGGCCCAATGCAAAATATGGCGCTTGTCCATACAGGTGACGCCTCTTTCGGTATGACTACCATGGGGCCGGCTGCCGAGTCTCTTGCAGGTACTAATCCTATCGCTCCGGGCCTGCAGATGGACAATGCCTGTGCCATGTTCCCGATGTACCAAACGCCGTTTTCAGTAACAGCACTTGCCTCGTCTGGCATCACCACAGTGGCTGATATCCCGGCGGGTGCAAAAATTGGCTTCGGCCCTGCAGGCTCAACATCTGACACCTATTTCCCGCGCATAATGGAGACATTGGGTGTGGAATTTGACCGACGAAATGGTGGCTGGACTGATCTGGGTAGTCAGCTACAAGATGGCCTGCTAGACGTTATCGCGTTTGCTGCTGGCGTTCCGGTACCTGCTGTTAGTCAGTTGGAAGTCCAGACCGACGTCAACATTATTGAGTTCACAGCCGAAGAGCAGGCCAAGATCATTGCAGACTTTCCGGTAGCAGAGTTCAGTATCGCAGCGGATACTTACACCACACTAACTGCTGATGCTCGCTCGGTATCTATGTGGAATTTCTCCATTGCTAACTGTGATTTGCCTGAAAGCTTCGTTGAAGCGGTTGTCGATATTGTTATGTCAGACAACGAAAGAATGCTAGGTATTCACAAAGCTGCGCGCTCGACTGTACCTGAGAACTGGGACAAGAATGCTGTGCTGATGTGGCATCCGGGAGCTGCCAAGTGGTTCAAGGAAAACGCCGGTGCTGACATTCCTGATTCAATGATCAACGGAAAGTAATTCAAAGAATTCTTTGAATGAAGGCCATCGCTCGCAATTTTTTGTGAGAAAAAGTACATGCAGTAGTTGCGAATGATGGTCTTTGAAATGTGCAAAAATTTCTACTCCAGCAGTTTATAAAAATTTGAGTTCAAAGAAGCTTATAAAGCTGTAAATACAGAACTGCATGGAAATTTTACTGAGTTGAGTTGGGCCGCCTTTGGCCGGAATGTTATGCAACCTTAGAGTTCATGCCTTTTGAACCTTGTTGCGAGTATGGGAATCAAACATGGCTGAAAAAACGGTGCAAACTCTCGATAACAACACTCAGGTTGTTGCTGAAGGCATCGACGAAGAGCCTGTTGAGGCCAATCGCCGAACATTCGAGGGTTGGCGCTATGTCTTGATTGCCACCCTGGCGACACTGTATGCAGTGTTTCATATGGCAGCGCTCAATGGTTTATCTTTGTCTGGCATAACAGGCATCGAAGTGGCGTTTCTGCCCAGTTTTCCTCTGGAAACATGGAACTTTCGTATCGTGCATGTTGCTGGGGCATTGGTACTAGGTTTTCTGTTGTTCGGTCCTCGACTCAGCTTCGTTGAAAACGTCAATCAAAAAGAATCAAAAGCCGCCCTTGTAGCGGGGCTGGTATTTTTGCTGCTAGGCCTTGTGGCTTGCGCGGCTGGCATCAACATTGGTTTGCGCATTGCTGATGGCGCTATGTGGAATGGTATTGCTGAAGAATACCGTCAGCCGGAAATTTACTGGTTTGGTATTCCACTTATTGTTGCCACATTTGGCGGCATTGTGCTCGGCTGGCTCGATAAAACACCGCGCACTTTTTACGCCTTGCCCGATGTTGTGCTAGGTGTATGTGCATTGGCTGTGGCTATCTATCTGGTGACGATGTACGGCACCCTAATGCGAAACTCAACCGGCACACCGTTTGCGCCCATTGGTATTTCACTGGCAGCGGTTGCAGGCTCTGCACTCATCATGGAATTAACGCGCAGAGTTACCGGGCTTGCATTAATTATTATTGCTGGTATTTTCCTTGTCTATGTTTTTGTTGGGCATTTGCTGCCGGGTTTTTTAAATTCTCCAAAAATTGATTGGGCGCGTTTTTTCTCGCAGGTGTACACCGATGCCGGAATACTAGGGCCCACCACTGCTGTGTCGTCAACCTATATCATCCTGTTCATTATATTTGCAGCCTTCCTGCAAGCCTCAAAAGTGGGTGATTACTTCGTAAATTTTGCGTTTGCTCTAGCGGGGCGTGCGCGCGGCGGTCCTGCGAAGGTGGCTATTTTTGCCTCTGGACTCATGGGCATGATTAACGGCACCTCAGCGGGCAACGTGGTGGCTACGGGCTCACTGACCATACCGTTGATGAAGAAAGTGGGTTATCCGGCTAAAACAGCAGGTGCTGTGGAGGCTGCTGCATCCACTGGTGGGCAGATCATGCCGCCGATCATGGGTGCGGGTGCGTTTATCATGGCTGAAATAACTGGCATTCCTTACACCGACATCGCTGTTGCAGCCATCCTGCCTGCCGTGTTGTATTTTGTGTCGGTGTACTTCATGGTGGACTTTGAAGCTGCCAAGCTGGGCATGCGTGGCATGCGCGAGGACGAACTGCCGAAAGTGGCCGTTCTGATCAAACAGGTTTATCTGTTTCTACCCATCATCATCCTTATTTACGCCCTATTCGCGGGTTACTCGGTTATTCGTGCTGGTACGTTGGCCACGGTTGCCGCAGCGGTTGTGTCCTGGCTAACGCCGCATCGCATGGGGCCTCGTAAAATCACCAAAGCCTTTGAAATGGCCGGTGTCATGTCTGTTCAAATCATTGCAGTGTGTGCTTGTGCTGGCATCATTGTGGGCGTTATCTCGTTAACAGGTGTTGGTGCACGCTTCTCCAGTTTGTTGCTGGGTATTGCAGAGTCTTCTCAATTGCTAGCTCTGTTCTTTGCTATGTGTATATCCATTCTACTGGGTATGGGGATGCCCACTACGGCGGCCTACGCGGTGGCTGCATCTGTAGTTGCTCCGGGTTTGGTGCAGCTGGGTATTCCACAGCTGACGGCACATTTCTTTGTCTTCTATTTTGCTGTGTTGTCGGCAATAACGCCGCCTGTGGCGCTGGCAAGTTATGCCGCTGCGGGTATCTCGGGAGCCAATCCGATGGAAACCTCGTTCGCCTCATTTAAAATTGGCATTGCAGCTTTCATCGTACCGTTTATGTTCTTCTACAACAGCGCGATCTTGATGGAGGGTGCGTGGTATCTAGTGGTTCTGGCATCGGTAACGGCTATCGCTGGCGTGTTTTTATTGTCAGCGGGTGTGCAGGGTTGGTTTATGGGTTCTCGTGCTGCCTGGTTCCTGCGGCTCGCCTTGTTAGCTGCTGCATTGTTCATGATAGAAGGTGGTTTCGTATCGGATCTTATTGGGGTGGTTATCGCTGCGGCAGCCGTCATGGTGCAGAAATTTGTTCGTCCTGATCCTGATGCACCTATATCGGTTCGAGGTGCGGACTGATAGCTAAACCCTCCGGCGCGTCGCCTGTCACTCGGCTTTTAAAGCCCAGCGCCACTGTTTATACTTGGCAGCAAGGTCCAGACTTGCCATAGCAGGGCTCGATGATGGCACGCAAACAACGCTGAGCGCAGTCTTGCTATTCACTGCGCGCAGGGTTGTGCTTTGGGTTGTATTGCGGGTTTTACTTAGGGTGGGTTGTACATGCCGCTTGAACAGGGCTTCAGCAGTACGCCCATTGCAAACAATCTTGCGTAACTCAGGGTGCTTGTTGGCCAAGCCATTGATGTCGTTTGGTATTTCTGTTGATTTGATAATATTGCTATCAAGGCTACCTTGCCGTTCACAACTGGCTAGTACATCCCAAAGGCCAAAACCTGCCTGTGTAATCAAACTGCAGCGTTGTTCGTAGCTCAGTTCGGTGTGTACCTGATAATCAGGTTCGCCATCACGCACAATGGAGCACAAGATTGGCCACAGGGCGTTGCGTGGGTGCGCATAGTATTGCTGTGACTGTAAAGATCGCTGGCCTGGCATAGTGCCGAGAATCAAGGTGTGTAGATGGTTGCCGGTTAGCGGGCCGAAAGATTGATTCATACTGTTGCTCTTGGCTATTCAGTGGCCTTATATCCGCACGTGTATTGCTGTTCTACCCTGTTCTACCCGTACTGTGTACCTTCGCGGCCTAGGATCGCTTGAAGTACGTTGACCATCAAAGCAGGATACGATAGCGTACGTCGATTACGAGACAGAGTCAGGGCCTGATGCAACTGTTATGGCCTGCAACTTCATCCTAAAAATACCAGAGTTTTCAGTGACATGATTGATAATTTGATTGATGGTCAGCGAGTGGCCAGTACAAGCGACAAGTCGCAACCCATTTTCAATCCGGCAACTGGCGAGATAATCGACCAGCTGGGGCTGAGCACTCAAGCCGAAGTGGCTGCAGCTGTAGAATCAGCTGCACAAGCTTTTCCTGCATGGGCTGCAACGCCGCCGCTGAAACGGGCAGCTGTCATGTTTCGCTTTAATGAATTACTGATCAAGCACGCAGATGATATTGCTCGCGAAATTTCACGTGAGCATGGTAAGACGCACGATGATGCTCTGGGCGAAGTTCAGCGTGGCAGAGAGGTCGTTGAGTTCGTGTGTGGCATTCCACAAATGCTCAAAGGCGAATATTCACGAAATGTTGGTCCGCAAATCGATTCCTTTTCCGACAGGCAAGCTTTAGGTGTTTGCGTGGGTATAACACCGTTTAATTTTCCGGCGATGGTGCCTTTGTGGATGTACCCGGTCGCCATTGCCTGTGGCAACACGTTTGTGCTTAAGCCGTCAGAGCGTGATCCCTCTTCGGTCATGATGATTGCCGAATTACTGTACGAGGCTGGGCTGCCATCGGGCGTGTTAAACGTCGTGCATGGTGACAAGGTGGCGGTAGATGCGCTTCTAGATCACCCTAAAGTACAGGCGGTCAGCTTTGTTGGGTCTACACCCATTGCGGAGTATGTCTTCAACCGAGGTTCTCAAGCTGGCAAACGCGTGCAGGCGCTGGGTGGCGCAAAAAACCACATGGTCATCATGCCCGACGCCGATCTGGATCAAGCTGTTGATGCATTGATGGGCGCAGGCTTTGGGTCAGCTGGAGAACGCTGCATGGCGATTTCAGTTGCCGTGCCAGTCGGGGAGGAGACAGCAGAGCGTCTGGTGAATGCTTTGCGACCGCGAGTTGAGGCATTGAAGGTGGGACCTGCTGACCATCCAGATAGTGAGATGGGCCCTGTGATTACTGCCGCTGCTAAAGAGAAGATTTCCGGGTTGATTGATAGCGGAGTGGATGCAGGTGCAGAGCTAGTTGTCGATGGTCGAAACATGTCTTTGCAAGGCTATGAAAACGGCTATTTCCTGGGTGGCTCACTGTTTGATAAAGTCACCACAGATATGGACATCTATACGCAAGAGATATTTGGTCCAGTGCTGGCAGTGGTGCGCGCTCCCGATTACGACACTGCGGTCAAGATGATCAACGATCATGAGTATGGCAACGGTACCGCCATTTTTACACGTGATGGTGATGCAGCACGATCGTTTGCCGATAGCATTCAGGTGGGTATGGTGGGTATTAATGTGCCTATCCCTGTGCCTGTGGCTTATCACAGCTTCGGGGGATGGAAGCGTTCGTTGTTTGGTGGTCATTCCATCTATGGGCCAGAAGGCGTGAATTTCTATACGCGCCTTAAAACAGTCACTTCGCGCTGGCCTACGGGCATCAAGGAAGGTGCTGTTTTCGACTTCCCTACTTAATGGTTGCAGAGCAGGCGCAAGCCAAAAACAATGAGGTAAGCGAGTTGCCGTCAATGGGTTTGATTGTCGGCATTCTTGTTTTAGCATCCAGTGTTAGCATCATGTCAACTGACATGTATACGCCCAGTCTGCCTGATTTGGTCGATTGGTTTGATACCAGCGCTACCCGTGTCAAACTCACCATAAGCCTGAACATATTGGCTTTTGGCATTGCTCAATTACTTCATGGGCCGCTGTCAGATCGCTATGGACGCAAGCCTGTTCTGATCGTCTCATCGGTGTTTGTTATCGTCTTGAGTCTGGCCTGTGCGTTTGCCCAAACCATAGATCAGTTAATCGTTGCTCGAATTCTTTTAGGTCTGGCTGCCGCTGCAGAGGCCGTTATTGGTCTTGCCATTATTAAGGATCTCTATAACGAAAAGCAGCAGGTTAAAGCGCTTGCTCTATTGGGAATGGTGATTGCCATAGCGCCTGCTGTGGCCCCTATTTTAGGTGGCTACTTGCACGTAGCTTTTGGCTGGCAAAGCAATTTTTATGTGATCAGTTTCATGGCTCTGCTATCCATGTTGGCTGTCATCAGGTATCTACCTGAATCCTGTGTGCCTGACCCGCAGGCGTTGAACGCGCGCAAGCTGATGAAAGGCTATGGTGGACTGTTAAAAAACAGTGATTTCATGATTCATTGCGCCATTTTAGGTGTGGCTTTGGGGTTGATATTTGTTTTTGTCACTGGAGCCCCGTTTGTTCTCATCGACAAATTGGGTGTTGCCGCCGACCAGTTTGGTTACTATCAGGCGAGTATTATCGTGGCGTTTTTCTTTGGTAGTTTGTTGGCGTCGCGGCTTGCTGATCATTGGGCAGCGATCAATCTTCTACGTATGGGTGTTGCGCTCATGCTAACGGGAGTCACTGTCTTGTGTTTGGTTATTTTTTCGGGTTCCACTACAGCGCTTTCATTGACTGGTGTTTATATGATCATCACGTTTGGTATGGGACCATTGTTTGCCGCGGCACCCAGTCGCGCTCTTCGATCAATAAAGGGGCAGGCGGGGACCGCATCGGCGTTGCTTAGTGGCATTGAACAAACCACGGCAGGCATGGCCGCATTTATGATCAGTATCCTGCACGACGGCACCGCTAAGCCTATGGGTATTGTGGTGGTGTTTTTAGGGCTTGTGCTGGTTGTGTTGTTCTGGAGATCGTGTGTGGAGGATCGGCTTAGGATCGTTAGCAGCTGAGACTTCAGTCACACACTGTGTTCGCACATTGTAATCAGCGATTCTCTGCACCACCGCTGGCAAATTTCTCCATTAAAGCTATACACACCGCTCCCGCAATCATTAAACCTATAGCGATCCAAGTGCTCGTATTTTGCAACCCGGGCAAGAACCATTCGTAGCTGGTGATGATTTCTCGCGGCGGTTTGCCCTCGCGCGTAACCATGTCGGTGACGGCTGTCTTCCATGGCCAGATGACCACTAAGGAGCCGACAACAAAGCCTGTCATTAATGCCAAAGTGTGATCAGCGTAACGCTTGAAAACCCAGGATAGAAAATGCGAAAAGGCGATGAGTCCAAAACCACAGCCCAGAGCCATGGGAATGATGATGCCAAAATTAAATGTACTGACAGCGCCTAGCACCAATGCGTAGTTGCCCATGAGTATAAGAACGAATGAGCCTGATAACCCTGGCAGAACCATACTGCTAATAGCTACAACGCCACACACAAACACATAGAGCGCTGAATCGTTTTCTGATGCCGGGGCTAGGGTGGCAATAGCCACCGCAAGGGCTGTGCCTATGAGGAGCGCTGCGTACGTGCTCGAAGTCCAGTTTTTCACCCCGCGCGCCACGTAAACAATAGATATGAGAATGAGTCCGAAGAAAAATGCCATGGTATAGCGTTCATAGTCCTCCAGCAGGTATTCAAACAATCTGGCCAAACTGACAATGCTCACTGCCAGCCCGCTGAGTAGCGTTGCTAGCCATAGTCCGTCAATGTGTTCCCACGCGCGCTTAAACTGGCCACTTAGTACATATTTGGCTGCAGTAATATCACAGCGTTTAATCGCATTGATCAATCGCTCATAGATACCCGTTATTAGCGCAATGGTTCCACCTGAAACTCCGGGTATCACATTGGCTGCACCCATGGCGAGCCCTTTTAGAAAAACTGCAATTTGGAGATTCATGACTTTTGACTGGAGTTAGAATTATGCGTCGAGACTGTCGAGGATCGGCAGCATCCAGGGTTTATTGAGAGCAATATCGTCGCGAGTCAGGCCGCTGAGCTCGTACGGCATGACTAGCCAGTCATCGGTTTTGTTCAGATAAAAATCCGGAGTGATATCAGTCTGGTTACTGTCTGGTTTGTACCAAGGAACAGCAATACGAACATCTTCGGGCATATTGTTCTTGAGGCGGTGGCGTAATCTATCGAGTAGGGTCTTGGCCGTTAATCCGGAGCTGAAGACATCATCGACGATCAGCAGGCCATCGTTGTGGTTAATGGTTTCAAGCAAATATTGCGTGCCGTGAATACGAATTTCCTCATGCGGGTTGCTCACCATTTGTTGATAGCTCGACAAACCGCGGTATGAGGTCCTTAATGATATGTGATCGGTCGGGAACCCCAAATACTGAAGGCATTCTTGTACTGCAATACCCACCACACTGCCGCCTCGCCAAAGACCGACAATAAATGTAGGCGTAAAGTCGCTGTTGGCAATATTTACGCCTAAACGATAAGCATCTTGCAGTAGATCGGTCTCGGTCACATAGTGTTTGGTTTGCACGAGGGGCCCTAGTGTGTTGAGAATCATGGTGGCAAAGACAGTCGTTGTTTTGTGACAGACTTTATTTCTAATCGTGAATAAAGAGTGTTGCCTGACCTTTTCAGGCGAAAGCGCTTCAAAAGTCTCAATACTTTAGCCAAAAAAACGGGCCTTTGCTAAGTTTGTCCTATTATGAATCAGGCTATCCTTAATTTGGGTGATGATGTGAACCGAGTAATTAACATATGAAACATTATATTGACACTCAGCAGTTGTTGGAGGACTCGTTCCGACTCGCAGCTAATGTCTATAACAGCGGATTCAGGCCCAGTTTTATTGTAGCTGTGTGGCGCGGTGGCGCCCCAATGGGCATTGCTATGCAAGAGTTGCTCGCCTACAAAGGCGTGCAGGCTGATCACATTACGGTCAGAACTTCGTCTTATAAAGGCATCGATGAGCAACAGGGCACGGTGCAGGTTTTTAGCATCAATTATCTGGTCAAAAAATTGTGCGCTGACGATAGCTTATTGATCGTTGATGACGTCTACGACACAGGCCGCAGCATCGAGGCTATCATCAAAGTGTTACATGAAAAAACGCGTCGCAATGTACCGCACGATATCAGAGTGGCTGTGCCCTACCATAAACCCACTCGAAACAAGACCGATCGTGTGCCTGACTATTACTTGCACGAAACCGATCAATGGTTAAAATTTCCACATTCTCTCGAGGGACTAACCGCGCAAGAGGTTGAGGAGCATCGCCCAGCACTGGCAAACATACTGTCCCAGTATTCTGCCTCGCGCTAATACTCTATCTAACTAGGTAGCTACCTAGTTAGATAGTTGTGTAGTTGTGTAGTTGTGTAGTTGTGTAGCTAGGTAGCGTACTGACGTTAGTTGATTGAGTATTCGTTGAGGCTACTTGTCGTGGGCGCATATCGACCGCCTTATTTGCATTGGGCCTGCAACGAAAATCGTGTTACTCGTCACATGATCGAGTTCTCATAACCTAGCAATCAAAAGACTGGATCACAACTTGTTGCAATGCTTTTGCGCAGTGATTTTATAGCAGGTAACATAACGAAGTTACGTAGCCACTCTTGCCTTGTACATAGGCTTCAGGGCAGTATCCGAGTGCTAACTTTCTTAGGTTATGATGTATAGAAACAATGACAGTCAGGTCTAAACAACGGTCAAGTGCTGAGATCCTTGCTATGCCAGCAAGCAGGCTCGCAACAGCTAGACATTCGCCGCTGCGTAACACACTTAGTGCTGGAGGCCGCTTACCTAGCAGCGCCGATCTGCTGTCCATTCGGCAGCATTTGACGTTCAAAGCCTGTATCGGAATTAACGAATTCGACTTCCTGCAGGACGCCTACTCTGTTCAAGTTGGTGATCAACTAATGTCTAGCGTCCGCGTATTGCTGGACCAGGAATTTGGTGGCTTGCGGGTGCATCGGCGCCATCAGGTTTTTGTTGTTAATCACCACTGCGAGGAGTCACTGATTGCCGGCTTGTTAAGAGTGCAGTTTCACAGCCGTCAGCTGCCTTTTCCAGCAACTCGCGACGGTGAGAAATTAAGTGATGTTTGCGGTGTGCCTCTGGCTTGGGGGGTGGGACGTACGCTTGAAGCGGCGGAAGAGCAGCGACAAAGTAAACGATAGGCGTAGGCAATAAGGTAGCTCCCTCGTTGCTGCCTTGAAAAAATCCCTGAACGTCTGGCATTTGTGACGCCTATTGCTACTTGCGCCTTTGCTTCAACAACTGTTCCAAACGCTTGAGGTTGGGAGTGAAGACTACGGCTTGTTTTGTCGCCGTAAAGAGCGTTCCAAACGCCTCAGCATCAGTGATAAAAGTACGGTCATTAGTAAATAGACGTACGCCACCACATTGTAGGTTTCCATAAAACGAAAAGAGCCGGCTGCGTAAATTTTGCCCAGCTGTGTAATGTCGGCTACCCCCAGCACTGATACTAGCGAGGAGTCTTTTATCAACGCGATAAAGTCATTACCCAGTGGTGGCAATATAGTTCGCAGAGCTTGTGGAAAGATGACAAACCGAAAACGGTCCCATGTGCTGAGTCCTAGTGCTTTTGCGGCTTCATTCTGACCACCACCCACAGCGAGAATACCGGCTCTAAAAACCTCGGCGATAAATGCAGAGTAGCCCAGTGTCAACGCGATAATTGCACGCCACATTAACGAAATATCTCTGGTGCGCAGCGGGTCGTCAGTTAAGCCAGAGAACAGACTATTAAAACCATTGACGAGTAATGGTGTACCGACAAAAGCGATGTAGAACAACAGCACCAGCATGGGAATTCCACGCATGATCTCGATATAGAATGTAGCGATCTGCCGAACAATTACAGATCGTGAAAGGACGGCAGCTGCCAGTAGCAAGCCCAAGAGGCTGGCTAGCGTGAAGGCCGTGATAGTGACAAACGCCGTCACTCCAATACCTTTAACAAGAATCGCGAACACTTGGGAATACAGCTCATCTGAGATGATTCTGTAGCCAAGCCATAAGCCAATGACGGCTGTGGCGAGCAGCCACCAAGGGAAGTCTTGGTCCTTTGATATGGGCGTAGATGGGGCCGAGTCGTTCACATGTGATGATGTCGTTGTAGTTGTAGTTGTAGTTGTAGTTGTAGTAAAAAGGCACTCACTGGATAAAAAAAGCCCCAGCTTTTACCAAAACGCTGGGGCTTTTTTATTATTCTCTACTATCGGGCTCAGAGCTATTGGTATCAGATCATCCGTGCCAGACCTGCTGGCCGCAGGCGTTTAAAAGACATGATTGACTAAATTTACTCGCCCAGTTTGTACTCAAGGAACCAGCGAGTATTGAGTTCCTCAAGAGTGCCATCTTCACGTAGGCTTTCAATGCCTGCGTTGAAGGCGCTGACCAACTCGGAGCCCTTGGGGAAAATGAAGCCAAAATCTTCCGAGCCCATAGCATCTCCCACCAGCTTAAAGATATCCGGATTTGCTTTAACGTAGCCCGCGCCAGCTGTTCCGTCGGTGAGGACGACATCAACATCTCCTGCCCGTAGTGCCTGTACAGAGGTGCCGAATGTATCGAAAAGCTTGATTCTAGGATTAGCCTCGTCGCCATCAAGTACCTCGTATACCGCTGTGTAGAAGGGGGTAGTACCCGCTTGCGCTCCGACAAGGCCATCTTCGATAGCAGCAAAGTCTTCACCGTTAGTGAAGCGTTCTTCGTCAGCCCGCACCAGCATGAACATTTCAGAGCGCATATAAGGTTCTGAAAAATCAATTTTTTCACGCCGATCATCGCGAATGGTAATACCCGTCATGCCCAGATCGTATTGCCCTTCGCTAACGGCTGCAATCATCGCGTCCCAGCTCGTGTTCTGGATTTCCAGTTCGAAATTTAAACGCTCCGCTAGTATTGCCATTGCGTCGTACTCCCAGCCGATAGCCTCACCGGTGCTCGGGTCAACAAATTGTAAAGGTGGGTAGGCATTTTCAGTAACAACGACTACTTTGGTGCCTTGAAGATCGGGTAGCTCGGCAGCTGCAGCAGCTGCACACAAACCTAACGTTAGTAAGGCTGACTGCCATGCACCACGCCACATTGGCAATAATTTATTCATTCTTTGAGTCATGATATTTTGTCCTTTGAGCCAACGTGAAAATTTTGCAGCATCTGCAACAGCTTACTGAATATCGAACTTAGCCAAACGTGGATGCTATTTGAATCAGAGGCTATAAGTGTACTAAATGTTTGGGGCGGCTTGTGGGGTAGTAGGATACGACTGGGAAAGCTCTTGCGCATCAGGTAAGTCAACAGGCACATCTGGACGCGGATGCAGCCAGAGTTGGGAACGCCTGACAGCTCGGTCGTTTTGCACATACACACTATCTATTTGGATTAACAAAACAGTCGCTGGGGTTGCACCGTCTGTCATGGTGAACGAGTCGAGCAGAGGCGGGTGCACACAGATGCTGGCTGTGCCTTTTACCCGCAATGCCTCATTGGCACCGGGCACTAAAAAAAGCAGTCCGATACGTGGGTCGAGTAGTAGGTTGCGAAGAGTGTCAATGCGATTATTGCCGCGACGGTCGGGTATTGCCAGACACTGATCATCGATGATGCGAAAAGCTTGGCCGGGAGCATCACCTCGAGGTGAGCAATCAATACCATTGGTGCACCCTGTACTAATCACGAAGAACGGGGAGTACGACAGCCAAAGTTGCATAGGAGCCGTCAGCCTATTACTCACTTTTGCACTGGAGGGTTTGCGCACGTCACCGTAGTGCTTCTCGAGCTCTTCTGGGCACGTTAGTACATCAGGAAATGGTAAGTCAGGGTAGCTCACACGGCTGCCTATTTGGATGTCGCAAGGTAGTGGCGAGGTATAGCAGATTCAGCTTATAGGAGCAACAACGGCTGCGATAAAGCTCTGAACTTTACCGCGGCCGCTATGCAGCATCGATTGTCTTCGAATTCAGCGGCGATAAAGCTCTGACTTTACCGAGGCTGGTGTTCAGCATCGAAGTTCTACGAATTTAGCCTCGAAAAAGCTCTGACTTTGCCGAGGCTGCAGTTCGGCAGCCGTTACTCGCGAACTTAGTTGCAATAAAGCTCTGGACTTTACCGCGCCGTGGTTCGTTAGCAATAACCTGCACATGACGAATTGCCAGGGCGTCAGTGCATGTCTCTAAATGACATAGTGTCACTATTAAACAGGCTGTAGATTACCACTGGTAAGGCAGTCGTAAGCTTGAACCTATTCTCACGGATGCTGCCTCGTATCTGTAATGGGCCACAGATTAAGAGTTTACAGGTAGAGTGCCCGCTGTCTGAGGGGCCTAAGCTCCAACTTCCTCTTTGCCCACCGTAGGCTCTTTTTGTAATGCATCGTGATGGTGGCGAATGCCGTCGGCAAGAGCCGCTGCTAAACGATTTCGATACTCATCAGTGGCCAGTTTGTCAGCTTCTGCAGGGTGGCTCAAGCAGCTTATTTCCAGTAGAACGCCGGGTGTAAAGCTGCGCGTTAGCACAAACAGAGTTTCTTGCTTTACGCCAGCGTTTTGAACCTGCTCGTTGTCGAGGCTAACTTCGGCGAACACCCGTTGATGCAATGTGTTTGCTAGGTTTCTGGAATCACCTGTAAATTTGAATTCAGATGTGTTGGGCGCACTTGCGGTGCGATGCAGCTGAGCATTGCCAGAGCTGCTCATACTGTCTCTGATATTTTCAGGGCCTGCGTAATAGGATTCAACAAGATTGACATCGCTTTGTGGCAGGTGATTGAAATGCAGGGAGATAACCATGTCTGCCTCGCTTCGCTTGATCGCGCTTACTCGTGACTGTCTCGACAGACCATAGTCATGATTTCGCGTCAGCCTAACGTCAATGTGTTTGAATTCTGTGAGAAACAAGCGCACTCGTCGTGCGATGTCCAGGGTCAAGTCTTTTTCTATTAAGCCGTTATGGCCCTTTGAGCCCGGATCGCTGCCGCCGTGGCCTGGGTCGAGCACTACAACAAAACGTTTAGCGGTTTGCTTACCTGATAGAAAATAATGCTGGATTTCCATCTCTTGCCAATAGGGCGGAGAAAAACCTGTAGGTGCCAGTTGAGACTTAAAATCAAGAAGTTCGTGGTGCCGTGAGGCAGGCATCGGTTTACTAATACTTGATTGAAATGTGAACGGTAATTCGGGTCTGCGATCAGCTTGTGCCTTTACCGCAGGAACGACGCTTGTCGATTTTGCAGCAAGATCTTGGCTATGAGTCGCTGGCAAGCTTGTCGCTTCGCTATGTAGTGCGCTTTGTGCAGCACTTCGTGAAACAATTTCCACGATGTCAGCGGTTGGCGAGCCTTGCGTTAATGGCATTGGCACTATTGCTCCAAACGCTAACAACTCATGATCTGCAGACGTCAGCAGATCAGTGCTGGCGCGTGTCAGCTGCTCAATGTCAATGGCATTGATTGTTGGTTTGGTAAGTTCGCCAGCGTTTAGCTGCGCGATAAGCAGGGCAACACAGACGCTCGCACAACCACCACTCCAAAGGAATTTCGTGTCCATTTACACATATCAATAACTCGTAGTTACGGTGATTTCGCAACTAGCGTGCCATGTGCTAGCTTGTTTTTCTTAAAATGCAAATGGTAATTTTAGTTTTTTAAAATTTAATTGTAGATGGCCTGCTTGCACAGGCTCACCTGTCGTCGAATGCCTAGTGGGCCACTAGCTTAAGTGCTCGGTGCTGGCCGCTCAAGAATCTGTGCAAGAAACGGTGCAGTTCGCGATCGCTTCGATTTTGCTACCTTGGCAGGCGTGCCCTTTGCCACAACACGACCACCACCATGACCGCCCTCTGGGCCAATATCAATTAGCCAGTCTGCCTCTGCCATAATGTCCAGATTGTGCTCAATAACAACGACTGAATTGCCGGCATCGACCAGACGTTGTAACACATGAATAAGTCTCTCTACGTCTGCCATGTGCAGACCCACGGTGGGTTCATCCAGAATATAGAGGGTGTGCATATTGATAATCGTACGACCTCGCGAATCCTTGACTGCAGGCTTTGCCTTGGCAAGTTCACTGACAAGCTTGATACGCTGAGCTTCACCACCACTGAGCGTGCGGCTTTGTTGGCCCAGAGTCAGATACCCCAGCCCCACATCCTGCAATAGTTTCAGTGCATGGTTAATGCTGGTGTGGTTCTCAAAGAAGTCCACGGCTTCATCAACGTCCATCAATAGTACTTCACCGATAGACTTGTCTTTGTAGGTGACTGACAAGGTTTCGTGATTGAAGCGTTGTCCGTTACACGTCTCGCAGAGTACGCGGACATCGGGTAAGAAGCTCATTTCAATACGTTGCATACCTTGACCTGCGCATTCTTCACATCGTCCATCGCCTGTGTTGAATGAAAAACGGCTGGCCGTGTAACCTCTTATGCGAGCCTCTGTAGTGTCCGCAAATAGACGTCGTATGTTGTCCCAGAAACCGATGTATGTAGCAGGGCAGGAGCGCGAAGTTTTGCCAATGGGCGTCTGATCAACTTCAAGCAAGCGCGAGATGCTTTGCCAGCCATCGATGTTGTCACAGCCTTTTAATTTGCCAAGTTTACGTCCTGCCTTACGATTCATTTTTTGTGAGTTCAGTACACGCAAATTGTCATGCAATACATTTCTCACCAACGTACTTTTACCCGAACCGGATACACCTGATACGCAGACTAATTGTCCCAGCGGTATGTCTACATTGAGATTTTTCAAGTTGTGCAATTGAGCATTCTCAATACTTAAGCTGTGCTCTGGTTTCTTGCGTTGCGGATATAGCGGATGCTGAAGTGGTCTGTCGAGCAAACGACCAGTCACGGAATCTGGATTTTTCCTAACTTTTGCAACAGTGCCAGTGGCAACGATTTCGCCACCGCGAACACCAGCTCCAGGTCCGATGTCAATAATATGGTCAGCGCTGAGGATGGTGTCCTCATCATGTTCAACAACCACAATGGTGTTGCCTTTGGCTTGCAAAGCACTCAATGTATCTAGCAACATGTGATTGTCGCGTGGGTGCAGACCAATGGTGGGTTCATCAAGGATGTAGCACACCCCTTGTAGGTTAGATCCCAATTGCGCTGCTAACCTGATACGTTGTGCTTCACCACCACTAAGCGTTGGGGCTGATCTGTCAAGGGAAAGATAAGACAGGCCCACTTGTTGTAGAAATTCCAGTCTTGAATTTAGCTGTTTCAGGCTGTCTCTGGCAATAGCGGCCTCGCGTGTCGTCAAGCTGATATCAGCAAAAATACCTAGCGCATCTTCTATGGATAGATTGGTGTAGTCAGCGATAGTCCAGTCGTGAAAATACACTGACAATGAATCAGGCTTCAATCGTTGACCGTCACAGCTAAAGCACTCAATAGCTTCATCCTCACCGGGCTCCCAGTTTTTCTCCTCGCCCGTTTGTTCTTCATCAAAACCGGCTATGAGCTCTCCAGTGCCAAAACACTCAGTGCACCATCCGTGTCGAGAGTTATAGGAAAACATACGTGGATCGAGCTCCGGAAAACTGCGTTGGCAGTCAGAGCAGGCACGCTGTGTTGAGAATAGTTTTTCGTTCTTTAGGGTGCTGCCTATTTTAACCACGCCGCTGCCGTAATCAACGGCACGCTGAATGATTAATTGCAGTTCTGCTTCGTGTTTAACATCGACTGTAATAGTGCCTACAGGTAAGTCGATGCTGTGTTCTTTGAACCGATCCAGTCTTGGCCAATCTGCTGTGGGCTCGTTCTTACCATCCACTCGCAGAGCGTCAAAGCCTTTGTTTAATGCCCACTTTGCCAGATCCGTGTAATAACCCTTGCGATCAACTATGAGTGGTGCATGCAGAGTGATTGTCTTGCCGCGATGCTGTTTAATGATCTGTGCTGTAATCGCTTCTACAGATTGCGCCGAGATAGGAACTTCACAATCAGGGCAGTACTGGGTGCCGAGTTTGACAAACAGTAAACGCAAAAAGTGATAAATTTCGGTCATGGTAGCGACGGTGCTTTTTCGACCACCGCGACTGGTGCGCTGTTCAATAGCAACTGTAGGTGGTATGCCGGTTATTGCATCAACATCGGGTCGAGAGGCAGGTTGTACAAATTGACGTGCATAGGCATTTAACGACTCCAGATAGCGTCGCTGGCCTTCATTGAAAACAATATCGAACGCCAGTGTACTTTTTCCACTACCGCTCATGCCGGTAATAACGGTTAAGGCATCACGTGGTATTTCAACGTCAATGTTTTTCAAATTGTGTTCACGTGCATTATGCACATGGATGGTATCGGCTGTGGCGGTATGTGCGCTCGTGAGTAGAGGAGCTGTTTCGGCAACCATGGGTGTCCTCAAACGATCATTGGCTTGCTGATAATCACGTAGTGAAGCTGCCGTTACGCTGCTTTTATTCGCTAGCACTTGTGCGTGAGTGCCTTTGCAAACTATCTTTCCACCGGCATCTCCGCCAGCTGGACCCAGATCGATGATCCAGTCGGCATTGGCAATAACATCAAGGTTGTGTTCTACAACAACCAGAGAATGGCCTTGCTCTACCAGTTGTTCAAACGCTCGAAGTAGTTTATCGATGTCTTCGAAATGAAGGCCGGTGGTGGGTTCGTCAAACAGGAATAGCGTATGGCCTTCGATGGTGCGTTTGGAGCGAATCATGGCTGCCTGACCCAGATAGGCTGCAAGCTTTAATCGTTGCGCTTCACCACCACTCAGGGTCGGAACAGGCTGACCAAGCTGCAGGTAACCTAACCCTACATCCTGCAAAGGTTGTAAGGCGGTGAGCACTTTGGTGTGCTCTGCAAAAAATTCTAGTGCCCGATTTACGGTCATTTCTAACACATCAGCTATCGACTGACCTTGCTCGGTACCTTTGCCAAACAATTTTATTTCTAGCAGTTCCGGGCGATACCGACGACCAGAACACTCGGCGCAGCGAAGATAGACGTCAGAGAGAAACTGCATTTCCACATGTTCAAAGCCATTGCCTGAACACACTGGGCAGCGCATACCAGAATTAAAGCTGAAAGCGCTAGCCTTGTATCCACGTTGTATGGCTTCAGGTATTTTTTCGAATAGTTTACGGATAGCCTCGAAGGCACCGGTATAGCTAACTGGGTTAGAGCGGGCAGACTTACCGATGGGTGATTGGTCGACGAGAATGACATCATTGAAAAATTCATGGCCTTCGATACTGGCGTGCGCTTCGGCAAGCTCTTTGGGTTTGCCTTTAATAGTGGCTAGTGCATTGTAGAGCGTGTCTTGTATTAACGTTGACTTACCCGAGCCGCTTGGGCCAGTAATACAAACCAGATGATTGAGCGGGATGCTGATATCTACGTTTTTCAGATTGTGACCGGTGGCACCTTTAAGTACAAGCCTGTCTGCATTTTTTGCTGAATCCTTGTTTGTACTGTGGGTGCTGGTAAAGCTAAGTTGCTTATCGCCATTCAGGTATTGAGCAGTTAAGGATGACTTATGTGCCAATAAAGCCTGAGGTGCTCCGTTAAATACGATGTTGCCTCCGGCGTTACCGGGCCCGGGACCGATATCAATAATGCGATCAGCAGCCATCATTAATTGTGGATCGTGCTCCACCACTATCAGCGTGTTGCCAGCGTCGCGCAGACGCTGCAATACACGGATAACTCGATCCATGTCCTGTGCGTGTAGACCTATGCTGGGCTCGTCGAGAACAAACAGCGTATTCACTAGCGAGGTCCCCAGTGCTGTGGTCAAGTTAATTCTTTGTACCTCACCACCAGAGAGCGTACGCGATTGCCTATCAAGACTTAAATAGCCAAGCCCCACATCATTGAGATAGGTTAGGCGCGATAACATCTCACGCATCACCATCTCGGTGGCGTCGTCGTTGTGGCTTTGTTCCATGTCCCGGGCAAAGCGTAGCGTACGCTCAATGGGCAAACGCATGAGATCAACCACGTTAAGCCCGGGTAGGGTTTTTAACGTCGCAGCGCTAAGCTTGCTGTCCGGCGCCTTATAGCGATCACTGGGCGTAATGACAGCGGCTGCTTGTTCTAGTGTGCCTACACGCCAATGCAATGAGTCGGGCTTTAAACGAGCACCATGGCAGTCTGTGCATTGGTCATAGCTGCGATACTTGGCCAGCATGACGCGAACATGCATGCGGTACGACTTGCGCTCCAGATAATCAAAATAGCCAACCACACCATACCAATCACCTTTGTTGTGCTTGTCGCCCTCGATGACCCAACGTTGCTCAGCCTTACTCATTTTTTCGTACGGTACGTCCATGGGAATATTGGCTTTTTTTGCCGCTCTTACCATATCTTTCTGGCAGACCCTTGATTTTTCGGGCTGGAAGATTTTTACTGCACCTTCACTGAGCGTTTTGCTGGTATCGGGAATAGCCAAACGGTAGTCAATACCTATAACTCGACCAAAGCCTTTGCAGGTTTCGCAGGCGCCAAGTGGTGAATTAAAGGAAAAGCTGGATGGTGTAGGCTCGCGGTAGCGCTTGTTACAGCTCTCGCATTGCAGAGCTACTGAGTACGTTTGCTGCTCGATTGATTCGCGCTGCTCATCAAGAGTATGCACGCTGACCTTGCCTTGTCCGTAGCGTAAACCCGCCTCTACCGCCTCGGTGAAACGACCGCGATTATCTTCAACACTGCGCATCCGATCCTGAATAACAACAATTTTTTTCTTTGTCTGTTTATGGAGACGGGTATACCCCTGACGCGCAAGCCAATCGGTAATCTCCTCGCTGCTGAAGTTCTCAGGAATAGGCACTTCAAACGTAACCATAATGCGTAGCGCTTGAGCGTCATCAAACCAGCGCTTACCGATGTTTTCAGCGGTATCGCGTTTTACCTGCTGGCCGCAGTTACCGCAATACAGCTGAGCGGTGCGAGCGAACAATAACTTGATGTGGTCGTTGAGTTCGGTCATGGTGCCAACGGTTGAGCGCGAGGTGCGCACCGGGTTGGTCTGGTCGATGGCAATGGCCGGCGGGATACCTTCAATCCGGTCTACCTTGGGTTTGTCCATGCGATCGAGAAATTGGCGCGCATACGGTGAGAATGTTTCCACGTAGCGGCGCTGGCCTTCTGCGTAAATGGTGTCAAAAGCAAGAGTTGATTTGCCGCTCCCGCTAACACCTGTCACAACGATTAGCTCACCGTGTGGCAAGTTTAGGTCGAGACCCTTGAGATTGTTCTGATGGGCGTTCTCGATCAGGATATGCTTGCTCATGAGACCTTATTTTGTCGATAGGTAATGTCCAGTACACTAGTTTACGGCTATATGAGCAGGTAGACTCGTCAATGAGAGCATAGAGGTGATTGTGTGACCCATATAGAACAGGCCGCTGTTGATTTTGCAACAAACGGCTACGTCGTTTTACGACAACTGATACCGCCTGAGGAAGTCGAAGCTCTTGTTGGGCTGATCGATCATTGCCTGAACCCGGCACTGGCGCCTGTTGAATTTGAGGCCGATGTTCATTATCCGGGTGCACCGGTATCGCGAGGCGCACCGGGCGGACAAACACCGCGTCGTTTGTTGCATGCCTACGGTCGAGACCGTTTGTTTCAGCAGATTGGTCGGCATCCACAAGTTGTAGAATCTTTAAAATCGTTTATGCACAGCGATCAAATCCGGCTTTCGCAAAACCATCACAACTGTGTTATGACCAAACATCCGGGTTTTAGTAGCGTAACCAGCTGGCACCAGGACATTCGCTATTGGCGTTTTGACCAACGAGAATTGGTTAGCACCTGGTTGGCGCTTGGGCCTGAGACTCGTGAAAACGGCGGGCTTCTTGTTATACCTGGGTCGCATAAGCTAGATTTTGAGCCGGGTCAATTCGATGCATCACTGTTTTTAAGAACTGATTTGCAAGCCAATAGCGCCCTGCTGTCAAAGGCAACGGTGGTCGAAATGCAAGCTGGCGACATGCTGTTCTTTCATTCTCGCACCTTGCATGCGGCGGGACAAAATGAAAGTGAGGCGATAAAACGCTCGTTGGTATACACCTATCGCGCTGAACATAATCAGCCTATCCCCGAAACTCGTTCAGCTGTCTATGAAGACATTCCCGTGTGAACAGCCCAACCGTTTGTGTAGCGGGCACAGGACTGTGCGTGCAGCTACTCTTGATAGGGCAGCTCCAAGTGCTGTCAGCCCCGATAACATGCAGTAGCGTAGGCGCTTAGCCCTCATGTCTAGTGATGACGTGTTTCAACAAGACACTCTATTGGAAGGCGGGCAATCCTGCCCGATCAATGGCCTGCGGTTTGCCCCTGAGTGGGCTGGTACCAGCATTTATCTGTTGAGCTTGCCTGTGGCGGATTATTCCGAAGAACTTTTTGCTGAAGAATTAACCGCGATTGCAACGGCTGCTGATGTGCGACGCGCTACCTTTTCATCAGGCCGCCACTGTGCTCGCGCGTTGCTACTTGATGCTGGATTACCTGTCACCGCCTTGCCTCGGCAAGACGATGGTTCGGTGCAATGGCCCGACGGGGTCATGGGTAGTCTGAGCCATACCAATGACTGGGCAGTGGCGGCAGTCGCAGCCACCAGTATGTGCGAAGCACAGATGTTGGGTATCGATCTGGAGCGCATTCAAGCTCTTGATGAGGGTGTCATCAAGTTGATCGCCACACCTGCTGAGCGGGAAGCCTTGTCAGCCAGTTCTTCGCCGTTGTGGCTTAGCACAGCATTATTTAGTCTCAAAGAGAGTATCTATAAGTGTCTGGCACGCGATTTCGGGCAATTCTTCGGTTTTCAGGATGTGCAGCTGAGCGCGCTACAAAGCGGTCGTCCAGAGGTTCAGTTTCTGCATCCAGAGCTGCGGGCACGTTACTTCGGAAGGCACTTGGAACTGCGCATGGCCATCACGCCGTGGCATGTATTTACATTAGCCTGGTTGCGTGTTGCGTGAGCGATAGCTTTCACCTCTAGCGCTCCCGTATACTGCAATCTTCAGATTCCGCTGCTGCAGGTGCAGTAGCGTTACCTTATTTATTCACGAATTCGCTTTAAAGGTCACCCATGCAGGACTCCTACGATTTTCGCCGAACAGAGACTGATGTTCAGGCACTGTGGCAAGCCAACGATGCTTTCAAGGTTACTGAGGACACCACGCGCCCAAAGTACTACTGCCTCTGCATGTTCCCTTACCCCAGTGGTAGTTTACACATGGGCCATGTGCGTAATTACACCATTGGCGATGTGGTCTCTCGCTATAAGCGTATGCAGGGGTTCAATGTTTTGCAGCCAATGGGTTGGGATGCGTTCGGTCTGCCAGCTGAAAATGCCGCCATCAAGAACAACACGGCGCCTGCAAAGTGGACTTACGCCAACATTTCCGAAATGCGTAACCAGCTTCAGCAGCTCGGTTTCGCGTACGACTGGTCCAGAGAGCTAACCACCTGCTCCCCGGATTACTACAAACAGGAACAATGGTTCTTCACGCAACTGGTCAAGAAAGGCCTTGCTTACAAGAAAATGGCCATTGTTAACTGGGACCCGGTTGAAGGCACAGTGCTAGCCAATGAGCAGGTTGATGCCAATGGCTGTGGCTGGCGATCTGGCGCAAAAGTGGAACGACGCGAAATACCGCAATGGTTCCTGAAAATCACACAATATGCTGATGAGCTTCTGGAAGAGACCGACAAGCTGGAAGGTTGGCCTGAGGCTGTAAGAGCACAGCAAAAGAATTGGATTGGCCGATCTGAAGGCGTGGAGTTTGAATTTAAACTGGTTGGGCGTGCTGATGCCGAGTTGGACATCACAGATGATGGCAAGGCGGACGCTATTCGCGTCTATACCACCAGACCCGATACGGTAGCAGGAGTTACCTATATGGCTGTGGCTGCTGAACACCCTATAGCGCGCGCCATGTCAAAACGTAATTCGGAAGTGGCTGACTTCATTGCGCATTGCGCAAATACAGGTACCTCTGAGGCGGTCGTGGAGTCAATGGAAAAGCGCGGTGTCCCATTGGGCATTGATGTGATCAATCCTGTATCCGGTGAGCGGATACCTGTCTATGTTGCCAACTTTGTGCTCATTACTTATGGCACAGGGGCAGTCATGGCGGTGCCAGCCCACGATCAACGTGACTGGGAATTTGCTACAAAATATGGGCTGCCTATAAAGCAAGTTGTGCAGTCTACCAAGTCACCGGCTGATGTCAGCGAATCAGCGTTCACTGATAAGCAAGACACAACGCTCATCAATTCAGGGCAATTCGATGGCCTGGCGTTCGCTGAGGCGTTTGAGGCTACAGCCGAGTTTCTTTTGGCTAACGCCAATGGTACCAAGCGCGTGAACTACCGATTGCGAGATTGGGGTGTATCGAGGCAACGCTACTGGGGATGCCCAATTCCTATCATTTATGACGAGGAGGGCAATGTTCATGTGGTGCCCGAAGAAGATTTGCCCGTGCGATTGCCTGAAGATGTCGCTTTCTCAGGGGTTAAGTCACCGATAAAAGAAGATCCTGAATTTATTAACTGCAAGGTTCCGGGCACCGACAAACCCGGCACTCGTGAAACTGATACGTTCGATACATTTTTTGAATCAAGCTGGTATTTCACGCGCTTTTGTAGCCCGGGTGCTTCGAGCATGGTGGACGATCGTGCTAACTACTGGCTGCCGGTCGATCAGTATATTGGTGGTGTCGAACATGCTGTGTTGCACCTACTGTACGCACGTTTCTTTTTCAAACTGATGCGTGATGCAGGGCTTGTGGTAAGCGATGAGCCGTTCACCCGTTTGCTAACGCAAGGCATGGTGGTGGCAGAGTCTTTCTATCGGGGTGAGGAAGGTCAGCAGAAAACCTACTTCTATCGTAATGAGCTGGACATTACTTACGATGACAAAGGACGAATTGCCAGTGCGATTCTTAAAGCAGATGGCAAGCCCGTGACAGTGGGCCGTATTGAAAAAATGTCCAAGTCAAAGAGCAACGGTGTTGATCCACTAGAGATGGTAGATCGCTATGGTGCTGACACCATGCGCTTGTTTTCAATGAGTGATACCCCACCGCATCAATCATTGGAGTGGAAAGAGGGTGGTGTAGAAGGCATGCATCGTTTCCTCAAGCGCGTGTGGCGTGAAGTGAGTGCTGTTGATGAAAACTTTAATAAGGCAGACATCAGCAGCGTTGAGCTAAGCGCTGACCAGAAAGCCTTACGTCGTAAAACTCATGAAACTATTGGCAAAGTTACTGATGACATCGAGCGCCGCATGACTTTTAACACGGCCATAGCGTCGATGATGGAATTGTTCAACGAGATCACTCGTTTTGATGATCGCAGTGATGTTGGCAAGGCTGTTGTTTTTGAAGCTTGCGGTGCGCTGGTTCGCCTACTGAACCCTTTCGTGCCGCATATTGCGCATGAGTTATGGGTTGGGTTAGGGCACAGTGGTGCGCTGATTGATGAGGCTTGGCCGGTTGTTGATGAACAGGCGTTAACACGTGATGAGATAGAGCTGGTTGTGCAGGTCAATGGTAAACGTCGTAGCAGTGTGACTGTGGCACCTGATGCGAGCAAGGAGGCGTGTGAGTCTGCAGCGCGCGAGGATGAGGTCGTGCAGAAGCATCTGGATGGATTGCAGGTTCTCAAGGTTATTGTTGTGCCGGGACGGCTAGTCAATATAGTTGCTAAGTAAACGTATAGCTATGATGAGCCGAGTAGGTAGTATTACTGGAAATGCCTATGCGTTGCTCATCCTTGCGCCACTGCTTTGGGGAGGCAATGCGGTTGCTGGAAGACTAGCCACTGAAGACTGGCAACCGTTTACACTAACGTCCCTTAGATGGCTACTGGCCATGGTGATGCTAACGCCCTTTGCGTTAAAGCCTTTAAAAACAGATTGGCCGGTGGTCAGGCAGCATGCATTGTTGCTGTTTTGTCTTGGTGCTTTTGGCATGGCCGCATTCAATCTGTGCATGTATCTGGCGCTGAACTTTACTACCGCCATCAATGTGAGTATTGAGCAAGCCTCTATGCCTGCAATGATTATGCTAGCCAATTTTTTTATCTTGTCGCAGCGTGTCAAGTTATGGCAAGTCGCAGGACTGCTGTTGACTTTATTCGGCGTGCTGGTGACCACAACCGAAGGCCAACCTGCCACCTTTATATCGCATGGCCTGAACAAGGGCGATGTCATTATGCTAATTGCCTGCGTGTTCTATGCAGCGTATACCTTTGGCTTGCGATGGAAACCTGATATCCAGTGGATGAGCTTTATGTGGGTGATATCGCTGAGCGCTTTCATCATGACCCTGCCGTTTGCCGCTTGGGAGCTCTCTACTAAACCTTTCACCGCGCCTTCTACGCAGGGTCTATTGGTATTGGCGTATGTGGTTATCTTCCCAACGATTGTCAGTCAGCTCTCATGGGCGCGCGGTGTGCAATTGCTGGGTAGTAATCGCGCAGGCCTTTTTATCAATCTAGTGCCCATTTTTGGTTCTATCCTGGCTGTTTTATTGATCAAAGAGAGCTTTGAGTGGTATCACTTTGCCGGGCTATCTCTAGTGCTTGTGGGTATAGGGCTATCAGAACGAGCAGCTGATAAATCGTAAGCCTCCAATATCAGTCACGCCAAGTCCGTTCAAATGGTAGGCGCCATGCTTTGGGTGCAATTAATTGATGGATGGCGTTCGGTCCCCATGTGCCTTGAGCATAGCGTAGAACCGGGGGTGGATTTTCTATGAGTGGGGCCGAAACTTCCCACAGCTTTTCGATACCTTCAGAGGATGTAAACAAGGTGTGATCACCGCGCATTGCATCGAGTATGAGTCGCTCATAGGCTTCCAAGACATCGCCTATGTGTTTGTTTTCGTCCATCGAAAACTGCAGGCTATGTTTGTCCAGTTTCATTCCGGGGCCTGGCCGTTTGCCATAAAACGATAGCGATGTTCTGGACGTGTCTGACAAATCAAATGTTAGATGGTCAGGGCCATGTAGACCAACACCTGAATCTATAGGGAACATACTTCTGGGAGGCTCCTGAAAGGCGATGGATATGATGCGTTGCCCTTCTGCCAGACGTTTGCCGGTGCGAAGATAAAAAGGGACGCCAGCCCAACGCCAGTTATCAATGGTGCATTTGAGGGCAATAAACGTCTCGGTTTGGGATTCAGGGTCGACTCCTGGCAAATCCCTGTAACCGCCGAATTGACCCAGCACAACGTCTGTTGGCTCAATCTTCAACATGCTTTTAAAGACTTTGCGTTTCTCTTCTGTTATTGAGGCTGGGTCAAGGGCTGCTGGGGGCTCCATTGCCACAAATGCCAATATCTGAAACAGATGCGTGACGACCATGTCGCGGAAGGCACCTGTTTTCTCATAGAAACCTGAGCGGCCATCCAGCCCGAGTGTTTCTGGCACATCAATCTGAATATTGTCTATAAAGTTTCGGTTCCAGATGGGTTCAAAGAGTCCATTGGCAAATCGGAACGCAAGAATATTTTGAGCAGGTTCCTTACCTAGAAAGTGATCTATTCTGAATACTTGATTCTCATCGAAAACTTTGTGCACTTCCTTATTTAAAGCTACCGCAGATTTAAGGTCAACACCAAATGGTTTTTCCATTACCACATGCGCACGTTCCACCAGATTTGCTTTGCCCAAAAGATCAATAACAGACAAGGCTGCTGCTGGTGGCACACTGAGGTAGTGCAATCGTCGGCAGTCGCCTCCAATTGCCTGTTCGGCAGCCACAACTGTTTCATTAAGTTTTTCAGGGCCAGCGGACAGGGGTAGATAATTAAGGTTGTCGCTAAAGCGCTTCCAATCTTCATCTTTGATCTTGCGCGATGAAAATTCATTGAGCGAGCTAAGGCACAAGGCACGAAAATCTTCTGCACTGATGTCGTCTAGCGATAGGCCAATAATTCTACAGTCAGGAATGAACCCCGCTGTAAACAGATGATAAAGCCCGGGAATCAGTTTTCGTTTAGCAAGATCGCCCGTTGCTCCAACCAGCACAACCACCTGAGGGTGTTTGGGTCCAACTCCAGTGGCTACTTTTGACATGGTCGCGAGTCCTGATGAATGTGTAGTTTAGTGCGGTTACGATACTGTTCGTAACGCACAGTGTATGCCATTGTACGTTACTGCGCTTGAGAGTCAGCCTGCAGCCAGAAGACATAACGTTGCGTCGCTATATCGTATCGTTGCAACCTTATATGTACGCCTTGTCCAAGCTGCCACGATGGAATGTCTTCATTGCTCGCGATAACGTGCGTGTATGTGCTGGTGTACTGCGTGGCGTACGTAGCTTCCATATCGGAGCGATAGATTTTTACATCCAGTGACTCATCATCAAGGCTGACATACAGTTTGTCAGAACCTATGCCAACGATGGTGCCAACATGCCATGGTGCGTCATTGTCTTCTACTTCATGTTTGAAGAGACTATGCAGGGCTGCAAGCGCTATTTTTTTATCAAGTGTGCGTTGTTGTTCACGTGCCGCATTTGCTGCGTTGATTACCTCCTCTTTCAATACGCCTCTTGTCGTGTGATTGGTGTCGTCATCGTAGTGGGCTCCGCACAGTGCCTCGAGCAGTTCTCCCTGTGCGTATATTCCCACAACATCGTGCAGCGGAGCTGAAAAACGAATGTAGCTACTGGTCTTGAGTGCATGATGCTCGCCTGCCTCTGGCGAGAAAGTAGAGCTCTTGTGTGCTTTCATGATCTGTCGCTCTATAGCGTGCACACGCCTGCAATGTATTTTTTCTTTGGGTAGGGATTCGAGAAACTGAACCCATGTCTGGCCATCACGCCAAAGCCACATCTCAGGTTGCGCATCGCTATTGGCCCATTCGTTGAGGGTGGCTTTCAGCGTATTGAGGCTTTTTCTCAATGGCAATTCATGCACTTGAAACATGGCTTGTAGTACATCGGTGACGCCTTCTAGTCCCATTAAAGCGGCTGCACCTTGCCTATCGCATATCAGTCTAATGTGTTCGCAATAATGTTCCGTGTCGAAGCACTCGCGTGTTGCCGCTTTAAAGCGTGGTGGAGTGCCTGCAACGGTAATCCAGACTTTTGTTTTATCAAAGTACACCGAATTTTCTGTCCTGCCAGCTTCGATGAGTTTAGCGCCAACTTGGCGAAGCGATTTTAGGCTTGCGTGATGGCTTTGTGTTTCAGCTGAATCTGAATCAAGCCATTGCTGCACGCCACCGTAGCTTAATTTTGCGGTGGAACAAATCCTCGCTCGCAAAAATTTGCAACTGAGCACAGTTGCATTATGGTCCAAGCGTATGTCGAACACTAATGAGCGTCTGGGCGCGTGAGGACTCAACGATATCAGGTCTGCTTGAAGTTCAAGGGGCAGTATAGGGATCGTAAGCACTGGAGTGCGGATGGTGGCGCCGCGTTGGAGAGCTTCATTGAAAAGTGCACTAACAGGTTTTATGTAGTACGACACATCTGCTAAGGCACACATCACTCTATAGCCTTGGGCATCACGCTCAACATACAATGCTTGTGTTAGGTCACCTGAAAATTCTTGCGTATTGTTATGTGCAAAATCAAGTGTACTTTCGCCTGAAAAATTGCCCGTCTGTTCGTGGTCTATGGTGACAAAAGGTATGTGCATCAGATCGAGTAGCTCTGGATCATCCAAGCCACTGTTCTGCCTATTGTTCTGTAAATAATAGCTGGCCTCTTCGAGGCACTCGTCGCTGTGCATTTTTCTTATACCCAGAGACTCAAGTGCACATGACACTATGTGCTCTGGCAAGCACTCATTGTTGTAGTCCGGTGTTTTGTCCGTTATGTGTTTCACCGGTTCAAGTCAATGATTGGGTCGGGGCAGTAGGCACGCCTTCGGCAGTTGATGCAGTGTTCGCCGAGATACAGCTCGTCTATCCATTGCATCAGCTGATCTAGGTGTTCCTGGTCATCAAATACAAAGCCTGCTTCAAAATTTCGTTTATCTTCATGCTTTGCACCCATGCCTGCACCTGTCAAATTGGCGGATCCGACAAAGGCCTGCTTGCCATCAATCACAACCGCTTTTGTGTGCACGCGAGGGCAAAGAATACGCTCAAACAGTTCGCTTTGAATGAGCGAATCAAAGCGATCAAATTCCTCACGAAATCGCGGCCCTGGCTCTTTGGCGTGAATCAATCTCACAGCTACACCACTTTCCACTAGATCATTCAGCACCTCTAGGAGCGGTTTCATACGCCGATGTCCATCTACGTACATATCTTTGATGTCGGCGGTGACAATCCAAACGAAACGCTTGGCCTCTGGAATACAAGGTTGAATGAATTCGGTATAGATCTCTCTATTGAGGAGGAGTGTATGCACAGGTTTTGGAGTTTTTGTTGGTCTAGCTTGAACTATTCATGAATCGCACGGTCCGGGAGGGTTGGGTCTGGGTGCCCCCGTGATGTTGTGAATAATCCGAGCTAGATTGCATTGTTTAATTGTCGCTCTAGCAGCTAGTCTAGCTTCAGGCGAGGAGGTTTGCAGACACTGTATACTGATTACTCCATTTTCATATCGGAAGATACATTGTGAAAAAATTATTGATCGCTGTTTCTGCAGTGCTGACTTTGTCTGGTGTGTTTACGCAAGGAGCAATGGCTCAAACAGGACTCACAAGCGTCAAGAGCCCACATGAT
This sequence comes from Granulosicoccus sp., assembly GCA_023301725.1. GTDB lineage: Bacteria > Pseudomonadota > Gammaproteobacteria > Granulosicoccales > Granulosicoccaceae > Granulosicoccus. Next base: position 10,066 of record JALZUD010000052.1, on the reverse strand, counting down.
GTGGCAACCACTATTGACAAATTGACGACTGTGCTCGAATCCAAGGGCATGTCTATTTTTGGCCGTGTTAATCATGCTGCCAATGCGCAAAAAGTTGATCTCAGTCTCCGTCCTACGGAATTGTTGATTTTTGGAAATCCAGCTATCGGTACACCACTCATGAATTGTGCGCAAAGTGTCGCTCTTGATTTGCCACAAAAAATGCTGGCTTGGCAGGATGAGCAAGGTCAGACATGGCTTGGCTACAACGACCCTGAGTACCTTAAGAGCCGTCATGCAATTGAAGGTTGCGACGAGGTGCTGGCTAAAGTGACTGGTGCCTTGGCCAATTTTGCCAAAGCTGCCACCAGCGAGTAAATAATCTGTGGCAAGCACAAGACGATCGTTTCTGGCGCTTGTCACCGTTCAGTTGTATCTGACGGCCTGTGGCTTTCATCCGCGCGGCAGTCTTACTCGAGCAGCTGACAGAGGGAGTGTGTTTGTCGATGCAGAAACTGAACTTTCTATTCTTGAGGAAGTTCGGCAAGCACTGTCAGACGCGTCGTTTTCAATAACGTTTAATCGTGACGCTGCCAGTATTCTACTTCGTCTCACTGATGAAACAGAAGTTCAACGCGTAGTGTCAGTAACCGGTAATGGTCGTATCAGTGAATTGGAGCTTATTCACTCCGTCAGAATGGGCGTTGCCTCTTCGATTGAGGGGCAAGCTCCCGTCTACAGTGCTAGTCAGAGCTTCAATCGGGTTGAGGTGACTCGCGAATATACCTATGATGAAACTGGGGTTTTGGGTAAACAAAATGAAGCGAGAATATTGCGCGAAGAGATGAAGCGTGATCTAGTAAGGCAAATCGTTTTGCGTTCAATCGCAAGCCTTGGGCCTTTAGTAGCCTCTTGACTTGTCTATTAATCCAGCTGGAATCTCGCCTTTTTCTACTTGCTTGATACTGGCTAGCACTTGAGCTACTGACTTCTCAGGTAGGCTGCGTGCGGCCTCATGCGGAGTCACTAATACTCGAGGGTGACTCCAAAATGGATGACTTGGGTTTAGAGGTTCGTTGTGAAATACATCCAGCATGGCCCCCGATAGCTGGCCACCGTCTAATGCATTCAGCAGATCAGCATCGTTTACGTGCTGACCACGAGCACAGTTGATTACAAATGCGCCACTGGGTAGTTGGTAGAAACGTGTGGTGTTGAGGATTCCGTACGTGTCGTCTGTGAGAGCAAGCAGGCAGATCAATACACGGCATTGCCCCAGAAAATCTGGCAGCTGAGCAATACCGTGAACGTGGCCAATGCCCGATGGCAAGTTACGGGATGTGCGACTCCAGCAAGTCACTGGATAGCCGTTTAACTGAAGTCGTTCAGCGACAGCTGTGGCCAGAACTCCAGCGCCGAGTATGCCCACGTGAGTGTCAGATGCTCGTTGAACGCATCCTCCATGTGCCCAAGTTGAGTTGTGTTGCGCTACGTCAAATTCATGGAATTGCCGTTGTGCACGCAGCACACCGTAGAGGGCATACTCTGCCATCTGATCAGACATGCCAGCATCTCGAAGACGTATAACTTTAGCTGTTGCAGGTAAACCTGAATGCTGTAGGAGTTGATCAACGCCTGCGGCAAGTGCATAAACATGGGTGAGGTTTGTCAGCCCATCAAAGAAGTCTGCGGGAGGTTGCCAACAGATAGCGGCGTCTATGCAATCTCTCTGGTAAGGCTCTGAGTGGTCCGCTGCATCAAAAACCGAGTGCTCTTGTTCACTGCCCTGTAAAATTTCCCGCAAGGCGCGAAGCATAGTGCCATCGTCGCCTTCAAAGTAATACAGAAAATTCACAGGGTAACCGGGTGTACTTCAGCGAATCGCCTGTCAGTGTAAAGGAGGGGTTCGCCGCTGGTTGTTCTTACATCCACAACACGTCCGAAAAACACTCGGTGTGTGCCGTGCACCTGACTCGATTCCAACACGCAATCCAGCGCAACTAACGCGTCCGAAAGTATTGGTGCTCCGGTGGTTAGCGCCGACCAACTGCCAGTGTTAAAACGTGAGTTTGTCGATTCTTCAGCAAGGCCCGCAAATACAGTGGCTGTCTCGACAGAGTTGCTAGCCAAGATGTTGACTGCAAAACGGTGACTGGCCAGTGCCATATCGCAAAACGTGTTGTCAGAATTTACGCAGATCAATAACAAGGCAGGATCTGCACATACTGAACACATAGAGCTGACGGTTAACCCAGCTTCTGCATCGTTGTGTCTGGTCGTGACAATAGACACACCGTTAGCTGTTTGAGAAAGCGCCGAGGTAAAAGCTGATGCTGTTACGCTCGACGCTTCTTCAAATTTTTCATTAGAAGACAACGCGATTATGCAGGGTAGTCGCGCTGTGCGGCACCCGTGTAAATTTGACGTGGCCGACCAATGCGAAATTCAGGATCTTCATGCATTTCCATCCAGTGAGAAATCCAACCCACTGTTCTGGACATCGCGAACATAACAGTGAACATGTCCATCGGAATGTCCAGTGCACGTAAGATGATACCTGAGTAGAAATCTACATTTGGATAGAGCCTTCGTTCTACAAAATATTCATCAGCCAGTGTGGCTTTTTCCAGTTCCATTGCAAGTTCGAACAAAGGTTGGTCCCCACCGAGATCCTTAAGCAGGTCGTGACACATTTTTTGTATCAGACGAGCACGCGGATCGAAGTTCTTGTAAACGCGGTGTCCGAATCCCATTAAGCGGAATGGGTCGTTCTTGTCTTTTGCACGGGCGATGGTCTGCTCGATGGTTTCACCTGAATTCAGGATGTTATCCAGCATGTTGATGACGGCTTCATTCGCACCACCATGAGCAGGTCCCCATAAGCATGCAACGCCAGATGCTATTGATGCAAAAGGGTTGGCACCTGAGCTGCCTGAGAGACGTACGGTGGATGTACTAGCATTTTGTTCATGATCTGCATGCAGGATCATGATGAGTTCAATCGCCTTCACCGCTGTCGGGTTGAGCACGAAATCTTCGGCAGGTACAGCAAACATGAGGCGTGTGAAGTTTTCAACGTAGCTCAGGTTGTTATCCGGATACATGAAAGGCATGCCACGGTGATGCTTGTAGCAGTACGAGGCGATGGTTGGCATCTTGGCAATGAGACGCTGCGCAGAAATTTCGCGATGTTGTGGGTTATTGATATCCAGTGAGTCGTGGTAGAACGAAGACATCGCACCCACTGTTCCTACCAGCATCGCCATTGGATGGGCGTCGTATCTGAACCCGTCAATAAAATCACGGATGTTTTCATGCACCATTGTGTGCTGAGAAATGATGTGGTTGAAGTTTGTGCTTTGCTCAGGCGTTGGTAATTCGCCGTACATCAGCAGGTAACACACTTCCAGATAATTGCTGTGCTCTGCCAATTGTTCAATGGGGTAGCCGCGGTACAGCAATATACCCTCGTCACCATCGATGAATGTAATGGCGCTCTTGCAGCTGGCGGTGGTTGCGAAGCCTGGGTCGTACGTGAACAGTCCAGTGTCTTTGTACAATGTTCGGACATCAATTACGTCAGGGCCATGGGTGGGGCTTACGCGCGGTGCGATACACTCTTTTCCATCACCAGAAACGATCTTTACTGTGCTATCACTCATATTAAAACTCTCCGACTGTGGCAGCCGAGTATATGTTTAAAAATCTTGTTTGCTCGGCAATAGATACTATTGATATGGCTTGTTGAACATTCGTGGGTTGTGATTGTCACCAATGCGCGACGGTAAACTCATTTACTATACTTGACCTAAAACAACTTCGCTGACTCAGCCATCGACGGCAAAACTATGCAAAAGGAAAAAGCAATCTACTTCTGGGCGCCACAATGGGGCTGTGTCTACCGTCACCTGATGATGTTCATTGTGTTACTTGTATTATTGCAACTGAGTGCCTGTAGTGCAAGGCAGGGTGCTTCGGCCGATGTTAGTGCAATCGACGATCCAGAACTACCTCGGATCGCTGTCATTGGTGTTTCGCAAGCGTTTGTTCCTTCAGAGCGTTTAGACGTATTGCGTTTGCCGACCGACTTGGCGGCATTACTTGCTGGAACGGGTGACACTAGAGTGACGTCTTCAGATACGGTGCGCTCGGCAATTGGAGCTGGACCATATGATGAAATCATGGCCACGTATGCTCGCTACGCGCAACTCACCAATGCCCAGATCCAGAGGCTGATGGCGGCTAAGCTGCCAGCGGCAAGGGCGCTACTAGTCAGACTAGAGTCGGATAAAATTGAGAAGCTGCCCGCCGTGCGCGAGGATGTATTCGACACACTAGGCAGGCGGCTGGCGGATCGAGAAAGGCATGTTTACATCGTTCGCAGAACCACCGAAATGTCGGCACAACTAATCGATCTACGCAGCGGCAATGTCGTCTGGTCGCGGCAGTACCGGGTTAGCCCTGAGGCCCGGTCAGCTTCGTCCAAGCGCGTGGGTGGGGATTTTGGTGCCAGTCTGGTTGAGAACTTCAGGAGTACCATCGTCGGTGATGCGACGGGCTCTCAGGCTACACAGTACCCCCTGCCAGCGTCGCTGCGCGATAGTGTGATAGCGTTGTTGCAAGAGATTGCGTACTCGGTCCCTGTTGACTGAGGGTGTGTCGATCAAGCGCCATGCGTGATGAAGGAGGACCGTGAAAATGACGAGTATTTATGTGTTAAGTCAATCACATGAAGCCTGCGGCTAACATATTTGCTTGCAATTTAATGCCTTTTTTTTTCTACCCTAAACGTCGCTGTTTGGCACATCAACTGTTCCGCAATGTGTTATTTTCTCGCCTAGGAGGAATAGGCAGGGAAGCGTGTCATCACTCTAAAAACATTCGTTCATTCTTTGTACAATAATTAGGAGCATCAAATGCAATTAGTTAAATCAATCGCGGTAGGAGCTGCGCTTGCCGCTTCAATCGGCGTAGCACAAGCCGACGAGACGCTAGACGCTGTAAAAGAGAAAGGTTTTGTTCAGTGTGGTGTTTCTCAAGGCTTGCCAGGGTTCTCTAACCCTGATGATCAAGGCGACTGGACAGGTCTGGACGTAGACTTCTGCCGTGCAATGGCAGCTGCTGTATTCAATGATGCTGAAGCTGTTAAATTCACACCGTTATCTGCAAAAGTTCGATTCACTGCTTTGACGTCTGGCGAGATCGATGTACTAGCTCGTAACACGACTTGGACAATGAGCCGTGATTCTGATTTCGGCGAATTCGTTGGCGTCAACTACTATGACGGTCAAGGCTTCATGGTTCCTACTAGCCTGGGCGTTTCTAGCGCTCTTGAGCTTGACGGCGCTGCAGTTTGCACCAACACAGGTACTACTACTGAGCTGAACGTAGCTGACTACTTCAGAGCTAACGGTCTTGAGTACACGGTTGTTGCTTTCGAAAAAGCAGACGAAGTGGTAGCCGCTTATGACGCTGGTCGTTGTGATGTTTACACCACTGACCGTTCAGGTCTTGCTGCCCAGCGTACTAAACTGGCTGCACCTGACGATCACGTAGTTCTGCCAGAAATCATCTCCAAGGAGCCACTCGGACCTTTGGTTCGTCACGGTGACAGCCAGTGGGGCGACATTGCTCGTTGGACACTCAACTGCATGATCAATGCTGAAGAAGCCGGTATCACTTCAGCAAATGCCGCTGAAATGGCTAACTCTGATAATCCTGGAATCCAGCGTATTCTTGGTGCTGATGGTGATCTCGGTGCTAAAATTGGCCTAGACAACACATTCTGTTCGAATATTGTGACTCTGGTTGGAAACTATGGCGAGTCTTACGACCGTAACGTTGGTCCTGACACAGCTCTTAAGCTTGATCGTGGCGTAAATGCACTATGGTCAGACGGTGGTCTGATGTACGCAGCACCTCAGCGCTAAGTCGTTCACGCAACTTTAGTTTGTGTGTGAGGGGCTGTGCGATGCAGCCCCTTTTTATTTAACGTAGTAGAGCGTACCAATGGCAAAAACCACTGACCCACTTGCAGTACCTGCGCCGTCCTTCTGGCGGGACCCCGACAAGCGCGCCATTGTGTATCAAGGATTGGTGCTCGCGGTCATAGGCTGGCTGGTTTACGCCATGGTTAGTAATACTGCCAACAACATGGAGGCTCAGGGCCTAGCATCAGGTTTTGGATTTCTTAAATCGTCCGCAGGCTTCGGCATTATTTCCACACCATTCGTTCCTTACACTGAGGAAGCCAGTTACTTCGTCGTGTTCTTAGTCGGTCTTGTTAACACCATTATTGTGGCATTTGTCGGCTGCGTACTGGCATTGTTCCTAGGTTTTTTCATCGGCATCGCACGCCTGTCCAAAAACTGGCTGGTGCAAAAAATTGCCACGTTCTATATCGAATTATTTCGCAACGTTCCTCTCCTTCTTCAAATTCTGTTCTGGTACAGCGCTGTGCTAAAGCCGCTGCCAGGGCCTCGGGAGTTGCATGAAAAGGGTGAAGAAGTGTTCTTTTCTATTAATAATCGCGGCATCATTTTTGCCGAGCCGGTGGGTCAGCCCGGATTCGAAAACGTGTGGTACGCGTTCTTTGCGGCAATTGTGGTCGCATGGCTGGTTAGTAAGTTGGCCGCTGTAAGGCAAATGCGCACGGGTAAGCAGTTCCCTAGCTTTGCTGTCGGGCTGCTACTTATAGTGGGTATGCCGTTAATTACCTATTTTGCCTTGGGGCGTCCACTCGACATGGTGCCTGCGGAAATGTCTCGCTTTGCTCTGAGTGGTGGTGTAACCATTATCCCTGAGTTCGTCGCGCTGTTGCTGGCGCTGGTAATTTACACTGCTGCCTATATCGCCGAGATCGTTCGGTCAGGTATTCAGGCCGTGAGCCATGGGCAGACAGAAGCAGCATCTGCTCTGGGTGTGAAGCCATCGCATCGAATGCGCCTTGTTGTCGTTCCACAGGCTATGCGCGTCATCGTGCCCCCATTGACTAGTCAATTTTTGAACCTGACTAAAAATTCTTCACTAGCGACAGCTATCGCTTACCCTGATCTGTTCTCTGTGTTTGCGGGAACAACGCTGAATCAAACAGGGCAGGCAGTAGAAATAATGGCCATGACACTAGCGGTATATCTCACATTGAGTTTGCTGACTTCCGGCTTTATGAATTGGTACAACTCGCGCATTGCGCTGGTGGAGCGCTAGACGATGGCTACTACAGATCAATATTCGGGCGGCGGAATAGTTAATGCCGGTGATTTGCCCGATAAACCTGCACCGATACGCACAGATGGTGCGATAGCATGGATGCGTGACAATCTGTTCGATGGTGTGTCAAACACCCTGTTCAGTCTGGTGGCCTTTGCGCTTGTTTTGTATGTGCTGCCGCCTGCACTTGGCTGGCTTGTTTTTAATGCCAACTGGTCGGGCGGGGCGGAAGCCTGCCGCATCAATCCTGATGCTGCATGTTGGCCGTTTGTCGGCGCTCGCTGGGAGCAATTTCTCTACGGATTCTATGAAAAGTCAGAGCGCTGGCGATTAAATATCATACTGGCTGTTTTGGCACTAGGCATCGCTTGGTTAGTCTGGGAAAAGGCGCCAGCACGCAAGTTTGCTGCGCTGTTTATGTTGTCTGTATTTCCAGTATTTGCGTTCATTATGATGTACGGCAACGAGACTCTCGGACTGCCTATCGTCGATACGCCGCAATGGGGTGGCTTTACGCTGACCCTGGTTATAGCGCTGAGCGGCATCGTTGCGTCTATGCCTCTGGGTATCCTCTTGGCATTAGGCAGACGTTCAAAAATGCCAGTCGTTAGTCTGTTATCCACTGTTTTTATAGAGTTCTGGCGTGGGATTCCATTGGTTGCTGTGTTGTTCATGGCAACCATCATGTTCCCGCTTTTTCTGCCAGCAGGCGTAACGTTCGATCAGTTGCTACGTGCCGTTATCGGGGTGTCTTTGTTCGCCTCTGCGTACATGGCCGAGGTTGTCAGGGGTGGTCTTCAGGCTATCCCTAAAGGACAGTATGAGGGCGCGATGGCTTTGGGCTTGCCTTACCCGAAAATGATGCGGCTAATCATCTTGCCACAAGCATTGAAAATCGTAATTCCAGGAATTGTAAACACCTTTATCGGCTTGTTTAAGGATACAACCTTGGTTCTTATTATTGCTCTTTTCGATCTTCTCGGGATTGTGCAAGCGTCTATTGCCGATCCCAATTGGTCCATTAAATCAGTACCTTACACAGGGTATGTGTTTGTCGCCATTTCCTTCTGGATTTGTTGTTACGGAATGGCGCGCTACAGTCGCTACCTTGAAGCAAAATTGCACACAGGGCACGAGCGCTAACTTAACGTTAGCCGCCGATCTCAACTATGCAAAATCAACCACACGGTGAGAAAGTCATGCAAGTCAGTGAAGAACGAGTGATCAATATCGCCGACATGAATAAGTGGTACGGCCAATTTCATGTACTCAAAGACATAAACCTTACCGTTAACCGAGGTGAGCGTATCGTGATTTGTGGGCCATCAGGCTCTGGCAAGTCCACGCTGATTCGCTGCATCAACCGGTTGGAAGAGCATCAACAAGGATCTATTAATGTTGATGGCATTGAGCTTAATAACGATCTGAAAAACATCGATGCCATCCGCCGCGAGGTGGGCATGGTTTTTCAGCATTTCAATCTGTTTCCTCATTTGACTGTGCTTGAGAACTGCACGCTAGCGCCGATTTGGGTTAAAAAAATGCCCAAGAAGGAAGCTGAAGAAGTCGCCATGAAGTATCTGGAGCGTGTTCGAATTCCGGAGCAGGCTGATAAATTTCCAGGTCAGCTATCCGGTGGGCAACAGCAGCGTGTCGCCATAGCGCGCTCTTTGTGTATGAATCCTAAAATCATGTTGTTTGATGAGCCGACATCGGCTCTTGACCCTGAGATGATTAAGGAAGTGCTTGATGTCATGATCGAGCTTGCTCGAGAGGGGATGACGATGATTTGCGTTACCCATGAAATGGGTTTTGCAAAAACGGTTGCTAATCGGGTTATTTTCATGGATGGTGGCCAGATCATCGAAGAGAACGAGCCAGAGGAATTCTTCAACAATCCGCAGTCAGAGCGCACGCAGTTGTTCCTGAGTCAGATACTTAATCACTAAGCCACTCTTTTTGCGCTGACTAGCGCTTGGCCGATGGCAGCGGGCTACGATGCAGACACCGTGATGTTCGTAACTCACATTTTGTCTTCAAATCTTCATGTCAACTAGTTATTGTTAGTCGAATCGAAGGCAAATGGTTGGGGATAACACTAAAAAGCTGTTTTTTTCAAAAAAAATGCCTTTAAGTCTCAAGCGAATCTTGACTTGTTAATTTCAATGTAACTATAATTGCCGGCTTGTCTGATGGAGGGATTCCCGAGCGGCCAAAGGGGGCAGACTGTAAATCTGCTGGTTCATCCTTCGGAGGTTCGAATCCTCCTCCCTCCACCATCTTCAAGCAGCAACAGTTGTGTTTTATGGCTAGCGCTCGTTTTGTTGACTGGCAAGTGTTGTAACGTCTGGTGTCAGTATTCTGTCAGGCGGGTGTCGTATAATGGCTATTACCTCAGCCTTCCAAGCTGATGACGAGGGTTCGAATCCCTTCACCCGCTCCACTGGTTCCAGTTGGTGCAAGTCACAGCAGGTCTAGTAACTGTTGTCCGGTAGTGCAGTGTAATTGGTCATTATTACTGGCCAGTATTATTGGTCAATAAAGGTTGCCCAAGTTCAGGTCAGCGGCAAAGCCATCAAGCAATCGCTCATATAGCTCAGTCGGTAGAGCACTTCCTTGGTAAGGAAGAGGTCACCGGTTCGATTCCGGTTATGAGCTCCATTGCTAGGTACAAGCTTTAAAGTTTTGTTTCATCCCTCGTGGGCATCGCAGCAAAGTGATGCTTTGCGAAGATTTTCGCGATTTATTCAGTAATTATTGATACAGAGGCAGTGCCTGATGTCTAAGGAAAAATTCGAACGTAATAAGCCCCATGTCAACGTCGGCACGATTGGCCACGTAGATCACGGTAAAACCACATTGACGGCGGCATTGACCA
>JALZUD010000051.1 GCA_023301725.1 Granulosicoccus sp. | reverse complement strand
CCCCACGCAGGCTTCCTGCATCTGCAATTGCGACTAGAGTCTGAATATGTTGAACCTTCACGCGATTACCTACAGTTATAGTGAGTCTTTTTTATACCCTTACGGTGATCAAGTCAACTGCGTACTATCACCTAAGTAATTAAAGGAGATCATGATGCCCAGAACGTATGCAGTGACAGGCGTTGCCAGTGGCATAGGCGCGCAACTCGCACGCTTGCTCAAATCGTCAGGCCATACGGTTGTCGGGTTTGACATTCATGAGACGCATGAAAACGTTGATACCTTTATCCCGTTAGATCTCAATGATGAAGACTCCATAGCCACTGCTGCCAGTCAGGTAACAGCTCGCTTGGATGGGCTTTGTAACAATGCTGGACTCCCACCTCGCGAAGGTCTGGAGGCAGCTCTTTTGCAGGTTAATTTTCTCGGCACACGTGCTTTCACAGATGCGATGCTTCCACATCTGAATGCCGACGCCTCCATTGTCAACATGGCTTCGCGCGCAGGTCACGGCTGGCGCGACAATATTGATCAGATCAAACGCTTGGGCCAGCTGACTCACCCTTCACAGATTGAAGGATTTATTAGTACTGAAGGAATTAATGCAACTCGGTGCTACAACCTGTCCAAAGAGGCCATGATTCTGTGGACTGCCGCAGTTACAGAAGAAATGGTACAAGCAGGCTTGCGTATTAATTCTCTGAGCCCAGGCGGTGTTGCGACCGATATTCTTGACGACTTTAAGCGCGCTTTTGGCGCACAGATGGCAAAAAATGTAGAGCGTGCAGGACGACCCGGAAATCCAGAAGAGATTGCCAAGATCGCAGCCTTCGTACTGTCGCCGGAAAGCAACTGGCTCAAAGGTACTGACATCGCCATTGATGGCGGCATGGGTGCATTCAATCAGTCAGATATGTTGGGGCTCGGTTCGCTTTGTCTGGATCGAACCGGAGTTGTAGTATGAGAATTCCTGTATCAAGCATCGATTTCTACTCTGACGAAGCCATACGTAATCCTTTCCCCATTTATGAAGAACTTCGAGCGCTTGGCCCCGTGGTTTTTTTGGAAAAGCATAACCTCTACGCCCTGCCCAATTTTAAAGAAGTGAGTGAAGTGCTGCGACAGCCGCTGCTGTACTCCAGTGCCCGCGGTGTGTCGCCTCAGCAAAAGGTCAACGATATTCTTGTAGGGTCTACTCTGAACTCAGACCCTCCAGCCCACGATCGCACACGAGCCATCACCGCCGAGCCGCTATTCCCCGGTGCCTTGAAAGAGGTCGAAGCTCAGATACAACAGGCAGCCGACGGATTAGTAGACACACTCTGCCAGCGTGGCGAGTTTGATGCTGTTGTAGATTTCGCGCGCTACTTACCTGTAACCATAGTGGCCGAACTTGTAGGATTGCCGGTTGATAGCGAACAGATGTTGAAATGGGCCTCTGCCACCTTCAACCTGTTTGGCACCGAGAATGAACGCACCATAGCCGCCTTCGATGATCTGAAAGACTTGCGCAATTTCCTGATCGAATACGGCCGCCCTGAGAAGCTGAAAGAGGGAGGTTGGGCTAAGCGGATTTTTGAAGTGGGTCCGGAGCGCGGCATCTCATTTGAAACCTGCGCTCAGTTGATGCGTGATTACATCAACCCTTCGCTCGATACCACGATTTCAGTGTCTAGCCAGCTGATTGAATTGTTCGCTAAGAACCCAGACCAATGGGCGAAGCTTCGTCAGGATCCGTCATTGATTCCTAATGCGATTGAAGAAGCGGTTCGCATCGGTGCGCCCGTAAGAGGCTGGACACGCTACGTATCTGAAGAGACTGAGCTGTCAGGGCAACAACTACCTGAAGGTAGCCGTGTTTTGGTCATGTTTGCGTCGGCCAATCGAGATCCGGCGAAGTATGTCAATCCTGCGCAGTTTGATATCACGCGAGACGTGCATGATCACATGGGCTTTGGTCAGGGCGTGCACATGTGCATGGGGATGCATCTGGCTCGTATTGAGATGCAAAGTTTGGTGCGTGCACTACGCCGTCGTGTTGAGAGCTTTGAACTGACAGGTCAGCCCACTGTGGCGCTCAATAATTCAGTCAGAGGGTATGCCACACTGCCAGTGCGTGTGCATTTGGCGCGTGAAGTGTTGCAGGACTCAGTGAGGCAAAAGGTTGAAAGTCCTTGGCTCGATGTCACTGTCACTGGTCGCAAGGATGTTGCAACTGGCATCATTGGGCTGGAGCTGTCCAGTGTAGATGGCAACCCATTGCCCAGCTATGAGGCAGGAGCGCATGTTGATGTTTACGTAAAATCTGGCCTCATACGCCAGTATTCGCTGACTGGCGATCCAGCAAATAACACGCACTATCGCCTTGGCGTCCTACTCGACCCGAAATCACGTGGAGGCTCCACCGCAATCCATAGTCAGTTCGAGCAAGGTCAGCAGATTCGAATTGGTCGCCCACGCAACAATTTTCCGATGCAAACGAATGTTGCCCATACGGTACTTTTTGCCGGAGGTATCGGTATCACTCCCATGCTGAACATGGCTTATGCATTGGAAGCCGCCGGTGCGTCGTGGGAGATGCACTACTGTGGTCGAACAGCTGACAAGCTCGCGTTCACCGATGAGCTACGCCAGTTCGGCAACAAGGCAACACTTCACATCGACAGTGGCCCGAAGGAGCAGGCACTTGATATCAATGTTGTTCTACAAAGCCCTGGGGACAACAAACATCTGTATGTGTGTGGCCCGAACGGCTTTATGGACTTCATTGTGCAGTCAGCTCAAAACAACCACTGGAATGAAGCCTGCGTGCATCTCGAACGCTTTGGTGCTGAAGTGAATACCGATGGTGCACCTTTTACTGTGGTGGCTTTAAAATCAGGCAAGACATTTGACGTAAAGCCTGGAGAAACCATCAACGAAAAACTGCTTGAACAGGGTATTAAGGTGAAAGTGTCTTGTCAGTCAGGCGTATGTGGTACGTGCCTGACGAGTGTTGTTGAGGGCATGCCAGATCATCGTGATCTGGTGCAAACCGACGTAGAGAAAGCATCCAATGAGCAGATCACAGTGTGCTGTTCGCGCTCTAAGACTAAGAAGCTGGTACTGGATCTGTGAGAGGCGGTAATATGATTGTGAAGCGAATTGCCAGAGGACGTTAAAATCAAGCCAAGATGGAAGTAAGTAAGACAATGGTCGTTGATCAAAAATGATAAACCATGAGGAGCAATAAATTGAACCTAGCTGTAGTGGGGACCAACTTTATCGTACCTCAGTTCATAGATGCAGCTGTGCGATCAGGATACTTTCGCCTGCATTCAATCATGTCCAGAAAAATTCAATCAGGGGTCAATTTTCGACATTCCAATGGCTATGACAAAAACGTAGTTGTTTATGACGATATTCGCGACTTGGTAAACGATGAAAAAGTAGATGTTGTCTACATTGCACCGCCTAATATTGCCACATAAGCACAAGGACACCTTATCCAGTACTTTGCTGTTGAAGTGATGGCCGTGATTGCCGACCCGATGCCTGCATTATTTGCATCTATCACTACACCAGTACCGGCTAAACGCAATACCTTAATGTCAGACTCGTCATAAACAAAAATGTACCGCGTGCTTAGGATCTGCATAAAAAAGCAAGTAGCCTTACATTGAATTGTCGGTACACTTTGCACTCACAAGCACTTCAGATTCGTCGAGAAATACCCATGGATATTCTAAGCTGGAACATTCAAGCCGCAAAAGGCGTTGACAACGTTGTCAGCATCGAGCGCATTGTCAATGACATAAAACAACTCAGTGACGCTGACATTATCTGTCTGCAAGAGATTTTGGTGACACCTGAAGACAATCAGGTAGAACAATTGAGTCAACACTTCCCGGAACATACCCCCGTTTTTGGAGCAGCCATAGACCGATTGGACCCTCCAGGACGCCTTCAATTTGGCAACCTTATTCTTTGTCGGCTGCCCTTACTGCAGATAGTGCATCACAAACTACCTCAACCTGCAGAGCCCACTGCTAAGCATATGCCAAGACAAGCCATTGAAATTATTGTGGACTATGGCGACACTCCTTTGAGAGTGGTAACAACGCATCTGGACTATTTTGCAGAAAAGCAGCGATCAGCGCAGGTCAACTATCTGGCTGAGCATCATAGGGAGTGCATTCAACGGCACCTTCAGCCATCACCACAAGGAGGTGATGTGCAGTTCCAAAGCATGACAGAGACGCCTCTGAGCCTCTATTGCGGCGACTTCAATTTAACTGTGGGCACAGACGACTACAAAACCATGGCAGCCGGCGCTGCTACAAAATCAGATGCCAGCTTGATAGACTGCTGGACAAAGCTCAATGGCGCCCTTCCACACCCGCCCACCTGTGGCATCTTTGATCACGTGCAGTGGCAAGAAGGACCACATTGTCGTGACTTCTTTTTCGCATCAACTAAGCTAGCTTCTCGCGTCATGTATGGTGAGGTTGATGTGCAAACAGCTGCATCCGATCATCAGCCTTTATTCATAACGCTTGATTAATTCACAGCACAAATTCTTAGGTTGGATTATTCGAACAATCACTTGATGCCTGCACGCATGAAACTCTGAACAAACTGACGTTGGAACAATAAAAAAGCAATGAGCAAGGGCCCTGATGTCATCAGCGTTGCAGCATTGATAACAGACCACTCAAGCCCTGCATCAATGGCAGAAAAAACACTTAAACCGACAGTGACCGGGCGAGTTTCCACCGAGTTTGTGATAATTAGCGGCCAGAGAAAATTGTTCCAATGGTGACTGACAGACACAAGGCCATAGGCAAGATAGGTTGGCTTGGCTAACGGAATATACACACGCCACAACAGCCCAAAGAATGATGATCCTTCAACTCTAGCCGCTTCATCCAGCTCTTTGGGTATGGACATGAACGTTTGACGCAAAAGAAAAATACCAAAACCTGAAGCCATGTACGGCAACCCTATAGCAACGATGGTATCCACAAGTCCTAACCATCGAATGGTCTTGTAGTTTTCCACAATTAGAATGTCCGGCATCACTAACAGCTGCAGAAGCACTAGCGCAAACAGAATGTTTCGCCCTGGAAACTTGAATCGTGAGAAAGCAAAGGCCGCCAAAGTGCACAACACTAACTGACACACCAAAATCAATGTCACGAGCATGAAGGTGTTGAGAAAATAACGTGCAAACGGCGCTGCCGCCCAAGCTTTCTGAAAGTTCTCGAACGTGAGTGGCGCGGTAAGTACAAATCGCGTTTCAAACTCTGCCGGATGAATGGCGGTCCAGATCGCATACAGCAGAGGCAAGGCCCACAAGAATGCTAGCAACCACATAGCAAATGTGTTTAACAGCGTGTCGAACGATGGAAAGCTGCGACGATGTACAGATACGGTGCTCATTGGTAGTGTACTTTACGATCAAACAGAAAGAACTGCCCTATCGCTAGTATCGACAATAAGATCAGCATGACTACCGTGAGCGTTGCAGCATACCCTGTCTGCCAATATTTGAAGGCTGTCTCATAGATGTAGAACAACAACAGACTACTCGCGTTGTCAGGTCCACCATCAGTCATGATAAAAATATGATCAATCAATCTGAACGAATTAATAACAGCATTAATAGATACGAATAGTGTCGTTGGCATAAGCAGTGGGAACAACACTTTACGGAAAAAATAGAAACTACCAGCGCCCTCGATTGACGCTGCTTCTCGCAATACGGGTGGTATAGCTTGTAATGCCGCCAGATAGAAAATCATGAAAAAGCCAGCTTCTTTCCATATAGCCACCACAATCAAAGCGCTTAGCGCGGTGTCGGGGCTACCCAATAGGTTCATCGGGGGTAGACCGAAAAGCCCTGTTCGTAGCTGATCAATAAGACCAAAACCCGGTGTATAGAAAAATAGCCAGATATTGGCAACAGCAATCAAAGGCAATACAGTCGGTGCAAAAAAAGCCACCCTGGACAGGGTGCGCCCATTCAAGCGACTGTTAACCCACAAAGCCATCATCAGCGCAAGGCCAATAGAGATCGGAATAGTGCCTAGTGCAAACCAGAAATTGTTAACCAGAACTTTCCAGAACACAGGATCCTGAACAAGTGTCTGATAATTCTCAAGGCCTATAAATTCAGCGGGCCGTCGGCCTTTGGCAGTCGAAAAAAAACTACTGAAGATCGTCTTCACGGCCGGAAAATGCGTGAAAGTGAAAAGAAACAGCAAAGCCGGGCTCAAGAAGAGCCAGCCATAAACCCATTCACGCTTGTGTATCATTGATGAGGTGGCTCGATGAATACATCATTCGCAAGGCAATCACACTTAACGTCATAGCAGTTCACCCGAGCAACTTTCCTCGGGTGAACTACCAACAACTTGCCTATCTTGTTAATGATGGTCTCTACTTATAGGTCGCTAACCATCAACGATAAGCTTTGAGAATGGCGTCTGCCTGTTCTTGTGCTTCTGCCAATGCCTCTGCTGGTGTCTTACTACCGGTGATAGCCGCAGCTAATGCATCGTTGAAAATACCAGTGACTCGCTGATTTTCATAAGTAGAAAGCTCTGCAACTGCATATTCCAGCTGATTACGCGCAACCAGTGCCGGAGGAAATTCATCGGCATATGTTTTCATTTCAACGGTTTCCCATGCAGCCGGACTCGGCGCAACATAACCGGTAGCAATCGACCACTTGGCTGCTTGCTCAGGGGAAGTAATCCATTTCACAAACTGGAATGCTGCCTGCTTCTGCTCATCAGTGGATTCACGGAACAGGTAAAAATTACCACCTCCCGTCGGCGCACCAAAACGTTCATTGCCTGGTAGCAGTCCAACACCAAAATCAAATGGTGCGTTGTCACGTACGTTTGTCAGATTACCGGTAGATGTCCACATCATGGCCGTCTGCCCTTCAAAAAAGGCCTTGGGTGTTGCACCCCATTCAACGATACCCGGAGCCATTACTTCATGTTCTGTACTAAGCGCTACCAGGTATTCCAGTGCTTCGACAACTTTGGGATCGTCGAAATTTGTCTCGTTGCCTTCAGCGTTGGCTAGGATGACATCATTCTGAGTCGTCAGCCCCTGAAACAACCAGTAAGGAAATCCTGATGATGGAATTCTTACACCCCAGCGTGTGACATTGCCGTTGTCATCCTTTTTGATGAGTTTCTTACTCATCTCAACCGTCTCTTCCCATGTAGTGGGAGGGGTCTCTGGATCCAAGCCAGCTTCAGCAAATGCCTCCTTGTTCCAATAAAGCACGGGAGTTGAACGCTGAAACGGTATGCCGTATGTGTTACCGCCAGTTTGGCTGTTCTGCATAAACGCCGGGTAAAAAGACTCTAGCCAAGCTTTGTCTTCGTCGGATGTTGCCAACTCATCGAATGGGATGATGACGTCTTCATCAATCAAGGTAAACATGTCAACCGACAGAATGACGGATAGCTGTGGTGGCTTGCCACCGCGAGACGCTGTGAGCGCTTTGGTGACCGTGTCGCCGTAAGAACCCGAATACACGGCGTCAATGTTTACGCCCTCATTGGCGGCAACGTATTCATCGGTCAAAGCTTGAATGGTGTCAGCCGCTTTACCGCCTACAGCCACAGGAAAATAGAATTCCAGATCAACGGCCAATGCTGATGTGGCCATACCCAACAGTAACGATGCAGTGGTTAGTTTTAGCGAAAAATTCATGTGTTTTATCATTTCATCCTCTCCAGTTAGTCTTTATTATTAATTTGTTACAACGCCGAACCCTTCTGGCACATCGTGTAGCCGAGCACCACTAGTACCATCAAAAAAATGCATCTGATCCGCATTCCAGATCAATCTCACATCTGTCTGTGGTTGCACATTAGCGTGCCCTTCAATTCTGGCTAGAAGCTTTGCATTACCGACACGACAATCAAGCAATACATCAGCTCCTAAGTATTCCACGTGCTCAACTCGAGCTTTGATACCCACTGTATCGGACAGTCGTACATGCTCTGGCCGAACCCCTACGGTAATATCTTTCGCAGTCACTCCCAGTGCCTCAGCCTCGATCAGATTCATAGGTGGTGTTCCTATGAAGCTGGCTACAAAAGCGGTGGCAGGGTTTTCATAGATCTCGCGCGGGCTGCCACTTTGTTCTATCCGTCCTTTTCTCATCAGCACAACCTGATCCGCCATGGTGATAGCCTCGGACTGATCATGGGTCACATACACCATCGAAAATCCAAGTGATTGCTGCAGATCTCGGATTTCCGTGCGCATAGTATTTCGCAACTTTGCATCCAGATTCGACAATGGCTCATCCATCAAGCACACGGGTTTCTCAGCTATGATTGCGCGTCCCAACGCAACACGCTGTTGTTGCCCTCCCGACAGTTGCGACGGGCGACGATTGAGATAGTCTGTTAGACCCAGAAGATCGGCTGTACTCAGAAGGCGCTGCTGCTGCTCAGCTTTTGGGGTTCGTCTCACGCGCAGACCAAAAAGTATGTTCTCGGCGACCGTCAAATGCGGAAACAGTGCATAAGACTGGAATACCATCGCAAGGTCGCGCTTTGCCGGTGGCAGCTGATTGACTACCTGCCCGGCAATCAACACCTCCCCCTGATCTGCTGCTTCCAAGCCAGCAATAATACGCAGCGTAGTAGATTTGCCGCAACCCGAAGGCCCCAAAAGCACAGTAAAAGTACCCGGCGCCACTTCAAGATCCACGCTGTCGACAGCGGGCTCGCCGTCCCAGAATTTGGAAACCTGCCGAAGGCTGATTGCTTGTCCCTTGTTAGCCAAATCTTTCATTGGATTTACTATGCCACACACCTGTGCATCAGTGGTCGAAATCCTTGATAGAAACAATCCCGTCTAGAAGGCGAACCTCGCGCATGGAATGATCCGTATCAAGATGCACACACAAGGTGTTTGGAAACACAGAACGGTAGCTATTGATATGAGCAGGCTCATTATCAAAAGCTGCTGCAATATTCCCTGATGCCGAAAGGCTTTCTAATTTATCCCGTTTGTAAGTGTCATCCGAATCATTCGCGTTGGGCTTCATGACGAGCGAAGTGTTGTTCGTACCGGGAGGCGGAAAACCCAATGACAAAAGTGATGACGTTGTCCCCGCGCGCATGGTCTCATCCCGACCCGTCAGATAGATAACCTCACCTTCTGATTCATCTACGGCATTGACAAATTTTACGGCACCAACAATGTCGACATCATGAACACAATATTCACTGCTGAAAAACCGTGGCGCCCAAAATTCCAGATACTCATCAAGCAGCCCATCAGCTTCAACTTCGGGTATTCCCATCAACACCATGCTATCGCGCGCGCTCCATGTAGGAAAGTGCTTGGGGGCTGCTTGTGATAACAACGGCTGATTGGTCGACTCTGCAAATTCACGCATAATCGCGACACTTCGAGGGCGGTTATTCAGCAACGTGGAATCCAGATCGAACAACACACGCTGACCTTTACAATCTGAGATTATGTTGCGCAGCAGAACTGACGCTACGTCTCTAGAAAGTGCTATCGTTCCGGTTATAGGATCTGGAGTAGGATTGTTCACAGACATGCAGATTGATGGGCGCGTAGGCAGAGCAACAGACCCTACATCATTCGGGCGCCACTATTCAACTTTTACGCAGAATTTCGCTATCAGTTAATTACTGATGTCAGCGGTTAGCAGTTAGCAGTTAGCAGTTAGCAGTTAGCAG
>JALZUD010000050.1 GCA_023301725.1 Granulosicoccus sp. | reverse complement strand
TATCCGCTATAGCCAATCAATTGCTAAAAGCTCGACCAAAGGTGGCCATCAGTACCCGAAAACTCGCTCGGAGGATACACGTGTATCCTGCGCTGAACCTTCAACAGGCATCTACTCCCATAAAACGAGCGGTTTTCAAAGGCGGGTTATTGGCTCTGAGCGAGCTACACATCTAGCAACAGCTGAGACACCAGCGAAATATCGAGTATTACCGCACTTTGCTAGAGTACTGCGCACACACTCACTCTGTTCGAAGATTTTCCGTAGCCAGTATGTCGCCAATATCCCATAGATTTCTTACCTAAATGCTCACCATTTTGACAGTAAAAATCGACGCTATCGGCCCAAGCGGAAGTAGCAAAGGTTAAGGAAAACAACATATGCTGTGTGAGAAGTAACAAGCATTACTTGATGCGGAGAGCGGTAGTGAAACTAGTACTTGTTCGGCACGGACAGCCAGATTTCAATACACAGAAATGGATTAGCGTTAATAACGTTCGTAGTTCATTGCAACAATACTGTGATTCGCGTGTGACGATGAGGCCAGCGAATGACCCATTTTTAATCGATAGTGGCTCAGCTCATCATTTTATGACAAGCGGACTTACGCGATCACAAGACTCCCTGATGCTTTGCGAGAATGTTCAGGCTGAAGTGTGTGAGCTGTTAAACGAAGCGGAGCTACCTCATCCAAAGAAGTTGATGTTTCCACTCCCTTGGCCTTGTTTGCTTGGAATATGTCGGCTGGGATGGCTTCTAGGTTATCGAAAAAATGCACCTGGCCTGATTCATGATTTGATAAGAGCAAAAGTAGCTACATCGCTTCTAATCGAAAGAGCGCACGAACATACGAATGTTTACATTGTTGGACATGGCATCATGAATCGTTTGATTGTTCGAGAACTAGGTAAGCGTGGTTGGTGCGTTGAAACCAAAACAGGTAGTGGGTACTGGAGCAAGACGGTGATGATTTACCCAGAGGATTGATAATCTCAGGTGTACATGTATTTGATCTGACGTGTAGCTTTAGGTGGCGGGTCAACTGTTCACTTCTAGGCTGATATCGTACATTCGTCAAGCCCTTCATTTCTCATTGCATCCGCCGCTATTTGTATATACAATTGTATATGCTTAGTGAGAACTGATCATGTACGACTGGGATGATGACAAGAATGCACAGAACAAAGCCGATAGGCAGCTCGACTTCAAGGATGCAGAGCTGGTTTTTGATGGCCCTACGTTCACCTTTGAGGATTCAAGGTTTGATTACGGGGAGCCACGGTTCATTACGTTTGGTCTTTTAGCAGGGCGAATGGTGGTCATTGCACACACGCCCAGAAACGATAAAACCCGTATTATTTCAATGCGAAAGGGGAATGCCCGTGAACAAAAAAAATATTCACAGCGACTTGAAAAAACTTGATGCTACGAAGGATGAAGACATCGATTACAGTGATGTTCCTGAATTTGACGACGCATTTCTTGATTCAGTGAACATGAAGTTTTCACCTGGAAAAAAGCAAATTGCCTTGCGTGTAGATACCGATGTTCTGGAGTGGATGAAGGCACAAGGCAAGGGCTATCAGAGCCGAATGAATGCGGTTCTGCGAGCCTATTACGAAGCACACGCTAACCGGTCCGAATGATCAAAAAGGTGAATACTTTTTATGAAGCCTCGCTCGGAGGATACACGTGTATCCTGCGCTGAATCTTTAATGGGTATCTATTCCCATAAAATGAGCGGTTTTCAAAGGTTGGTTATTGGCTCTGAACGAGCTACACATCTAGCAATAGCTTTCGTAGATTTTCCGTAGCCAGTATGTCGCCAATATCCCATAGATTTCTTAGGTTGCCCAAATCCATCAAGCTGTCGCGCTCTTCTTGGCTTAGGGGCCGCTTGCTTTCGTAACCTTCTATCATAGAAGCTTTTTGCTTTTTTGGGAGTCCACTTGCTATGGCAAGATCATAGGCGCGCCAGCCATACGCACAGTGATCAAAATCGAAAATTGTAAGCTCATTGCCACGAAAGTGCACATTGCCTAAATGCAAATCCGCATGAATGATGCCGAATTTATCACCCTCTGTTCCAATACTTTTTATACGATCAATGTAAGGCTCGATTGGCTGAAGCTTATCTATTATTCGTCGACCATGTTTTATGTTGTCTTTGGGGTCAGTGCTTTTTTCTCCCTCGGAAATCAATCGTATTGGCTCGTCTATCAAGTATTTTAAGTCGAGCTTATAACGTTCAAACTGAGATTCAAAAGAATTTGCAGCCAGATGCAAATTCGCCAATGCAACTCCCAGTTGATAACCTTGGTCATTCGTCACTGAATCTCTACTAAGCGCGATACCATCCGCATAGTTGAATAGAGCAAAAGCTCTTTGACCATGCGCAGTTTGCATCACACCTAAATGCTCACCATTTTGAGTGGGTATTGCAGTGGCTACTGGCACATCGCGTGTGTGTAGATGATTGACAAGATCCAGCTCAAATCTATAAGCATCATGAGATGCAACATAGTACTTACCGTTTAGGTACAGACGAAATATGTATTTTTTGGAGCCAGTGTCCACCAGATAGGTGTCATTGAATCCACGCCTGATGAACATGCAATACTTAATGCTACCAAGGCTATAGTGCCTGCGAATAATTTGAAGTGCTTCTTCTGCGTTTAAAAGAGTGTTCATCATTTAAGCACGGGATTTGTCATAAGCGGGCGCTGGTAATTCGGTGTGCCTCGATGGCTTTAGCTAACCCTCGATCTACACATCAAACTCAGACCAGACAGGGCAGTGGTCTGATGGCTTTTCCATCGCGCGGATATCATAGTCTATGCCGCTGTCTTTGAGCGCGGCCGTCATTGCGCGGGTGCATAGCAGATGATCAATGCGCAAGCCGCGCTTTGGATCGCGGTCAAAGCCTTTGCTTCGGTAATCGAACCAGCTGAACTTGTCATCCTTGTGTGGGTATTTGACTCGATAGCTGTCATCGAGTCCCCAAGCTAGTAGCCGTTCGAACCATTCGCGTTCTTCAGGTAAAAAGCTGGTCGCACCTTGTCGAAGCCAACGTTTTACGTTGTCAGGGCCAATACCCAAGTCTTCATCTACTGGCGCAATATTGAAGTCGCCTATTAACGCTAGATTGTCGTTAGCACTGTGCTGCGTTTCCAGCTTTGTTTGCAGGTCGGCATAGAATTTTTGTTTGGCTGGAAATTTAATGGGATGGTCGCGTTTCTCACCTTGCGGAAAATACCCATTGATTACTGTGACTGGCGCGCCTTTAGGGCTCGTCACTGTTGCGCTAACCAAGCGCTTCTGGGATTCTTCAGTGTCAGTGGAATAACCGATGCTCACATCACGCATTGGTGTTTTTGAGAGCATGGCCACACCGTAGTGCGTCTTTTGCCCTGCAAAGGCGCTGTGAAAACCCATCTCTTTTAAGGCTTCTTCAGGGAAGTCAGCGTCTACCACCTTCGTTTCCTGCAAGCCGACCACATCTGGGTCGTGTGCCGCAACCAACGCTTCGAGCTGATGAAGGCGCAAACGCACGCTATTTACATTGAACGAGACAATTTTCATAAGAGTGCTATCTACATTAACCCTGAGATTAACTATTAAACATAACGCGTATAGACACCGCACGCGAATGCGTACCCTGCAGAGCGTCTAGCAGCTCAGCTTCGCGAGCGGCTAATTCGTCCACCTCGCTTTCATTAACAGATGGGTTAACACGCGCAAGACTGGTCAGGCGTTCTCGGGCCTCGCTGAATTCGCTCACAATTTGCTCGCGAGCATTTTCAACCAGGGTGGGCAGAGTGGCAGCTGTGAGTGAGTCGGAGTGATCAATTAGTTTCTCAATGGCAGAACGATTTTTCAGGATAACTTTGCGCAGAGCGTTTCTATCGTACCGTTGCTTAAGCGTATCCAGTTCTACATCTGCCAGTGTTTCGGTGTAATCCTGTCCATCAATACCAATACAGAAAGATTGAACTTGCGCGGGTATATAGCGATCAATATTAAGTTCGGGATCGGCTGTACATTGCAATACATAGCTGGCCTCGATGAAGGTTAGCGTTTTTGGCAGCAGCTCTGTCTTGATCACCTGACAGTCAGCCTGTCCATACCCTTCGTCGAGAATCAGATCCATGCAGCTCACCACCATTGGATGATCCCAGGTCAAGTACGTGAAGTCCTCACGGGTTAATGCAGTTTCACGGTCAAACGTGATGGTCATGCCGGTAGCTGACAGGTGGGGGAAGTGCTCAACTTGCATGTGGTCGCTGGGATGCACAATCCAGTGATCACGTTGCTCAGCAACATCAACGCCGAAGCGATCAAACACAGCGTCCATGAAATCCTGCAGTTGATAATTACGATCCATTCTGGCCAAGGCATCGAGGTGTTCCTGAATGAGCTCTGGCCGATTGGAATTAAGCTCCAGAAGTCGGTCACGACCAGTCTCTAGTTCCTTTTCAATCTTTTCGCGCGCAGTGTTAGATTTTTTAATCAGTTTGGCAAGTTGTGCTTGCGTGTATGACTCGCTTTGCAAAATCGCTTGCAGATCATCTTCAACAAGTTTTCGAACTGCCGTGCCCGACTTGCATATTCGTTCAAAGGCGTTGAGCCCTTCGTGGTACCAGCTTGAAAGTACTGCATCCCGTGAACCCTTAGCCACCGGCACATGAATCTGGATGGTTTCTTTTTGTCCGATGCGGTCTAGCCGGCCAATTCTTTGTTCAAGTAGATCTGGCGAGCTTGGCAGTTCGAACATTACTACGTTGTGTAGAAATTGAAAGTTACGTCCTTCGCTACCAATTTCTGAACACAACAATAAGCGACAGTCCTCTTCTGGATCTGCAAACCAGGCTGCGGCTCTGTCACGCTCTACGATGCTGAGATCTTCGTGAAACTGTGCGCTGGAAATGCCTGCTTTGCGAAGTAGCTCAGCTAAGTCTTTTACGCTTTGCATTGATGAGCAAATAACCAGAATTTTTTGCGGGTAGTGCTCGGTCATGAATTCTATGAGCCAAGTGGCGCGACTCTCATGTGAGTCATCATCCAGCTCATACTGATGGAGTTGTCGTTCTGGAAATCCGCTAATGGCTTGTCGTGTGTTTCTGAACATAAGCCTGCCGGTGCCGTGCCTGTCTATCATCTTGCCGATAAGCTCATTGCCTAGGTCGCTCATGGCAAGGGCCGCACTGCTACTTAGTGTTTTCTTTTCAGTGTCAGAAAATGCGTCTCCCAGTAGTTGTTCCAATTGTTTGACTTGGGCGTCATCAAGCGCGTCTTGTAGCGCGAGTTTGTCGGCAACAGATGCCAGCTGCGTGAAACCGGATTCTTCTTGTTGATACTGCCGCAACGAACCAAACCGTTGTGGATCGAGCAAACGAAGTCGCGCAAAATGACCTGACTGACCCAGTTGTTCTGGGGTGGCTGTGAGTAACAGAACTGATTCTGTTTCCAGAGCTAGTTCTTCAATTAGCGTGTAGGCATCTGAAGGGGCATCTTCTTCCCAAGCAAGGTGATGTGCTTCATCGACCACTAGCATGTCCCACCCAGCACTGGCGGCTGCATCACCAATTTCATCGTTGTCCAACAAGGTATCTAATGAGCAAAGCACTAGCTGCTCTGCTAGAAACGGATTGCCTTCCGGGGCTGAAGGTGCGAGTTCAGTAAAGCGTTCCTCGTCCATGATGCTAAAACTTAGATTGAATTTTCTAATCATCTCTACCAGCCACTGGTGCAGCAAAGGCGAGGGCACAGTAATGAGTACGCGCGAGACCAGATTGTTGGCGAGTGAACTGTGGACAATCATGCCCGCTTCTATGGTTTTACCTAAGCCCACTTCGTCTGCCAGTAAGAGTCGAGGGTGACGTCTGGCTAATGCTTCAACAGCGATATAAATTTGGTGTGGCAACACGGCAACTCGCGCACCCATCAATCCCTTAATTGGAGACTGTGCGAGCTTGTGTCTAAAATCGAACACTTGGCGGCGTAAATTAAACCATCGTTGTCCCTCTATCAAGCCTGCGAATAGTCTGTCTCTGGGTGTACGGAACTGCAGAAAATTGTCGAGGCCCGCCTCGTTAAGCAGCGCTTTTTCGCCAGTATCTGCGCGTACGCCGATATAGCTGAGAAGCCCGTCTTCTTCGACGACGTTTTCTATTTGCAAATCCCAGCCTTCATGGCTGGTAATTCGATCACCACTTTGAAATGCCACTCTTGTAAGAGGAGCGGTTTCTTTTGCGTAGATCCGAGTTTCACCACTGGCGAGAAAAACGACGGTTATTTGACGAAACTCGACCTCCAGTATGGTTCCAAGTCCAAGGTCGGATTCGGCATCGCTGATCCAGCGTTGACCGGCGGTAAATTCTTGAGTCATAGAGTGCTTGGGTGAGGGTATCGAGAATTAGATTGACTGCAGAGTCAGATAGCGCTTGGTGGCGGCTAAAATAAGCCGCAAACGCAATTGTAACGCGAATACTCCACTTAAATTGGCAGTCCGATTCAACCGAAGCTTGTAATCGGAGCGCAAACTACTTATATTGCGATTGTGGAGAAGATTTAGGGAACTAATTCTGGTCCGCTTTAGCGACCGCTAACGTCTTGCAAAGTTTTTTCAGCTCGGCAAATCGTTTTGGTTATTGTAAAGGAGTCAGTTGTTTCAACGTTATTTGAGGAAGTATAGTGCTTTCCGATCGTTGTTTCCAGATTCCGTTTGTTGTTTTATATATACAGGGTATTATCTTGAGTACTGGTACAGTTAAGTGGTTCGACGCGGCGAAGGGTTTCGGCTTTATCGCTCCTGAAGATGGCGGCAAGGACGTATTCGTCCACCACACAGCCATCACTGGTGATGGTTACAAAACACTCGACGAAGGTCAGAAAGTGAGCTTCGATATCGAACAAGGCCAAAAAGGCCCAGCAGCAGTCAACGTATCTGCTATGTAATCAGATCTGGCGATCTGTTTTGCACACGGAGCCCCGCATTTGCGGGGTTTCGTCATTTTGAGGGAGGCAAATCTTCCATCAGGCAGTGCGTTGAACCTGTCGCTGGCGCAAGCGATGCAAATGGTTCCGACACCTGAACACGAACCGTTTTACCCCTGCGATTATTGGCTCCTCGATTTCCAAGCGCGCAAACAAGCTGGCAAAATCTGGCTCAAACACCTCACATCTGTCCAGATGCAATTCGCTGAAGCGATTGTTATTGTTGCCTACCGTTAGCAGCAATTTGTAGCCACGCCGCTTGAGCCTGCCTATCGCCGATGGTGAAAAGTACCCAAACGGATACGCAAAGGTGTTGGAATTGAGCAGACATTCTAATCCGTCGGTAGTCAGCGCCACCTCCAGCTCCTTATCTGTGCAGCGGCCCAAATTGTAGTGCTCATTACTATGGAAGCCAAATTCTATGCCCCGCTTTTGCATTTCGCGAATATCGGCTGGTGATGAAAACAGGTTGTCAGGATCCACTGTAAGGCCGACGACGGTGGATTCTATCCGTTCAATCAAGTTTTCAATTTGCTTGGGTTCAAAGTGCGATTGGATGTAATGAATGATGCGGCGGCGCGGTAGTTTATTAAGCCCGGGATACCCGGGGTAGGCGTCCAGAACCTCACGGGCATGCACGGGCTGCTCGTTCAGCGCCTGATTCAATCGGTTAACCCACACCATGCGACCGCGCACAGCGTTGCCGATCAGGTACACCGTGGCAGACATTTTATGTTGCTCAAGCAATGGCAGCGCGTGATCTTTAACGCTCGCGTAGCCATCATCAAACGTGATGAGTAGCGATGGTTTTTTCTTGTTAGCTCTATCGGAATAATCGTCTTCGTTCACGCTGCTTGCACGGCGAGATCTCAGGTGTTCGCTCATACTAATCACATTGTAGAAACGCGCGTAGTAATCGAGGTGTAGTGCAAACAGATCCGGTGGCAGATTGATATCCAGTTTATCGGTAAAACTGCTGCTGCTATCCTCCACAGCGTGATACAACACCGCGCGTGTGCGTGATGAGCGGTTAATAACCCAATTTGCAAGGCCAGCTTTGTATATTGTTAAGCCGATGCTTCTGAAAGCCGATCTAACTAACGCTTTTAACGCTGTTTTCATTAGGAGGCCCAGCGTTCAAGCTGAGCTAATACCTTGTGCTCTGAGGCTACGGTGCGATGTCTCCAGCTGAATTCTCGGCCTTTCGATAAATCCTGTGGATGGCAACGTAACGTGCCGTTTAAAGCTTGCTCAACAGCGTCAAGGTACAAAGCGGTTCCAGCCTTCACGCCTTTACAAAACAAATGGGCTTCAGTGTCGCCTTGCTCGTACTGGATGTGAGCAGTGGATGCCACATCGCCGCCATCGACTGAGGCGACCAGTTCATGCACGGTAACGCCAAGATGCTCTGGGTCATTAAAATACACTGGCCAGAACAAGGTGCTGTCACCGCGGTAAAAAGGTGAAAGTCCTGTGTGCATGTTCAGTGTAATGAGCCGAGAGAGACTGAACGTCGGTGTGTGAATGATGGCTGTGCCGTAAACCACAATCACATCGGGTTGCACCTGTGCAATGAGTTGCTGACACTGCTCGCTATTGTGCGACTCAACCACGCAAACTTTGTCGCCACCAGGCATCTGTGCGGCTTGTTCATCAGGCAACAGTAATTGTCTCAAATGCTCGGCGTCTGGGCCGTAGCTCCCTTTGTAACGAGCCCGCGCAATCCTCTCAGCGAAATTGCCACGTTTAATCAGTCTCTTGATCCGTTGGTGCTTTGGCCGCGCAGGAGGGTCCGCACAGATAATTCGACTGACCTTGTCGCCAAAGTGATCGAGAAACTGCTGCGCCAAATAACGGTGTTCCGCATTACCGTTGGGACCTGTACCCCCCAGTAAAATAACAATGCTCACAGATTATCGCTTCCCTGTACATGCGCTGCAAGATTCCAGCAGACAGGCACAGTTAGTTGAGGACGGATTGAAGTTAGCAAATTCATGAATGCTTTTATCGGAAAGAGCGAGCACTACATTGCAGGGGTTTGTTTACAGTGCGGGCCGGTTCCCACGCTAAGATTTAACACTGGGCACTCGGTCACGCTTTCACTTCGGGTAAGCTTCGTGTACCTCCATCTTTGGGCTGTTTTTCTAACATGCACACACTCATCATTAACTGCGGGTCTTCAAGCGTCAAATACGCGATATTCGACTTGGAGTTAAAGCTGCTTAGCTCTGGAAAGCGCGAACGTCTAGGTGATACCGATGGGGGTTCTCGGGATTCACATCGTCAGGCCATTACTGAAATTCTTGAGGAAACTGCAGAATTTGATGTGCAAGTGGTTGGCCATCGCGTTGTGCATGGGGGGCCTGACTATGACAGAGCTGTGCGTATCGATGCGCAAGTGCTGAGTGCCATCGAGCGATTCATTCCAGATGCTCCGATGCATAACCCGTATGCGCTTGAGGCCATTTTAGCGGCGTCTTCCTCTTTACCCGCAGCCTCTCACATCGCTGTGTTCGATACTGCTTTCCATGCTCGCATGCCTCGCAGAGCCCAGACTTACGCCATAGATCAAAATGTGGCAGCAGAACATGGCATAAGACGTTACGGTTTCCATGGCATCTCTCACGAATATGCCGCGGGAATAGCTGCACAATTTCTACAAAGGCCGTTGAACGACACACGCCTCATTACATTGCACCTTGGGAATGGTGCCAGTGCTTGTGCGGTTGAGTACGGACGTTCGGCTGAAACCAGCATGGGCAACACACCTCTGGAGGGGTTGGTTATGGGAACCCGTTCTGGTGATGTTGATGCCGGTGTATTGCTTGCGTTGTTGCGCAAAGGTTACGACGCTGAAGCGCTCGACTCGTTGTTGAATAAGAATAGTGGTCTGGCGGGTTTGAGTGGGCTCGGCAACGACTTACGTGATATCGAAATCGCGGCTGAAGAGGGCCACGACGGCGCGCGTCTAGCGATCAATGTGTTTGCACACCGGGCGCGCAAATATATTGGCGCCTATGCGGCTGCCATGGGCGGCCTTGATGCCATTGTGTTTACCGGGGGTATTGGCGAGAACAGTGCCAGCATGCGAGGGCGAATACTGCAACGGTTAGAATTTCTGGGCGTTATGCTGGATGTAGATCGCAATCGGGATACCCAGATAGCGAAAGACGATGACTACGCACGAATCACGACAGAGCGATCGCGAGTGGAGGTGATCGTGGTCAAGACCAATGAGGAGCTTATGATGGCGAAGCTGTGTGGCTCCTTGATCGCCAGTGAAGTCACTCAGGTGTCTATGAATATTCCCATAGCGGTTAGCGGTCGTCATTGCCACCTCACCAAAGCCACGTTTGCCGCATTGTTCGGAGAGCATGCCACGCCCACACCTGCGCGTGAGTTGTCACAGCCGGGTCAGTATGCGTGCGACCAGCGTGTGAATTTGATCGGCCCACGAGGTCGGATCGACAATGTACGAGTGCTTGGCCCTCTGCGTGATGTTGACCAGATTGAAATATCGCGCACCGATGAGTTCCGCCTTGGAGTTGATGCGCCTGTTCGTGATTCGGGCAATGTGGCAGCGTCTGCCCCTATTACACTGGAAGGGACAAGTGGCACCGTCTCGCTGAGTGAAGGCTTGATCTGTGCCCGGCGGCACATTCATATGCATTCAGATGATGCCAAGCGCTTCGGTGTGGCTGATCGCGATGAGGTGTCAGTTGCCATTGTTGGCGGCGAACGCGATCTGGTATTTGGCGATGTGCTAGTGCGGGTTAAAGACAGCTATGCGCTGGAGATGCACATAGATACTGACGAGGCAAATGCTGCCGAATTGGGTAAATCCAATACGGGACAACTCTCGTCTATAGATGTTGATGATGCTGTGTATGATCGTCTGAGTGTGGCGCATGCAGAGCTTGCTACCTGCTGAACGTGTTTATATTCAATTTTCTCTTTTTTCGTAGGGGCTGGTTTTAGATGAGCACAGGTATCGTATGGTTTCGCCAAGATCTACGCCTGACCGATAACCCAGCACTGCAAAAGGCCTGCGACGAATGCACGACAGTGGTGTGTGTATTTATCGATGACCCACTGGAGCAGACGCTCAGTCAGCTGGGTGAGGCAAGCCGTGTTTGGTTGCACCATAGTCTCAAGGCTTTTGATAAGAGCCTGCGATCGAAAGGATCATCGTTAGTCTGTCTGACGGGGGATAGTCGACACGCACTGGAGCGCTTAGCTACTGAGCTCAGCGCAACGCATATTTATTGGAACCGTTGCTACGATCCAGTTACCATCGAACGCGACAAAGGCATAAAAACAGCACTGAAAGAAATTACGAAGGTTGAAACGTTTAACGCCATGCTTGTATTTGAACCATGGGAAAATTTGAAGGGCGACGGAACCCCTTATCGTGTTTTCACCCCATTTTGGAAAGCCGCTGCCAAGGTGCTTGATAGCAATGTGGAGCTACTACAACTTGCCGCAGCGCCAGCGACAATTCCCCCTCTAAATGCTGGCCAGTTAAAGAAGTTGTCAGATGTGAAAACAATTGATGAGCTGGGTTTTGTGCCTGATAAGCCATGGGCTGATCAAATGATGTCACATTGGGAAGTGGGAGAGATGAGCGCAATTTCGACGCTATCGCACTTTCTAGAAGAGCCTGTGCATGACTATGCACAAGGTAGAAACATTCCAGCGCAAAGCGGCACCTCGAAACTTTCTGCTCACTTGCATTTTGGTGAAATCAGTCCGCGATACGTGCTCGCCACACTTTTTGAAGGTAAAAGCGCCACATCGTTAACTGACGACCAAGAAACGTTTGCTAAGGAGATTGTCTGGCGCGAATTTGCCTATTGTCTGATTTTTCATTTTCCGCACACTATTGATCAACCATTGGATAAACGTTTCGCCAAGTTTGAATGGGCAAAAGAGACCAAGGAGCATGAGCGCCGTTGGCAGCTTGGGCAAACCGGTGTGCCGATCGTTGATGCTGGCATGCGTGAGCTTTACGCTACGGGCTGGATGCATAATCGTGTTCGGATGGTCGTTGCCTCGTATCTCATAAAAAATCTGTTAGTTCCGTGGCAAGTAGGGGAGCGTTGGTTTCGTAACACCCTAGTGGACGCTGATTTGGCCAGTAACGCAATGGGATGGCAATGGAGTGCGGGCTCTGGTGCAGACGCTGCGCCTTTTTTTCGCGTATTTAACCCTGTGCTACAAGGAGAAAAATTCGACAAAAGTGGAGCATATGTGCGACGCTGGGTTCCAGAATTGTCCAATGTCGATAAAAAGTTCGTACATCAGCCTTGGGCTCTCCCAGAGGCGCAGAGAAAACTATTGGATTACCCTGAACCGCTTGTTGATTTGAAAACCTCGCGTGTACGAGCGTTAGACACATTCCAGAAAATCAAGGGAACCAAAAAAGTTTAGGAGCTTCTCAACGTGCACAAAGCTACGTCGTACGTACCACCGGCTCTCAATGTAGCGAAGCACAAGGAATCAGTTTTATGAAGAATTTGCTACATCGACCACTTCATTATTTCTATTCTATTTTGTCTACTGTGCCTCATTCCGTTTTGCTGGCCTGTCTAGTCGTGGTGCCTATGGGTGTGGTCAGTGTTAACGCAAACACGGATTTGAGTCAGGAGAATGTCGACAGCACAGACACTTTCCAAGTGGTCGAACTGTTCACCTCGCTGGGTTGCGCTGCCTGCCCAGCAGCGCACACGTTGCTGGGCGAACTGCTTGTTGAAAACGATAATCTGATGGCACTGGAATTTCATGTGGATTACTGGGACACCCTGGAGCACCGCTCAGATGGCAGTTTTGTAGATCCTTACTCTGCACCTGAGCATTCCATGCGTCAGCGAGTGTACAACAGTGCAGGTTTGTCTGGTCGCCCCGGTGTTTATACTCCGCAGGTCGTGATTAACGGCCGTGTAGTCATGATGGGGAGTAATAGTCGTCACGTCAAAGGCGCTTTGAAAGAACCTGTTTTCTCCGCTTTGAAAGTCGACATTGCCGCAGTAGAAGGCTCTGATAATCTAGAAGTCAGGTTGGGCGCATTGAGTGAGAGCGCTGCGCAAGCTGCTGGTGCGAATATTATGCTAGCCAGATACCTATATCAGACAGAAACTAACGTGACTGGTGGAGAAAACAATAACAGGGTGCTGGTTAACCACCACGTTGTGACCTCTTTCGAACAGATCGGACAGGTTCCGGGTGCGGGGGATTGGAGCTTGCGTGTTGCGTCACCTGCCACGGGCGAGGGCTGTGTGGTACTTGTACAGAGCGAGCAACTAGATACTCTGCATGCCGCAGTGCAGTGTCCTTAATATACGGCGGTGTGATGCCAGTTTTTGGTAACATACTTGCTTGACGAGATCGTCGCGATCAAATCGCGTATCAGTAACTGTTACCCAGCTTGCCAAATTGGCGATGTCTAGGGTGATTTAACAACAGGTTTGCTTGAAGATTGAGCAGCCCCACTAGAATAGAGGTGAACTTTGCGCTGGCTGCTTGCTTGTGTGTTACTAACTGCTTCATACAGCACTTTAGCCGATGGTCGTGTTTACGGCGAAATTCAGGTGGGTGGAGCGATCGTTACTCATTCAGATCTGGAGTTCTATCCAGGTTTCGCCAGCATTAGTGCTGGTGCATTTGTTTTCCCTGGAATCGGTGTTGAAGTATTCGCAGACAGAGGTTTTGTGTCTGGAGAGGAAGATGATTTTGATCTTGATATCGACAGCGCATACGGTGTAGGCATCAGGTTCCAGTCCCCGCCTCAGCGAGGCGTGCAAGGCTATATCGTTTTGGGTGCTGTTGAGTACACACTTGAACAGGATTCTCCGTTCAGCCCACGTGTTGAGGGCGACTTTACTGGCGCGCGAGTCAGTGTGGGTTTGATGCAACGCTTGGTTCTGTTTCCTAACATTCTTTTTACCGCAGAGTATCGCCATTACAATGCTGATGAGCCATTGAAACTTGATGGATTATTGTTTGGCTTTAGATTCAACACACCATGATGCCTCACACGGGATATAACGTGCGTATGCACAAGAAACAGGTCTTGTTGGGCTTAACGGCCGCTCTTTGCTTGCTGTTGGCTGCCTGCGATGGCGACTCACGCCCCTTTGAAGAGTCAGCGGAAATTGCGACCCTTGATCTAGCAGTAATCGAAGTAGTGCCGCCGGCGAACAGCGATGCTAGCCTTGTTATCAACCGTGATGAACAGGTGCAGCTGGGGCTTATCGGCGTCAGCAATTCAGGCATCGCGTTCAACCTGAGTACCGTGGGAAGGCGCTGGAGCACCAGTGACTCATCAATTATTGCGGTTAATTCCGACGGTGTTGTTACTGGCCAAAACAACGGCAGTGCGACGGTATCCGTCAGTGTGAGTAATATTGTGTCTGCGCAATTTGGCCTAACGGTAAACGACGCAACTCTGACATCTATTAACTCCATTGAGGGGCAAGAAAATCTGGAAAGATGCGTGCCCGGCGAATATTTTGCCACTGGTTTGTTTGACGACCAATCGGTACGTGTTCTGACTGACGCGGGCTACAGTTTGCAGCAGACCACCACTGCCACCTTGGTAAATTCAAATCAGAATACAGCGATTATCAACGCCACCACTGCGGGTGCAGTGACGATAACGGCAACAGTTGGAAATCTGCAGCCATTCGAGCGACAACTCACTGTGCTCGATACGTTGCAAAGTGTGAGCGTGTTCCCTAATCCTGCCAGTCTTGACGTAGATGAGACCATAGACTTTACGGCAACAGGCAACTACGTGTCTATCGATGGAACGTCAAGCACTCGCGACATTACTGATCAGATTGTCTGGGTTGTTGATGAATCTGGAGGCGGCGAAGCCAGCGTGGATAGCATCAATAGTAATAATCCGGGCAGGTTCGAAGCTGAGGAAGAGGGCACAGTCAGATTGCTAGCGTTTTGTGGAACCGACGTCACTAATATTGGTCAATCTGTGAACGTTACCATCGACGAGGAAGACGACGATGATGATGACAACGATTCGTAATGCTTCGTTGCGGATAATCTCCAAAGCCTACGTTTATCGTATAAAAACAACTTTCGTACAGGGTCAAGGTTCTTGAGTGCACTTACAGCTGTCAGACAACTCGGTTCACAAGTAGAGGCGGCAATAATTGGCCAGCCACGGCTTGTCAATCGGCTACTTATCGCACTGCTAGTTGATGGTCATCTGTTGGTAGAAGGTGCACCTGGACTTGCCAAGACTCGCGCAATCAAAGCGCTGGCCGATTGTATTGAATCCAACTTCCAGCGAGTTCAATTTACGCCAGACCTACTCCCTGCAGATCTCACAGGCACCGAGATCTACCGACCAGCAGATGGCACATTCGTATTCCAGCAAGGTCCGTTGTTCAATAACCTTATCCTTGCCGATGAAGTAAACCGCGCTCCCGCCAAGGTGCAGTCTGCCTTGCTTGAAGCTATGGCCGAGCAGCAAATTTCAGTCGGACATCACACGTACCCGCTACCTACACCGTTTATGGTGATGGCAACGCAAAATCCAATAGAGCAGGAAGGTACATACCCTTTGCCTGAAGCGCAGCTTGACCGTTTTCACATGCAGGTTCTCATTGACTATCCAGAACCTGAAGACGAGGCAAAAATTTTACGACTGGTGAGAGCCGAAGCCCTAAAGCTAAGCGAGGCTAGAACGACTAGCACGCTTGAAAAACCTTCGGAAACCACGCCCTCTTTTGCGCTTCACGAGTTGTTTGCAGCAAGGCGTGAGGTACTACAAATTTTCATGGCAGATGACATAGAAGATTATATTGTGCGTCTGATATCAGCGAGTCGACAGCCTGCCCAATATGACGAACAGCTAGGTCGATGGATTGAATACGGTGCCAGCCCACGTGGCACCTTGTGTCTCGATGCCTGTGCACGGGCGCATGCTTGGCTCGATGGGCGCGACTATGTGTCTCCTGGCGATGTGCAAGCTGTTTTCCATGACGTGCTTCGACATCGTTTGATATTGTCTTTCGAAGCGGAAGCTGATGGCGTTACCGCAAAAGATGTGCTTGATCGTTTGCTTGGCCAGATAGCTGTTCCGTAAATCGGTTTCTGCATGCTGGCTAACGCGCTAAAGCTGTCATTTTCCTCGCCTGCAAGCACCTCGCTGGAGGAGCTTGTGAATCTGCGTGCAGCGGCATCGGCGCTTCAGCGACAGGTTAGGCGTCGCAGCGCGGCGCCTCAAAGCGGAGGGTCGGTATCTCGGCGATTGGGTCGTGGCCTAGATTTCGCAGAAGTGCGCGAGTACCAACCCGGTGACGACATAAGACAGATTGATTGGAAGGTGACCGCTCGCACGGGCACCGCACATACGAAACTGTTTGTTGAAGAGCGTGAACGCCCTGTGCTCTTACTTGTAGACTTTCGGGCCAACATGCGGTTCGGGACACAAGGGATGTATAAATCGGTGTTGGCTGCGCGTCTTGCAGCGCTTCTTGGCTGGTGCGCTGTCGCAGCCAACGATCGAGTTGGCGGGTTCGTGTTTACAGATGACTGGCATAGTGAAATTCGACCGCAGTCAGGTCGGCGTGGTTTGATGGAATTGTTGCGCGCCATTGATCAATGTCAAAGACGAGTGCCCATGTCAGGTGGTGATCAGTTTGTAAAAACGATGCGTCGCTTGCGTCATAGTGTGCATGCTGGCAGCACTGTAGTGTTGTTGAGTGATTTTGCTGGATTTGACGACAGTGCGCAAAAAATGCTGGGAAGCTCGTTACACTCCGCAGATCTGCTAGCTGTACATATCACTGATCCGCTTGATCACAAGTTGCCCGAGTTGGGTTCTTATCCGGTGAGTGGCGGCGCCGATGGCGTGCACTCGTCATGGACCTTGAACGTCAGTTCGCGTCATGAGCAAGAACTGTACGCATCTCAGTTTGTTAGTCGACAACAAGACTTAAAATCATTATTTGCCCAACAAAGACACAGCTACACCTGTGTGTCTACGCATATGCCCTTACTGGATAGCGCTATGAACATCCTCCAGCGCAAGAGTACTTCCAGTGATGAGACAAGCTCGTGAACGACACCGAAGATCTACTCTCGCAACTGCGTGACTTACAACTGCCGCCTACAAGTGCCTTGCCAGCGCCAGGATGGTGGCTGCTGGCTATGGGTGTTGTCCTGCTGTGCATGCTTGCGTTGTTTGTGCATCGACGTTTTCAGCGCTACGGTTGGCAACGAGAAGCGCGACATGAATTGAAAGTAATACGAGCTCAGGTAGGCGCTGTACCGACCGGTCAATCTCTGTCAGCACTATCAAAGCTTGTGCGTAGAGTGGCCTTGGTGGCAAGGCCACGGCAGAGCATCGCCAGTGTTCACGGCGAGGCTTGGTTAAGTCAACTGGACGACATATGCGGTAGAGAAGTGTTTAAAAACAGTTTTGGCAAATTGCTTGAAAATGGTCCTTATCAAAAAGACCCTGTTGTCAGAGATGAAGATTTACATGCCTTGATGGATCATGTTGATGAATTAATATCGGCAGCGGCAAAAACTCATGCACCTCAGCGTATGCATGTTGAGCATTCAGCATGAGCGTTTTTGAGACTATCAGCTGGGTGTTCCCTTGGGCGTTTTTGGCGTTGCCACTACCTGTGGTGGTCTACTTTCTTGCTCCTGCAGCACCTGCAGTTCGCTCACGTGCTTTGCGTATTCCTGATGCAAGTTTCTATAGGGCCTATGCAGGTAAGCATCGCACGGCATCCGCTAAGCATTGGCTTCGCATTGTGTTATTGGCACTTGCATGGATTGCCTTGGTTGCAAGTGTTGCGCGGCCACAAAATTTTTCTGAATCGCTAAGCGTGCCGGTTACTGGTCGTGATTTGCTGCTTGGCATTGATATCTCTGGCAGCATGCGTGAAACTGATTTGTACTCTGGGAATCGGCCTGCCACCCGAATGGCCGTGGTCAAACAACTTGCGCAAGATTTTGTTGAGCGCAGGGCTGGCGATCGTATTGGCTTGATCATGTTCGGATCGCAGGCCTATGTGCAAACACCATTGACCTACGATCATGCAACCGTTCAGCATTTTTTATCTGAAGCTACTATAGGGCTTGCAGGTCGATCTACGGCCATTGGAGATGCCATAGGTCTTGGTGTTAAACGTTTACGTGAACGCCCTGACGCATCACGCGTTTTGATCTTGCTTACCGATGGTGCAAATTCAGCAGGCGTTGTTGATCCGGTAGAAGCTGCGCAAGTTGCCGCAGGTAGCGGTATTCGTATACACACCATAGGCGTTGGATCTGATCAGAGTAGAAATGTTTTTGGCCAATCCATGGGTACTAGGCGAAGCGAACTCGATGAAGGTACCTTGCAGGCGATTAGTGATGCAACAGGCGGCCAATACTTTCGAGCCCGAAGTTCTCAGGAACTAGCCAGCATTTATGCAAAGATTGATGAACTAGAACCGACTGAGAAGGACGAGCAACAGTTCCGACCACTTAATGAGCTCTTTGCATGGCCATTGGGTGTTGCGTTGTTGTTTAGTTTTATCTGGGGCGCAACGAGTGTCGCATCTGCGGGTTCACTATCGTTCAAACGATCCGTTGAGAATCACACATCATGAGTGAAGCGGATTTTGTCTGGCTCCGTCCATTGTGGTTGTGGGGATTTGTGCTCTGGGTGCTAGCACTCGCGTTCTGGTATCGGCGTTCGGTGGGTGGTAGTGCATGGGAGCGAGTGGTAGATCCAAAGCTGCAACAGTACGTGTTGGATGGTACTCATGCTCAGCGGCGTATCGGCCCATGGGTTTTATTTGCGGCGTGGGCACTGTCTTTGTTATTGCTGGCCGGCCCTGTGTGGGAAAAGCAGGAAGTGCCCGTTTTTCAGGCAAATCAGGCTGAAGTTGTTCTTTTTGATTTGTCCTCGTCAATGCAGGTAGACGATGTAGCGCCTAGCCGATTGGCACGAGCAAGGTTTAAATTGACCGATTTGCTGGCAGATAGCGACGGGCAGCAGATAGGCCTCATTGCCTTTGCCGAACGCCCCTATGTGATCAGTCCGCTAACCGAGGATACCAGCACTATTGAGGCTTTTTTGCCATCGTTATCAACCGACATCATGCCTGTCCAAGGTAGTCGGCTTGATCTTGCAATTGAGCGTGCGCTTGAGCTGCTCGAGCAAACAGGAGTGTCACAAGGTCACATACTTTACATCGGTGACCAAGAGATCGGTGGGCGAGATCTTCAAGCGGCTCAGCGGGCGCGTGATGCTGGGCATCGATTGTCTGTGTTGGCAATTGGCACTGCATCTGGGCGACCATTAAGAGATGCAGTAGGTCAGTTTATTAGAGATACTAATGGTGGCATTGTGGTGCCCTCTGTCAACATGTCAGCTATGAGAGAGCTGGCAACCACAGGTGGCGGTAGGGCAGTGAATTTAACCAGTGGTAATGACGATCTTCAACAGTTGACTCAGGTGCGTTCGTCCATTGCCATTGAGGCAGGTGACACAGAAGCGCCTTCACGGCAAACGTATTGGGTAGAGTATTCCCCGTGGTTTGTTTGGCCATTGTTGGTTGGTGCGTTGACGCTGTTCAGGCGCGGAGTGCTTACATGAGTCAATGTGCAGCCGTAGCTTTTGCCATTCTGATGTTGGGGCTGGTGCCAAGTATGGCTCAAGCTGACTGGTGGCGAACACCAGAACAACAAGCCCGTGATGCATATGAAGCAGGCAACATTGAACAACTGAGTGACGTGGCGCCTGATGCTAACTGGCAAGCAATTGCTAAGCACAAAGATGGCGAATTCGAAGCTGCCGCTGATGACTTTGAAGGTTTAGCTGCACAAAGGCTTTTAGAGGGTGATGTTCAAGCTGCCAATCGTGCTTTATACAATCAGGGTGTGAGCGATGCCAGAGCAGGCGATTTTGAAAGTGCCCTCGATAATTTCGGACAGGTGCTACAAAGTGACCCTGAGTTTCAAGATGCAGAGCATAACAGTGAGATCGTGCGGCAGCTTATAGAGCAACAGCAACAGCAACAGCAAGAACAGTCTGGCGAGGACGGCGAAGAAGGAGAGGAAGGAGAGGAAGGAGAGGAAGGAGAGGAAGGAGAGGAAGGAGAGGAGCAGTCTTCAGATTCAGATCAGCAACAACCTTCAGATGAAGGCCAGAGTGAAGATGGGCAGAGCGATGAGGCGAACGAAGGATCGCAAGACTCTGAATCTAGTGAGCCGGACGATGCGGCACAAGTTGCCTCCGATGAACAACAAGAACGTGATGCGCAAGCGGCTCGTGATGCGCTTAATGCTGCAGATCAGCCGCCGCCCGACGAACAGGCTGACGCAGGCGATGAGCCCGCTGGTGAACCTGCTGAATCAACTATTGAAACCATGAGTGAATCTGATCAAGCCATTGAACAATGGCTACGCAGAATCCCTGATGATCCTGCCGGTTTGCTGCGTCGAAAGCTGGAACAAAGCCATCTAACAGAATTCCCCGAGGTGACTGATGCCGTTAAACCCTGGTAGAGGCTCGCTTGCTGAGCTCAACATGATGCCTACAACGTTTGTTGCAAGGCCACGGCTTCCGTCGTATTTCTGGCTTGTGCTCGGGCTTGTATTGTTGTTTGTAGGTGATGTGCCACAAGCTCACTCGCAAGAGGCCACTGTGCGAGCCGAACTTGGTGCGCAGCAAATAACGCGCGATGAATCAGTGATGCTAACTATTACCGCTCAAGGGATTGATGCTGAACTTGATTCCTCATCGTTGAACGAAAACTTTGATGTGGTGAGTCGTTCCAGTTCCAGAGAGATAAGCACCACCCTAGGCGCCAATAATCGACTCACTAACGTTAGTA
This sequence comes from Granulosicoccus sp., assembly GCA_023301725.1. Classification (GTDB taxonomy): domain Bacteria; phylum Pseudomonadota; class Gammaproteobacteria; order Granulosicoccales; family Granulosicoccaceae; genus Granulosicoccus. The sequence continues at coordinate 83,576 of JALZUD010000050.1, read as the reverse complement.
CTGTGAGATGGGTGTTGGAGCTGTTACCCAAGGGCCAGGGCGTGTTCACTGTTCCCTCTGTCAAGGTGGGGGACTATGAAACGCAACTACTTACTCTGACGGTTAATGATTTACCAAAAGGTGCCAGTAGGGATATTTTTCTAGAAGCTACCGTCGACACCACTGAGCCATGGGTGCAATCGCAGGTCGTCATGACGCTAAAAGTTTTTCAGGCAATCGATATCGTTGACGGAGGCATGGATTCCCCATCAGGAGACGACCTGACCGTGCAACGCATTGGTGACGACACGCAAAATATGGCAGAACGTGATGGGCGCGAGTATCGAGTTACCGAGCGTCGTTTTGCAGTGTTTCCGCAAAAAAGTGGGACTTTAAGGATTGAGCCTGTCACGTTGAATATTACCGTGCCTGCAGACCCGACGCGAGTTCGCGGCTTTTTCTCACCGACGCGAAAACTGACGCGGCGCAGTGAGGCGATTGAACTGAACGTGCAGCCTCGACCTGTCGCCGGTGCGGCTTGGTGGTTACCGGCAAAGGCGCTGCAGATACAGGCTCAGTGGCAGAGTGATCCCGTTGGTGCGCAAGTGGATCAACCTCTGACGCGTACTCTGGTGGTACGGGCGCAAGGTGTGTTGCAGTCGCAACTTCCCGAGATCAGCATCCCCGCTGTAGAAGGTGTCAGTTTGTACGCTGAAGACCCACGCTTGGCGATGAATGGCGATGATAGTGGGCTGGTAGCTGAGCAACGTATTAATTGGGCGTTGATTCCTCAACGTAGTGGCCCTCTTACACTACCAGCGGTTAGCGTTGAATGGTTTAACACGCGCACAGGCCAGAACGAGACCGCTGAGTTGCCTGCCGAAACCATTAACGTGGCGCCAGCGGTGACATCATCCAACACGGCAAATTCTGCGTCGAACAATGGGTTAATCGATGGGTTGAACGATGGTCAGCCCAACGTGAACACAGATCTAGGTGACTCATCAACAAGCCCAATTTCGGACATTGCAAGTGCCGAGGTGCAACAGTCAGTGCCGTCACAAGATCCGTCTCAATTGCAAGGCCAAAGGTTACGTATTGCAGCGCTTGAAGCGTCGGTTCAACGCTGGCGGTTAGCTGCTCTGGGTACTTTGCTTGCTGGGCTATTAGGGTTAAGTTACTGGGTTATCAAGCGGCCAGCGACTGGTAAACGGGCTTCTAGCAACACCGCGTACAGCGCTGGTCAGAACCGATTAGTACCCTTGCAAGGCGTTAAGCGGGCTTGTAAGCAGCCTGACTTGATACAATTAAAGGGGGTCTTGCTAGAATGGGCTGGCCAACAATGGACAACATCCCCTCCGGCAACTATTGATGGTCTGCGTGCCAAGCTGCCTGAGGGTGCCGCGCGTGACACACTAGATGCCATACAATTGGCGCTGTACAGTAAAAACGGCGACTCAGCGGCTACGCCCTTATTACAAGACAAGCTTGGTGAGTTTGCTGATGATCTGGCGACGGCCATGAAGACCGTCAATCGGGAACCTATAGCCGATGGCAAAGTCAAGCACACAGAGGGAAACCAAAGTTTGCCACAGTTGTAGTAGTCACGACGTGATAGCCTAAATCAATCCGTCTAGAGTACAATTTATGAACAACATCAGCAAAACGCAGGCTCCACCTGCAACGTATCACCACTGGAAAATTGAGCATGATGCTGAGAACATTCTGTGGTTATCTTGCGACCGTGAGAATGAAAAAGCCAATTCGTTATCTGAGGCGGTAATCACTGAATTGGGCGATATCGTTGAATGGGTGCATAGCTTGGACCTTGCCGGACTTGTCATACAATCGGCAAAGCCTGGCAGCTTTATTCTTGGTGCAGATATCCGTGAGTTTGATCAATTTGAAGAGGCTGCACAGGTTAGTGAGAAAATTAGCCGTGGGCATGAAGTTTTTTCGCGTATTCAAAACCTGCCCTGTCATACCGTTGCTGCTATCCACGGCTTTGCGCTTGGTGGGGGTCTAGAACTTGCGCTGTGCTGCAACTACATTTGTGCGCTGAATGTCCCCGACACGCGATTTGGATTCCCCGAAGTCAAGCTGGGTATCTTCCCAGGTTTAGGCGGAACAGTACGTGCCACTGAACGGGTTGGCGGCTTAGCTGGAATGCAGTTGATGCTGACAGGTCGGATGCTGCGTGCTCCCGCTGCAAAGTCAATGGGGCTTATTGATGAACTGGTTGATGAGTTTTCCTCACTGAAATGGGCTGCTCGGCGTGCCGTGCTGAAAAAGCGTAAACCCAGAAAACTTTCTATGGTGGCCCGTCTTGGCAATCATCAACCCGTACGCTCAGTACTAGCTGCAGTATTAAGAAAAAAGACAGCGGAAAAAGCCAACCCCGAGCACTATCCGGCACCGTTTGCCATGATTGATTTGTGGGCAACGCATCGCGATAACCGTCGGCGTATGTTCCAAAATGAAGCCAAGCAGGTGGGCGAGCTTATGGTTGGCGATACTGCGCGAAACTTAAGGCGGATCTACTTCATGACTGAGCGCATGAAGTCACTGGGCTCAGCTGACGAATTTTCCGTTAAACGTGTACATGTGGTCGGTGCCGGCGTTATGGGTGGCGACATAGCGGCTTGGTGTGTTCTACAAGGCATGGAAGTGACCTTGCAAGATCGCTCTCTTGAGCACATACAACCTGCGTTGAAACGTGCAACGTCATTGTTTAAACGAAAGCTGAGACAAAAGCCTGCTGTACAAGCTGCCCAAACTCGCCTTCGAGCAGACGTTGCAGGTGATGGGGTGCCGCGTGCCGATGTCATCATAGAGGCGATCTATGAGGATGCTGATGCCAAGCGAGCGTTGTTTGCCAGCATAGAGCCGAGAATGGCCGCGCATGCCATATTGGCGACTAACACTTCAGCTCTGGCGCTTGAAGATCTTGCCCGAGATCTTGCGGATCCGTCGCGACTTATCGGCCTGCATTTTTTCAACCCAGTCGCCAAAATGCCGTTGGTCGAAGTTGTTCATGCAGCCGCCACCAATGAGCAATGGGTTACACGCGGCTGTGCATTTTCTTCGCAAATTAACAGATTTCCGCTGCCCACAAAGAGCACAGAAGGTTTTCTGGTTAATCGTGTGTTGGCACCTTATCTGATGGAAGCTTTCACATTGATGCTTGAAGGCATAGACAAAGAAACCATTGACGCCTCGGCTATCCACTTTGGTATGCCCATGGGGCCCATTGAGTTAGCTGATGTGGTGGGTTTGGATGTCTGTATGAAGGTGGCCGATACACTGGCAACAGGTGATGTAGAGGCGCACCGGAAGATGTTGCAAGAAAAACTAGATGAAGGTAATCTGGGCAAAAAAAGCGGCCGTGGCTTCTATGAATGGAAAAGTGGAAAGGCTATTCGTCGCAAGATTAACGTCAACAGCCCGCACGGTGACAAGCTTGCAGATAGACTGATAAAACCGTTTCTGACGGAGTGTCAGGCAGTGTCAGCAGAGGGTGTCGTGGCTGATGACGAGTTACTCGATGCCGGTATCATTTTTGGTACTGGCTTTGCACCTTTTCGCGGTGGCCCCATGCGTTACCTTTCCACGTTATCAACAAAGGCAGGCACCTCTAACAATGGCTAATACAATAAAACCTGTCGCTATAGTGGGCGGCTTACGCATCCCGTTCTGCCGTTCAAACAGTGCCTACGCGCATCTGTCAAACAAGCAAATGCTGAGCACAGTGCTCAACGGCATGGTAGACAAATATGCACTGGGTGGTGAGACCTTGGGTGAAGTCAATGCCGGTGCTGTAATAACCCACACCCGTGACTGGAACCTTGCGCGTGAGGCTGTGCTTAGCACCAAGCTCTCGCCACGTACCCCAGCTTTGACTATGCAGCAAGCCTGTGGCACCTCTTTACAGGCAGCAATGATGGCGGCGGGAAAAATTGCTAGTGGGCAAATTGATTCAGCCATTGCTGCAGGAACCGATACTGTGAGCGATGTGCCTATCGTATTCGGCAACAAGTTTTCAAAGCGATTGGTAGCACTAGGTAAAGCACGGGACCTTAAATCAAAGCTAGCGGTATTCAAAGGGTTTGGGCCAAAGGAGCTTGCCCCGGTGCCACCATCGGTGAATGAACCTCGTACATTAATGAGCATGGGGCAGCATTGCGAGTTAATGGCAAAAACTTGGAACATCTCGCGTGAAGAGCAAGACAAGCTCGCCTTGTTATCGCACCAAAATGCCAGTCAAGCATACGAGTCTGGTTTCTTTGACGACCTCATTATTGCGTGTGATGGCGTGCTTCGTGACAACAATATGCGCAGCGACTCAACGCTTGAGTCAATGGCCAAGCTGCGTACTGCGTATGACAGGAGTGAAGCCGGTACTCTAACCGCTGCCAACAGCACACCATTGACCGATGGCGCTGCCGGTGTGCTTTTGTGCACCGAAGAATGGGCGCGTGAGCGTGGTTTACCCATTCAGGCTTATTTGACGCATTCAGCCACTGCAGCTGTGGATTTTGTGGGTGGAGATGGCCTGTTGATGGCGCCTACGGTTGCTATTAGCGACATGCTAAGACGCGCATCGTTATCGCTACAGGAATTTGATATCTACGAGATTCATGAAGCCTTTGCAGCCCAAGTGCTTTGCACACTGAAGGCTTGGGAAGATGATCAGTACTGTCGCACCGAGCTGAATCGTGATGAACCTATGGGCTCGATAGATCGCAACAAGCTCAACCCCGTGGGGTCAAGCTTGGCTGTGGGTCATCCATTCGCTGCAACAGGGGCGCGTGTTCTGGGTACTTTGGCTAGCCAGCTGGCAGCAAAGGGTAGCGGTAAAGGTTTGATTTCTGTTTGTACCGCTGGGGGCATGGGTGTCAGTGCGGTGCTCGAGGCATAATGGCCGCCTTACGTTCATTGATTGCAGGCGCTTTAGCACCAACGCTGCTTGTCCTGTTGAGCTCGCCAGGCCAGTTGTTTGCTCAGAGCACGCAGGAGACCTTGTACGATGTCATTCGCCTATCCACTCAGGCGTCCGTTGAAGTTGACAACGATCTTATGGTGGTCACACTTGCCGTTCAGGAAGAGGATAAAGATGCTGCGGTTCTTGCCACTAAAGTGAATGAGACGATGACTTGGGCCCTTGAAATTCTGGATAGCTATGAATCGATAGCGGTTAGAAGTCGTAATTACCAGACATTCCCAAAGTATGATTCAACTAAGACACGTCAGTTGGTTGGGTGGAGAGCTAGCCAGAGCATAGAGTTGGAAACAGATAACTTCGCAGCCGCTGGCAAAGCGATCCAAACGTTGCAAGAACGTTTGCAAGTGAAAAATATCAACCTTTCAGTCAAGCCCGCTACTCGTGAGAATGCGGCTGATGTGCTCATAGAGAACGCACTTAATGCGTTTAAAGACAGAGCTGCTTTAGTTCAGCGTAATTTTAACAGTGGTGGTTTTCGTATCTTGGAATTGGACATATCCTCGAATCGAAGCGCACCAATTTCTCGTAACGCGCGAGTTATGACTCTCGAGTCTTCTAGCTCACTCTCGGTAGAGTCAGCACCTGCCATTGCTGCGGGAAGTAGCACTGTGCAAGTGCAGATTCAAGGCCGTATCCAGCTCGACTAACATCGCCCTCAAGGGCCGCCCGCAAGAGACTAAAAAGTTATGACCGATCACACATCTTTCATGCAAGCGGCCATTGAAGAGGCCCGTAAAGGGCGCTCAGCAGGCGGTATTCCTATCGGCTCTGTGCTTGTTGTAGATGGTGAAATAATCGGACGAGGGCACAATCAGCGTGTGCAAAAAGGCAGCACTATTCGTCACGCAGAGATGGATTGCCTTGAGGGTGCCGGACGATTACCCGCGAGCACCTATCGGCGAGCTACGCTGTACTCGACGTTGTCTCCCTGTGATATGTGCAGTGGCGCTGCTTTGCTTTATGGTATTAAACGGGTTGTTGTCGGTGAGAATGTCACTTTCAAGGGGCCTGAGGAGTACGTGCGCAGCCGTGGAGTTACTGTTGATGTCCTCGAAAGCGAGGAGTGCATCGCCATGATGCGGGATTTCATCGCAGAAGAGCCCGAGCTATGGAACGAAGATATCGGTGAGTAAACTCAACCTGAATCATTGGCCTGCCGTATAAGCGACACTCAGGGCAAATTTCGCGTCAGAAAATCACCAAGCCCCAGCGTTGCGTGCGCTGGAACAGGTAGAATCCTGATATACACAAGGGTGTAGAAATACACATTTTATTGAGAACTGATTACGCATGAAAATATTGGTAGGTGTTAAGCGCGTCCTCGATTACAACGTCAAGGCTCGTGTCAAGGCAGATAAATCGGGCATCGAGTTGGCAAATGTCAAAATGTCGATGAATCCCTTTGACGAAATCGCTGTCGAAGAGGCCTTACGCTTAGTCGAAGCTGGTCACGCCGAAGAGGTCATTGCCGTATCTATAGGGCCAACGCAGTCCCAAGAGACTATTCGCACAGCTCTTGCCATGGGTGCGGATCGTGGCATTCTGATCGAGACTGACGAGCAACTACAGCCCTTGGCGATTGCCAAACTGTTCAAGCATCTGATTGAGAAAGAGCAGCCTGGGCTGGTTGTGTTGGGCAAACAAGCAATTGACGATGATTCAAACCAGACAGGGCAGATGCTGTCGGCAATGACGGGCATGGCACAAGCCACATTTGCCTCAAAAGTCGAGTTTGAAGGAGATAGCCTGAAGGTAACGCGAGAAGTAGACACGGGCCTGGAATCTATTCAGGTGCAGATGCCTGCCATCGTCACCACTGATTTGCGACTCAATGAGCCTCGCTACGCTAAGTTGCCAAACATCATGAAAGCAAAGAAGAAGCCGTTGGAGATCATTCCAGTTGCTGATACAGGTGTGGACGTGAGCAGCAAGCTGTCAGTGGTTGAGGTCAATGAGCCGCCTAAACGTGAAGCGGGCATTATCGTCAGCAATGTTGCAGAGCTTGTAGACAAGCTGCGTAACGACGCAAAAGTCATTTAATTATATTCAACGAGAAAAACATTATGAGCACATTGATTCTGGTTGAGCATGAAAACGGTCAAATCCGTCCTGCCACCTTGAGTGTAGTCACAGCTGCCACACAGCTGGGTGGAGATATTCACTTGCTAGTTGCGGGTAGTGGTGCCGGTGCAGTCGCAGAACTTGCGACCAAAATTGCCGGTGTGAGCAAAGTCTTGCATGCTGATGATGCGGCGTACGCTCATGAGCTGGCTGAAAATTTATCAGCGCTGGTGGTTAAACACGCTCAGAGCTACAGCCACATTCTTTTTGCAGCCACTGCTGCTGGCAAGAACGTCATGCCTCGAGTTGCTGCACTTCTAGACGTTTCGGGTATCTCTGACATTATTGAAATCAAAGGTGAAGACACGTTTGTGCGGCCAATTTATGCAGGCAACGCATTGGCAACAGTGAAAAGCGCGGACACGGTAAAAGTGATTGGCGTAAGAACGACGTCGTTCGACTCAGCCTCGGCAGAGGGTGGAAGCGCAAGCGTTGAAAACGTTGATGCAGCCGCAGCTGATCCTAAAGTGTCTTTTGTTGGTCAGGAATTATCAACATCTGACCGACCAGAACTCACCAGCGCTGATACCGTGGTATCCGGCGGTCGTGGTATGCAGAACGGTGAAAACTTCTCTATGCTGGATGAGATCGCAGGCAAGCTGAATGCAGCCGTAGGTGCATCGCGAGCAGCAGTAGACGCAGGTTTTGTCCCTAACGAATACCAGGTAGGACAAACCGGAAAAGTGGTTGCACCTGATCTTTATCTAGCGGTTGGCATTTCTGGTGCTATTCAGCATTTGGCTGGAATGAAGGACAGCAAAGTTATTGTTGCGATCAACAAAGATGAAGAGGCGCCTATTTTTCAAGTTGCAGATTACGGTTTAGTTGCTGATTTGTTTGATGTGCTGCCAGAACTGTCTGCCGCGCTCGATGGCTAGATGTGTGCGCTAGGCAGTATTTGTTGTAAGAGGATTTCGCTAACTGGAGATTGCCATGAGTAACAGCATTAAAGACGCGATTGATAAATCGTTGAAAGAGCTGGAGTCTATTCAAGCCAAGGTAGATGACTTCATTGAGGATCTACCCGACGATACCCACGAAATCAAGGCAACAGCAAAGCGCACATTGAGCCAGATAAATGAGTTGTTGAACAAGGCCATGTCGCAGGCTGGTGAGAAAGCTGATGAGGCTCAGTTGCAAGCGCATCTGGGTGTCATGGAGGCCCAAGAAAAGCTGGAAGCATCGAAAGTCGTTGTAGACGACTATATGGCCAGAACTGCTGAGGAGTCTAAGAAGTTGCTTGACGAGGCTCAGCTAAAGCAGAAGCTTGCCATGATGGAAGCCCGCGACTTCTGGGAGACCAAAGGTAAAAAAATGGCTGAGGAATTTCAAGAATCAGCAGAGAGTTTGCAGAGCGTCGCGGAAAATGCAGTGGGCGATCTGCAAGCGATGTTCGCCCAATTCAATGACATCTTCAGCCAGGCTACTAGCAGCACAAAAGATAAGGATAAGCAGTCATGAGCTACACCGCGCCTGTTAAGGATATTGCGTTCGTTCTCAATAACGTCATCGGCCTAGCCGACTTGGCGAAGCTCGAAGGCTATGAAGATGCATCACCTGATCTTGTAGAAGCCATTCTTGACGAGTCTGCCCGTTTTACCGAGGACGTACTGGCACCGTTGAACTGGTCTGGCGATCAACAGGGTAGCAAGTGGTCCGAAGGTGAAGTTACCACCCCGGATGGTTGGAAAGAGGCCTACTCGCAGTTTGTCGAAAGTGGTTGGGGCAGTTTGTCATTCCCAACCGACTTCGGTGGGCAAGGCTTGCCATTAACTGTGGCGGCCGCAGTGCAGGAAATGTGGCACAGCGCCAATATGGCTTTCGGTCTATGTCCTTTGTTAACGCAAGGGGCGGTGGATGCCATAGAACATCATTCCTCTGAAGAACAAAAACAGTTTTTTCTGCCCAAAATGGTGGAGGGTAGCTGGACAGGCACCATGAACCTGACCGAGCCACAGGCTGGATCAGATTTAGCAGCGGTGCGCACCAAGGCTGAGCCCAGTGGAGATCATTATCTGATCAAAGGCCAAAAAATATACATCACTTACGGTGAGCACGATCTAACTGAAAACATCATACATATGGTGCTTGCACGACTCCCCGATGCCCCCGCAGGTGTTAAGGGCATATCACTGTTTATTGTTCCCAAGTTTCTGATCAACGATGACGGTACTCTAGGTGAGCGCAATGATCTTACCTGCGTATCCATAGAACACAAGCTAGGCATTCATGCTAGTCCCACGTGCGTGATGTCGTATGGTGATAACGAAGGTGCTATTGGTTATCTGTTGGGTGAAGCTAATCATGGCCTTGCCTACATGTTCACAATGATGAATCAAGCAAGGCATGCAGTGGGTGTCGAAGGGTACGGCATTGCAGAACGCGCTTATCAAAAAGCGGTAGCTTACGCTCGTGATCGCAAGCAAGGTAAGACATTGCTTGGCACGTCTCCTGACGATCAAGGCATCATTAATCACCCTGATGTGCGACGTATTTTAATGACCATGCGCTCTTCTATTGAAGCTATGCGAGGTTTAGGGCTTGAATGTGCAGCGGCCTTCGATCAAGCCAAGCGTCATCAAGACGAACAGGTGCGTGAAAAAATGCGGCGTCGTGGTGAGCTCTTAACCCCATTGGTCAAGGGATGGTCAACCGAGATGGGTGTAGAGCTTTGTTCTTTGGGCGTGCAAGTGCATGGCGGCATGGGCTTTATAGAGGAGACGGGTGCTGCGCAATTTTTGCGGGACGCTCGTATCACGCCCATCTATGAAGGCACCACAGCTATTCAAGCCAACGATTTAATCGGACGTAAAACGGCTCGTGATGGTGGTAAAGGCATGGGTGAATTGCTTGACGATATGCGTAGTGTTCTCAATGAACTGAAGCAATCTGATCATCTGGATTTCAAGGCAATTTCAAAGCGCCTAGAGCCTGCTATTGCATCTGCTGATAGCGCGACTCAGTGGTTGTTAGGCCAAAACGATGCGACCTTGCCTTCGGCAACATCAGTAGAATTTCTTATGATGCAGGGCAGGTTAGCAGGTGGTTGGATGATGGCTAGATCTGCATTGGCAGCATTGAAGTTGAAGCAAGAAGAAGGCTCAGACGATGCTTATCTGGACGCTAAAATTATGTTGGCGCGCTACTATGCGGAGCGTATGTTGCCTTTAGTTGAATCCGCAGAGGTTATCATTACAGAAGGTGCGGAAAGCACCATAGCGCTAGATGCTGCGCAGCTGTAGTCAATGCGTTAGTGTCTGGTAGTGACCACAGGCTTGTAGCGGTTATATCCGTACAGGCCTGTTGCCATTAAAGGGCGGTAGAATCTTATAAAAACAGACCAAGCCTTTCGCTTGAGTGGATTCCATAAGGCACTATATCTACAATCGCCGCACCATTTATTGGCCCGTAGACGTGAGGAAATAGCTCTGTGCCGCCCACGGTGTTTTCAAGAACCAGCGGTGATTCAAGTTTGTCGGCGTCCAACAAGAGTAGCTGTACATCATCGACAGATTCGTAGTATCGACCAGTGACTCCTATCAGCTGAATTTTGTTGCAGCAGTGTATGAAGCCTTCGGATTCCAGTGATGCACATCGGTATATTCCGGCAGAGGTATATGCGCTAACGTCGGCATCTGATGCAATATGGAATAGGGTTATCTCTGTTGACAATGCGTTTACCTAAATGGGTTAGTCTTGGACGGGTTAATCTACAGAGTGTGAACGTCTGTAGTTATAGAGTCAAACCTGCGCCCCTACATAAACAAGGAATCCCATGACACAAACATCGACCACTAATCGTCGTATCGTTCTTGCCCAAAGACCTAGTGGCTTGCCAGACGCCAACACTTTACGATTAGAGACAACAGATATCCCAACGCCTGCACAAGGCCAAATGCTGGTACGCACACGCTATCTTTCGCTCGATCCCTATATGCGCGGTCGTATGAACGATGCGAAGTCGTATGCTGAACCTGTGAAGATCGATGAAGTTATGACAGCCCAGGTTGTTGCAGAAGTTATCGATTCCAACGTAGCAGGTTTTGAGGTGGGTGATTTTGTGCTCAACGGTAGCGGTTGGCAGGATTACGCTGTCAGCGATGGCGTGGATGTGCTCAATCTTGGCAAAAATCCAGAGAACCCTTCCTGGTCCTTAGGCATATTGGGAATGCCGGGGTACACCGCCTATGCAGGACTGCTGAATATTGGTGAACCCAAAGCGGGTGAGACGGTAGTGGTTGCCGCAGCATCAGGGCCAGTAGGGGCCACTGTGGGGCAAATAGCCAAAATCAAAGGGTGTCGCGTTGTCGGTGTAGCAGGTGGTCCAGAGAAGTGTAAGCACGTTGTAGACACTCTCGGCTTCGATGCCTGCATCGACCACAAGTCAGATAACTTTGCAGAAGAACTTAACGCGGCCTGCCCACAGGGAATTGATGTGTACTTTGAAAACGTAGGTGGCAAAGTGCTGTTCGGCGTACTGCCCCTGCTTAACGAATTTGCCCGTGTGCCTGTGTGTGGAGTTGTTAGCTGGTACAACCTTAAAAACTTACCCGACGGCCCTGATCACGCTCCTGTCATCATGGGTACCATTCTGCGTATGAAGGTTAAAGTGCAAGGCTTTATCATCTTTGATAGCTTCCCCAAGTCGTTGTACAAAACATTTGCCTCAGATATGTCTGCTTGGTTGGCTCAAGGAGATGTGCAGTACACAGAGCAAGTGGTTGATGGACTTGAAAACGCGCCGCAAGCACTGAATGATTTGCTGGTAGGAAAAAGCTTTGGCAAAGTGGTGGTTAAAGTCAGTTGAACTGACCTCGGCTATTTGAGTTAAAACTGTCGAGGCAACAATCCCGACTGCAACCAGCAAATAAGTGTGTAAATAGAGAACACAGGTAGTCCGGTGGCACGTTGAATAGCACTGGCATAAGGCGCCATGTTGGTACATTCAAGAACAATGGCACCCAGCTCAGGATGTGTTGACACAAAATGTAGTGCTGCCTCTACATTATCGTACTCACATCGGTTTTTACTCATAACTACGTTGTCGTTGAGAATAGCTTGAGTAAACTCAAGTCCGTTTTGTGTGCCTGCCACGGGTATGTCTGTATCGATTCCTGCGCCTTGCAAGTGCAGCGCTGTTAGGGCATTGGAATCGATAGTAAGAATACCAACGCGCTTTCCCGGCGGCAGGGTGGCTTGTACCCAAGGCACTTGAACCAAAGACGAGGCGATAAACGGGATATGTAAGTGCTCGGCAATGTCGGCCTGCACTACCGAGAGAAAACCACAGCTGGTGGTTATTCCGCTAACCCCTTGGTTCTGCAGTTTGATGGCTGCATCGATGAAGGGCTGTAATTTTTGTTCGCCGGTGGAATTGACCACATCACTGGCACGCGCACCTTTCACTACCTCAAACAAAACACTAAACGGCCAAGTGTCTTGCGAGCCGATATCACCAACAAAACGTGGGAATCGAGTATCGAGCATGATGACACCTACGGTGCCTGATGGTTGCATGCCTGACAGTGTAGCAGTGCTGGTCCGAGCGGGTACAAGTACTTGATGGAGTTGAAAGTGCGGGGTTTTGCGTGTACTTTCTGACGCATTAGCCATTCGTTAAAAGGTAACCGGTGAAAAAACCACCCAATTGTGTCGTTGTAGGTGCAGGTATCGTCGGTGTTGCCACCGGCATTTGGTTGGCTCGTGCAGGCGCGAGTGTCACCTTGGTTGATCGTTTGCCACCGGGCGAGGGTACCTCTCACGGCAATGCAGGTGTGCTTGCAGCGTGCGCCATGGTCCCAGTGACAGGCCCAGGACTTTTGCGCAAAGCACCGGCAATGCTGATGGATCGTGAATTCCCCTTGTTCATGCGTTGGTCGTACTTTCCTCGCATCGCGCCATGGCTGAGGAAATACTTAAGCTATGCGAACGATAGTGATACTCAGCGTATTGCCAAGCACCTGACGTTCATCACTGGGGATACGGTTGAGCAGCATCAGGATCTTGCAGGCAACACAGAAGCCGATCAGTGGTTGCACCCGTCGGAGTATCAGTTTGCGTATCCAACGATGGAGGATTTTAAAGCCGATAGCTATGTGTGGTCTTTAAGAGAACGCCACGGGTTTGTGCCCCAGCTCTTGCAAGGGCAAGAGGTACGCGATAGAGAGCCAGCACTGGGGGACAATATTAATGTACTTGCTGTGGTGAACAATCACGGTTTTATAACAAGTCCCGGGCAATATGTTAAATCGCTTGCGAAGGTGTTTGAATCACTTGGCGGCACTATTGTTCAATCAAGCGTTGACGATATTACGATAACTGATGGTCGAGTCAGCGCGGTACAAACGGAGCAGGGGTCTGTTGAGTGTGATCATGTAGTCATTGCAACGGGTGTCTGGTCAAAGAAGCTGACGGCACTTTTCGGCTTGAAGATTCCATTGGAATCAGAACGTGGATATCACGTGATATTCAAGAACCCGACAAAGACGGTCAGCGTGCCTACGATGATAACGTCGGGTAAATTTGTGGCAACACCCATGCACGATGGTTTGCGTTGCGCAGGCATCGTTGAGTTGGGCGGTCTTGATGCGGGACCATCGCGGGCACCCATAGAGCTGTTGATGCGTCAGATGAAGGCCACATTCCCGGATGTAGAATATTCCGACACTGTGGAGTGGCTTGGCCACCGCCCAGCGCCCAGCGATAGCCTGCCGCTTATAGGTGAGATAGGCAAAACCGGCGTTTATACCGCGTTTGGGCACCATCACATTGGTCTCACAGGGGGGCCTAAGACCGGCCGTCTAGTGGCAGAATTGATCTGCGGTGAGCGTACAGCGGATGATCTGGATGCCTTCCGTCCAGAGCGCTTTAGTTAAGCTTTGTGGGCACTACTCTTGTGCTCGAGTGTATTTGACGAGTACGATAGTGAACGGACGCCGAACGAGAGTGATTCGGATCGTTAAAAAAATATAAACCAGAGGATAAATACCGCATGCGATATTCAGCTTTAAAAACAGGCTTGATCGTTAGCCTTAGCGTGGCAGGTGCTTGTGTAGCAGGCAGTGCCTACGCCGAAAAATGGGATATGCCCATGGCCTATTCAGCCACAAACTTCCATTCAGAAACTGGTGCGCAATTCGCTGAATGTGTCACTAGCGGCACAAGCGGCGACATCGAAATTGTCACGCACCCTAGTGGCTCGTTGTTCAAAGGGGCTGACATCAAACGTGCAATACAGACTGGTCAGACGCAGATTGGTGAGCGCTTGATGTCGGGTCATCAAAACGAGAACGCAGTTTTCGGCTTTGACTCTGTGCCTTTTCTTGCCAGTTCATTCGACGATAGTGCGCGTCTGTTTGATGCGGCCAGACCAACTATGGAAAAACTGCTTGATGAGCAGAATCTGGTTATGTTGTATGCCGTGCCATGGCCACCACAGGGGCTTTATTTCAACAAAGAAGTGAACTCGGTAGAAGACATGAAGGGCTTGAAGTTTCGATCTTATAATAACGCAACAGCGCGATTGGCAGAGCTGACAGGTATGTTGCCGGTCACCATCGAAGCTGCTGAAATCTCGCAAGCGTTTGCAACAGGTGTGGCTGAATCTATGGTCTCCTCTGGTGCCACCGGTTACGATCGAAAAGTGTGGGAGAGCTTGTCGCACTTCTATGAGGTAGATGCATGGCTTCCGTACAACTACGTCATGGTTAACAAAGATGTATGGGAAGGTACTAGCGATGCAAGCAAGGGTGTTATTCAAGCCTGTGCGCAATTGGCACAATACGCTGGAAACTGGCGTGCGAAAGAATACACCGGTTTTACCATGGCAGGTCTTGCTGCTGGTGGTATGACGGTTGGCCCCGCTGGAGATGCTCTGGTTGCAGAGCTCAAGGCCATTGGCGACACTATGACCAAAGAGTGGATAGAAGCTGCCGGCGATGACGGCAAAGCTATCATGGATGCTTTTAACGCATCTAAGTAAAACGAGCCTATTTCCCTATGAAAGCCTACCGTCGTTTCTGTCACGCGCTTGATCATTTGTATACGGCGGGAGGTGTTCTGGCAGCTCTGTTTCTGATAGCTATTCTTGTGCTTATTATGGTGCAGATGTTAGCCCGCTGGACTGGACAGGTTTTTAGTGGTGCACCTGATTATGCGGGCTACTGCATGGCGGCAGCCTCTTTTCTGGCCTTCGCCCATGCTTTGAATCGTGGGGCGCACATTCGCGTTAGCTTGCTTTTGAACGTGGCTGGAAGGTTCCGTTATGCCATGGAGTTATGGTGTTTTTCTATTGGTGCCGCCGCTGCGGTTTATCTGGCCTGGTATGCCGTAAAGGCGACTTTCTGGTCACATAAGTTTCAAGATATTAGCCAAGGGCAGGATGCAACACCTATCTGGATTCCTCAAATGGGAATGAGCATTGGCGCCATCTTGCTAGCCATTTGTTTCTGTGACAATTTAATCAGGCTCATTGTGCTAAAAAAGCATGCCATGTTGTCTGAAACTATCGCTAACCACTGATCCAATTGCGGAAACACTGATGCAAGAATTCGCTGCGATAGGTATTTTCTTATTTGTTCTTTTTGCACTACTAGGCTCAGGTGTTTGGGTCGGTCTTGCCTTATTAGGCGTCGCCTTTGTGGGCATGACTTTGTTCACCACGCGCCCTCCTGGCGATGTGATGATCACCACTATATGGTCAGCATCTTCCTCGTGGACGCTAACCGCTTTGCCCCTGTTTATCTGGATGGGGGAGGTTTTATACAGGACTCGGCTATCCGAAGATATGTTCCGCGGATTGTCCCCCTGGTTAGCGCGATTACCTGGAGGGCTTGTGCACACCAATGTTGTAGGGTGTGCTGTATTTGCAGCTGTGTCAGGTTCATCAGCTGCCACGCTTACCACGGTTGGCAAGATGTCCATACCGGAGTTACGTAAGCGACGCTACCCCGAAAAAATGATTATCGGCACGCTCGCGGGTGCAGCAACATTGGGGTTGATGATTCCACCCTCGCTCACACTCATTGTTTATGGTGTCACCATCAACGAGAGTATCCGGAAACTGTTTCTGGCTGGCGTATTACCCGGTCTTGTTTTAGCGCTCATGTTTATGGCCTACATCGCCATCATGTCAAAGGTGTCTAAATCATTTGACCCAGAACCTGAGCCCGTCATGACGTTCATGGAAAAAGTGCGTAACAGCCGCTATCTCATTCCAGTCATTTTATTAATACTGCTAGTGATTGGATCCATGTACGCAGGTGTTGCCACGGCAACTGAAGCTGCAGCCTTTGGTGTTATTGGTTCTTTGGTATTGGCAGCAGTTCAAGGGTCGCTCAACTGGACAACATTCACGACAAGTTTGATGGGTGCCACACGCACGTCAGCCATGATTGCATTGATTCTCGCGGGAGCTGCGTTTCTTTCTCTGTCTATGGGGTTCACGGGCCTGCCCAGAGCTCTTGCAGATTTTATTGGTGACCTGAACCTGTCGCAGTTTGAATTGCTGATGGCGTTGCTAGTTTTCTACGTTGTTTTGGGTTGTTTTTTAGATGGTATTTCATCTGTCGTGTTAACCATGGCTGTTGTAGAGCCCATGATTCGTCAGGCTGGTATAGATCCAATCTGGTTTGGAATTTTCGTGGTGGTTGCGGTCGAGATGGCGCAGATTACGCCGCCCATCGGATTTAATCTTTTTGTGCTTCAAGGCATGACTGATCACGATATGGGCTATATCGCCAAAGCCGCTATTCCTATGTTTTTCATTATGGTACTGATGATCTTTGTACTAATCGCTGTACCTGAATTAGCCACATGGCTACCTGAGACTATGCGCAACGCCCCGTGACGTGAGTCTGTTGCGCGCAGACAGATCAGGCTGATGGCTTGTTGAATGCTGCAATGCCTGCACGCAAAGCAGTTTTCAGTCGTGCAAAAAAAGTGACAAGCGTTGCCGGGCGACCCAAATCAACTCCCACTTTTTGGCCGAAAAATATATAGGCAATCATAAGCAGCGCTAGAGGCCACGCTAAGATGACTAAGAGCACAGTGATGCCCACATTGACGCCGCTAAGGCCGGGTGCGAGCTGTCTTCGTAAGTCGTTCACTTTATCGTCCTGGGTTAGTTCCTGATAGCTATGTAGTGACGACTGGCGCTTATTTCAATTAATCATTTAGCGGAATAACAAAACCGGGACTTTGCACGATCGGATCATCTCAGTGGTTGTTGAGCCGATGATTAGATTGCGGATACGTGAGTGACCATAGGCACCCATGATCACAAGGTTGTAGTCTTTGGCCTCAACTTGCTCCGTGATGACAACTTCAGCTTGCCCTTGCACAATATCGCCTGTGGCTGTGAATCCTCCATTTGAAAGCTTTGCAATGGCGCTCTCCACTTGCTTGCGATTGTCAGCAGTGTCACTACCCACCATGAGCACGTGACATGAAAGATCATTGTAATGCGCGCGTTGGGCGAAGAATTCTATAGCCTTCAAAGAGCTCTTGCCACCGTCAAATGCAATCAGGACGCGACTGACAGAGTTAAATGAGCGAGAAGCTACCAACACGGGTTTATTAGTGGAGCGTATGACACGCTCCAGATTCGACCCTAGATGGCCAGTGTCGAAGTTGGCGCCTTCGCCGCGTTTGCCGAGCACCAGTAGATCGGCTTCACCTTCGAGCTCTTTAACAGATTCTACAATCTCGCCATTCCTGAGCTTGGTGTGTACTTTCTCTACACCCCGTGACACCAATAAAGCTTGCGCATCCTCAAGGATTGCTCGGCCACGCTTGTGCGCAAGCTTTGCTTTTTGCTCGTCCAGTTCGGCTAGTTCATTCAACAAAGCTGAGCGTGCACCCAAGCCAATGCTGCCGCTCAGGTTAGCGCTTTCAGATAAGATACGCCGCCCCAACACATGTATCACGTCGATTTCACTACCGGCGCGATTAGCTACCCAGGCTGCGTGCTCACAGACGCTTGCAGAGTAGGAAGAGCCGTCAATTACTGCAATGAGTTTGCTCACAGTCCGTGTCTCGGGGTTGTTAACAGGGTTGGTCAGAGGATTTGTCGCAATTTGAGTATCGTGTGCGCTCAGTGGCCCATCATGTCGTCAAGGGCACCAGGTCTATCGTGGACTGCCAGCTGGTCAACGATAGTCTCGCTGGCTTTGTTAAGCCCGATAATTTCCACCGCGCTGCCTTCTCGTCTAAATTTTAGAACGACCATATCTAATGCTTGAACGCTGGATATGTCCCAGATGTGTGCATCGTTGACATCAATGATGATGGTTTCCAATGCTTCTTTGAAATCGAACGCAGCTGTGAATTCATCACTGGATGCAAAGAACAATTGACCTTCTACTTTGTATGTACGGCTGAGTTCATCATCTGAAAGTGTGGATGTAACTCTGAAGATTTGAGAGATTTTCCAAGCGAAGAAGATGCCAGAAAACAGCACACCTACAGCCACACCTATTGCTAGATTGTGAGTGGCAACTACAACAATAACGGTAGCCAGCATCACCACAGACGAGCTTCGAGGATGGTCGCGTAAGTTCACCAAAGACGACCAACTGAAGGTACCAATGGAGACCATGATCATGATAGCAACCAAGGCAGGCATGGGAATTTGCTTAACCCAGTCGCCCAGAAAGACAATCATTATCAATAAAAATATACCGGCGCAAAAGGTAGATAGCCGGCCTCGCCCACCTGACTTAACATTGATTATGGATTGTCCGATCATGGCGCAACCAGCCATGCCACCGATGAAGCCGGTAGCGGTATTGGCAATGCCTTGTCCGATACATTCGCGGTTCTTGTCGCTTTTCGTATCAGTGAGTTCATCGACAATTGAGGCGGTCATGAGTGATTCAAGCAAGCCTACTGCAGCCACTGCTATGGAGTAGGGCAGGATAATTTTCAGTGTTTCAAAATTAAAGGGAATATCAGGTAGCAAAAAGATGGGTAGTGAGTCAGGCAATTCGCCCATGTCACCAACGGTGCGAACATCCAAGCCAAGCAGTAGCGATATTACCGTGAGCACAACGATACAGACCAGCGGCGAAGGCACAGCAGTTGTCAGTCTGGGCAGCAGGTAAATGATGCCAAGGCCGGCTATTACCATAACGTACGTCAATGATGGATTAGGTATGTTTACCAGTTCAGGCAGCTGCGCCAAGAATATCAGGATAGCTAGCGCGTTGACGAAGCCAGTCATCACTGAGCGTGATACGAAGCGCATCACGTAGCCAAGTTTAAGCAACCCAGCCACAATCTGGATAAGACCGGCAAGCACTGTGGCTGCGAGCAGGTATTCTAGGCCGTATTCTTTGACCAGCGTGACCATAAGCACGGCGGTGGCTGCAGTGGCCGCTGATATCATGCCGGGGCGACCGCCGGTGATCGCAACTATGACCGCAATAGAGAATGACGCATATAGCCCGACTTTAGGATCTACGCCTGCGATAATTGAGAATGCGATGGCTTCTGGTATGAGTGCCAGCGCTACTACTAGGCCTGCCAGAATATCGGCTCGTATGTTACCCAGCCATTCGTGCTGCCAGCCGCTTAGAGATTCAGTTTTCAATGGTATATCACGAGAGATTATCGACTTGACTAGTCAAGCCTTAAAAAGGACGGCTGAGAAACCTGATGCTTTGAGATGCCAGACTGAAGAAACGTGGCACTAGGGGCAACAAAGTTTACGCAAGTATATAGACATACAATTTACACTATCTTGTGTTGCAACCGATGTCGTAGCTGTGTTGTCGATGTGGTAAAAGATCCAGAACGTTTGGCACAGATCTGAGCAAAAGGCACAGTCGAGTAATGTAGTGCATAATAAGGGGCAGCGCTCGGATTTGGTGGTAACACTACGTATCGTTCCCAAATTCAGCACCCGACTAGTCGGGTTCATGAGCACAACCCTAACTGCTTGCCCAAATACGGCCTTTTTTAGATACTATTCTCAAGTGGTATTCTTGGGTACGATTCCAAAGCACTATCCGAAAGCACTAACTGGAGTCGATAGCAAGATTGGCCCATTGATCTGTGTGCCTCGTGGGTCCGGTCATCAAAACGATGATCTCATTAGTATGCAGCCCTTGACAGGCTGTGAGGCTCGAATCTGTATGACGACCGATCGTTACGACAGTAAGGTAACCATTATGATGTTAGTAGTATGACAAGCAGCGATTCTCAAGATTCTGGAGCAAGCTCCGGTGGTTCGGCTGATGCAGGTGGCGGTCGCAATGACAACAACAGCGAAGGCGGGTCACGTACTGCCCCCAGACGCGGTCGGGGTCGGAACAATCCCAACAACAGCCAAAGATCTGGCGCGCAAGGTGCTGCCGGAGGCGGAACAAACAATCGCAACCGGAATAACAAACGTAAAGGTGGCCGCAATAGTAATAACCGCGGCCGCGGCCGTGATGATGATAACGCCGGCAACCGTATAGAGAAAGGCAACCGAGCATTGCGTCCGCCTCGCGAAATCACCGAGGCAATGGACAACATCGGTAATCGCGCTTTACCCGAACAGCCAGCCTTTGTTGAGAACGAGGACGACAACTTTGGTAATCGTGATCGTTGTAACGTCAATAATCGCTTTCCCTCCGACAGTAACCTGATTGGCATGGAAGATCCCTATCAAGTGGGTAGCTTGGTGATGGGTGCACGTACTAATAACCCGCGAGGCAGAGGTCGAACCAACCAGAGAAACGAGCGCGGTGGCAATGCTCAAGGTCGATCCAGATCGGGTAATGCTCAACCTCGGCAGGGTCGAAACGCTGGCAACAACCAACAGCGCAACAACCGTCAGCAAGGCGGTGCGCAAGCCAACGCCCAAAACCCTAACCAGAATCCCAATCAAAACCCTAATCAGCGTCGCAATCAAGGTCAGGGTCAAGGCGAGGGCAACAAGCAGAACAGAAACAACCGCAATCAAAATCGCGGTCAGAACCGAAACAACAGAAATAACCGAAACAGGAATCAGAACCGGCCCGATTCAGACAACCCGAATAACAACCCGAATAACAACCAGGGTGCTAATCCAAGCACCAACCCAGACCAATCACAAGCTCCTGCAACGCAAACTTCAACGTCTGTGGATCAGTCGCAACGAGCGCCTGAGAGACTGGTGCAGCAGGCTGCGGCTCCAGTCGTAAATTCAGCACCTGCACCTGCTGCCAATACAGCTCCTGCATCTGCAGATCGAGTAAAAGAGCCTGTAGCAAGAAAACCACGTGCGCCGAGAAAGCGACCTGAAGCGAGTGAGGCTGTACCTAAAGTTGCAACGCAGGCTGCTGCTAGCGAAAATTCATCCGCAGATGCCAAGCCTAAAGCCAAGAAAAAGGTAGCCAAGAAAACGGCATCCAAAGTTGCGGCTAAGCCGAAAGCTGAGAAAACGGAATCACCTAAGCCAAAAGCTGATGCTGCAGACAAGCCGAAGCCGCGTCGTGCGGCCAGCCCGAAGAAGCCACCAGCTACTGATTCTTCTGGTGCTGACTAAACGGTTTAGCACTAATTGACCCCATCAACTGTACGTGGCATGTGGTTGATGGCGCTGGCTATCTTTGCTCTATCCTGTATGGATGTATTGGCCAAGATACTGATTGAGAATAAGGTTCACACAGTAACCATTCTTGCGATTCGTAGCTTCATTATCACGACTGTATTGCTAGGTACTCTTGGGTTTCAAAAGAAATTGAGCAAGCTGCGCACCAAACGTCTTGGTGCGCATATCTTGCGTGGCATGGTGGGGTTGACAGCTGTTGGTGGTTTTTTTGGATCGCTTGCGTATCTACCGCTGGCGGATGCCACCGTGGTCTTTTTTACTGGAACACTGTTTATTGCGATTGCATCAGTGCTAGTACTTAAGGAACGCTTTGGCATGCATCGTTGGTTTGCGATTTTGGCGGGTTACGTGGGCGTGGCTATTGCGATTAACCCAGGCTTGGACGAGTTTTCCGTAGGGTATGTACTGGCACTTGTTGGCAGCCTCAGTTACGCCGTTTTGTTTGTCTCTGGCAAAATCATGGCGAAAACTGAATCAACAACTAGTCTGGTTTTCTATTTTAATGCCGGACTTGGCATAGTTGCACTCTGTGCTTTGCCCCTTGTATGGCAACCGCTCACGCTTAAATTATGGGTTCTAATTTTTGGTGTGGCGATGTTGGCACTACTAGGGCACCTAGCTATTACCCAAGCCTTTGGCAGTCGTGAAGCATCGGTGTTGGCGCCCATTGAATATACAGCGCTGCTTTGGGCTATATTTTTTGACTACATGCTTTGGTCTCACGCACCCAGCAGCCATACCTTATGGGGCGGCGCTGTAGTGGTGATCAGTGGTTTGTATTTTCTCTACCGTGAACAGCAAAATTCGATAGCAACGCAAGCCGAAAATTAGTCAGACGGCCCCTCAGACAAGTAAATAAGCACACGACTCTGATCATTGATGCCCAGCACCCCATCCTGCACGGCCGCTACAAGTCCCGCAAATCCAGCACCCCCTGATGGCGATGTTTCCAGCGACTCTGCTTCTAACTGAGTAATAGCTTGTGCAACAAACTCGTCATCTATCGTCATGAACGCATCAGCTTCTTTGGCCAGACAATCCAGCGCTAGCAAAGAGGCCTCTTTACAATCTAGTCGGCCCATGTTGGATACAGGGCCTGCTGCATGGACAACGCCGCCCGCTTCAATACCAGCAAATAGGGCAGGGGCTGCACTAGGTTCGACAACGCAAATGACGGGATCATCACCCCAGTGATCTCTTGCGTGTCTAGCTGCAGCAGCTGCCAAACCACCCACGCCCGCTTGAAGAAAAATATGTGTGGGTGCTTGTGGAATTTGCACTGAGGCTTCTTCAGGCATCGCCAAGTAGCCTTCCATGATGTCACGACCACCTGAATAGCCCTCCCAGGTTGAGTCTGCAATGAGCGTGTGTCCCTGCGTCTCGCACAGTGCTACCGCAGCTTCATGACTAGCTTCGTAGTTGTTGCCTTCAATGACAACTTCAGCACCGAAGCGTGTCAGTTTTTCTGCAAACCCTGAAGGCACCGTCTCAGCAAGATAGATAATGGCTTTGGCGCCGAATATTCGAGCACCAGCGGCTGTTGATATTCCGTGATTTCCAGCGCTAGCGGTGACATACACCTTGCCTGAAAGAGCATCAGCCATTTGCTCAGGTTCACCTATCTGGCCGCCGTTGGCAGCAACAGCCGCCTTGGCAATAGCGTAGGTCGCCCCTAGTGATTTAAAGCTACCTAAGCCCATGCGTTCACGCTCATCTTTGATGTGCAGTGAATTTATGTTTAAGCTCTTTGCCAAGGAGTAGCAATCTACCAAGGGAGAGGCAAAAGCCACTGGGCAGGCTTGTAACAAGCTGCGCACGGCGTTTACATTCCCTGATACTTTAGATGCCTTTTGCACGCCCAGCGATATTAGGCCAACACCACGATGAGGATTGTTGAGAATATTCATAGAGTACGGTCTACATGTTCGGGTAGTTAGGGCCACCGCCACCTTCAGGCACCACCCAGTTAATATTCTGGCTTGGATCTTTTATGTCGCAGGTTTTACAATGAATGCAGTTTTGTGAATTGATTTGCAAGTGCGGCACGTCAGCTTCAATCACAACCTCATACACACCAACCGGGCAATAGCGTTGAGCAGGTTCATCGTATTTTGGCAAATTGATCTGCATGGGAACTTCAGTATCTATTAACTGCAGATGTACTGGTTGGTTGTCTTCATGATTTGTGTTCGACAAAAATACAGAGGTAGGTTTGTCAAAACTAATTTTGCCATCAGGTCTGGGGTAGTCGGGCTTTGTGCAATCTTTGGCAGGCAACAGGGTGTCGTGATCTGCTATGTCATCTTTAAAGTTAAATGGCAACTTGCCGTTGAAAAAATTCTGATCAATGTAGTTATATGCACCACCAAGGTACATACCAAATTTATGCAAGGCTGGCCCCCAATTTTTTGAACTTGTTAGTTCTGCTCCTGCCCAGCTTTGCAGAAATGCATCGTTGTATTCGGTAAGCTCGCGTCCTTCATCGCCCTTAGCTAAAGCGGCAGCAATAGTTTCAGCGGCCACCATGCCAGACTTCATAGCAGTGTGCGTACCTTTTATTTTGGCGAAATTCAGTGTGCCTGCATCGCAGCCCACGAGCAAAGCGCCCGGCATGCTCATCTTGGGCAGGGAATTTAAGCCGCCCTTAACAATGGCGCGAGCGCCGTAGCTCACTCGCTCTCCGCCTGTTAAAACATCCTTGATAACAGGATGCTGCTTGAATCGCTGAAACTCATCAAAGGTACTCAAATGAGGGTTGGAGTAATTGAGGTCAATGATAAGGCCAACAACCACCTGGTTGTTTTCTAGGTGGTACATGAAGGCGCCACCGGTGGTTTTTGTCTCTGACAAAGGCCAACCTGCGCCGTGAACTACAACGCCGGGCTCGTGCTTGCTAGGATCTATCTGCCACAACTCTTTGATACCAATGCCGTAGTGTTGCGGTGACTTGCCTGCATCGAGCTTGAATTGCGAAATAAGCTGTTTGCCAAGATGCCCACGACAACCTTCAGAAAAAATAGTGTACTTGGCGTGCAACTCCATGCCACGTTCATGGCTATCTTTTGGCTCACCGTTGATGTCCAGTCCCATATCACCCGTTGCGACACCGCGTACACGGCCATCCTCATGGAACAAAATTTCGGCAGCTGCAAACCCTGGAAAAATTTCAACACCTAAGCTTTCCGCTTTCTCGCCCAGCCAGCGCGTCAGGTTACCTAAACTGGCCACGTAGTTACCGTGGTTGTGCATGGTTTTAGGTGATAGAAAAGCGGGTATTTTCACGGACTTGGTCGCGCTTGTAAAAAACATGATGTCGTCGCGCGTCACGGCCGTTGTTAATGGCGCACCGTCCTCTTTCCAGTCAGGAAACAGCTCGTCCAGAGCGCGAGGCTCAATAACAGCACCGGAGAGAATGTGCGCACCAACCTCTGAGCCCTTCTCCAGAACCACAACACTGATCTCTTGTTCCAATTCTTGAGCGATTTGCATGAGCTTGCAGGCTGTTGCAAGACCAGCGGGTCCAGCACCAACAATGACAACATCAAACTCCATCGACTCTCGTGCTTCTTCTGTACTCATTGTGTTTTACTCATTATTCGTAGTGATCTGCATTAGGTGCTGAAACTGATTTTCTGCTAATGTCCAAATTTCTCAAGCGCCAGTAAATCGGTTGATTTGCCTGGCTTGGCGCTATGCACTCGTGCGCCAAATTCATCACTCAGTCTGCCAGCGAGGGCGTCCATGGCGGGTTTTTCTCTGTGCACAAGCAGTGCTGGGGGTGCGTTGTCGAAATGTCCATACCAGTCGACCAATCCTTGTTGGTCAGCATGTGCCGATAAGCCGCCAATTGTGTGGATTTTCGCTCTCACTTTTATCGTTTCGCCCCAGACGCGCACTGTGTCTTTGCCATCCACTAGTCTTCGGCCCAGAGAGCCGGGAGATTGATAGCCGGCAATAATGACGTGGGCGTCTGGACGCCAAAGGTTGTGTTTTAAATGATGCATTATTCTACCACCTGTGCACATGCCACTGCCCGCGATGACGATAGCGCCAGAGGGCATCTGATTGATGGCGCGTGACTCGTCCACGGTCTGGGAGAACGACAGATTAGGCATGGACAGCAACGGACCATTTTGTCGGTAAAAATCTGCAGCTTCCTCATCATACAAGGCGACGTGGTTGAGGTACACCTCGCTTGCGCGAATGGCCATTGGGCTGTCGAGAAAAATTTTCCAGCGGCCTAAATCCCACTCCTTAAAATAGCGCGCCATGGTGTAGAGAATCATTTGGCTGCGACCCACTGAAAATGCAGGAATGAGAATATTGCCGCGCGCACTACTTAAGGCGCTAGCAATTTCGCTGACTTCCTGCAGGGTTTCAGACCAGTCGCGGTGTAGCCTGTTTCCGTAAGTGCTCTCCATGAGCAGCAGGTCCGCTTTTTTCAGGTACGTAAAATCTCGCAAGATCGGGGAGCCACGGTGGCCCAGATCGCCACTGAAAACCACAACTCGTGTCTCGTCCCGCTCTGTAAGCGTGATTTCAACCATCGACGATCCCATAATGTGGCCAGCGTCGCACAGCCTTATTGAGAATCCTGGAGCTACCCTAGTGGGTTTCTCATACGGGATGGGCTCTAGTCTGTCCAGCGTGGTTTCCACATCTGTTTGATCGTACAGAGGCTCTAGTAGCTTCTTGCCTGCCCGTTTACGCTTCTTGTTGCGGTATTCCACATCGCGGGCGTTCAGGTACGCTGAATCCTTGAGCAGGATCATCACTAGATCGCAGGTGGCAGCATGAGTGAAAATCTTTCCTTTGAAGCCCTGTTTGATCAAAACAGGCAATCGCCCGCAGTGGTCAATGTGGGCATGACTCAAAACAACCGCGTCCAGCTCGGCAGGATTGAATGGGAACGGATCGTGATTTCGCAGTGCTTCTTTCCGGCGGCCTTGAATTAGTCCGCAGTCGAACAACACTTTTGAGCCATCAAGCTCGATGAGGTGACAGGAGCCTGTCACTTCCTCGGCCGCACCAAAACTTGTCAGTTTCATATCTATAACTTGCTCAGTAAACGTGTCGATTGTGAAAGCGACGAACCTTCTTGCCCGTATACTATCCCTATTCAGGATTTGATCGCAAACCACCGGTCGTTGCCAAACAGTTTATTGGCCGCGCTTTGAGGCACATTTTTGTCAAGCTCCAACACCCAGGCCTTTGGTGCCAAAGATAGTGCCAAAGATAGTGCCAAAGATAGTGCCCAAGAGCACCTTGAGTTTTATGCCACCTGTGGTGGCGGTCTCGCTGACCTACTGGCGAGCGAATTCAAGGCCTTGGACTTCTCTCAAGTGCAAACAGCCGGGGCGGGGGTTCGCTTCTTCGGAACTCTGGCAGAAGGCTACAGAGCCTGTCTCTGGTCTCGCCTTGCCAATCGCGTATTGCTGCCCATCCACAAAGGACCTGCCGCCTCGCCTGAGGCTCTCTACGAACGAGTGCAGGAGATCGACTGGTCCGAGCATATGTCAGTTGACGGCTCACTGGCCGTGGACTTTTTTACAGCCAACTCTGTCATTACGCATTCACAGTACGGTGCGCTGAAAGTCAAAGATGCTGTCGTTGACCAATTTCGGGACAAGTACGACCGGCGACCCGATGTGGAGCGCAACACGCCTGATGTGAGAATCAACGTGTATCTGTTCAGAGATCAAGCCCGCATTGCTATAGATTTGTCGGGCAGCAGCTTGCATCGTCGAGGCTACAGAGGCTCTGGTGGGTTGGCGCCGCTGAAAGAAAATCTGGCTGCTGCCATTCTGTTGGCTAGTGGTTGGCCAGAGGCGGTCGAAGAAGGTAGCTCTCTTTACGATCCTTTGTGTGGCTCAGGCACTTTGCTGATAGAGGCGGCCTTAATCGCCACGAACAGAGCGCCCGGGCTCACGCGCGAGTACTTTGGATTTCTTGGCTGGAAGCAGCACGATGACATTGCATGGCAGCAACTACTGGCGGATGCTAATGACGCCATTACGCTGTCGCAGATCCACATGGCAGGCAGTGATCAGGACGGAGAAGCAATTGACGCCTGCCGGGCAAATCTGACGGCTGCGGGAGTCGACGATTGCGTAGAGGTGTACTGTCAGCCACTTGACAACCCACCACCTGCATCAGCATACGCTGCAGGTGAAGGGCATGTGATAACTAATCCGCCCTATGGTGAGCGACTTGCTGCTGATGCACATTTCTACAAGACACTTGGTGGCGATTTAAGTCGGTACTTTGGTGGCTGGATGTGCTCCTTATTTACCGCAAGTGCGGCCCCTTATGCGCGTGCAAGATTGCCGCTATCAACTTTGTTGTCCACTCGTAACGGTGGGATAGATTGTGTACTTTTGCAGGGTCAGATACCGGCTGCTCGCGTGAAGTCCAAAGACGTGGTGTCAGAGGCTTCATCAGAATCTTCAATAGATGCGTCAAAAGAAGAGCCCGTTGAAGCCGCTCCAGCAGCGTTAGTTTCAGGCGACAGCGAAGATAGCAGCGAGCACCCGCAAGCGGTGTTGTACCGGGCAAAACACGAACCTAGCGAGAGTTTGCCAATTCGCGCTCCTGATGCGAATGAGCTCGATGTTGATGTACTTCCGTTTATCAACCGCATCCGCAAAAATCAGCGCAACCTCAAAGGCTGGTTGAAGCAAAATAAAATTAGTGCCTATCGTTTGTACGATGCTGATTTGCCTGAATTTGCGGTAGCGGTGGATATCATCAACACAGACGCCACGCATTGCGTTGTGCAGGAATACCAAGCGCCTGCCACAGTGAACCTTGCGATGGCAGAAGCGCGATTAGATGCATTGGTCGCAGCATTACCTGAAGCATTAAATATCCCTGCAGAAAATATTCATCTTAAAGTGCGTTCAGTGAAATCGGGTGATGACCAGTACCGCAGGTTAGCAGCCGCTTCATCCAGTGTCGTGTACGTAACTGAGCATGATGCCAAGCTTGAGCTGAATCTGACGGATTATCTGGACATTGGCCTGTTTCTGGATCATCGCCCAGTGCGTCGTTATATACATCAACAAGCTTCGGGCAAGCGTTTTCTTAATCTTTTTGCCTACACTGCTACAGCGACAGTTGCTGCCGCTTGTGGTGGAGCGCATAGCAGCGTATCCGTTGATTCATCTAATCGCTATTGTCAGTGGGCAAAACGCAATCTGGATAGCAATAATGCGGCCGCTCAATTGCACGAAGTGGTCAGGCAAGATGTCTTTACCTGGCTTGCAGGTGCAAGTGTAGGCTTATCTGCTAACGCGCTTTTTGATCTGGTATTGCTTGATCCACCGACGTTTTCAAACTCGACTGATCACGAGGAAGACTGGAATGTGCAGCGCGATCATGTGAAGGCCGTTGATGCCTGCTTGGCTGTTATGGCTCCGGGTGCTTTGCTGATATTTTCAAACAACTACCGTCGTTTCAAAATTGATGAGGAGTTGGTTAACGACACAGTGCGCGGTATTCGTGTGGAAGATCGAAGTCGTTGGTCAATCGATCGTGACTTTACGCGTAACCCACGTATTCACCAATGTTGGTTTATTTATAAACAATAGCTGGCTTCATACATTGATTGGTCTTATAAACGTTTAATTGCGTATCCGATAATAGATAGAGGTTTACTTGTGACTGAATTTTTTCTCGACTATGGCCTGTTTTTTCTTAAGGCGCTAACGGTAATCATAACCGTGGCTCTGATAGCATTTTTTGTTTTTGCAGCTGCGTCTCGCTCCAAGGCAGATCCAGGCGGTGACAAGCAAGGCAGCATTCGGATCAAGAAATACAACGAGCAGCTTGAAGATCTGAAAGAAGCACTATCGTTTTCCTTGCTCGATGAGGTAGAACAAGCGGCAGAAGAAAAAGTACAAAAAGCGAAACGCAAAGAAGAGAAGAAGGCGGCGAAGGTTGCAGCTAAAAAGGCAAAAAAACAACGTGGTAGTGGTGAAACCATTGCAGATGAGAATAAAAAATCTCGACTGTATGTGCTCGACTTCGATGGCGATATCCGTGCTTCTGAAGTTGAAAAACTAAGACGTGAAATCACCGCTCTGCTGACTACCGCGACACCTGATGATGAGGTGTTAATACGCTTGGAAAGTGGTGGTGGCATGGTCACCTCTTATGGTTTGGCAGCCTCTCAACTGGATCGTATTCGCGATAAAAAAATACCTCTTACTGTGTGTGTTGACAAGGTAGCTGCAAGCGGCGGTTATATGATGGCCTGTGTTGCAGACAAGCTTGTGGTTGCACCTTTCGCTGTGCTTGGTTCGATTGGTGTGGTTGCGCAAATACCAAACGTACATCGCTTGCTAAAAGAGCTAAATATTGATTTCGAAATGTTGACGGCGGGTAAGTACAAACGCACGCTAACGGTATTTGGAGAGAACACCGATGAGGGACGCTCAAAGTTCATTGAAGATATTGAGAAGATCCACGGGCAGTTCAAGCGCTATGTTAGTGAACGTCGCCCAAAGCTGGATATAGAGCAAGTTGCCACCGGGGAAATATGGTCCGGACAGGATGCACTCGACCTGTACTTAGCCGATGAGCTATCAACCAGTGATCAATATTTAGTAGGTGCGTGTGAACTTCGAGAGGTTCTGCTGCTCTCTTATGAAGAGAAGAGAAGCTTTATGGACAGATTTTCAATTGGCGTTCAACAAACCATTGATGGTGTTCTGGTGAAGTGGCTAGACCGTCTGGTGAAAAGTCGTTACACATTAAGCTAGAAACTGACAAGAAAGCTCTATTGATTAAGAATGTAGACTGCTCAAAGTGGTGCTAGGAATCAAGGATTTAGAACAATACAAGCACAAAAACGCATGTTTTCACAGGTAATTTAGACGGTAGATTTTTGCCTTGGTAACAGACCTTAACGAGCTTGTTGTATACAATTGCCGAAACGTCATGGGCACCATGTTTGTATTTTGAAGCTCGTCACAACAATTCACTGACTAACTTTAATTAGGTGCTTAAATCCTATGGATAGGCCATTTTTCGTTCGATCCACAACCTTGCAGAGCAAGCGTTTCAGGCAAACCGTGCTAGCCAGCACAACTCTTTTCGGATTGCTTGCATTGAGCTCAGCCGCACTAGCAGATCGCCCTAGCATGCCGGGCACACCCTCTGGTTCTGCTAGCAACAACCAAGTTAGTTTGCAGTGGGCGGCCTCAACCGACGACAACGAGGTTGCTGGGTACAATGTATATGTCAACGACCAGTACTTAAGGACTGTCTTCGACACACGCTTTTCTGGTGCAGTTGACACACAAATTAACAATGAATTTTACATCACAGCGTTTGATGTGCCTAATGATGGTGAATCGCGCAGCTATTCAGAACGTTCTGAGGTGCTGGTACTGGCGGCATCGGTAGACGTCGTGCCAGATGAATCAGACGATACTGATTCAGGCAATAGCGGCGGCGGTAGCAACACTGGACCCGATACGCAGCGCCCTTCAAATCCGAATGGCCTAGCTCTGATCTCTGCTCAAAGTAATGCTTTGTCGTTCAGCTGGAACGTGGCTTCAGACAACGTTGGTACCATTGGCTACAACGTCTACAGAGATGGAAACTACCTCGATACCGTCTTCACTACCCGATATACAGATGCCAATCCTTCATCCACACGTGTAAACAACTACTCGTTAGTAGCTTTTGACGAAGCCCGCAACTACAGTTCACAATCTGAGGCCGAAGTGCTTAGCGTTCGTGTTGGCGATCAACCTGATACAGGTTCAACTGTGCCAAATCCTGTGGAAATCGAGCCTGTCGCTCCAGACACTCCAGCGATTCCCGATTCTGACGACGATCAGCCAGACACCACTAGGCCTGACGCTCCAACAGGTTTGGCTCTCGCGGTTTCTGGCACTGCTAATATTTTCACTTGGCAGGCGTCCGCCGATAACGTGGGTGTGGTTGGTTACAATGTTGATAGAGACGGCGAGTATCTGCTCACCACAAGTAGAACTTCCTTTGTCGATATTGGTGTAGATCCGGACTCGAATCATTCATACTCGGTCGTTGCCTTCGACGAGGCTCGAAACTTCAGTGTGCGTTCCGAGACTGTGTCGCAACGGCGGACCGGCACGCCGGTGGCACCTACAGAACCTGAAGCACCTGCCGAACCTGAAACCCCAGCTACACCGGAAGAGCCGCAAACCCCGGATGCACCGGAAGAGCCGCAAACCCCGGATGCACCAGAGGAGCCGCAAACACCAGTTGCACCGGAAGAGCCGCAAGCTCCAACAGAGCTCCCGCCCCTCGACGACTCAGGCGAAATGGTGCCTGTGCTTGATCCCTCTAATCGTTTCCCCAGCCCCAACGCGAATGATCCATTTGGCTCACTGTTGGAAATCGATCCCGAGGTGCCGACACCTGGTGGTCCACCCACAACACCAAAGAATCTACGATTCGACCTTGTTGCTAATAACTGGGCAGAATTCAGCTGGGCACCTGCAAACGATGATGTAGCCGTAGCGTCATACAACATCTACCGCAGCGACGGGGTTGTCTATGTTGTGTCGCCTGATCTAACCGACATCAATGGCGGCGCCCAGGCAGAGTTAGACAAATACTGGAGCACTACGTCGTTTATTGACTGTAACTTCACTCGCTTCGATACACGAGTGCACAACTGTCGGGACAATCAACCTGTGCCTGGCGAAACGTACACTTATCAGGTATCAGCATTCGACGGCGAAGGGCAGGAGTCGCCAAGATCCGCACCGCTGAGCATTACCTACCATCTGCTTGAGAACGCTCCAGTGCCGATCTTCGATGATTTTTTCAAAATGCCTGACGATCGTTTTGCACAGAACAATGATCTGTCCGAAACACGATTCTTCCTTGATGAATTCGACTTGATATTCAATGATGAGTTTGAGGGCACGTCTATCGATCCCACTAAGTGGCAAACCGAGCTAACATTTGGTGACTCATTCATCATCAATGGCGAGCAACAGTACTTTGTGAACACACAGAGAGACCCTGAGTTCGGCTACGATCCTTTCTCCTTTGATGGCGACAACCTGACAATAAACGCAATTCCGACGCCTCCCGAATTGGAAGAGAACTTGCCGCCGGTATGTGATGCCATCGATCCGACAGGTAACGAGCGATGCCTGTTTCTCTCTGGTGCGTTGTCTACGCAAGATAGGTTTGGTTTTCTGTACGGATACGTAGAAGGAAGAATGAAACCCAGTGCTTCTTTCGGGGCGTTATCGAGTTTCTTCCTGTTCCATAGGTTTCCGGGCAGTGGCGTAAATCTACATGCTCCTGAAATCGATATTCTCGAATATCTCGGTGAAAATCCATTCGGCGACGAAGACGCTTTCCAGACTTATCATTTTGATGATGTCAGTACAGGGCTAACACGATCTGCCCCCACCATGTCATTTGAAAATCCGACTGGCGAATTGTACAGCGATGACTTTCACACATTTGGTGTGTTGTGGGAGCCTCAGCTTGTGATTTGGTACATTGATGGTAAAGAGATACAACGTTTAACTGGCCCTATGGTGTCCAGACAACCCATGAGTGTTGTTACCTATCTGGTTGCGGGCAGTGCTTGGGCGCCCACTCCGGATGTAACCAATCCTGATAATTTTCCGCTTGAATTCGATATTGATTATCTAAGGGTGTATCAGCGGGAAGCCTATCAGGGCACCGCTAGCTTCGGTCCATAGTACGGGTAGTTTGCAAATCCCGTCGTCAACCGTGAATCCCCTGCCTCTGGCAGGGATTCGCGTGTTGGAAATGGGGCAGCTTATCGCGGGTCCTTTCGCGGGGCAGATACTAGCGGCTTACGGGGCTGAAGTGGTAAAGATCGAAGCTCCGGGGCGCGGAGACCCCCTTCGGACTTGGCGACTACTCGATGAGCAAGGTACATCGTTCTGGTGGCAGAGCATTGCACGGGGGAAGAAATCAGTCACGCTTAATCTCTCAAAGCCCAAGGGCTGTGAGATTGCTAAAAAGCTCATACTTAAATGCGACGTTGTGCTCGAGAATTTCCGGCCCGGCAGAATGGAAAGCTGGGATTTAGGCCCTGAGCAATTTAAGCATGAGCATCCTCAACTAATCTACGCTCGTGTTTCTGGTTATGGTCAAAGTGGGCCATACGCTGGCAAACCGGGCTTCGCATCAGCCTGCGAGGCCATGGCTGGCTTACGTCACCTCAATGGCCATCCTGACGAAAAGCCGGTACGAATGAATCTAAGCTTAGGCGATTCTCTGGCAGGGATGCATGCAGCCATGGGAGTCTTGCTCTCCCTAGTTGGACGGTTACGCGACACTCAAGGCGCGATGAAGGGCCAATGCATCGATGTTTCTATCATGGAGTCGGTTTTCAACATGATGGAAGGTGTGCTACCGGAGTACTCAGGTTCAGGTGTAGTGCGTGAGCCGTCCGGGTCCACTGTGACCGGAATCGTGCCCACCAATACCTATCGTTGTCGAGATGGTAGATTTATTGTTATCGGAGGCAACGGCGATTCGATCTTCAAGCGACTGATGAACGTTGTAGGTCGCAGTGATCTTGAAAACGATGTGCGACTGGCGAGCAACCCAGGGCGTGTGCAACATGAATCATTAATTGACGATGCTCTGGAGCGTTGGTGTAACAGTATTGATCTGGCAGAGGCTCTTGAATTACTTGATGGTGCAGATGTGCCTGCGGGTCCAGTTAACTCCATTGCTGATATAGCCAGCGATCCGCAGTTTCAGGCTCGCGGAGTTTTTGAACAAGTCAAGGTAGCTGATGAGACGCGTGTGGTGCCTGCTATGCATCCAAAGTTCGAGAACAGCCCTGTGCGCGATGAAACGCCGGGACCAGAATTGGGTGAGCATACAGAGCAGATATTACAAAGCTGGCTAGATGCCGAATCAACGCAGATTCAGCAATGG
This sequence comes from Granulosicoccus sp., assembly GCA_023301725.1. Classification (GTDB taxonomy): domain Bacteria; phylum Pseudomonadota; class Gammaproteobacteria; order Granulosicoccales; family Granulosicoccaceae; genus Granulosicoccus. The sequence continues at coordinate 48,960 of JALZUD010000050.1, read as the reverse complement.
CGAGAACAGCATCTAATTTGACACTATATTGCAGGCTGGAGGAATACCTGTTGGGTCAAGTTGTGGGGCGCGGCGTCGATAATATCTCTGAGACCACTTCGTTCGAGATTGTTGACTTTGAGCAGTTCGCCCCTATTGCGATTGTTGATGGCTGCAGGCATATATTTGCTCCTGATGTGGGGTTACCTTGCCCTGCCATCCGCACAGCTATTCGCAGCCTTTACGGCACTCATCATGAGTGCCGCTCTGTATCTGTGGGTTCATGAAACGACAGCGATACAAGCCTTTCACACTGCTGAGCAAGCCAGCCCAGTCGTTAAAGCCTGCGTTGTGCAAAGCAGTGTCGTGGCAACTCTGAAGCTCAATTCGTTGAAGGAGGAGCTGACCGAGCAATACGCGCAGTTTGGACGTGATCAGGTACGGCTCAATAGTAGTGGACTAGGCACTTGGCATCACATTTCCACGTATAAGGGGCAAGGTGGTATCAGCAAGGGAGGCAATGATGCGCAACCTTGATCCACAAGCATTGCAAGCCTTGGCTGATCTTCAGCGTGCAGGTATGCCTGATCTTGTGGCACGAGCCATTGGCATATTCAAAACTGATTGGCCCAATTCAGTGTTCACTATTGAACAGGCATTGAATGAAAATGATTTGAAAACTGTGCGGTTTGCAGCGCACACATTGAAGTCAAACAGTGCTCATGTAGGTGCCACACTATTGGTAGATCTTTGCGCTGAAATTGAGTATGCAGCTCGTGATGAAAACGCTGATTTTTGCGCGAATCTGGCTACAAAACTGAATGACTTGTTTAGCAACTACTGTATTGATCTAGACAGACACATGGAAAAGGCCGCCTGAGATGTCTAAAGCCACATCACAGGAAATGGAGATGGATTTGCCAAGTACACATGCTGGTTGTTTGACAGTTTTATATGTGGACGATGATGCTCTTAGCCCGGCGATGGCTGAAGAGGTACTGGTGCGTGCAGGATTTCGTATGCTATTCGCGACAAATGTATTGGAAGCTGTGGAAGTTTTCAAATCGCAAGAGCCTGATCTCTTAATCACCAATACAACTACTCTCGATATGGATGGTTTTGATTCCATTGAAGCCATCAGATCGCTGAACGAGCATGTGCCCATTCTGGTCATCACGGAGCTTGATGACCTGACGTCTATTTCTCGAGCCTATGACCTAGGTGCAACTGATTTCTTAACTAAGCCAGTCAATTTTATTGCTCTGCCGCACCGCATTCGATACTTGATGCGAGCAAAATTTAGTGCCGATGTACTGCGTTCAAGTGAGGCGAAGCTTGGCAATGCGCAACGTATTGCCAGAGTGGGCAACTGGGAATGGGATTTGAAGACCCATCTTATGACGTGCTCTGTAGAATTTTGTAGCGTTTTAGGCTTGCAAGATAGTGGTCGTATACAGAGTTGGCAGCAATTTCTTGAGTGTATTGAAGAGAGTGATAGGCATAATTTACGCCTCTTGGCTGAAGACGCTATTGAGCTGCAAGATCCCTTCAATATAGAATTTTCAGTGCGTGCAGAGGTTGATGATAGTCTTAGAAGAATAAGGCTTGAAGCTGAGCCCAATACGATGAATACTGGTGGAAAAACCTTTGTTTTAGGTACTATTCAGGATATCACTGAGCGCACTAAATCCGAAAAGCAAATACATGATCTTGCTTATTATGATCTGGTAACCGGGCTGCCAAACCGCGCACAACTTAATCAGCAGCTGCATTACACACTTCAACTTGCCTCGCGTAACGACACAAAATTTGCGTTGCTGTTTCTTGATCTTGATCACTTTAAACAAGTCAACGATACACTGGGCCACGATGCGGGTGATGAACTGCTCAAGCAAGTGTCAACAAGGCTAACCAGTGTTATACGAGAGGCTGACATCATAAGCGCCAGTGCGCTACGCGCCGAGGAACTAGGATCTCAGCATACGGTTGCCCGTCTGGGTGGTGATGAATTTGTTGTACTACTTGGTCAAATTGCTCGTCCGGAGGATGCCGCAAGAGTGGCAGAAAGAATCGGACATAAGATTAGTGAAATGTACGATATCAACGGCCATGATGTGTCGGTTACAACAACCATTGGTATTAGCGTGTACCCCAGTGATGGAGATAACAGTGAGTCGTTGATGAAAAGCGCTGACGTTGCCATGTATCACGCAAAAGAGTCTGGTCGCAATGGATATCAATTCTATTCTCGTGATATTCACGAAAAAGCACTTGCACGATTTTCCATAGAAAAGGAGCTTAGGCAGGCAATAGAAGATGAAGATTTAACTATTGTGTATCAGCCAAAAATCTGTTTTGCAACGGGCTCTGTTATTGGCGTAGAGGCCTTGGTTCGATGGAAGCATGCACAAAGTGGCTGGATTAAACCGGACGACTTTATTCCACTGGCAGAAGAGACTGGGCTCATACTTCCGTTAGGACGTTGGGTTATGTGTACCGCTGCGAAACAAATGAAGGGGTGGGTTGATGAAGGTATGACGCCGCTTACCATTGCGGTAAATTGCTCGTCAGTTCAGTTCAAGCGTGGTGATATGACAAAAGATATTCAAGACGCATTGACGGTTAGCGAGCTTGATCCCAGGTATCTGGAGATCGAAATTACAGAAAGCCTTTTGATGCACGAGTTTGAGGAAAGCTGTCGATTGTTGCAAGATATGAAAGAGCTTGGTGTGCAAGTGTCTATAGACGATTTCGGGACAGGCTTTTCTTCGCTGAGTTATCTGAAAAATCTACCTGTTGATAAACTCAAAATCGACAAAAGTTTTGTAGAAAACCTGCACACTGATGCTGGAGATGTAGCGATCGTATCTGCCATCATCACGCTGAGTCATCATATGAATTTGTCGGTGGTAGCAGAGGGTGTTGAAACTGAAGAGCAGTTCGCGGTGTTGAGAAACTTAAAGTGTAATGAAGGCCAGGGCTATTTATTTGGTAAGCCGATGGAGGCCAATGTATTTCGGGAATGGATTGCAGAATTCCGTATCCCCGACTTGAAATACGCATCAGATGGCTAGTACCAGGAGGCATGGCGCCACATAGAGCGTTATACTGATCCGGACAATTGGAATACACCAGTTCCCGGAAGCTTCAATGAATTCCACTGAAAAGAGTTCTACCGAAAACACGCAAGCTGCGCAAAGTTCTCTACTGCTTGATGCGGCTGGGTTTACTTCCCTTTTAGAAGAACGTTTGCCGTTCGCACAGCTAATGGGGATTCAGGTGGATGCCTTCGAATCTGATCATGTTGTGTTGCGTGCCGTTTACAGCGAACGCTTTCTTCGGCCTGGTGGCACGATTGCAGGCCCTATTATGATGGGGCTTGCCGATGCGGCAGTGTACGCTGTGGTTCTGTCGCGTATAGGTGCAGTTGAGCTGGCTGTGACCACGCAGTTGTCTATTAACTTTCTGCGCAAGCCCGAACCTTGCGATATTCTCGCGAAAGCTAGCTTGCTAAAATTAGGTAAGCGCCTGGCAGTGGGTGAAGTTGTTTTGTACAGCGAGCTATCCAATGAGTTGCAGCCTGTTGCCCACGCCACTGCCACATATTCCATTCCGCCACCAGACCACGGAACCCATCGATCATGAGCAAGTCAACAGATACGGCAGCGTTTGAAAATATCGGTGCGTGTGTGTTTGACGCATACGGTACGCTATTCGATGTTCACTCTGCTGTGGGTGCACTGGCTAAAGCCGTAGGGCCACAACACGCCCAATTATCTTCTACCTGGCGCACACGACAACTCGAATACACGTGGTTGCATAGTTTGATGAGTGATCATCAGGACTTCTGGACACTCACCTCTAATGCCTTGCATGTGAGCTTGCGTGAGTTAAAACTGGATTCCGCATCCTTGCACCAACCTTTGATGGACGCCTATCTGAAGCTTGATGCGTTCGCTGAAGTTGCCTCCGTACTGAAGGTACTAAAAAGTGCAGGTATGAAAACTGCCATTCTCAGCAACGGCACGCCAAAAATGATCGACGCTGCGGTAAGTAATGCTGACATTGCAAAGTACATTGACAAGCAATTGTCGGTGGAGAGTGTCGGCATCTATAAGCCCGACTCTACCGTGTATCAGTTGGCGGTAGATGAGCTAGATGTGGCGGCCGCAGAAATTGCCTTTATGTCATCAAATGCGTGGGATGCTGCGGGCGCTGCACATTTTGGCTTCAACGTGGCTTGGGTGAACCGCTATTCGCAACCTTCAGAGGCGTTGCCGGGCAGTCCGGCAGCCATGCTGTCGTCCTTGGCAGAGTTGCCTGCGCTGCTGGGTATCTGCTGAGCCTCTGAGTTAAGGGAGCGGGTAAGGCAGTCGCTTAGCACTGCAAGTTTCTGGTCGTCGTCCATTTTTCGCCAGCGCGAAATCTCGTCAATATTGCGCTGACAGCCCAGGCACAGCTGCGAGTCTTCATCGATCTTGCAAATTCCGCGGCAGGGGGAGGCTATATTCAGTCTAGGATCGGTATTCATAATGCCAGATTATACAGGCTTACATCGCACTCGCTGCTACACTCTGTATGCGGCCCTCAACCGTGCTACGGGGGTTCGAATGCAGGTTTTCAACTCCCCGACACCAAAAATATTATGCACAAAATGATTATTGATACCGATCCCGGAGTGGATGATGCAATGGCCATAGCCTATGCGTTCGCCCACCCGGAGATTGAATTGCTAGCATTGACCACGGTATACGGCAATGTCAACGTCGATTTAGCAACACGCAATGCCCAGTTTATTCTCGAAACCCTTGGTGCTACCGATGTAGCGGTTGCGCAAGGTGAAGCCACGCCGAGTGTGCAAACACCGTTGCCGCATGCCGAATTTGTACACGGTGATGACGGTATCGGCAATGTCTACCCGGGCAGCCGCCCTGGTGCGCCTGCAATCGGTGCCATTAGCTTAAATGCCCGTGCCAAGCACACAACAGTTGAATCGCTTGATGCCCCTGATTTTATTATAGCCAGCGTGCGCGCTAATCCTGGCGAAATTACGCTGGTCGCTATCGGGCCGCTAGCCAACATTGCTGAAGCTTACAGGCGTGAGCCTAAGCTCCCGGAGCTGGTTGCCGCATTGGTCGTCATGGGTGGTGCGGTGGACGAGCCTGGCAATGTATCGCCATTGGCCGAGGCGAATTTTTACAATGATCCGCACGCTGCCGATGCTCTGATGGCTGCCGATTGGCCGCTCACTGTCGTGGGGCTTGATGTCACTCATCAAATCATGCTCGGAGACAGCCACTTAGCGCGTTTGGGAGAAAGTGCCGGGCTAACAGGCAAATTGATCTGGGAGTCCAGTCGTTTCTATGTAGATTTTTATACTCGTAGTGGTGCTGCAAAAGCGGCCTCAGATTCAGGCGCTGAGCCTCAATGCGCGATGCACGATGCTGCCGCCGTTGCCTATGTCTTAATTCCGGATGCTTTCGAAACAGTTTCAGGGCCAGCTCGTGTAGTGCCTGATGGCATCGGGGCTGGCCAATTTGCTCTTGATCGTAAAGGCTATGCCTATCCTTCGCCGCATTGGCGTAACAGGCCCGTCACTCATGCTTGCATGGGGGTGGATGCACCGCGAGTAAGAGAACATTTTCTGTCGACCATAATTGATCATCATGCGCGCTAAACTTCAATCGTTGTTCTCAAACCTTCTACTGCTTGCACCGTTGTTGCTGCTAGCCTCCTGCGATTGGGTTGATTCGGCAGGTGGCTCTTCATCGGCCACAGCCTCAATTGGGTCCACCACCACTACAGAGATCTTTGTTGAAGATCAGCCCGTAGTTGGAGCAAGCTCTATCAATGAGCAAAGTGAGGCCAACATTACGGTGGCCAGACAGACGCTTGGTGCCGATCTTAGCTTCGAGTGGTCTGAAGAGCCAATTGAGCAGGGCAATCTTGCTGCGTGTGAAGGTCTTGAAGGGTTCAACTCCGATTTTGCAGCAGACACGCTGGAGCAGTCGTGTAAAACTGCCGACGACTGTGGATTCAATTTTGAAGCCGTATCCCCTGATGGTTCTGATCTTGTGGAATTTTTGTTTGCCGTGCCGGCGCTGGATGCGGACGTTGGTGTAGTTTACGAACTGAGCGTGACAGACGCTAATGGCGGTAGCACGGTAACTGCGTATGATTTTTGCCTGATCGCTATTAATGAAGCACCAACGGCTCTGGACGATACGTTCACCGTCGTAGAGGGAGATACTCTCATTATTGATGCCTCATCCATTGATAACCTTCTGACCAACGATGAAGATGATACTGACGTAACAAACCAGCCCCTGACCATTAACACCGAGCCGGCAAGAGCTCCACAGTTCGACGAGAATTTCATACTAGCTAGCGATGGAGGTTTCACTTACCATTCAAGTCCCAACCCGGAGCCAGTTGATCGCTCTGATTCGTTTGATTATGTGTTAACTGATGGGGCGTTCGAAGTTACGGCCACGGCCACCATTCGAATAGTTGCGGTCAATCGCCCCCCTTCACTGGATGCTCCACTCGCGCCTCTAATGGCGACAGAAGGTGTAGCGTTCAGAAGCGATCTTGCACCAAACTTTGTGGATCCTGAAGCCGGCCCTGTGACATTTTCGTTGTCGGCCACATCGCCACTTGCTGTAGGCACTGGTTTGTCATTGAGTACGGCGGGTGTGTTGTCGGGTACGCCCACTGCTGCAGATGTGGGAAGTTACGTGCTTGTGATCCTCGCCAGTGATGGTTTGCTGACCACCCAAGTCACGCTTAGCCTTGAAGTTGCACCTGCGCCACTGGTGCCTCCAACCAATGCAACACCGGAATTTGTCCTAGGATCGGTAGCTAGTCAAAGCATCAGCCTGAACCAGTCCATGGTGCCAATAAGGCCGTTGTTTAACGATACTCAAACGCTTAGTTACAGCATCAATGGTTCGTCCGTGTTGCCGATAGGTGTGACTATAAACGCTGCCACCGGTGTTATTAGCGGTGTGGCGCGTGAGAGAGGTGTGTTTAGTGGCCTGCGTGTCAGAGCCACTGACCCATCCGGCGCCTTTGCCCTGTCATCAGCATTTACCTTAACGGTGACCTTATTCTGATGCCAGCACAGAAGCGCTATCTGTTTGTAAAACATTCACCCAACTGGAATGTTGATCGCTGCACGCGGTGGATGCACAGCAACGATAAAGTGGTGGATTGGTGCTATCCAGCCGATGAGGATCAATTTCCCGATCCTCGTTCATATGCAGGGGTTGTTATATTTGGCGGTGCCAACAGTGCCAATGATTGTGGTGAGCAAGACTGGATACGACGAGAACTCTGCTTCGTCGAACAGTGTCTTGAACATGACACAGCGTTTCTAGGCATTTGTCTTGGTGCGCAAATTCTTGCTCGCGCCTTAGGTGCCACAGTGCGTCCCCATGATCACGACATACGTGAAGTCGGTTTTTGTCGGGTTGATCCGGTAGCCGAGGCTAGTGAATTTTTGAGTGAACCACTCACTGTAATGCAATGGCACTCCGAAGGGTTTGAGTTGCCGTCAGGCACACGCCGTATAGCCACCAGCGATCACTTCCCTAACCAGGCTTATGAACTCAACGAAAAGGTGATCGGCTTGCAGTTTCACCCTGAGGTTAATAGCGAAGTATTAGCCATTTGGCATGAGCGAAACAAGACACGTAGCACCGGTGTCCTTACGGAGCCTGAACGTGTGAAGATGATGGCTGATGCACATCGCTACGAACCAGAGATCACCGCGTGGCTCGATGGTTTTATGCGTGGTTGGACGCAACGCTGCGAGAACAGAGTCAGCGAAAAAACGAGCAAAAATGGCTGACACGAATGGCCTGCTACTCAATATATTTATCTATTTGCTAGCAGGCCTGTTGGTTGTTCCCAGTGCTCGGCGACTGGGCCTTGGGCCTGTGTTTGGTTACTTGCTAGCGGGTATCTTGATAGGTCCTTGGGGTTTAGCGTTAATACGCGACGTAACCACAATAGAATTGTTTGCTCGCGTGTCCACCGTATTGTTGCTGTTTTTAGTGGGTTTGCAGGCAACACCAGATCGATTAAAGCGACTTGCAGGGGAGCTCCTCCCTCTTGGTTTATTGCAATTTGGTTTGACTGCTCTTGTGATAACGCTGGTTGCTGTACTAATAGGTCACCCCTGGTACCACGCGCTAGTGGCCGGACTTGCACTGTCAATATCTTCTGATGCAGTGGCCAGGCATACCTTTGATGAGCGTTACCCAACCGGCTCTGCAGTGACCGAAAGCGGGCTTCAGTTGCTGCTGGCTCAGTCAATGCTGCTGCTACCCATAATAGTCTTCTTGCCATTATTCGGCTTTGATACACAAGCGAGCCAAGGCGATGGTTTGCTGACCGTTTTTAAAGGAGCTGTGTTCACTATTGTGCTTGGTGTCGCTGCTCACTTGCTGTTGCAGCAAGCCTTTCGTTATGTGGTGAGTATCGGTCTGGATGAAGTGTTTGCTGCTTTCGCTGTGCTTCTGGTTATTGGTTTGCTGCTGATTGTTGATGCATTGTCTCTACCACTAGAGCTAGGTGCCATGCTTAGTGGTTTACTGCTTGCACGTTCCGAATATGGTTCGGCCATACGTATTGCCACGTCTCCATTTACGGGTTTGCTGGTGGGCATGTTTTTTATCTCAACCGGCATGCAAATCGATTTTGCAACGTTCATCAGGAAGCCACTTGAGACTTTCGCTCTGGTTGCATTGTTAGTGTTCGCCAAGGCCTGGATCATTCGCAATATTGTTCGCTATGCATCAGTGCCACGCCAGCAGCGCATCTGGCTAGCGACAGTGCTGGCGCAAAGTGGAGAGCTTGCCTTCGTCGTTATTGCTTTGGCAGTGAGTTATCAGGCTCTTCCAGAGAAGCTGGCTGCACAATTAGTCTTGGTCATCGCCCTGTCGATGCTGACCACACCGCTGCTGCTTTTTAATGCGGCCAGGCGCGATAGTCTGCCGGCGCGTTTGCAAAGTGATACTGGGCTTGGCACTGCAGATGTGGCGGATTCGCAAGTCATTGTTGCGGGTTTTGGTCGAGTGGGCAAAGTGGTCGCTCAGCTACTAAAGGACAACGGCTTCCGCGTCGTTGTTATTGACCATAACCCTGATCGTTTTACCCAGTTGCGCCAGGCTGGATTCGTAGGCTTTTACGGCAACGCTCTGAGGCCTGATTTACTAGTTGCAGCTGGTGCAAAACGGGCTTCAGTGCTTGTAGTTGCTATTGACGACTCAGAGGCAGCTGTTGCTATGGTACGAGAGGCGCACCGAGAATACGCACATTTAAAGGTGTTGTCGCGAGCTGTTGATACTGACGGCGAGCACCGGCTGCTTCGCGGCGGTGCAGATCGGGCCTATGGTGAAACCTTTGAGACAGCTTTGCTCATGGGAGAGGATGTGCTAGAACTTGTGGGAATGAACCCGCTCGACGCGCAGGCGGTGGCTGAGCAATACCGTGATCAGGCACTGGAAGAGCAGGCGAGGTTGGCAAAACTGGCACGTCGATAATCACAACAAGGTGTTGCCCGTCTGTTTGGCGCTACACTGTGGGGCAGGAGTTACCAGTAGCAAATTGAGGTGTGATGATGAAAGGCAATGATGTTGAATCTTTAACCAAATTGCTGAAAGAGCATGGTGTTGAATTATCGGCAGTCAAAGCTAACAAGCTGATGCTCAAGATCGGTTTGCTGGAAGAGGCTACTCGAGAAAGCTCTACTCGGCCGGGTGTTATAAAAAAATACAAAGTACTCAGCGAAAAAGGACTTGACTACGGTGTCAACGAAGAAAATACGCAAAGTCCCGATCAAACCTCGCCGTACTACTACAAAGACAGCTTTGTGGAGCTAGGTAAATTGTTGCTGGCTGCTGATGCTGCGACCGAAGCTGAGTAGTTTCTCAATTGGATCGCAAAAATGTTCGTGATACACTCGAAAACGATATCTCTTGTGCCCACGCGCAAGACGTTTAACCACTCTATGAGGGCATTGAAAATGACAATCTCGCGTACAAATTCCAGTGTAGGCGGATGCCTGGCGGGTCTCGCCGGCATGCTGTTAAGTTCTGCGGCAATGGCTGCGGATGTATCACCTGCGGTCGTTTTCGACATGGGTGGCAAGTTCGACAAATCATTCAACCAAGGGGTAGCTGAGGGTGTCGAACGCTTCAAAGCCGAAACTGGTATTGAGTATCGTGAATTCGAAGTCACCAACGAAACGCAGCGTGAGCAAGCCCTTCGCCGGATGGCGCAGCGTGGTGCAAACCCTATCCTTGGGGTGGGCTTCGCCCAGGCCGGACCTATGGAAACAGTGGCAAAAGAGTTTCCTGATGTCAGCTTCACGCTCATCGATGGCGTTGTTGATCTTCCCAACGTGCAGTCTGTTGTATTTAAAGAGCAGGAAGGTTCATTTCTAGTAGGTGTTTTGGCCGCTATGGCGTCAGAAACGGGTGCAGTCGGGTTCGTTGGTGGTATGGATATTCCACTCATTCGCCGTTTTGCGTGCGGATATGAGCAGGGTGCCAAGCATGCAAATGTTGAGGTTAACGTCATTCAAAACATGACAGGCACAACACCTTCAGCCTGGAACGATCCGGGTCGTGGCAGTGAGCTTGCCAAAGGTCAATTCGATCGAGATGTTGATGTGATCTATGCCGCTGCTGGCGGGACAGGTGTTGGGGTTTATCAGGCTGCTGTAGACGCTGGAAATCTGGCTATCGGTGTTGACTCAAACCAGAACTACCTGCATCCGGGTTCCATGCTCACATCCATGCTCAAGCGAGTTGATGTTGCAGCGTACAACGCGTTTCAAGATGCCCAGAAAGGTACATGGGAGCCAGGCCTCAAGGTACTCGGTCTAGCCGAAGATGGTGTAGGTTGGGCGCTAGATGAGCACAACGAAGCGTTGATTGACGAAGTTATGAAGGCAGCTGTTGAAGTTGCTTCTGCTGAAATTATTTCCGGTGACATCGTTGTACACGACTACATGTCGGATAACAGCTGCACTTACTAGCATAGCTCTATCGGCGACTATGACGCATAACGATAGTGATCAAGACGGGGCCGCACAGTTGGCCCCGTCTGACGTTGCAGACTACGCCATCGAGCTCAAAGGTATCTCTAAACGCTTTGGTGCCGTAAAAGCTAATCACAACATAGATCTGCGGGTGGCGCGAGGCACGATCCACGGCATTGTGGGCGAAAACGGCGCAGGTAAGTCCACACTCATGAGCATTCTGTACGGCTTCTACCAAGCCGACAGTGGCACTATTCACATCAACGGCGAGCCCGTTGACATCAACAGTTCGCGAGACGCCATTGCCGCAGGTATTGGCATGGTGCATCAGCATTTCATGTTGGTAGAGACCTTCAGCGTGCTGGAAAACATCATGCTAGGTGCTGAAACTCATGCACTACTCTCGCGCAGCGCTAATGATGCGCGCGACAAATTACAACAACTGGCCGATGATTACCAACTCTCGGTTAATCTGGATGCGCTGGTATCTTCGCTACCTGTGGGTGAGCAACAGCGTACTGAAATTCTCAAGGCCCTATATCGGCGTGCACAAATTCTGATTCTTGATGAGCCAACGGGTGTTTTAACGCCACAAGAGGCCGACCAGTTATTTCGTGTGCTCGACGCGCTTCGCGGGCAAGGTGTCACTATCATCCTGATTACGCATAAGCTGCGTGAGATCATGGATATCACTGATACGGTGTCGGTGTTGCGACAGGGCGAAATGATCGACCATCTAAACACGCGGGATACCAGCATGTCGGAGCTGGCAGAACTCATGGTTGGCCGCAAGTTGGAAACTCGCAATTACCATCGTACAAGCCCGTTGCCAAAGGACACACCCTTAGGCATCGAGGTTAGTAATCTGGGCGTTGTCGACAAGCAGGGAAAAAAACGAATCAACGGATTGTCGTTCAATGTCAGGCGAGGCGAGATCGTGGGTGTGGCCGGTGTGGCGGGCAATGGGCAAAGCATGTTGCTTGAAGTATTGTCAGGAATCACTGAACTCACAAGCGGCTCCTTTGTTATCAACGGGCAGAATGTGAGTGCTGATCATCCAGTCAACCCATCACAGATGCGAGAGCTAGGCGTTCAACATGTACCTGAAGACCGGTTGAAGCTAGGTATTGTTAAAGCCTTCACCGCTGCGGAATCTTCAGTACTTGGCTACCAGCGATCTGCCAAATTTAATCTGCGTGGCCTCTTGCGCTTGGATATCATCAAAAATGTCTGCGTGCAATTGATGCATGGCCTGGATGTTCGCCCTGGCAATCCACATCTGAAGTCGGCATCTTTTTCAGGTGGCAATCAGCAAAAACTGATCTTGGCGCGTGAGCTGGATAAGTCACCTGAAGTATTGTTAGTAGGGCAGCCCACGCGAGGTGTCGATATTGGCGCCATTGAGCTCATTCACGAAAAAATTGCCGACATGCGTGATATTGGCTGTGCTGTATTGCTCGTGTCAGTCGAGTTAGACGAAATCATGGCGTTGGCAGATCGTATTATCGTTATGTTTGAAGGCGCTATCGTGGCGGAAGTGGCAGGCACCGATGCCAACAAAACGCAATTGGGTTTAATGATGGCCAACGCCCACAAGGACGCAGCGGCGTGAGTATAAACACCAGCAATATTGCGCTGCCGGGCTGGCTTGAAATTGGCGTTATCCCGATATTGAATATTCTGTTGGCGCTGGTTTGTGCGGGGTTTATCATGCTGGCGATCGGCGTAAATCCGATTGAAGCTGTAGGCATTATGATTAATGGTGCTTTTGGCTACGATGAAGCCATTGGCTACACCTTGTATTACACCACCAACTTTATTTTCACAGGCCTGGCGGTTGCGGTCGCCTTTCATGCCAATCTTTTTAATATTGGCGGTGAGGGGCAGGCGTACATGGGGGGCTTGGGAGTAGGCGTTGTCTTTCTGACATTAGATAGCTATTTGCCAACGCTGCTACTTATCCCTCTGGGCATAGCTGCAGCCGGTGTGTTTGGTGCTGCGTGGGCTTTTATACCAGCGTGGCTGCAAGCCCACAGAGGCAGCCACATCGTTATTACGACCATCATGTTCAACTTCATAGCAGCCTCCATTATGGTGTACCTGTTAGTGAATGTACTCATTAAACCTGGCCAGATGTCGCCAGAATCACGTTTGTTTGACGAAGCTGCCTGGTTGCCTTTTATGCACGAATTTCTGGCAAGGTTCGGCTTTGAAGTATCGCGCTCGCCTTTGAATGTTTCATTATTTTTTGCGTTAGTCTGTTGCTTGTTCGTCTGGATCTACATCTGGCGCACACGATGGGGTTATGAGTTACGCACATCCGGTTACAGTAAGTCTGCTGCTCGCTACGCAGGCATTCAACCCAAAACCATCATTATAAGCGCCATGTGCTTGTCCGGTGCGCTTGCAGGTTTTGTTGCTGTGAACGAGATCATGGGTGTTCATCACCGCCTACTGCTTAACTTTACCGCAGGGTATGGATTCACCGGAATCGCCGTGTCTCTCATGGGGCGTAACCATCCTGTGGGTATTATCGTGGCCAGCTTGTTGTTCGGGATTCTCTATCAGGGAGGAGCCGAGCTTGCGTTTGAGATTCCGAAAATCACGCGCGAGATGGTAGTGGCAATTCAAGGCCTGATTATTCTGTTTTCTGGAGCTCTTGCGCTAATGCTTCGCCCATGGGTGGTTCACGTTTATCTTAAGTTTACATCTGTCGACGATGTGGAGCCTGTCTGATGGAAATGCTGACAAGCTTGTTCGGCATACTGGACGCCACACTGAGAGTTTCCACGCCGTTAATTCTGGCTGCCATGGCGGGCTTGTTTTCTGAACGCTCGGGTATTGTCGATATCAGCCTTGAAGGCAAGATGCTGGCGGCAGCTTTTGCCGCAGGATCTGTCGCGGCAGTAACGGGCAGTGCGTGGCTGGCGCTGCTGTGTGCAATGGCCGTTGGTGTTGTGCTAGCAATGGTTCATGGCTTTGCCTGCATTACACATCGTGGTAATCAGGTGGTTAGTGGTTTGGCCATTAATATTTTGGCCTCAGGGCTAACCGTGGTGTTGGGCATAGCCTGGTTCAGGCAAGGTGGGCAAACGCCTTCATTAAGCGGCGACGCTCGGTTTTCACCGATTGAACTACCTTTCACCAAAACGCTAGCTGATGTGCCTTTCCTAGGGCAGCTCTATGCGGATGTGATCAGTGGCCACAACATCCTTGTCTACATGGCCTGGTTGGTGGTTCTACTGACATGGCTGGTGGTTTATCGCACGCGGTTCGGTTTGCGGTTAAGGGCCGTGGGTGAAAATCCACTTGCTGTAGATACCGGTGGCTTGTCTGTTAGCGGTTTACGCTACAGTGCAGTCGCCATCTGCGGTGCGCTGTCAGGTATCGCCGGAGCCTACCTGTCAACGGCTCAAAATGCCTCGTTTGTGCGTGAAATGACCGCTGGACAAGGCTATATTGCATTGGCGGCTCTGATTTTTGGTAAATGGCGCCCTGTACCTGCCATGCTCGCGTGTTTAATGTTCGGTTTTCTGGATGCTGTCGCCATCCGGTTACAGGGCGTTGAGCTGCCAGTGATCGGAGAAGTGCCGGTACAGGCGATTCAGGCATTACCTTACGTCTTAACTGTTGTTCTGCTGGCAGGCTTTATCGGGCTGGCTACCGCACCTAAAGCCGTAGGTACTCCTTTCGTCAAAGAGCGATAAAACCTGTGCGCTAGGGTAAACTAGTGGGCTTACAAAAGCCTATAGACGTATTGCCTGATGAACAAAATCCTGTTGTCGCTCCCGGTTGACCAAAAAGTGGGTATAGCTTTTTCTGGTGGTTTGGATACTTCGGCGGCTATTGCCTGGATGAAGCAAAAAGGTGCGCAGCCCTACGCGTATACCGCAGATCTGGGCCAGCCAGACGAAGACGACTTTGACGACATTGCACGGCGTGCCCGCGAATACGGTGCCGTTGAAGCGCGCACAGTGGATTGCACTGAAGTGCTCGTGAATGAAGGCCTGGTAGCCATCATGTGTGGCGCTTTTCATATCGTCAGTGGTGGTAAAACTTACTACAACACAACACCCTTAGGGCGTGCTGTAACCGGAACAATTCTGGTGCGTGCCATGCAACAGGACGATGTCAATATCTGGGGAGATGGCTCCACCTACAAAGGCAACGATATAGAACGCTTTTATCGCTACGGTTTGATGACCAATCCTAATTTGCGAATTTATAAGCCATGGCTTGATGCCGACTTTGTCAAGGAGCTAGGTGGGCGCTCTGAGATGAGTGAATTTCTCAATGCCAACGGGTTCGAGTACCGTGCAAGCAAAGAGAAGGCGTATTCCACCGACTCCAACATTCTAGGCGCAACCCATGAGGCTAAAGATCTGGAATTTCTTGATAGGGGTATGCATATCGTTGAGCCCATCATGGGCGTTAAATTCTGGGATAGCTCAGTTTCCATAGCTGCCGAACAGGTGAGCGTCACGTTTGAAGCAGGCATGCCCGTTGCTATAAACGGCAAATCTTTCGACAACATTGTTGCGTTGTTTAAAGAGGCGAACACTATTGGTGGTCGTCATGGTCTGGGGATGTGTGACCAGATCGAGAACCGAATAATAGAAGCGAAAAGCCGAGGTATTTACGAAGCGCCTGGTATGGCTCTATTGCACATCTGCTACGAGAGACTCCTTAACGGTATTCACAATGAAGACACTCTAGACAACTATCATTCATTGGGTAGACGCCTAGGTAAGCTACTCTACCAGGGTCGCTGGTTTGATCCACAATCGCTCATGCTACGTGACACTTTACAGAAGTGGATAGGGCAAAGTGTTAGCGGTACGGTCACACTGGAGCTGCGCCGAGGCGATGATTACTCCCTGCTTAATACGGAAAGTGACGCATTGACCTACGCGCCGGAAAACCTGTCCATGGAAGTAGTTGAAGATGAAGCCTTCAGTCCTTTAGATCGCATTGGTCAGCTGTCGCTGCGTAATCTTGATATTGATGATTCACGCAACAAACTGCACGAGTACGCAGGCAAAGGTATTTTGCCCTCCAGCGATGCCATGACAAAATTATTGAGCAAGCAATAGGTAGGCCCAGTTCCTGTGTCAAAACTTGACGAACGCATAGCTGGAATACCGCAAAAACCTAACAAGGTGCTCAATGATTTTCGAGCCTTGTTTTTGTCGGGCATCCCGTTACTTGATGTGCGCGCTCCGGTCGAATTTGCCAAAGGTGCCTTTCCGCATGCAGTGAATTTGCCGTTAATGAGTGATGAAGAGCGACATCTCGTTGGTCTTCGCTACAAAGAGCAGGGTCAAGACAATGCCATCGCCTTAGGTGCTGAACTCGTACCAGAGCACATTCAAGCTGCGCGTGTTGAGCAATGGCAACGTTTTATTCATACTAATGCGGGTGCGCACTTGTATTGTTTTCGTGGTGGTTTACGTTCGCGCATTGTGCAACACTGGCTGAAAGAGGTTGGGGTGGAAATTACTCTGATTGAAGGTGGCTACAAAGCCATGCGCACGTACCTTATTCATGAAATGGAACGCCTTTGTTCTGCCATGTCGTTTGTGTTAATTGGTGGCCGTACTGGTAATGGAAAGACATTGCTCCTCAATCAACTAGCTTCCACTGTAGATCTAGAAGGTCTAGCTAGACATAGGGGATCAAGTTTTGGTTCACTGCCTGTTGAGCAACCCAGCAATATAGATTTTGAAAATGCCGCAGCTATAGAGCTTATGCGCTTGGAAGAGCAAGGTAATACGCGTGTTTTTCTAGAAGATGAAGCTCGTTTAATAGGCCGAGTGTGCTTGCCAGATACATTGCGAAACGCTATGGCCACTGCACCCATCTACAGTCTTGAATGCGATATGTCGCAGCGTGTAAACAATTGCTTTGGTGACTATGTCACCGATCTACTAGAGCAATATCAGGTTCAATTAGGGCCTGATGAAGGTTTTGAAGCTTATGCTGAGCATCACCGAGGCAGTCTAGCGCGTATTCAAAGACGTTTTGGTGGTGAAAATTATCATCAAGCACTTGGGCTACTAGACGACGCCCTCAAAGAACACCGTTTGAACAACAATACCGAAGGCTACAGTGGGTTCATTGAAAAGCTGCTTAGCGACTACTACGACCCCATGTACGATTATCAATTGAACCAAAAGCTGGATCGTGTGGTTTTTACAGGTACCGCTGAACAAATATTGGAAAAGCATCATTGAACAGTACGCCTATTGTTAGAGATATCTGCTTTGTCGGTGGTGGCCATAGCCACGCTCTAGTACTGAGACGCTGGGCTATGCGCCCATTGCCTGGCGTGCGGCTCACATTAGTGTCCACTTCGCGGCAAACACCTTACTCAGGTATGCTGCCTGGATTAATTGCCGGGCATTATAGTTTCGATCAAATTCATATCGACTTATTAAAACTGTGCCAATGGGCGGGTATTCGTTTCATTGAAAACACTATTGTTGGAATTGACTTAAACGCTAAAGAGGTGCAGTTCGACGACAGGCCACCTTTGGGCTTTGATGTGCTGTCGCTTGATACAGGTTCAACACCTGATTTGTCCGTGCCAGGCTGTGCAGAGCATGTGACGCCCGTGAAACCTGTGAGCGGCTTCAATGCGCGTTGGGAACAACTACAACTTCGCCTACAAAGGGCCGAAGATCATTCATCGGCTAAGCCTGTGTCAATTGGAGTAGTAGGATCAGGCGCGGGAGGTTTTGAATTGATTACCGCCATACGCCATCGTTTGCAATCTACCACTGCCCGTTGTTATTGGTTTATTCGAGGAAACGACAGTATAGGCGGGCGACCAGCCAACGTTGGCGAGCTGGCTGAACAAGCGGCTCGCGATGCAAACATTGAAATTGTTCGTGGTTTCGATGTGGTCAAGGTAGATCAAGGAAGACTGATTGCTGCCGATGGCCGTGAAGCTGTCTTAGATGAAATTATCTGGTGTACCGCGGCTACTGGTCCAGATTGGCCAAACGCCGCTGGTCTGGATGTCGATAAGAGGGGCTTTGTTGCGACCAACGCTCATCTGCAAAGCACCTCTCACGACTTTGTTTTTGCGACTGGCGATATCGGCACCCAAGTGAAAACGCCGAATGCTAAAGCAGGTGTTTTTGCTGTTCGCCAGGCACCAGTGTTGTTTGAAAACTTGCGACGCTATTTGCTCGATACTCCTTTAAAGCCCTACGTCCCACAGTCTGATTTTTTAAGCTTGATGGCAACAGGGCCTCAGCATGGCATAGCTAATCGTGGGCCAGCTGTCGTGCAGGGTAATTGGGTTTGGCGATGGAAGAATCATATTGATCAGAAATTCATGAACCAGTTTGTTGACCTTCCAAAGCTTGCCATGAACGAATCCTTGAACAAATTGCCCAACGCCTTGGCAAGCAGTACAACGTCTGTCAGGTGTAGAGGTTGTGGTGCAAAAGTAGGGGGTAATATTTTGGAACAAGTGCTGGAGGAGCTGCTGCCAGAGGCACTACCTGATAATCGTTCTTCATATTCGGCTGCCGGTGATACCGCCATTGTTGATTTACCTACATCGCGACTGGTGCAATCAGTGGATCAAATAAACGCTATTGTTGATGATCCCTATATATTGGGCCGGATTGCTGCGTTGCATGCTATGAGCGATGTATTCACACTCGATGCCACTGTACATTCAGCGCAAGTCCTCATAACCTTGCCAGAATCTGCAGATGCCATTGTCGAACGCGATTTACGCCTGACAATGCAGGGTGTGTTGAGTGCTCTTGATGAAGAATCGTGTGCATTGATTGGAGGGCATACGACACAAGGGGCAGATATGGCGGTAGGGTTGTGCATTAATGCAACTATGGATACAGACAGTTCTGTTGTAGAGACTGGACATAGCGTTGCTGCAGGTGATGCCATCATACTAACTAAGGCTATTGGGGTTGGCACGGTTTTCGCGGGTTTGATGCAAGGCTTTGCTCACGGCGTCAATGTTAATGCAGTAATCAATAGCATGTTGCAGAGCAATCGGTCAGCTGCCAACATCCTACGACAGCATGGGTGTACCGTTATGACAGACGTTACAGGCTTTGGATTGCTAGGACATTTGCAAAAAATTCTCGATGCAATTGAGCTAGAGGCACAGCTTGATCTTACTCAAATACCCATGTTCGACGGCGCACTTGCATTGTCTCTGCTGGGTATTCGTAGCTCTCTTTGGGAGCCAAACAGGTCTGCGTTGCCACAGCTAGATGTTGCAGACACGGCTGATGATGGATTGACAGCGGCCACTCTAGATTTATTGTTTGATCCGCAAACCAGTGGTGGCTTGGTCGCTGTGGTTCCTTTGGATGCTTCTAAGGTCTGTCTTGAGGCCTTGTCAGAGGCTGGGTATATCAGCGCCGCTCTTGTGGGTCGTGTTGAATCAAAAGCACATGCTGAGCAACTGAATGATTCGTGCATTCGCATTCATACCAGCAACGCTAGGTCATAGTACCCTAGCGAAACTGTTAGTTAAGCTTGCCTTGACAAAGGGCTGAGCTATACTCGCCGAAGTGTGTCGCAGCAGCGTGTGGCGATAGAGTTTTTGAGAGTAATATGACAAGTCAAGCACCTCTGTGCAACCGTTGTGACTATCGCTATAGGCGGCGATTCATCGCCTGTGCCTGTCTGAGTTTGACAATGCTTGCTGGCATCCACGGTGCATGGGCACAATCCAGCCCATCAGCAGATCCAAGTTCGTTAGAGTGGAATATTGCTAACGTTAAGCCCCAGAGTTTTCTCACATTCACCTTACAGAATGACCTGTTCGTCGGTGATGATGCGGGCTATACCAACGGCGTTGGCCTGACCTATACCAAAGGGCCGTTCCTTGAGTTTAACGATGAAAATCTGTTTGGTTATCTCAACTTTCTCACAAAGAACACGTACATTCAAACTACTCCTGGCAAGGTGCGCAATGTGGCACATATGTTTTTTCAGCGAATGCAAACACCAGAGGAGATAACCGTTTCAGAGCTGCAGGAAGACGACGTTCCTTATGCGGGATTTCTAGCTTTGCAAAGCACGCTGTCCTCATGGGACAAAAACACATCGGATCAGTTGTCAGTGTGGATTGGGGCCATCGGGCCAGTAACGCTCGGTGAACAATCACAAAAAACGGTGCATAAAATTATCGGTGCTGATGAGCCTAGAGGTTGGGACAACCAACTGGAAAACGAGCTAGTCTTTCGGGTAGAAGCATTGCGTGTAAAAAAACTGTTTACAAATTACGGTGAGCGGCGTGGTTTTGATGTGCTGGGCTTGGGTTTGGCGGGTGCTGGTACCATCATGTCTGATCTCAATTTGGGCATGGCGATCCGCTGGGGATCCAATATGGAATACTCGCACTCCACGTTCTCATTGCAATCTGATCGGCAGGTAAACTCTCTGGCAACGGCTAATAGGCGCGACTTCTATGTTTATCTTGGCGCGCGTATCGGCTACGTGGCCAATGATGTTTTGATCGATGGCAACACATTTACTGATAGCCATTCTGTCCCCTTGGATCACGTTCAAGACCAGGTATCCACAGGTGTAGTCTGGAAAGGAAAGAATTTGTCGTATGTTTTTCAACTTACCTCAGCAAGCCCCAGAACGACAATCTCCTCAAGCCGAGATACCTTTGGTGCGCTCAGTATTACTTATCCGTTTCAATAACCCTACTGCTGGTCTTTGAACACTAAATTGCCACTGCTGTGGTTGCGTGCAGAAACCAAAGCATTTGAGCGACGTACCCTGCTTACACCTCACTCGGCAGCCCAGCTTCTGGCTTGCGGTTACGAGGTGGTTGTTGAACGTTGTGAGCAGCGTATCTTTAATAACAACGAATACGGCACCATTGGCTGCCAATTGGTTGATGCGGGTGCTTGGCACACTGCGCCAAGTGACGCCATTATTCTTGGACTCAAAGAGCTTGAGCCTCATGACGGCCCGTTTAATCGCCGCCATGTGCACTTTGCGCATGTGTTTAAAGAGCAACAAGGTTGGCGAGAAGTGCTCTCGCAGTTTGTTCAAGCTGGCGGCGCGCTCTATGACCTTGAATACCTGACCGACGATCAACAAAAACGTGTTGCCGCCTTTGGCTACTGGGCAGGTTTTGTCGGAGCCGCAGTCGCTGTTATCGCGTGGTGCGACAAGCAAAACAAACTGACTCTGCCCGAATTGTCGTCGTGGCCCACTAAAGAGGCGCTCCTGAGTACCGTAAAAACATCGTTGGCAACTGTTGCGCACAAGCCTGACAACTTGGTCATTGGCGCACTGGGCCGATGCGGCTCTGGCGCTGTTGAATTATTTGAACGTTGTGAGCTGTCAGTAACTCGTTGGGACCAAACGGAAACTGCTGAAGGAGGGCCGTTCGATGCGGTGAGAGAGCACGATATTTTGGTCAATTGTGTTTTTATCAATAGCGCGTTGCCATCGTTCACTTCCATCGAGCATTTGCAGCAGCCACAACGTAAATTACAAGTTATTAGTGATGTCAGCTGTGATCCTTTTGGCAAGCACAACCCATTGCCCATCTATTCGCAATGCACGTCGATGGATAAGCCATCTCACACCATCATGCAGTCCAGCTCGGAAAATCCATCGCTTGATTTGATCGCAATAGATCATCTACCTTCTCTGTTGCCTCGAGAGAGCAGTGAAGATTTTTCACAGCAACTGCTGCCTACGTTGTTAAACATAAAGCATCTGGATCAAGGCGCATGGAAACGCGCGTATGATGAATATGAAAAGCATATCGCTTATCTCTAACGCCTGCGAGTAAATGAGTTCATGAGCACATGTTTCGACCGAGCTGCCATTGATCAAATAGAGAAGCGCAATCGGGCTAATCTGATTAATAGTCTAGCGGGTTACAAAAGTGCCAACCTTTTAGGTACTGTTAATGCCCAAGGGCAGTCCAATCTGGCACTGATGACTTCGGTATTCCACATCGGTGCAAACCCCCCGCTGGTTGGCGTATTGTTCCGCCCCCATTCGGTGCCCAGACATTCTCTCGAAAATATTATTGAACAAGGCGAATACACGTTGAATATGGTGACTCGTGATATCTATCAACAAGCTCATCAGAGCTCAGCGCGCTACCCTCGAGAGCAGTCAGAGTTCACAGCGATAGGGCTAGACGAAGAATATTCGGACACATGTAAGGCGCCGTATGTGGCGCAAAGTCCTGTAAAAACCGGATTGAAGTTGGTTGAAACACAAACATTGGCTGTCAACGATACTGTACTTGTGGTTGGCGAAATCGTGGAGTTGCACATCGAGGATGCACTCATAGGTGACGATGGGCAACTCGATCTGAATGCTGCCAATGCGGTTGCTATTAGTGGTTTGGACGAATACCACTCGGCAAGATCATTAGCGCGATTAGGTTACGCTAAGCCCTAGCAGCCCAACTTGCAGACTAATGACAGCACCTGCCGTAAGTATTCTTCGCAATCGCAGAAACCAATGCGGTAATTCCCCCCGATAAGTTGCCAACGTGTCTACGATGAGTTGCAGGCAAAACGCCACGGCTAGCAATATGAGCATCGCAATTGCATCAAGCAGCAAAGATACCCAAGCAATCAAGCTCGGTATAACGCTCAGTGCAAGAGGCGTCCAGCGAGTCAGTCTCTCTTGGTCGAATAGGATGTTACCCCAGCGAACACCGCCTAAAAAACTGAGAATAACGGCTCCATAAGCACTCAAAGCCGCCGTTGCGAGCTCCTGCACGCTGCGTTCTCTAACTAACCATGGTGGGAGAACATCAAGCGGCACTGAAACCCAGAGGAGAACGGCCGTGCTGATGAACGGTAATAGGCCACCTAAGCCAAGAAATAGTGCTGGGGTAGGAATCGAATGAGAATCTGCAGACATAGGCAACCTTTTTCTAAAGTATAGCTTCTATGTCACTAACAAGCTCACGGCTCAAGGGCTCGGTACCAGAACCGTAGTACTTGATTGCATCGCCGTTCCTGCTAATCAGATATTTGTTAAAGTTCCAATTCGGGTAGCTGCCAGTTGCTTGCGCGAGTTGTTGATAAAACGGGTGAGCCCGGTCGCCGGTTACATGGATTTTTTCGAACATCGGAAACGTCACGCCATAGTTTAGTTCGCAGAAGTGAGCAACTTGCTCCTCTGTTTCCAGTTCTTGCCGAAAATCACCAGACGGGAATCCCAGAACTTGAAAACCCTTCTCGGAGTAGCGTTGATTTAGAGTTTCTAGTTGCTCAAACTGGGGAGTGAATCCGCATTTGCTGGCTGTATTGACTATCAGCAGCACTTTGTTCGCGTATTTGTCGCATAAAGCTGCGTGCTGAGATCCCATGAGTGGACGAAATGCGTGACTCAGCAAGCTATTACAGGCATCATTATCAGCTAGGATTTTACGCGATGCTGTAGCTGCGGTTACACCCACTACAGTGCCTGCCAAGGCAAGTTTTACAAGTTGGCGACGTGAATTAATCATGCAGTGTGGTCTCGAGTTTATAGCCGGTTAACCTGATGAGTGCAGAGTCTGACAAATCAACGTTGCAAGACGACTACTACGTGAACAATTTTCACACCCTCGTCAGTCACGTTACCAGCCTTTACAGTGACTTACTAACAAACGAGGAAAAGCTGTGGTACCGAGCCATCGGTTCGTCACAAGAACCGGCCCAACGCTTATATATTCGACTTCTAGGCCGCAAGGGATCAATATTCCGTGTAAGCCGCCTAGATTACTCTGATATTGAGGATCTGCAACTGGCAGCGGCTGAGCTAAGTAAACATGGTTTGGTCTGTTGTGAGCCACCGATCAGTTTGGCACCACTACTCGCTGCATTTACCAAACCTGAGCTGTTAAAACTGTTGGATCTGAATGAGCTACGCTCATTATCGCGACCAAAGTTGGTGCAATATATTGAAGACAGTGATGAGAGCATAAAGGCTCGCTTTACTCAGTTGCTGCAGAGCCAGGATCACTGGATCTGTGTAGATGGCCATGCTCACTGGATGCTGATGCAGTTGTGTTTTTTCGGCAATCTTTATCAAGATAGTAGCGAATTTATTGTCAGCCAACTAGGCACTTTAACTTACGCGGACTACTCCATTGAACCCTCGGCTAGAGCCTTTACCTCACGTGCGCAAATTGATGCGCATTGGCGATATTTTGAATGCCAAGCCGTTTATGAAACCGTAAGCCAGCAGTGTGCAAATGAGCTTTACAATTTCAGCCTTACCGTGCCCGATCCCATCAGTGGTGATAGAACTCTGCTACGTCGTACAGACAGACTACGTATTACTATTGCTCGTCAGTTAGAACGACTAGGGCACTATGAGAACGCTATGTTGTTGTACGAGGCTTGTACAACACCGCCCGCCCGTGAACGACGAATCCGTAGGTTAATAAAAGAGTCGTCCTGGGATCAAGCTCATAAAATTGCGCAGTCTATCGTGACCAACGCTTACAATGAAGCTGAGTTGCTGGTAGGACAACGTTTAAGCATACAGTGTAAAAAAACGCTGGGGATACCCTTCAAAAAGCCGACCGTTTTCAAGCCGGTTACCACCAAGCTTGTGCTGGCACATCAAGGCATTCGTGTTGAGGAGCAAGCACGGCTGTTTTTTGCGGTAAATGGAGAGTGCTTCAATACTGAAAATACTCTGGTCAACGGTGTTCTCGGGTTGTTCATCTGGGATATCGTGTTCCATCCAGTGCCAGGAGCTTTTTTCAATCCATTTCAGCGCGCACCTGCTGATTTTTATCAGCCTGAATTTTACGAACAACGCCAAGCGCTTTTCGAGGAGCGGTTCAAGGAGCTTAGTTGTCTACAAAAATTTCGATCACGTATTGAGTGTTCGTTCAATCAGCATTATGGAAAGCAGAATCCCTTGGTACGCTGGCAGGGTTTAACAGTTGAGCTGTTGGAGCTAGCTTTAGAGCGGATTCCCCTATCACACTGGCAGGCCATGTTCGATCGAATTTTGCTGAGTACTCGAGACAATACAAACGGCTTTCCTGATCTTGTGTATTTTCCCAATTCAGGAGGTTATGAATTTATCGAAATTAAAGGGCCGGGCGATACTCTGCAAGAAAACCAGCGTCGGTGGATGAAATACTTCGCTCAACACGCAATAGCGTGTCGCGTGGTGCATATCAGTTATCGTGCAATAGCAGCTACATGCTGAACATAAAGCTGTCAGTTACCCAGCTTGCGGAGTTTGTTTGCAGGGCGGGCGATCTACTCCCGGAAGGTACCGCAGGGCCAACAGCCAAGGATGGAATAAGAGCGCATAAGCGAGTTCAAAAGAGCCGCAAAGACACATCGACACGCCATGATTGCTGGATCTCTGAACTCACGGTAAGCAATACGTACGTTATAGAGGATTGCCAATTTCTATTGTCTGGTCGTATCGATCTTGTTAACGAAGCCGCGCAGTTGTTGGCAGAAATTAAGACAACACTAGTACCCGCAGATAAGGTGCCGACATCAAAAAAAACAGTGCAATGGGCCCAGTTGTATTTCTATGGTTATCTCTACTGGCAACAGCTAGACGATATGCCTGAAAGGATGCATGAACTTGTGTTGGAACTTATCCATTTTAACATTCGCGATAACTCTGAATACAGTGAAATTCGCCGTGTCTCTATATCCGAGCTAGAGCAGCATGCACTGCAATCATTGGCCAGCTACGCATTGTGGATGAAGCAAATACAACGTTTGCGCGGTAGCTTGGTTGAGACTGCTGGCACTCTGAATTTTCCGTTCCAAAGCTTTCGTGATGGCCAACATGATATGGCTGCTGCGGTGTATCGTGCTAGCCGCGACGCCAGGGCGCTACTGTGTGAGGCGCCGACGGGTGTAGGTAAAACCATGAGTTCGTTGTATCCGGCTATAAAGTCAATGGCAATGGGCGCTGCCGCAGGCAATAACGATGGCAATAGCGACGTTTGGCAAATTGTCTATCTCACCGCAAAGGTTGCGGGACGGCTTAGTGCTGAAAAAGCCATGCTTACAATGCGTGATTGTGGTCTCGATTCCACAGTCTTGCAGCTACGTGCCAAGGACACCGCCTGTTTTTGCCGTAATGGCCGCTGTGAGCTAGATGAGGCTGGCAGGTGTCCAATGACTTTAGGTTTTTATGATCGTCTTCCAGCGGCACGTAATGAACTCATACAACTGGGTGTTATTGACAACGTTGTTTTGGATGATATTGCGTGGGCTCATCAACTGTGTCCCTATGAGCTAAGTCGTCAGTTATTGCCATGGGTGCATGTTGTAATAGCAGATTTCAATTATGTGTTCGACCCCCTTGTCCGACTGGCGCATTTTGCCAACACAGGGAAAAATACAGTGGTACTGATTGACGAGGCGCATAATCTGGTTGAACGAGCTCGGAGTATGTATTCTGCAACGTTGACGCGTGACCAATGCATTAGAGCTGCCAAGGAGTGCAAACAGAACCATACGTTGCTAGAGCGTGAAATCTCCAAGCTGTCGCGCAAGTTGCTAATAGTCTCTAAAACTTGTGAATCAGGCTCGCATGTATCACTTGAGCAGCCGAAAGGACTTGCAAAAACTGTTGTTGCGGTTCTCGAACAATTTAGCGTCACCATGTCGCAACCTAGCCCTGAGCTTCTGGGTGATTGCTCGCAAAAGCTATGGCGTGATTTACTTCGCTATGCAGTAGTCAGTGATCTGTTTTCTGACAAGCACCGTTGCATTGTCAAGGCAACGATGCAAATAGAAATTTGTCTGTTTTGCCTCGATGCCTCGGATGAACTGGCCAGTGCTTATGCTCAGTTCAAGGCATCTGTTGCATTTTCAGCAACGTTGCGACCGACCTGGTTTTACCGTGATTCGCTAGGCTTTGATGAAAAGGTAGCTTGCCAGCAACTGGCATCACCTTTCGCTGTCGAAAACTGCGTGCATTGTCTAGTTAATTGGGTAGATACCCGATATCGCCGGCGAGACGCATCTGTACTCGACCTCATCCTACTGATTAAAAAAAGTACAGAACTCAAAGTTGGGAACTATTTAGTTTTTTTACCCTCCTACAGTTACCTCGAAAAGGTGCACCAGCTATACGTGGCCACCTATCCTGATTGCGATACATGGAGCCAGACACGCGAGCAGAGCAAGTTTGAGCAACAGGGGTTACTTAAGTCTATGGAGCAGAGCGGTCATAGAGTTGGTTTTGCAATAGCAGGAGGAGTGTTTGGAGAAGGAATAGATTACAAAGGGGATCTTCTGATTGGTGTCATCATTGTGGGTACTGGATTGCCCGCAAAGACAGATCAAACAGAACTCATCTCGGAGGAGCATCGCCGCTTGGGGCGTGACGGTTTTGACATGGCATACGTCTACCCAGCATTTACACGAGTATTGCAAACGGCTGGTCGAGTCATTCGCGATGATGACGATAAAGGATTTGTGTTGCTAGTCGATTCGCGTTTTAGTGAATCTCGATACACACGATTGTTCCCAGATACGTGGAACCTGAGAAGGCCGAAGAATTTGCCGGATCTTGTAGGATGTTTAACAAAGTTTTGGACATGAATCGGCAAGGATTCAGTATTTCACCTTGCCGATTCTCACGTCCGGTTTAGCTAGCCTTGCGAGTGCGTTTAATCGCAGGTTTTTTTGTAACAGATTTCTTTTTCGCAACTGCAGGTTTCTTAGCTGTAGACGCTTTACGAGCAGGCTTAGCAGGAGCGGCTTTTTTAGCAGCAGGTGCTTTTCGGGCCGGCTTAGCAGGAGCGGCTTTTTTAGCTGCAGGTGCTTTACGAGCTGGTTTGGCAGGAGCGGCTTTTTTAGCTGCAGGTGCTTTACGAGCCGGTTTGGCAGGAGCGGCTTTTTTAGCTGCAGGTGCTTTACGAGCCGGTTTGGCAGGAGCGGCTTTTTTAGCTGTAGCAGATTTGGATGTTTTTGCTGGAGAGGTTGCGCGCTTAGTCTTAACGCTGGCCTTTCCAGCAGATGACTTTTTTCCAGTAGTGCTAACAGTTGCACTAGTGGGTTTTTTACGTGTAACTGATTTTTTTGTTGCAGTAGTTTTCATGATATGTGACTGAATAATTTAACTAAAGTGGGTTTAACTTCAGCAAATAGCGTTCGTCGCGTTGAAAACTGTAGCAATATCGTGGATGTGTACCATTGTTTTCTTATTATTCGTTAACCAGCTCACATTGTTATCGTAATGCGTTGTTTTTGTTGACGAAAAAAAATGAATCAAAAGTTAGCTTGTTGTCGCAACTGACAAAACTACTGGGTGATCCGCAGTGTTTTTTGCTGCATACTATTCAGGTTATAGGTGATCATCTGAATGAACACACGCACCACGATGGTGTTTGTACTCATTTTTAGATCGCCGAAATACCAAGTGTTAGCACTAGGAAGTGCTCTCGCTTTTCAACGTCGTAAGTTTTACTAGGGGGTATTTAAATGTTGATTCTGAGCAGAAGGACTGACGAATCAATTGTGATAGGAGATGAGGTAACCATCACCATTCTCAGTGTCAAGGGTAAGCAGGTGCGCATCGGAATAAACGCGCCGCCTGATGTTAGTGTTCACAGAGAAGAGATCTACCAACGTATTCAAGACGGTGAACCAGAGGCTGAGGCCGAGGCTGCCGTTGATGAAAAAACTGAAGTAGATTCATAAGACGAAATGCCCTGACCTTTGGGCCAGGGCTTCTCGGTTACAAACTGTGTAGATTCAAGCCCAACGATTTGATACTTTGCTCGTTGGCAGTTGTTTCATTGGTAACAACTCCGGTGCTTGCATGATCCGGATCAAAGTATGTGTTTCCCACCCGTTTCAAGTCTTCAAGACTGACATTCAATATTCTTTGACGGAACGCACGTCGTTTTTCCCGAGTCCTGTCAAACAGCTCAGCTTGAAAGGAGCTACGAGCTTCACCCGCTGGTGAGCCAGGCTTATCGATTGAGCTTACGACGCTCAAAACAGCTTCCTCAAGCTCGCGTTCATTGTGCTTTGTCTCTTTCAGCCACTCAATTGAAGCGTCGAAGTCTGACAACGTCTCACTCAAGCGCGGATCACGATAGCTATAAAAACGGAATGAAGCTGTGTCTGAATCATGCGAGGCTCCGCCTCCGTAGGCACCCCCGGTTTCTCGAATCGCCCGATGCAGGAAGCCGTTTCTCAAAAACGAACCTAGGACGGTCAAAGCAGCCGTATCGTCATGAGAACTTGGCACTGTCGGATACGCCCGAGCACTGAAGTTAACATCGGTGCTGGTTGTCCAGATTTGTCGAGCCTGCTCGCGTACAGGCTCTGGAGAGAACGCCTTCATCGATTGCACAACAGGTGCGGCGCCAAACTTGACCGACAGACTACTCTTACACTGCTCCAGATTATCTTGCTCCGCCACCACCATAAATTGTCTAGGCGCAGTTTTCAGGATGTCGTGAATGGCAGAAAACTTTTCAGCAAGTTCTTTCAGCACTTGCTTGTCATCTAATGAGTCGTCCAGCGCCTTAAGCGACTTTATGCCAGCGAGTCCGTTCAGTTCGTGCGATAAGCGAGCGGTCGGGCTCATACCACTACAAGCGGCGAGCATAGCCAACACATGGCCGCTCCCAGTAATACGCTGTTCACGACTAGCGCGCACCTGTGCGATAAGCTCGCGGATACGGGACACCTCGTCAAAGCGGACGTCGGATAGCGTATCGAGCATCAACTGGGACAAAGTATCCGTGTTGCGTAGTAAGGCTTTTCCAGAAACAACAAGAAATCCTGATACAGATTGCACATCGTCAATAGCTCCACGTTGCAACGTGTACGCACCTACGCCTCCAGTCGCCGCTGCTTGCAGCGACTGTGTCTCCAGGTAGTCACGCCCACCAGAACCTAACTCGCCAATAAAATTGGTGTACATCGGCAGCAACTGCTGCAACTCTTTCTCCATGTCAGGTAGCTCAACAATGACATGTTGGTACACCAGACCGTTAGTGCCTTGTGCATACAAAGTGGCCGGCGCGTCGTTAATCAAGCCCGATGTGCTTTCGGGAATATGCATATCAGCGGGCACATCGGCAAGCGTCACTTTGGGAAGAATTTCTGGATCGTCTTCCTGTGTTTGTCGCATCGCAAGAGCCTGAGCGTGATCAACAATTTCTTTTGCCTGTGATTCATTGAGGGTTGATTTCATCATTGCCAGTCGTGCTTTCTCGGCAATATCTCGTCGCTCGCTAATCTGCGTATCCGGTGCAAGAGTCAGCGTGACGCGATGTGGATTATCAAGCAGCAGAGTGCGTATCAGATTAGGAATGAAATCACGGTCTTGCGCATCTTCACGCAGTCTCTGTAGGGCAGGGTCCAGATCAATAGAGGCCAGTGTGTCACCTCGATGCATCGCTGTAGATAAACCACTGAGTACAAGTTGCAGACCAAATGGCATGCCGTCGCCTCTGATTTCGCGTTGGCTCATTTCAAGCTGATGAAGCATCGCGTCAACTTCCTCCTGTGGAACACCATTGCTGGCAACAGCTTCAAGAGTGTCGAGAATGAGTTTCTCTCCAGCCACTGTGTGTTCGGGATTAGAGCCATCCAAGCCACAAACGAAAACCATTTCTCTGTTGCTATCTTCAACACCACACATAGGAGAAGGAGAATTTCCGAGGTCACTTTGCTCGAGTGCTTTCATGAGTGGGGACGCACTGTTGGAGAGCAAAACACTGGAGAGCAGGTTTGCTCGCAAACGTTCGTCCAGATTGATGCTTTCGCCAAGTAGCCAGCCTGTGACAATATGCGTTTTGTTTGTGGTGTCAGCCTCTCGTGTTGAATAATGCTCCTGCACGCGAACCGGTGAATGGTAGCGCTTTGCAGGCTCGACACTTATTGATCGGTCAAGCTTCGTGAATCGATTTAGTACCTGATCTTCAAAGCGCGCTTGCAACACATCTGGCGCAAGATTGCCGTAGGTCATGAAAACGGCATTGGATGGGTGATAATGAGTGTCGTAGAAGTCCTTTAGCTGCTGGTAGCTCAGATCAGGGATATCTTCAGGATCACCACCGCTATTAAAGTGATACGTGCTGTTTTGAAACAGATGCTTGCTTAGGGTTTGCCAAAGAGCACTGGTTGGTGCGCTCATGGCCCCCTTCATTTCATTAAACACCACTCCCTTGAAAACCAAATCGCTAGACGGATCGTCTGCCGTCTCAAACTCGACACGATGGCCTTCCTGAGCAAAATCAAGTTCGTGCAGCCTGGAGAAAAATACAGCGTCTAGGTAGACATCCAGCAAGTTGAAAAAATCTTTTTCGTTCTGGCTGGCGAAAGGGTAGGCGGTCCAGTCGCTTGAGGTAAATGCGTTCATGAATGTATTCAGTGAGCGTCTGATCATCATGAAAAATGGGTCACGGACCGGGTACTTCTCACTACCACACAGAACGGTGTGTTCGAGGATATGAGCCACTCCGGTGGAATCCGTGGGCACTGTGCGTAAACCGACGAGGAATACGTTCTCTGGGTTATTAGCGGCTAAGTGAATATGAGAGGTGCCGGTGACACTATGGCGGTACTCGTGAAGCTCAATGTCCAATGATTGAATATGTTCGCTGCGGACGTGAACGAATGCTGGGTGGCTGACGGGCATATTCATGATTGTTTAAATTCGCTCCTGAAAATTCTGCAATTTGTTGACCATAGTCCTAAGGGTGGGGCTTCTTCTGTCGATACGCAATAGATACCCTGAGGGTTTGTGCCCGTGTCATGATTTTGTCGAGAGTTGCGTGAAACTGCTGATCATATTACTTGCCATGATAGGTGCTGCGATAGGTGGCTATAACAGCTGGCATACGCGCGGGCTATTGGTCAAGGCTGCGATGCTGTCAGAGGGCTTCACCTTGTCTACACACGTGAAACTGCGTGTGGCCGACCACTTCGTTCGTGAAGGCATCATGCCAAGCGATAACAAAAGCGTGGGACTACCACCGCCAAAGAGCCTTTTTGGCGTCAGCGTCAAGCGAATAACGGTTAACAGAGGGGGCGTGCTGCAGGTAGATTTTAACGACAGACGGGGCGAGCAAGCGATGACGTACACGCCATCGGTGAGTCGGGTGAGCGGGCTTCTCAACTGGACCTGTACCAGTGACTCCATTAATCCCTTGGTGCTTGCAAAACTGCAACCCTCTTGCGCGCATCAACCTGCGACTGACGCAAGCAAGTTGATGAATGCGATTGCCAATAAAGATGTGGCACAGGTGCAATCGCTGTTGGCTGGCAGTGTTAGCCCCAACACGATTGTTCAAGGCAATACCCCTTTGATGCTAGCTGCCAAAATGGGTAACACGGAGATCGTTGGCCAACTGATAGCAGGTGGTGCTGATGTTGATAATTCAGCTATCAGTTCCGAGCGCCGTACCCCATTGATGGTCGCCATTACCAGCAATCATCCCGAGATAGTCTCGCTGTTACTCAGTGAGGGAGCATCGGTGACCCAAACAGATTATCGTGGTCTTAGTGCTGTCGATCATGCCGTGATAACTGACCAACGACTCGGTGGTCAGCAGTTTGTCCTAATGGTGTCAGCGCGCTTCAATCCACACTTTTCAGGTGTTACTTCAATTGCATTAGAAGCGGCTGTTGATGAAGAAGCTGAGAACACTCGTTTGCAGCGTCTATATGTTGAATATATGGGAGCCATCGAAAGCTGTCATGTGCAGCGGCTCAGTTCCATGCTGTCCAATGAGGGTGAATTAGGCTCTCCGGAAATGATTGACGAAAAACGGTTGGTTGAATTCATACGCCCGCCTGCGTGTGCTTTGGCACTAAGAGAGCACCTAGAAAGCAAGCCAAGTTTCCAGATTGCCACTCAAGCGCATTTTGCAGCTCAGATACAAGAATGCGATACAAAGGCTGTGACTAAAATTCTGGAAGAGCACAGCGACCTTGACGTAACCTTGCCTTACGCAGGAAAAATCCCCATCGATGTCGCAGTGAGTTCTGGCTGTTACGCGGTGCTAAGAGAATTGGTGCGTCACCAGAATCTCGAGGGTAAATTAGATAAAAGCATCATACTTAACGCTATTTTGGAAGCACCGCAAGAATCATTGTTGAAGCTTGTTGGGCAGCTGATAGCCGCCGATGCCGATATTAACTTTGTCGATGAGGAGCGTCGTAGTCCTCTGGCTATGGCAATCGCAATGGAGCAGCCTGTAGTGGCAAAATATCTTGTTGATGCCGGTGCGGATGTTAATCATCAATCCAATAATGGTTCATACCCTGTTATCGAGGCAACGAAAAAAGGCTACGAACATTTGGCGTTACAGATGGTCGCCAAGGGCGCAGATTTGAACGCTCAGGACTTGTTGGGCCGAACTGCATTATTTGCAGCTGTACAACGTGGACAACAACGCCTGGTTCGATCGTTAATTAGAGCGGGAGCTAACACGCGGATCACTGACAGTAACGGAATAAATCCAGTGTTGCTAGCCGAGAGTCAAAATCTGCGATCGATCAAATCCATGCTGATAGCAAGTTCTGATTAGGTATTCGGCTTCAATCAAACCTTAGGGGGTCTGTGTCAGGGTCGTTGTCAGTGCGTTCATCAAAATTGGAAAGTCCGTCTCCATCAAAATCGAAGTCGAACAGGTAGGACGTATCCAAACCATTCTGCACCTCTACAGCGGTGCCGTCTGCTGCCACCTCTATCGTTGCGATGCGACTGGCCAGCGGGAAGGTGAGTTGCTGGAAGGTTTCAACCCATGTGACGGTGACTTCATACGAGGCATTGGCTGGCAAATTGACACTGCCAGAAAATTGGTTTCCAACACCTTGATTGATGCTAACTGTCACGCCGTTTGAGAGTGTGACTACAGGCCTGAGCGAATCGTCAAACAGGCCATCATCGCTGGCATCAATCAGCAGTTCGGGCAATGTCAGATTAATGGCATCGTTCTGGACGTCCAGAAAAGTGGTGGTATCGTCACTGGAGCAGGCGCCCAGCAGAGCTCCTGCCAAGACCACACTTAAAGACAGTAAGGGTTTCATGCTTTACTCCAATGTAAAGTTAACGGGGGCAATACGTGTGTCACTGCCATCGCTGTTCAGCGAGCTGGCAATTACCCCAGCGGCAACAATCCCAAAGGCAATCTGTACCCAACGTTTTTTATAGAAAGGCGTCGATGTGGCTTGCAAAGATTGTTCAGCAGTAGATTGCGGACCCTGTTCCGCTGTCGCTTGTTCTTGCGCTACACTTGTCGCCGATAGCTTACGCACGTACGGGTCAAAAGCGAAGCCACTCACGGTACGATTTCCGGAGGTGTCTCGAGCTTGAATATAGTATTCGATGGCACGCAGATCATTGGGGTCTGTACGCAGCGTCGCACTATAAAATCCGCTAGCACCTATCGCTCTCATCGGCGTTGCTGTGAAAGGCTGCTGGCCAGCTCGGCGAAAGTAAAAAGTGGCATCTTGAAGTTCAACATCTTCTGCAATTTGAACGGTGAAAACCTGTGATTGGTCGGCAACCACGTTATCAAGCGTTTCCAGTTCTATGACAGGCGGCGAAGTGTCCAGCGCTGTGTTGTCTCCCTGGCCCCAGGCAGATAGACTCATCACCAAACAGGCAGTTAGGCAGGCAATCAGCGCATAGAATTTACGGCGCTTCTGACTTTTGGCTCTCATCATGTATTCCTCAACAAGCAATGACCCAGTATACGAGAGCTTCCTCGTCATGCCACTACAATAGAACCTGAATACAGACTGTGCGGATAATTTTTTACATTTTAGTGTTACTGATTCTGTCTTCACTGTTGATGGCGGGCTATCAGAACTACAAACATCGACCAGTTATCCTATTTAATGGTGAATTTCTCACTATGGATGGCAACGACACTGTCGCTGACTCGCTCGGCATTCATAAAGGTGTCATTCAGGCTATAGGCTCGTACGAGCATGTGAAAGCCAGGATGCAAGCTCTAGGCGCTCGCCACCACAATCTAGAAGGCAAAACGGCACTGCCAGGTTTCATAGATGCTCACGGTCATTTCGCCGCCCAAGGACTTTCATCGCTGGGAATTGATGTTGCCTCACCACCCTTTGGCACTATCGCCACTATTGACGAATTGCTCGAGGTAGTGTCGCTTCAGGCATTACAACAATCCTCCGCTCGATGGATAATCGCATTCAATTATGATGATGCCGGATTACAAGAACAGCGCCACCCAACACGGCTTGAACTTGACAGGGCCGCACCTGAGCATGCTGTCTACCTCCGGCATCGATCAGGGCATATGGGGGTTGCTAACAGCAAAGCTTTACTGGCACTGGACTACAAGGGAGATGCCCCGAATAGTGGTCTACTTCAGGAACAACACGCTGCAAGTGTTGATCGGTTGCTACAAGAGGTCCCTTTCTGGCAACAACCGCGTAGCTTATGGAACGCGCGCAATGATTACCTCAACGCCGGCGTAACAACTGTACAAGATGGCTATGCGGGCAAAAGCATGTATCGCTTGTTGAGGCTGGCGGCAAGAACAGCCCTGCTGCCGCAGCGAGTATTGGTATGGCCAGCACACGACAAACTCGATAACGAAGGTGTGGCTAAGGTTATCGATTGGCCAGCAAGCGATCGGAGTCGCATCGCCATTGGCGCTGTAAAATTAATAGCAGATGGCAGTCCACAAGGACGTACCGCATCGCTATCCAGCCCTTATCTGCCTGACGACAAGCTCGAAGCGGGTTATCAAGGGCTTGACTATCTACCCCAAGATGAGCTGCACAAACTCATTCTTGACTACCATGTTGCGGGAATGCAACTGGCGATCCATGGCAATGGTGACGCTGCTATCCAGCACATTATTGACGGCATATCCGACGCTCAAGCTGTTTCCCCCAGATCAGATGCACGACATATCATCGTGCATGCGCAAACCATCGGCCGCTCCCAGTTGGAGGCCGCAGCGTCTATGGAGATCAGCGTGTCTTTTTTCCCAACCCACACATTTTACTGGGGAGATTGGTACCGATCAGTGGTTTTGGGTGAGGAGCGAGCATCGAAAATCAGTCCCTTGGCCAGTGCAGACCAGCTAGGCGTGCGCTACAGTATTCACGCCGATGCGCCGGTGACCCCGATAGACCCCATGCAAATGCTGTGGAGCGCCAGCGAACGAATGACCTCCAGCGGCTATCTGCTAGGCGCAGAGGAACGAGTGAGTCGCCTTCGGGCACTTCGGGCGATGACCATAGATGCTGCCTGGCAAAATCACTTGGAAAGTGATCGTGGTTCGCTCGAGATCGGCAAACTGGCTGACATCGTCGTACTTTCGGATAGCCCGCTCGCCAGCCAGAATGTGCGTGCAATCACAGTAGATCAAGTGTGGATTGATGGCAGGCAGTATCTTCCTTAACCGTGAAGGCTAGCTTGCGTTATGCTGGGGCTTATCTGGTAAAACATCGCCCATCTAAAGCTAACGCGCAATGTGAAAAATCGATTCGAACGGCTGCTTGCGCCGAAAAGCATTGCTGTTTTTGGTGGTCATTGGGCTGAGGCGGTTATCAAACAGTGCCGTAAGCTGGGTTACACCGGTGATATCTGGCCGGTTCATCCTAGTAAGAACTCCATTGAGGGATTCGATTGCTTCAACAGCGTGGATGAGCTGCCGGGAGCGCCTGATGCCAGTTTCATTGGTGTCAACAATGAAACCACCATCGAGATAGCGCGTGCACTCAGTGCTCGAGGTGCAGGCGGCGCCATCTGTTTTGCTGCCGGATTCAGTGAAATTGCAAGCCGTGATTCAAGTGGTGAACCTAGACAGCAGCGCCTGCTGGAGGCTGCTGGTTCAATGCCATTGGTGGGCCCTAATTGTTATGGCTTCATCAATTACTTGGACGGGGTTGCGTTGTGGCCGGATCAGCATGGCGGAGGTCGACAAAAACACGGTGTAGCGATTGTCACGCAATCATCGAACATTGCCATTAACCTCACCATGCAGCAGCGTGGGCTGCCTATCGCCTATGTGATGACCGTGGGCAATCAGGCGCAAACTACACACGCTGAGCTAGCCACGGCTGTCATCGAGGATGATCGAGTCACCGCCTTGGGCCTCCATATCGAAGGCTTTTCAGATATTCGGGCATTTGAGGCATTGTCGTTGCGTGCGCGAGAACTGGGCAAGCACATTGTTATTCTAAAAACGGGCGTCAGCCCTGTGTCACGTGCAGCATTGCTGTCGCACACTCGTTCCTTGTCAGGAAACGATGCTGCGGCTAGTCAGTTTATTGAGCGACTGAATATGGTGCGTGTACACGGCTTGGGAGAATTTATTGAAACACTCAAGGTGCTGAGTATTCGGCGCCCGGTTGGTGGGTATCGATTGCTTTCAATGAGTTGCTCGGGTGGTGAGGCTGCCATTATTGGGGATGCGGCAATGGCAGCAGGGTTGGAGTTTCCTGCATTAAACGCTAAGCAGAAAACCGATCTCAACGCGGTGCTGGGCGCCGAGCTTCGAGTATCCAACCCGTTGGATTATCACACCGACATCTGGGATGATGCCGCTGCGGTCCGATCAATGATCAACGCTATGCTGCAAATCCAAACCCCTCCCGATGGGGATCGAATTTCGGCCAATGATCAGTTTGAATCAATCGCCGACATTGCCATGCTTGTCCTTGATTTTCCGCGGCAAGATCGTTGCGATTCCGAATCATGGAAGGCGGTTGCTGATACGTTTGTCGAGGCTACGAAAAACTGGCAGGGAGTTACTGCGGTGCTTGCCACGTTGCCAGAAAATATGCCAGAAATTGTCGCCAAAGAACTCTTTGCGGCTGGAGTGGTGCCACTGGCCGGCATACGTGATGGCTTACTTGCCTTGCAGCACGCCGCCTGGCTCGGCTGGGCTGCACAAACACCTCTGTCACCCCCCGTCTGGCTGCCCGATAAGCACACAGTTACAGCAAAAGCTGCAGTATTGTCGCTGTTGGAAGGGCAGGGTAAAGGCACCAGTAGCGACAAACCCAGTGCAAGGCGAGCCAGTCAACAAGCATGGGGTTTGGTTCACTGTGCTCAAGACGATCCGCAAGCGCCACGCATGCTAGACGAAGGCACGGCAAAACGTTGGTTGCAACGTTTTGGAATACAAGTACCGTTTGGTATCAGACTCTCCTTCGCCGATCTTCGTTCATCTTTGAAATTCAGTAAGGCGCTGGACAAAGCATCGCCGACGTTAAACTATCCCGTCGTTGCCAAAGGCTTAGGGTTGGCGCACAAGAGCGAAGCCAATGGTATCGAACTGAACATAAACAATCGCCGTGAACTTGAGCGCGCAATAAGGCGAATCAACTGCGATGGTGGATGTCTGGTTGAAGAGCAACTGCAAGGTGGCATAGCCGAGCTACTGGTCAGTGTCATACACGACCCCGTACACGGATTGCTAATGACAATAAGTGCTGGAGGAATGCACACAGAGGTACTTCAAGATTCTCAGTATTGTCTGATTCCTGCCAGCCGAGATGAGATGCTCCGGCGAGTAAAACGACTACGTTGCGCACCATTGCTAGAAGGTTTTCGTGGACGAGACAAAGTCAACCTGGAGCACCTTCTAGACGTCCTGGAATCATTCCAGCTAGCCGCCCTACAGTTAGGCGATCGCTTGGTTGAACTGGAAGTTAATCCCTTGATCTGCACCGCTGATGAATGTGTCGCAGTTGACGCTTTGGTTTCTGTTCGAGATAGTTAGCGTTGCCCATGGATTTATTCCCAGAGCAAGCAATCAACATTTGCGCCGGTATGGTCCTCTTGCCAGAGTTTGCAGACAGCGAGACGCTCCAAAAACCATTACAGCAAGTACTAGAATCCTCACCGCTGCGGCAAATGCAAACCAGCCGCGGATTCATGATGTCAGTACACACCAGCAACTGTGGAAATCTGGGTTGGGTGTCAGATCGATCAGGCTATCGATACGAGACCTGCGACCCGCTCAACGGAGCGCCATGGCCAGCAATCCCTGATGCTTTTTTACAACTAGCAACTGATGCCGCTGAACAGGCCGGATTTGGCCATTTTCAACCTGATGCCTGCTTGATCAACCAGTATCGGCCAGGCACACAAATGGGCGCGCATCAAGACAAAGATGAATCTGATTTTTCGCAACCTATCGTGTCGGTATCGCTGGGCATTGATGCGCGTTTCTATGTGATCGGCCCGGAGAAGCGCGGCAAATCAATACCGGTTGATTTATCTGATGGCGATGTTGTTGTGTTTGGCGGTCCCGCGCGCCGACATTATCACGGCGTACGCAAACTCAAGGCGGCAACGCACCCACGTTTTGGTGCATTTCGCTGGAACTTGACCTTTCGTAAAGCGGGTTAACTGACTGCCGATCCTGTAAGCTTTACCTACCCTTACACCCGACGTAAAGTGTTTTGCAAGCCCAAGAAAGAGCCGTTGATAATGTAAAAGGTGCCTCTATCCTGATGTTGGCAGCTTTTGGTTTTGCCACTATGGTAGCGATGATCAAATTGATCGGGAAAGATCTACCTGTTTCCCAGATTCTATTTGTCCGTCAGCTGGGCATGACCATCATGCTATTGCCGTTTTTCCTCACACATTCCCCGGATGCTTTTAAAACTGGCAGTCTCGGTTTGCAATTCGTCCGAATAGCTCTTGCGCTTGTTGCGATGACGACTGGATTCACAGCCGTCATCAACATGCCATTGGCCGATGCCACCGCCATTGCCTTTGCCAAGAGCTTCTTTGTCACCGTATTTGCTGTTCTGTTACTCAAAGAGCAAGTAGGAATTTATCGCTGGTCTGCCGTATTCCTCGGTTTTGTCGGTGTAATGGTTATGGTGCGTCCTGGCACAGACGGATTTTCCATTTATGGGCTAATGGCTATTGTGGGTGCCGCTAGCGCTGGAATGGTGATGGTGGTTATCCGTAAACTGACTCGAATTGATTCACCTAGCACTATTCTTGCTTATCAAGCTGTTGGGGTTGGTATTGTTATGGCAATTCCGGCGTACCTGCAGTGGATACCTCCTACGCCTGCGCAATGGGCATTGCTGGTTGCCATTGGCGTTGTGTCGTATTTTGCACAGAAGGCGAACATTCTGGCTTTCAGCTATGGTGAGGCCTCACTACTAGCTTCATTGGATTACGTACGACTACTTTACGCCACCCTGTTTGGCTGGTTCTTGTTCAACGAAATGCCTTCTACCAGCACATGGATAGGGGCGGGAATTATCATAATGGCAGCGGTGTATACGGTATACCGTGAGCGGCGACAAAAACAAAGGCTAGCTAGCGACCCGGTGGGTCGTGGGCAGTTAAACCATTGAAAAGGGTATCTGAGAAATGCTCATCGAGACAGACTGAATGAATAAGGAGACACCGTTCTATACAGCTACGCCTGAAGCGCAACTCAAGGTCAATGAATTGCTTGCTCTGCCAGCCTCAGGTGATGAATACAGTTGGGAATTCGAGCTGGCCGACTCCAGTAAACTTGACGCTATGTGCCAGCATCTTGAAAGTGGCCAGCTCAATATTGAAGACAGCTCAGCCATGGCGCTGGTAGCGATAGCCTCTATGGAAGAGGCTGTAGACAATTCCGTCGACGTGGAGGCGTATCTGGTGAGGTTGCGTGCAGTGTTCAATGCCAACGAAGAGCTACAGGTACGGATGGTGTCGTTCTGGATTGATCAAGGCAATGCAGAGCACACAGAAATGTCTCTCAACATCTTGTTGAACTAGCTTATAACTTCAAAGCCTCTTCAGCATTGAGTTTCCTGGCCAAATCGTTAAGCTTTTCGGCGTACTCGTTGTACATTTCCAGATCACCTTTACGCAGTGCTACTCGGCTTGAATAGTTTCCTGCAGTGAGCTGTTCCACGTGTTTTACAAATGGACGTAAGGGCCCGATCAAGCGATGGGTATAGGCCACGCACACCGAGGCCAGCAATAGGATGTAGAGCACCACTAGCGCACCGCAGTAGCGAAACATATGTACTAATTGTATGTTGATCATCTCGCCGTAGTAGCTAGTGGAGTCAGTTTTGTCGATCACCACACTCAACAGATCGCTGAAGGCGAAGTACAAGAAGCCAGCTAGCAACGCCGCGATAAACGCAGTTGATCCCAGCATATACATAAGAAGCTTGAATTGGAGAAACGGCTGCCAGACGGCATTTGCAGCTCGGCGTTTTCGCTCTGGTTGCGCAGGGCTGTTCTGGGCGGTGTTTAAATCTATTGTGTCGGAATGGCTCATTCTCATCTTCTATAGCCGAACTTAAAGACCCTATCGGGCATTGACGTTTGAGCTGAAGGGAGATGCTGCAATTTGCGTGGCCGCTCACATTTAGATTAGCATTGGGCTCGAAGTGAAAACACTCTAGGGAGCTATAAATGATTTACGCATTAGGTATACACACGCCGCAGATAGGCGAGCACTGTTTTGTTGCTCCTGACGCATCCGTTATTGGACAAGTAGTAACGGGTCGTGATGTTAGTATCTGGTTCAACGCAGTGCTGCGTGCAGACAACGAAGCCATTGTCATTGGTGACGCCAGCAATATTCAGGATGGCGCCGTATTGCATGTAGATCCGGGAGTGCCTTTGAATATCGGCAAAAATGTCACCATCGGCCACAAGGTGATGTTACATGGTTGCACCATCGGCGATGGCAGCCTGATCGGCATGAACGCCGTTATCCTCAACAATGCCGTGATTGGTAAAAACTGCCTGATAGGTGCCAATGCATTAGTGACAGAAAACATGCAGATTCCTGATGGCTCATTGGTGCTTGGCTCACCTGCAAAAGTGATTAAGCCTTTAGGCGAAGCAGCCCTAGCGGTGATGGCTGGTGGCGTAAAAAGTTATGTCAATAAAATTGATGTGTATGTTGATGGGTTGAAGGCTGTTTGAAGGGGAGGCCACTTGTTAAGGCGATCTCTATGCTCATGCAGCCCTCGACGAGCCATCGCTTGTTGAGCAATGTACCTGCGCTAAATGGCTTACGCGCCTTTGAAGTGTCTGCACGGCACCTCAGCTTCAGCAAAGCGGCTGAAGAACTTCATGTGACACCCGCTGCCATCAGCCAGCAGGTTCGCTCGCTTGAGCAGCAACTGGAGATAGCCTTATTTCATCGTCGTGTACGCGCACTTGAGTTGACCGAGGCGGGTAGAGCGGCCTTGCCACATCTTTCAGATGGATTTGATCGAATACAAGCTGGCGTAGACGCCATGCACTTGGCCCAAGAGCTGGACTATTTAACTGTCAGCGTGGCACCTTCGATTGGTGCAAGCTGGTTGGTGCCAAGACTTGAGCGATTGCGCCTAGCTCATCCGGAATTTGATATCCGAATTGACGCAAAAGAGAGCTTGGCAAACTTTACCAACGACGGCATTGATGTCGCTATTCGTTATGGTCTGGGTGGCTATCACCCACACATCGTAGAGGGCATGTTAGCCGCCAATGCGTTTCCAGTTTGCAGTCCCTCACTACTCAATAAAGGGACTTCGTTAAGCTGCCCAAATGACTTAGCGGAGTACACCTTATTGCATTCCACTTGGACTGACGAATCTGGTTCAGCACCAAACTGGCGCATGTGGCTGCAAGCGGCTGGTGCAACTGATGTTGATCCCGAACCTGGCCCTCGGCTGGGTAATGACAGCATGCTTGTGCAGGCTGCAATGGCTGGACAGGGCGTGGCTCTCGTCAGTCA
This sequence comes from Granulosicoccus sp., assembly GCA_023301725.1. Lineage (GTDB taxonomy): Bacteria > Pseudomonadota > Gammaproteobacteria > Granulosicoccales > Granulosicoccaceae > Granulosicoccus. The sequence goes on along the minus strand of JALZUD010000050.1, from coordinate 6,235 downwards.
AGCTGTGGTTGCAAGAGAACTGGAAAACGGTCAACTGGTTCGTCTATTTCCGCCGGCCGTATTTGAAGAAACAGCCTTCCGCTACTTTCTAGTGTATCCGGAGCGACATCGTTCAACGCCCAAGGTGATGGCTTTTCGTGATTGGATATTTAAAGAGATCGCGGCTGATACGACTTGACCAGAAATTCAGCGTAGCGAGTGCCGTAATGCCAACTACGGCTGATGTCATCAACGCGCTGCTCGACCCTGCAATGCTTGGCCCGTGTCTGCACATCGTCATTGAAGTCACCATGACTAAAGACGACTCTCAGGCTGGCGGTGAAACAATGCTACCGCGTTACCGGGGAATGTGATTTCGTTCTTATTGTGACGGTGCGGGATATGGAAGAGTACGATTCTTTCTGCGAAGAGGTACTTTACGGCGATAGTAATCTGCTGAAATTTCGGACAATGGTGTCACGTAAGAGAGCCAAATTCAATGTCAGTACTGTATTGCCTGATTTGGTTCTGCCCTTCGAGCGTACGCTCTCTAACGCATTGAGCTTACTAACACTGATAGACGCTCCCGCAGGAGTGTATTGCGGCTCTATTTTGTGATGAACTGCGCCTGTTAGTTTTTTACAATCTACAAATATAATTTAACTGTATATAAAAAGCTGTAAAGAAAAACAGTAGTAAACCTATTCTTTCTTGACTATTAAATCCGCCTCAAGCATTATGTAGTAACCAGTAAATGAGCGCGCAGCATGGAAGCCTTGTCTGATTTTACCGATATTCCCACTCCTGAGTTAGAAGCCTCTATCACCGGCTTGTGTGCGGATCTTAATGCAGCAACCTACAAACAGTTAGTCATGGTTGCCGAGTTCGATAGGCGACGGGGTTGGGGAGATGAGGGCGTACGCTCATGTGCTCACTGGTTAAACTGGAAGTGCGGTATTTCTCTAGTGGCTGCCCGCGAGAAGGTTAGGGTGGGTCATGCGTTAGCGCACTTGCCTAATGTCAGTAAGGCATTTGCCAGTGGTGAGCTTAGCTATTCTAAAGCGCGAGCCATCACCAGGGTGGGTAGTGTGCACAATGAGGATTGCCTATTATATTACGCAAGGCACGGAACCGCGAGCCAACTGGACAAGACGGTACGGCTCTATCGCCAGCAGTTTGATGGTGCTGGACAACCAATGGTTGAATATCAGCAACCGATGTTCGGTTTGGATGAGAACATCAATCAAGCTGATTTATCAGATGAAGAGCGATTCGACGCCGAGAGCCAAGGCGCTATGCACAACAAGGACTACCGGCAGCTTTCGCATTTCTGGGATGAGCACGGGTGTCTGATTATTCGCGCTCGCCTGAGTGCTGAGCAAGGTGCATTGGTGATCAAGGCCATGGACGCGGCAGTGGATTCTATTAAGCAGGCCGAGCCGTCAATAGACAGTGTTAGCCATGCCTTAGAGCGTACTGACGCTAGTGTGCCAGAGCAGTCGGCTGAGCAGTCAGCAGAGGCTTATGTTCCTGATTCATTGCACAATGCCAGTGATCAATTAAGCAAAGACGAAAAATGCAGGCTTAACAATAAACAGCAAACAAGACGCCGAGCAGACGCCTTGGTGTTAATGGCCGAAGCATTGCTAAAAGACTCTAAGGTGGCGTCATGCACAGATGATCGCTATCAAGTCGTCGTGCATGTGGATAGCAATGTATTGGCAAAGCAGGTATTTGAAAAGAACGATGGAAGCCCTGATTGTTATATTGATCATCAGGTGGGCATTCCAGTAGAAACGGCGCGCAGACTAAGTTGTAGTTGCAAGGTGGTTACCGCCCTTACCAATAAAGGCGAGCCGTTGAGTATTGGTCGTAGCAGCCGTGCTATTCCCACCGCAATTAAGCGTGCTCTGGATATCAGAGATAGTTGCTGCGTTTTCCCAGGTTGTGATTGTCACAAGCATCTGGATGCCCACCATATTCAGCATTGGGCAAACGATGGAGATACCTCGTTATGGAATCTCGTCAAGGTGTGTCATCACCATCACACACTGCTGCATGAAGGGCAGTACTCGGTGGAGCGTTTGGCCGATGGTGAGTTGTTGTTCAAACGCCCTGATGGCAGCGTGATTGAATATTTGAAGGCAGGCGTTGGTAAAAAACTGCCTGCCACGCCGAGTGAGCCTTGGGCATGGGGCGGTGATTCCATGGACTACGATCTGGCGTTGTTTGCACTGGCTAGTCAGACGCGTGAGTCAGTTAGGAATTCTGGGGTGGTGGGGTGACAAATACTAAGTTAACTGTCACGGTGGTGGGAGAGGATCAAACACCCTGTCACTGTGACAGCTAATATTGCCTTTTTAAATTTCCAGCGCCGGCTGCGCTGCGTCGAGCGTTTTAACATCAATGCGTGCTTCAAACGCCTGTAAACGTTTAAAGATCGATATCAATTCGACGATGGTAGTCCATGAATTTACCAAGAATTGAAATGAGTTTTCTACCCGATCAAACGCCATACGAATTTGCTGATAAACCCCGAACGTGATAGTGCCCGCCACGAATGTGGGTACCAGCGCGATTAAAGGTATGAGGCTCGCACCTTGAAGGTAGGCATAGCGAAAAATATTGAAATACAGGTAATTGAAATACAGCTTGAAATAGTTTTTGCGTACGCCACCAAATAGCTCTTTGATTGTAGGTGGTGAGCAATGTTCTTCACTATCTTCGCCATAGACAAGTTCTTTTCGATAGGCCGCCTCTACTTTCTGGTTGTTGAACTCCAGCCCGGGCAAGCGATACCCCACAGCGGCCAGAAGCACGGTGCCAAATATGGATGAGACAAGCGCTAGGAATACAAGCGAGCCGTTCACGGCGCCGATGATGGGTAGTTCGGTAACTTGTGCAGATAAAGTCCACAACAGTGGCAAGAAAGCAATCAGCGTCATAATTGAGCTGACGAATGCAGAGCCCAAACCCTCAACGATACTGGCAAAGCGCATAGTGTCTTCCTGCACTCGCTGTGCAGCGCCCTCGATAGTGCGTAATTTGGACCAATGCGACATGTAGTAGTCGTTCATCGCCGTGCGCCACCTGAAGACATAGTGAGAGACATAAAAGCTGAAAAAGACCAGTGTGAGGATGTTCGGAATCAGAACCACAACAATAGTCGTCATCTTGGAGTAGAACTGTGAGGCTTCCACGGTTCCCGGTTCGGTTAACGACACCTGTACAAGGTCAAAAAGTTCACCGTAAATTTGGTTAAACCAAACACCCACCTGCACCTGAAAGTAGGTGACCAACAGAATGATCGCCGAACCGCAGACAGCCCAAGCATACCAACGGTTACGATCAATGAAGAACCAGAAAACACAAAACATCGCGGTCACGAAGACGATATATTGATAAATCCAAACTTTGTCTGGAGTTAGAAAGGGCGGGCGCTGCCCTTCGATAGTTGGCAAGGCTTCACGCATGAAGCTTAATTGTGCGGCGAGTCCATCAGCAAAGCCGTACCAGATGCCTAAGGTGACAAAGAACCATGCGACCGCCGAGAGGAAGAATACCTTTGGTCGTGGAAAGAAGGACTGAAACATAGTGAAGTTCGCTTTGGTTGATACTTAATAGATTCTTAGTGTAGTGCTGAAGCCGCAAGTTCGCTATGCAGCAGCATTCGGGCCAGTGCGAAGGTGTCTCGTTTTGTGGCGCAACCGTATACACTAACGGTTTTTGGCTAAGCGGATAAGTAATGGCTCAGTACGTCTATACCATGAATCGGGTTGGCAAGATCGTGCCGCCCAAGCGACAGATTCTCAAAAACATTTCTCTGTCCTTTTTTCCGGGCGCTAAGATTGGCGTTTTAGGACTCAATGGGTCGGGTAAATCGACTCTGCTTAAAATAATGGCGGGGTTGGATGAGGAAATTGAAGGTGAAGCACGGCCTATGGCGGGTATCAAGGTGGGTTACCTTGAACAGGAGCCGCAGCTAGATGACGCCAAAACGGTGAAGGAAGTGGTTGAGGAGGCTGTGAACGAGATTAAGGAAGCTCAGACGCGGCTTGATGAGGTTTATGCTGCATATGCCGAGCCTGATGCTGATTTTGATGCACTGGCGGCTGAGCAGGCGAGGCTAGAGGCGGTTATTGAGGCCTCTGATGCACATAACTTACAGATGCAGATGGATATTGCGGCTGATGCTTTGAGGCTACCACCCTGGGATGAGAACGTTGCACATTTATCAGGTGGTGAGAAACGTCGGGTAGCATTATGTCGCTTGCTGCTATCTGGCCCTGACATGTTGTTGCTAGATGAGCCTACTAACCATCTAGACGCTGATTCAGTGGCTTGGCTAGAGCATTTTTTGCACGATTTTAAAGGCACAGTTGTAGCCATTACGCACGATAGGTATTTTCTGGATAACGTCGCTGGATGGATTCTGGAACTGGATCGCGGCTCGGGTATTCCTTATGAAGGTAACTACTCTGGGTGGCTGGATCAGAAGTCAGCGCGTCTGGATCAGGAATCCAAGCAGGAGTCTTCACACGCCAAGGCAATGAAGGCTGAGCTTGAGTGGGTACGGCAGGGTGCCAAGGGGCGTCAGTCGAAGTCCAAGGCGCGTTTGCAGCGCTTTGAAGAGATGCAGTCGCAGGAATTTCAAAAGCGCTCGGAGACTAATGAAATCTATATTCCGCCAGGCGAGCGTCTTGGGGATAAGGTCATTGATTTTGTGAATGTGACTAAGAGCTATGGGGATCGGGTGCTTATTGAGGATCTGTCTTTCAGTATGCCCAAGGGCGCTATTGTTGGAGTGATTGGTGGAAACGGTGCAGGTAAGTCCACGTTGTTCCGGATGCTGATGGGGCGTGAAGCGCCGGATGGCGGCACTATCGATATAGGTGAGACTGTCAAATTAGCGTATGTGGATCAAAGTCGTGATGATCTTGATGGGGATAAGACGGTGTTTGATGTGCTCGCTGAAGGCAGTGACATCATTAGCATCAATAATTATGAGATGCCAGCACGGCAGTACGTAGGGCGCTTTAACTTCAAGGGGAGTGATCAGCAAAAATTCGTCAAAGATCTGTCAGGCGGTGAGCGTGGTCGATTGCATTTAGCGCTAACGCTAAAGCAGGGCGCTAACGTGTTGCTACTGGATGAGCCGTCGAACGATTTGGATGTGGAGACGTTGCGAGCACTGGAAGAGGCATTACTGGATTTTGCGGGTAGTGCCATAGTGATTTCGCACGATCGTTGGTTTCTTGATCGGGTGGCTACTCATATTCTGTCGTACGAGGATCCTAGTGAGATTAATTTTTTCGCTGGCAACTACACAGAATATGAAGCTGATCGACGAGAGCGACTTGGCGATGCTGCAGCTCAGCCGAAGCGCGTGCGCTACAAAAAATTGGCGAGTTAACCTAGGAGATATTCACACGATGTTGACTGAACATGATTTGATAAATAAAGGTTTGAAAGCCACGTTAATTGCTCACCCGCTAGTGCAGCACAAGCTCACGCTGATGCGACGTAAGGAGCAATCCTCATGCGCATTTCGTGCTCTGCTTCGAGAGATATCCTGGTTGCTCTGCTATGAGGTCACCAAGGATTTGCCACTCACTATGGAGTCTATTGAAACACCGGTGTGTGCTATGAACGCACCAGTTCTAGAAGGGCAGAAGCTTGCGTTTATTTCCATCTTGCGTGCTGGCAACGGCATGCTGGATGGCATGCTTGATGTTATTCCTTCGGCGCGAGTGGGGCATGTTGGTTTGTATCGAGATCCCGACACGCTCGAAGCAATTGAGTATTACTACAAGGTTCCCAGTCAAATGGAGAGCCGTTTAATTATTGTCGTAGATCCCATGCTGGCTACTGCCAACTCGGCTATCTCTGCTGTAACTCGTTTGAAGCAGGGCGGTGCAAAAGATATGCGATTTGTGTGTTTACTAGCAGCCCCTGAAGGTATCGCCGCCTTTAACAAGGCGCATCCCGATGTGCCTATTGTGACGGCATCTGTGGATCAAGAACTCAACGATCACGGGTATATCGTTCCCGGTCTGGGTGATGCAGGGGATCGCATCTTTGGCACAAAATAAACGACCTAATTTTCTGATCCTGATGGTGGATCAGCTCACAGGCACTTTTTGGGATGATGGGCCAGCCTCGTTTTTGCATGCACCTAATTTGAAGGCATTGCATGCGCGTAGCGTCAATTTCTGTAATACCTATTCCCCTAGCCCTTTGTGTACACCGGCGCGCG
>JALZUD010000049.1 GCA_023301725.1 Granulosicoccus sp. | reverse complement strand
AATTAGTAATGAGGCGGTAACTCATCAATGGCCTGTGGTGCTGCACCAGAGGGTGTACCGCCCGAGGAGTGACTCATCAGCTCTTTCTGCTGCAGCTGCAAGTGCTCTATATCTCTGTACTGGCGCAGGACAACCTCGTTGAGCTCCTGCATTGTGTTTTCCATATCCATTATCTTGAGTTCAAGGTTTTCGATACGCTGTTCTAGTTGGGAATTTGACACGAATTTGTCTATCGGTGTACGGGGCTTCAATTTTGCCCCCCTGACACCGTAGTTGCAAACCCTGATTGTCGGTGAGCAGGCCTCTTTATGGTAAATTCTCGCATCCTTGCAGTGAAGTCGGAAAAAAAGTGGCACTAACGTCTGAAGATATCGCAGCTATTGCGCACCTGGCACGCTTAGGCATTGAACCTGAGGCATTGGATCCTTTGGCAAAAGACTTATCCAGCATGCTTGATCTGGTGGAACAGTTACAGGCAATTGATACCAGTGGGGTCGAACCGATGGCACACCCCGCCAGTGCGTCATTGTGGCTACGTGAAGATGAGGCCAGCGCATCGAGCGAGCGTGAAACGCTACAAGAGCCAGCACCGGAAAAACAGGATGGTTACTTTCTCGTGCCTCGCGTTATTGAATAAGCGCATCTCGACCTCTCTTTTGCCCTACCGACCACGAACCGAACCACGTACCTATGCACGATAAAACTCTGACTGAGCAGGCGTCCCTGCTTAAAGCTCGCAGCATCAGTAGTGTCGAGCTGGTGGAACACTATCTTGAGCGTATTGAGCGACTCAATCCTGATCTGAATGCTTTTCTGTGCGTGGATAAAGGAGGCGCCAGATTGGCAGCTCAGGCAGCAGATAAAGCACTGGCTGCAGGTAATGCAGGGCCGTTGACGGGTATCCCCCTTGCGCACAAAGATATTTTCTGCACGAAAGGTATTGTCACAACGTGTGGCTCAAAAATTCTGCAGAATTTTAAAGCTCCCTACAATGCAACGGTGGTCGACAAACTGGCCCAGTCCGGCACAGTGATGTTGGGCAAAGCGAATATGGATGAATTCGCTATGGGCTCGTCGAACGAAAACAGTTTCTACGGTGCTGTGGCTAACCCATGGCAACGTGACAGAGTGCCAGGCGGATCTTCAGGCGGAAGTGCTGCATTGGTGGCGGCCCAATTAGCGTCAGCAGCTACCGGCACGGATACCGGTGGTTCTATTCGTCAGCCAGCTGCCTTTTGTGGCATTACCGGTATCAAGCCCACCTATGGTCGAATCTCGCGCTACGGCATGATTGCCTATGCGTCCAGCCTTGATCAGGCTGGCCCTATGGCACGCACTGCAGAGGATTGTGCTGTGTTACTGCAAGCCATGTCGGGCCATGATGAAAGGGATTCCACTAGCAGTACTCTGGAGGTGCCTGATTTCACGGCCACTCTGAGCGACAAGCTTGATGGATTGCGCATCGGTATTCCCAAGGAGTACTTCGGGGAAGGGCTTGATCCAACAATCGCAGCAACGGTGCACAATGCGTTGGCAGAGCTTGAAAAGGCGGGAGCCGTACTCAAAGAAATTAGCCTGCCTAATCAGAGCCACTGTATACCTGCCTACTACGTTATTGCACCCGCCGAAGCATCGAGCAACCTGTCGCGTTTTGATGGTGTGCGTTTTGGCTATCGTTGCGAAAATCCGCAAAACATAGACGATCTTTATACGCGTAGCCGTGGTGAAGGTTTTGGTGATGAAGTAAAGCGCCGAATACTTATTGGTGCGTACGCATTATCGGCAGGTTACTACGATGCCTACTATTTAAAAGCGCAGCAGGTTCGACAATTGGTGACTAATGATTTTACCAACGCGTTTAATGAAGTGGACGTCATAGCCGGACCAACGACTCCTACAACAGCTTTTAAAACTGGCGCAAAAACCGACCCCATCAGTATGTATCTAAATGATCTGTTTACAGTGTCAGCAAATTTAAGTGGTCTGCCCGGGTTATCAGCACCTTGTGGTTTTAGTGAAGGTCTGCCCATTGGCTTACAGCTAGTGGGGCCTGTTCAGCAAGAGGCGAAATTGTTAAATATCGCGCACCAATATCAACAGATTACCGACTGGCACAAGCACACGCCAGAAGGCATAGCGTGAGGAATTTACTATGACATGGGAAACAGTCATTGGGCTGGAAATACACGCACAGCTGGCAACACGTTCTAAGATATTTTCTGCCAGTTCTACAGCTTTCGGTGCAGAGCCAAACACACAAGCCAATGCGGTAGACCTTGGTTTGCCGGGCGTTCTACCTGTTGTTAATAAGGATGTTGTGCGCATGGCGGTTAAGTTCGCTTTGGCCACAGGTGCGGCCATTGGCAAACGTTCTGTGTTTGCGCGGAAAAACTATTTCTACCCTGATTTACCCAAAGGCTATCAGATTAGCCAGATGGCTTATCCCATTGTAGGTGAGGGCGTCATCAACATTACGCTACCCGATGGTACTGAGAAGCGTGTGGGCTTAACCCGTGCGCATCTTGAAGAGGATGCGGGAAAATCGGTGCATGACTTGTTTGAAGGCTCAACAGGTATTGATCTGAATCGTGCGGGTACGCCCTTGCTTGAGATAGTGTCGGAGCCCGACATGCGCTCGGCAACTGAGGCTGTAGCGTATGCCCGCTACATGCACTCGCTAGTACGATATATCGATATCTGCGATGGCAATATGCAGGAAGGCTCATTCCGTTGCGACGCCAATGTCTCCATTCGTAAGAAGGGTAGTGAAAAGCTAGGTACTCGCACTGAAGTAAAAAATGTCAACTCGTTTCGCTTTCTGGAGCGCGCTATTGATTTTGAAGTAGAGCGGCAAATCGATATTCTTGAAGACGGTGGAACCATCGTGCAAGAAACGCGATTGTACGATGCTGATCGTGACGAAACCCGCTCCATGCGTTCCAAGGAAGAGGCTAACGATTACCGCTATTTTCCTGATCCCGATTTACCACCACTGGTTATTGACGATGCCTTCATCGAAGCGGTGTCCAAGACCATGCCAGAGCTACCTAACGTGCGTCGAGCCCGTTTTATAGAATCTCTGGAAATTGCGCCTGATGATGCTCAGGCCTTATGCGCTGACAAACAAATAGCAAACTACTTTGAAGCGGTGCTTGAAGGGCAGAGCTTTGCCCCGCGACTCGCGTCAAACTGGGTGCTGGGAGAAGTGTTTGCTCGGATGAACAAGGACGATGTAGAGCTTGCGGATATGCCTGTGCCAGCTACCGAGCTTGGTGCACTTATCAATCGTGTGGATGACGGCACATTGTCCAGTAAGCTGGGTAAGCAAGTGTTTGATGCGCTGTGGTCTGGCGAGACCGATGTTGACTCTATCATTGAATCCAAGGGGCTCAAACAGATCAGCGACACAGGTGCTATCGAAGGTATGATTGACGAAGTCATTGCTGCCAATCCTTCACAACTTGCCGAATATCGAGCAGGTAAAGAAAAACTTCTGGCGTTTTTTGTAGGTCAGGTGATGAAGGCATCCAAGGGCAAAGCCAACCCTGCACAGCTTAACCAAATGCTGAAGGACAAGCTCAAAGGCTAGAAAATACCCTTGCTACTTTTTATTGCGTGCTATCAGATTCCGCTGTATCTGACACCATTAGTGGAAGCATCTTATTATTGTGTGCAGGAGTGAACCCATGCGTGATACAGATTTACAACAAAGATTCATGGTGGACTCCTGTGATGCCCGAGGTCACTTAGTGCAGCTTGACGAAACGTGGAGGGAGGCCACCGCTAGAACTGACTACCCGGAAACCGTCAGGCAAATTCTGGGGGAGGCATTTGTTGCAGCCACATTGCTGGCTAGTACCATCAAGTTTGACGGCAAATTGACCTTACAAGTGCGAGGTGATGGTCCTATCCATTTGCTGGTAGTGCAGGTAACCAATGAAGGTAATGTGCGTGGACTAGCGCGCTGGAGCACCACGCCAGACAGCTCGGCATTGCAGGTCGCTTTCGGGGCCCAGGCCCGTATGATCATCACCATTGAGGCCAACAAAAATGCTGAGCCCTACCAAGGTATTGTGGCTCTGGAAGGTGACAATCTAGCGGCAGCTCTACAAACGTACTTTCACACCAGCGAGCAATTGCCAACTGAGCTGTATCTTGCAGTGTCTGAGAACAGCGCTGCCGGTATGCTGATTCAAAAGCTACCTGCAGAGGAGCGTACTTACCATGATGCCGATGGTTGGCAGCGTGCGCGAGTATTATGTGAGACGCTAACAGACGAGGAGCTTTGCAACGAAAGTGCAGAAACACTGTTGCACCGAATATTTCATGAAGAACGTGTACGTTTGTTCGATGCGCAATCAGTGCAGTTTCACTGCAGCTGTTCTAGAGAACGGACCGATGGCATGCTGCATGGGCTTGGAAAACAGGAAGTTGACGACATCATCGAAGAGCAAGGTGGGGTGGAGATCACCTGCGAATTCTGTGACGCGAATTATAGTTATGATACGGTAGACGCTGCAGCACTGTTCAAAGGACTACCAACTAGTGAAACAGCAGTAGATTCCGCCAGCGCTGAAACGCCGAGCAATACGACTACCCCATCTGGTGACTCGAATTCAGGCACGCTGCATTAAAACGTTAAAACCCTCTAATTTTTTGAGAACAAAGCAATGACAGTTATTAAACCAGCAGATACTTTTCCAGCTATCTCTTTTAAATTGCTAAACGCTGCGCCCGTAAAGCTAAGCGACTATGCAGGAAAATGGGTCATGCTGGTAGCTTACCGAGGGCATCATTGCCCACGTTGCAAGACATATATTGCCCGTTTGCACGAAATGGTTGCAAGCTATGCAGAGCGTAACGTTACCTTGTTGTTGGCTTCCACCGATCCTGAAGCGGTTGCCAAGAAAACGGTGGAAGAAAATAGCTGGACTCTTCCTACCGCGCATAGCATGAGCCTTGATGAGGCGCGTCAACTGGGTCTGTATATTACGGACCATGAAGCCGGCTATGAGCTAGATGGTCAATACTCAGAGCCAGGTTTGTTTTTGATTAATCCTGAAGGACTCATACAGGTTATCGAAACGTCTAATTCACCGAGTGTGCGCCCTGATCTAGCAGTTGTGCTTGACGGCATCATCGGCACCCAAGACCGCGGATTGCCTATCAGAGGCTTAGCTGGTTAAATTTGCCTGAAACTGTGCGTCTGAGCCTTGAGTTCCTTAGGGCTCTAGCGCACAGTAAAATTGTCTACTAACGAGCGAAGCTCTCCTGCTAATAAAGACACACTCTCTGTAGATCGTTGCGCCTCTTTTGAGCCAACTAGTGATTGGTTCGCCCCTTCAACAGCGGTCAATGCTGTTGACTCAATATCTGCAAGGCCATCTGCAGCCTCATGCACTGAGCGCGATATTGCTGAGGTAACGGTTGACTGTTCTTCGACTGCCGTAGCGATGACTCGCTGAATACTGTTGATTTGCCCGATAATTTTGTCAATATCAGAAATTTGCGTGACAGCGTTTTCACTATCACTCTGTATAGCGTTAATCTTGGAGCTAATCTCATCTGTTGCTCTGGCTGTCTCTTTTGCCAGATCTTTGACTTCATTGGCTACAACGGCAAAGCCTTTTCCAGCATCGCCAGCTCTAGCTGCTTCAATGGTGGCATTCAGGGCCAGTAGATTGGTTTGTTCAGCGATTGAATTGATGACTTTTACCACCGCGCCTATATCACCTGACGATGTACTGAGCTGACGTACTGTTAACTTGGTTGATTCGGCTAGAGATACTGCATCATCGGCGATTCGTGTGGCTTCCGAGGAGTTGCGGGATATCTCAGTAATAGAGGCATTCATCTCGGATGCTGCTGAGGCAACACCTGTGATGTTGGCGTTGATCTGTTCAACGGCACTAGACACTGATGTCGCTTGTGAACTTGATAGTTCAGCGTTCTCAAACATCAGTTGGTTACGTTGTTTGAGTTGCTGTGATTCACAGTCGAGAGCGCCTGCGCCAGACTTCACTTTACTGATCACATCAGTTAACTGTGTAACTGTCATATTGGCGTTGTCTCGCACTTTAGCAAAAGACCCCTGATACTCGGCATCTACACTCTGTGTTAGATCGCCACGTGAGAGAGCATCGAACATCCTCACCGTATCATTCACCACGTTATCGCAAACAGTTATCAGTGAATTTACACTGGCACTTAATCTATGGAAGAAGCCTTCCTTGTTGTCTACATTGATGCGTTGACTAAGGTCGCCCGCCTTTGCCTGGTCAACTAGCGATTGCACCTCTTGTTCTATGTTGAGACCGACCGTGATGTCAGACCACTCAACAACGGTGCCGAGTCGTTCACCATTGTCACCTGTAGTGGGACTAAAAATTTGTCGAAGCGTGAACTCACCGTAAATGATTTGCTTGGTCACTGATTTCTCAAGAGAATCCAGTTCTGCGGCACTTATTCCTTCATTGTGGACAAATTGCTGCAGGCTACTGCCTACCAGACCAGTGGCTGTAAAGTTTGGCAATGATTTCTTTATTTGTGCTTCGCAGGCTTTGAAAAGCTTTTCCGCTGTTCTGTTCTGGAATATGATTTTATTGTTAGTATCAGCCACAATCACGGGCGATGAGGTGTTCTCAAGCGCTTGAGTGATTCGCGACATATGCGCTGTGGTGTTTTCATCTTGAATTTTTCGCTCACGCAGATTTTGCTGCATGGCTTGCATGGCTTGCAAGACACCGGTAGCGGTTTTTTTGTTGGTGAGGTCTTGAGTCAAATCGCCAGCGGCAATGGTCTGTGCAATATCTTTAATGGCTTGTGGCTCTGCGCCCAACTGGCGCATGACACTGCGTGTAATAGCAAAAACAACGCAGATGCTGGCAAGCATTGCCAGGATACCACCACAAACAGAGACCATTTTTGATAAGAGAGACAAGCTACTAACTTCTTCGGTTCGCACCACTTGCAGTGCATCTTCAGTGCGAGTAAATTCTGCGACCTCTTCACGAAGTTTGTCCATTCTAGCTTTGCCACGACCTTGTCGAATAAACGCCGCTATTTCAGCAGAATTCTCGCCTTGATTAATCTGCTTGCGCAGTTCGATGGCAGGTTGTACATGTTCTTCCAGCCACGCCTCTTTAAGCTGGTTAATGGTGTTCAGTCTGGCTATTTGAGCTGGGTTGTCCGCAACCAGATCAAGTGCGCTTGCGTACGTCTGGGTGAACGTTTTTTTGCCATCATGATAGGGTTCCAGGAACACTTCATCACCAGTAACCAGATATCCACGGAAGCCAGTTTCGGTGTCCACCATAGAACTGAGCAGAGTATTGCCGGAGGTAATGACATTATTCGTATGATCAACCCACTTTGATGCGTCTTCAAGGCGGTTGAGACTGTAAATAATGATTGAGGTTAGGATCACTGTAAACGCCACGGGAACTGAAAACCCTAGTACTAATTTGTTGCGTAAACGCATGTCATGAAAATTAGTCATGTATAACCCATGGGTGTTGTGCTGCTGGCAAACGTGGAAAACAATGTTGTGCGGAATAGCCGCTGACACATTTAACAATGTTCTACCTTCAACGGCTGAATAGTGATTTACTTCAGTCTATTTGCACGTTACGAGGCGTCATGGGTGTTGACGATACTGTGTTAGTTGTTTCAGCTGCTTGCGTGCAGACTGTGGCTTTGTAGGGGTAATGTGTTGTCGGTGTTGCAGCTAACCACCGTACGTAATTTCTTTAGGTTATTACTGCATGTCACTTCGCAGGTCACTATTGTGGGTAAGCATTGCAGCTTAAGAGCACACTCCACAATTCGGGTTACGTTTTAACTGGATTTCGTTCCATTCCATAGTAAGCCCATCGAAAAGCACTAACCGACCTGCCAAACTGTCTCCTATGCCACACAGTAGTTTGATGGCTTCAATAGCCTGTACACAACCTACCATGCCGACAACCGGGCCCAAAATGCCGGCTTGCGCACAGGTATCAATAGCGCCACTGGCTTCGTTGTGTAAGCAGCGATAGCAAGGCGCGTGACTCTGACGGGAGTCATAGACGCTAATCTGGCCATCAAAGCGAATGGCTGCTCCACTAACTAAGGGAATACGGTGCTTAACGCAGGCTGCATTAACAGCGAATCGGGTGGGGAAGTTGTCACTACAATCCAGAACCACGTTGCATTGGGGCACCAAGGCATTCAGTTCCTCTTCTTCCATTGCGTAGTCAACCGTGTTGATCTCACAGTCAGGGTTAATGTCGAGGCAGGCTGTGCGCGCTGATTCAGTTTTTAATTGCCCGACACGGTGTGTGTTGTGTGCAATCTGCCTTTGCAGATTAGAAATCTCAACAGTATCGAAATCTGCAAATGTCAGTTTACCCACACCGGCTGCCGCAAGATACAGCGCAGCGGGCGACCCAAGGCCTCCTAGCCCCACCACGAGGATGTGTGCGTCACGTAGCTTTTGTTGGCCAAGCTCGCCAATTTGCTCAAGGCTGGTGTGGCGGCTATAGCGTTGATCAGGTGTTAAGTCCATGAGTTAAATCATAGCGCGTAGCGCTCAGTGATACACTCTTCCTTGTGAACTTTCTTGCGCATTCCCTATTCGGCTTCGGCAATTCAGGCCTTATTGCGGGTCAGTTTTGTGGGGATTTTGTGCGCGGTAGTGATCTTTCTCAATTTGACCCTGATATAGAGCTAGGTATCCGGCTACATCGTCATCTGGATCGTTTTACAGACACGCACGCGGTGTTGCTGCCTGTTCGCCAGAATATGCCCGGAGTTGCACAACGTTTTGCAGGAATTGTCGTTGATGTGATGTTTGACCACTATTTGGCGCAACGCTGGAATCAAATCAGCGATATACCCATTGAGGCACATGCCGAACAAGTACACGCTGCACTAAAGCACCATGAGGAGGCACTGCCAGAGAACTTGAAGCGTTTTATGGCGCTTATGCAACGGGAAGGCATCTTGCAAGGTAACGTACGGCTCTCTTCAATAGAGTTGACTCTACATCGTATTGCCAAGCGTTCCACTAAACTCTCCTCAATTGCATTAAAGGAGGAACAGTTAGAGCCTCTGCGCGACGCACTGATTGTACCGTTCAATCATTTTTTACCAGATTTGAACGTTGCTGCCGCCGCTTACATGAAGAAAGCAATATTGACTAATCGCAAGCCACAAAGTGGCAATGAACACAGGCAAGGTAGCAAAGAATGAGTAGCAAGAAAGGTGGATCAAAAGAGACATTGCCTGAGCAATGGTCGCGGCGAAAGTATGAAGGTCTGCCTCTGGCAAATCGTGAGCTGAGCTTTCTTGCCTTCAATACAAGAGTGCTTGCGCTGGCCAGTGATTCGCAGGTGCCCTTATTGGAAAGACTCCGGTTCCTGTGTATTTCCTCAAGTAACCTTGATGAATTTTTTGAGATCCGTGTTGCCGGCTTACTACAGAAAATTCAGGGTGGTATGGAGGCGGCGGGGATTGACGGTTTGTCACCGACTCAAGAACTAGAGGGTATTAATAAAGAGTGTCAGGAACTGGTTGAGCAGCAATACCGATTGCTCAATGACGTCTTGTTACCCGAACTGGCTGATGAGGATATTCGATTTTTCCCACGCGATAGCTGGGATGAAAATGTACAGGCTTGGGTAAAGGATTTTTTTATCTCTGATATTGCACCAGTGTTAAGTCCATTGGGTCTGGATCCTGCGCACCCGTTTCCCAGGATAACCAATAAAAGTTTGAGTTTCATTATTGATTTGCGTGGTCAGGATGCTTTTGGTCGAGATTCTGGATTTGCACTGGTGCGCGCACCTCGATCATTGCCGCGAGTAGTGCGAGTACCTTCCGAGATTTGTGGTGTCCGCGATGGGTTTGTTTTTCTTTCATCTATTGTGCACTCGCAGATCGGCTCATTGTTTAGTGGTATGGATCCTGTGGGTGTGTATCAGTTTAAGGTGACGCGCAACAGTGATCTGTATGTCTCTGAAGAAGAAGTTGCTAATTTACGTCGGGCACTTGAAGCTGAGCTGGTGCAAAGAAATTTTGGTCAGGCAGTCAGGTTGGAAGTTGCCAGTAACTGCCCCAAGCGCATAGTTAAGTATCTGGCGCGTCAGTTCAAATTAGAGGAGGAGAGTGTTTATCGGGTCGATGGACCAGTGAACTTGAACAGGCTGTTTGCCATTCCTGATCAAATCGACAGGCCGGATTTAAAATACCCCTCGTTCACGCCACATGTGGCGTCGTCTTTTGAGTCAGGTGTAAATTTGTTCGAACACATATCGCAACGTAGTCCATTAATATTTCACCACCCTTACGAATCCTACCTTCCTGTTATTGAACTTATCACCCAGGCAGCTGCAGATCCTGATGTACTAGCCATCAAACAGACCTTGTACAGAACAGGAGCAAAGTCGTTGTTTGTGAGTGCGCTCATGGAAGCTTCGCGCGCAGGTAAAGATGTCACTGTTGTGATCGAACTGCGTGCGCGTTTTGACGAAGAAGCCAATATTGCCCTGGCTACACGACTACAGGAAGCGGGTATTCAAGTGGTTTATGGTGTCGTTGGATTTAAGACTCATGCAAAAATGTTGCTGGTTGTCCGTCGCGAAAAGCAAAAGCTTGTTCGCTATGTACACGTAGGCACTGGAAACTACCACGCAACCACTGCACGGGCTTATACCGACATCAGCATGCTAACCAACAACAAAGCGATAACTGAGGATGTGCATCGCGTGTTCATGCAATTAACCGGACTGGGCCAGACGTTAAATCTTAAGCAACTGGTGCAAGCGCCTTTTGCTCTGCACAAGTACATTCTTGAACGCATAGCCAAAGAAACTGAGATTGCTATCGAAGGTGGTGAAGGGCATGTCATAGCCAGAATGAACTCACTGGTCGATCCTGGGGTTATCCAAGCGCTTTACAGAGCCTCTCAAGCTGGCGTAAAAGTAGAGCTGGTGGTGCGTGGTATTTGTATGCTTAAGCCAGGTTTGCCTAAGTTGTCTGAGAACATCCGAGTTGTCTCAGTGCTAGGTCGTTTCCTTGAACACTCGCGCATTTTCTGGTTTTACAATAAAGGCCGAGAAAAGCTTTACTTAAGCAGTGCAGACTGGATGCCACGTAATTTTTTTAATAGAGTTGAAATTGCCGTACCTCTTGAAGACGAAGCGCTACAACGCGTGAAAGAAGAGTGTCTGGATATCTACCTGAAAGACAACACGTTTGCATGGCAACTTAATAGCGACGGAAAATATGACCGACTCGAATCCGATCAAGATGAACCGTTTAGCGCCCAGCAGTTTTTGATCAACCGCTATGGTGGTGAGCATGTCACTGATTAATAGGTATAGGCAACTTTATAGCCACAAGCCAAAGCGACCGTTTTGTTCCATTTAATCAGCAGACTCAATTCTGATATCAACATGCATTTGCCGACCAGCTTCTGCTTGCAGCTCTGCATAGGTGAGGGGGTGTTCATCCAGCCAAGCCTGTGGTGCTACTACAGTAATTCGTTCTTCTTTAACCCGAACACTTAGTGCATCCAATGACTCGTCGTCACGTCCACGGTGTAGTAGGGTGGCGAGTCTGAGCAGCCCGAGTAGGCGCAGTAGACGGTCACGTTCTTCGTCTGGTAATACGTCGAAGGCTTCGTTATCTATTTTGCGTCTGTGATATCTGACGAGCAACGATAGAGCTTTTTGCTCGGCCATTGTGAAGCCAAGCAGGTCTGAGTTTTCTAGAATATACGCGCCATGCTTGTGGTATTGGGAGTGCGCAATACCCAAGCCTAATTCATGCATATTGGCCGCCCAGACGAGTAATTGCAGATCAGTTTCTTTATCGAGGCTCCAGTTTTCAGTTGCATGATGAAAAAGTTTACTCGCTGTTTGTTCAACTCGCTTTGCCTGTGCGGTATCAATAGAATATCGCTGCGTGAGGCTCTTCAGGGTTTGACTTTGTATATCAACGTGCTCAGTGCTGCCTAGCATTTCAAAAATAAGCCCTTCCCGAAGTGCTACCTGACTGGCTTGCATCACTTCAATATTCAAAGTCTTAAAGAGTGCTCTTAATACTGCAAGTCCGCCAGCAACGACTTGCGTTCGGGAGTCGCTTACACTGCTTAGGTTCATATTGGCAACAGATCCTGCACTAATGATTTCTTTAGTTAGCTTTTTCAGGCCATCGCGTGTGATTGCACCATCAGTGATACCTGTTTCTGCCAGCATTCGTGCGGCAGCTTTTATGGTGCCTGAGCAGCCAATAACTTCATCCCATCCACAGGTTTTGTAGGCCATTTTTACAGGTTGAAGTTCGAGTTCAGCTTCAATGGTTGCGCGCTTCATGGTCAGTGACGTGATGCCCTCGGCTCCACTAAGAAACTTACCCGTGTAACTGACGCAGCCCATAGTGACGCTTTCCATCAAATTGGGTGTGAATCCTTTGCCGATGACTAGCTCGGTACTGCCACCACCAATGTCTATAACCAGACGTTGTTTCTTGGGGTCAGGAAACGTGCGCGATACGGCAGAATAAATAAGGCGAGCTTCTTCACGCCCAGCGATTATCTGTATGGGTACGCCTAGAATATTGTTGGCCTCTTTGATAAAGCCCGCACTGTTTGATGCTCGTCGCAGGGTGTTGGTGCCCACCATGCGTATATTTTTTTTAGGTACGCCCTTTAATCGTTGTGCGTACTGTGCCAATGCATCTAGTGCATTGCTCAGCGTCTCGGGGGTCAGTCGCTTGTTTTCGTCCAGTCCGGCTGCCAAGCGCGTTGGCATACGTAAGCTATCAATTTTGCGAATTGAATTGCCTTCTGGCTCCGCCATCATCATATGAAAGCTGTTTGAGCCTAAATCTATGGCCGCGTAGACAGGATGATTGCCTGTGCCTTTCTGACTATTTTCTGTGCTCATGCTTGATTCTAGTTCAGCCATGAGGAATGGCATAGTTGTCTGTTTTTTATGAGGCTGTGATGCCGTAAGTTACGCGATCCAGACCAGCCAGATCTTGCACGGTATGAACGTGTGAGTACTTATGCTCTAGAAACAACTGACGTACGGCAGTTCCTTGTTCAAAACCATGCTCCAAAAGTAGTGGTGCGCCTTTTTTTCCTACGCGTACGCTGTGCTCAATAATATGTGCAAGATCCTCCATGCCGGTGCTGCCACTAACAAGAGCTTCTATAGGTTCATGCGCAAGCGTAGCTAGATGCGAATCTGCTACACCAAGGTAGGGTGGATTGCTAACAATCAGGCCTATGCTGTTGTCGTTCAGGCACGAAAGCCAACTTCCTTGAATCAGACTGACCTTACCCGGTGCATGGTTTTCGATGTTGATCTGTGCAACGGCTATGGCATCAGCGCTTTGTTCCAGTGCCAGGATATGTCGCTGCGGTAGCTCGGTGGCCAGTGCTATGGCAATAGCTCCTGTACCTGTGCCCAGATCCAGTATCGGCCCAAGCGGCGCTTTGTGGCTGCATGCAATGGCTTGTTCTACCAGTATTTCAGTATCCGCTCTGGGCACGAGAGTGCCAGGCTTGACCGTTAAGTGCATTGACCAGAACTCGCGGTGACCGCAGATGTACGCGATAGGTTCGCCACTTGCCCGCCTTGCCAAACAGTCATTGAGTGTTTGCAGGCTTGACGCTTCTATGGTTGTTTCAGGAAAGGCGTAGAGGCGGGTGCGGCCCACTTGTAAGACTTCGCAGGCAATGAGTTGCGAATCCAGTTGTGGCGAGTCAGTGATTCCGTTCTGCAAAAGAGTGGCAACTGCTTCGGCAAGCCACTGCGCAATGGTATAAATATTAGTCGCCAAATTCTGCCAGCAAATCAGCCTGATGTTCGGCAATAAGTGGATTTATGATCTCGCTCAGTGATCCTGCCATGATGTCGTCAAGCTTATACAGGGTTAGATTTATTCTATGGTCGGTAAGTCTGCCCTGTGGAAAGTTGTAGGTTCTGATGCGCTCTGATCTATCCCCCGATCCCACTTGTAGGCGGCGTGACTCTGATTCGGCGTCGTGCTGCTTAGACTGTTCAGCATTCAGTAATCGAGCCTGCAGCAAAGCCATGGCTTTTGCGCGGTTTTTATGTTGAGAGCGTTCGTCCTGACACTCAACAACAACACCTGTAGGTATGTGGGTAAGACGAACGGCCGAGTCAGTTTTGTTGACGTGCTGACCACCAGCACCCGATGCGCGGAAGGTGTCTAGCTTGACGTCTGCTGCATTGATGTTGATTTCTTCTACCTGATCAACTTCGGGCAGTATGGCAACAGTGGCTGCAGAGGTATGCACACGGCCTTGGCTCTCAGTTTCTGGAACACGCTGTACGCGGTGTGCACCAGATTCAAATTTAAGGCGGGAGAAAACGCTCTCGCCGGAGAGTCGGCAAACCACTTCTTTGTACCCGCCGTGATCACCTGTGCGTTCGCTGATAATTTCACTACGCCAGTTGTTGAGTTCTGCATAGCGCAGGTACATACGAAGAAGGTCGCCCGCAAAAATAGCGGCTTCATCGCCACCAGTGCCTGCACGAATTTCCAAGAAAGCGTTGTTCTCATCGCGTGGGTCCCTAGGCAGAAGCAAGGTTTGCAGTTCTAGCTCTGTGCGTTCAAGTTGCTCGGTGAGTCCCGGTAGCTCTTCATTGGCCATGGCGCGCATGTCTGCGTCGCTGTCTTTAGACATCTCTTGGGCACTTGTCAGATCTTTTTCGGTTTGCTGGTAATTGGCGAATGTGGTGACAACAGGTTCGAGCTGTGAGTACTCTTTTGAGAGTTCGCGAAAGCGGTTTTGATTACTAATGGTGTCAGGGTCGCCGAGTAAAGCGGCGATTTCCTCGTGGCGTTCCGAGACGCTTTCCAGCTTGGACTGGATGGAAGCTTTCATGATTTTTCTTGCGGCAAATCGAGTAGGATGCGGGCGGCGTCGATGACGTGTGTGTTACCGGCAGCGGCAGCCTCACGCAGTTTCGCCGTGGGTGTGTGCATGATTTTATTACTCAATGTATACGCCAGTTGATTCAACACGTCTTCAGGGTTCTGACCGGATTGCAATTGTTTGAGGGATTTCGCGAGTGCAACATCTTTGATTTGTTGAACGTTGTTGCGGTAGGCGCGAATAGTGTCGTTTGCGCCGAGTGCCTGCACTTTACGCATGAACACATCCACTTGCTCGACGACAATTTCTTCAGCTTCAGTGGCTGCCTCTACCCGTGATTGGCGATTGTCTTCGATAACACTTTGAAGATCGTCAACGGTGTACAAGAAAACACCATCCAGATCCGCAACCTCAGCTTCCACATCGCGTGGAACCGCGATATCAACAATCAACTGTGAACGATAGCGACGCTTTCTC
This sequence comes from Granulosicoccus sp., assembly GCA_023301725.1. Classification (GTDB taxonomy): domain Bacteria; phylum Pseudomonadota; class Gammaproteobacteria; order Granulosicoccales; family Granulosicoccaceae; genus Granulosicoccus. The sequence goes on along the minus strand of JALZUD010000049.1, from coordinate 4,053 downwards.
AAGGCTTTTTGTACGGCACCTTTACCCAGAATAGGCAGGGTGGAGCCTGTGGAACTGATGATGATGTCAGCTTCAGGCAAAGAATCAGGAATATCTTTAATACCAATGGCTTGACCGCCCACCTCATCGGCCAGTAACGAGGCGTTTTCGATCGTACGATTGGCAATGCGAATAGTGCCAATGCCCGCACTTTTCAAATGGCGTGCAGCTAACTGAATAGTTTCTCCTGCGCCAATAAGCAGTGCGCTCTGTTGGCTCAGATCTTCAAAAATCTGACGTGACAAGCTAACAGCTGCAAAAGCCACCGACACTGGACTACTGCCAATGGCCGTATCAGTGCGCACTTTTTTGGCGACAGAAAAGGCAGATTCAAATAAAGGGGAGAGTTCATTGCCCAGCATGCCGTGCTCGTTGGCATCACGATACGCTCGCTTGATCTGTCCCAGTATCTGGGGTTCGCCCAGCACGAGTGAGTCTAGCCCGCTGCAAACACGCATGAGATGGCGCACCGCTTCGCGATCGGAGTGGTGGAACAGATAAGGCTCGAATCCGTTATCCTGCTGATCAAAGTAACGGTGCATCCAGTGCACAACGGACTCAATATCTTGCTCATGCATGCCGCAATAGAACTCTGTGCGGTTGCAAGTTGAGACAATCGCAGCCTCTTTTACAGGGCTAACCTTGCGTAAGGCTTGCAAAGCGTGACCCAGTTGGCCTTCGCCAATAGCGGCGCGCTCTCGTATATTGACGGGTGCGGTATGGTGATTGAGGCCTAGGGCGAGGATGGGCATGCGACAATTCTAGCAAAAAAGGCAGTAATACCGATCACTTGCCACGTTGATTTAAGTCATTCTATCTCTATCCTTTAGCTAGTGGCTGCACCAACACACTCAGGAGAGTACATGTTTCGGCTTTTAGACACGAAGGCATACATCCGTAAATCGCTCTCAGCGTTTGTACCGGTCGTTCTACTTGGTTGCAGTAGTATGCCGCTGGGAACCGGAGAGGCACTGGCGCAAAGCAGCGAGGAGCAGGATGCTGTGGTGCAATCTGACATGAGCTCGCAGCTTATGTTTGAACTAATGATTGCTGATCTGGCCATCCAGCGTGGTCAACTTGATGTTGCCCTCGAGGGTTATCTGTTGGCTGCCGAGCGTACTGTAGATGCTCGCGTGCCTGAACAAGCGGCGCGTTTGGCTATGTATGGTCGTCAGTGGAGCGAAGCTGAGCGAATGGCTAAACGCTGGATTGCGCTCGATCCAGATAACCCGCAAGCGCCAGGGCTATTAGCAAGGGCGTATCTGCGTCAGGGTAAAGCCGGTCCTGCAGCGGAGATTTACAAAGAGTTAATGGACGCAAGCGCCAACAAGCAGCAAGTGCTTCGCGATGTACAGTTCGATTTGCAGGAGAGCAATAACGCCACTGTCTCTGTTGCGGTAATGAGCCAGCTTGCGCAAGCCTACCCTCGTGAGGCAGAAGCCCAGCTCGGATTAACTCGTGCGCATATTCTGAACAATGACAGCGCAGCAGCACTGGCGGCTGTAGAAGCAGCTCTGGAACAAACTCCTGACAACTCAGAGGCCATTTTGCTCCGCACTCATATTCTTGCAAGTACTGATGAGCTGGAGAAAGGCCTGACACTGCTCAAATCAGCAGTTGATGATAATCCGGACAACACTCAGCTGCGCTTGGGGTATGCGCAGATCCTAGTTCAGAGTGGGCGTTTTGATCAGGTTAGTGTCCAGCTGCAACAAATCTACGACGACTCAGCAGATGATGCTCAATTGAGGCTAACTGTCGCTCTCTTGGCACTACAGGCCCAGCAGCTCGATCAAGCGGAAGGATTTTTCACTGAGCTATTGGCCGCTGGTGAATACGCCGATCAATCAAATTTTAACCTAGGCAGAATCAACGACGAACAGCTGAACTATGAGGCAGCCATCGAGTTCTATGATGCGGTGGGCGACGGTGAGATGTTCTTCAATTCTCGACTTCGGGCGGCGGAACTTACAGCCACTGCGGGCGATCTGGAACAGGGTCGGTCGCGGTTAAATGATCTAACTGCCTTGGTGGAAAATCCAGAGCTACAGCCCCGAATTATCTCCACGGAAAGTCGTATGCTGCAAAACGATGAACAGCATGCCGCGGCGGTAGAGGTGTTGACGAACGGTTTGCAGATATTCCCCGACGATGCAGGGTTGCTCTATTCACGCGCACTGGCCTCAGTTGCTGTCGATGATCAAAGCAGTATGGTCACGGATTTGGAGCGACTTATCGTACTTGCCCCTGAAAACGCGCATGCGCTCAATGCACTTGGCTATCATTTCGCTGATGAGAACATAGAGCTTGAGCGTGCCGAACAGCTGCTGAGTAAAGCTATCGAGTTACTGCCCGCTGATCCTGCAATTATGGACAGTCTGGGCTGGTTGCGATTCCGCCAGGGGCGTTTTGCCGAGGCGGTAGAGATCTTGCAGCAGGCGCATGCGCTATTTCCTGATCCTGAGGTGGTGGCGCATCTGGCGCAAGCCTTGTTGAAGAACGGGCAGGGGGATGAGGCGCAAGAATTGGTTGAGACAGCATTAGTTGAGCATGCAGACGACGAGCGCTTGCTTGAGATTCGCAGCGACTTTGCTAAGTAATGATTTACGCAAAAGTGCCTCTGGTTTTGTTGTGTGCCGTGTTTGTACTAGTAAGCTGCGCATCCCAACCGACGGTACTTGTGCAAGATCTAGAAGCGCGACAGGCTTATCTAGCAACGTTTGATAATTTCAGTTTTCGCGGTGGCCTGGGAATCTGGACCGATGATGAAACCCAATCGGCTCGAATTAACTGGCAACAAGGCAATGGTGAGCTGAAGATCGATTTGTCTGGCCCGTTGGGTCTTGGTGATCTTAAGCTGGAATATGATGGCGCATTAGCGGTACTCACACGGTCAGGCAAAAATGTTGCTCAAGGAAATTCCATCGATCGCGTGCTGCAACAGGGCCTGGGACTTGAGGCTCCTGTACCTATAGAACAGTTGCAGCAATGGGTTAAAGGGCTTGTAGGCGCGGGTACATCCGTGTCGCGAGACGAGCAGGGCAAGTTGGCATCGCTGTGGTATACCGATGAACAGGGAACCCGCTGGCAAGCACGTTTTCTGCGCTACTCTGTTTCGAATGGGTATCAACTACCATCACTGATTTCTGCCTCTGGTGGTCCCTATTCAGTGCGCCTTGTCCTGAAAGATTGGCAGAGTACAGCCACGACGAGTGTGCCCAAAAATTTGCCTGAGGAGACGCAACCCAACAAGCGACTGGTGATTCCGTCTCGGTAGCGGTATAATAGTGACTGTAAGTGAATCATTTAGCGAATGCTAAGGGGTAACGTTGACCACGAAATGGTTGGCTCCGGCCAAAATTAATCTTTTCCTGCATGTGACAGGTAGGCGTAGTGACGGCTATCACACTCTTCAAACTGTTTACCAGTTTGTTGATATGTGTGACGTTCTACAGTTCTCTGTGCGCGAAGATAACGAAGTGCATCTGAAGTCAAAGTTTGACGAGGTGCCTCCAGAAAATAATCTGGTGGTTCGCGCAGCGCGTGCCTTACAGGCGCATTCCGGAACGCGGGCTGGCACCGACATCACGCTCGAAAAGATCATCCCCACCGGTGGTGGTCTTGGCGGCGGAAGCTCAGATGCTGCCACCACTCTAGTTGCACTAAATGAATTCTGGCGTCTCGGACTCAGCATCAAAGAGCTCGCAGAGATAGGTGTGTCTGTTAGTGCTGATGTGCCTGTATTTGTATACGGGCAATCCAGTTGGGCAGAAGGTATCGGCGACAAGCTAACCCCCGTGGCTCCCTCTGAGCCTTGGTATCTCATTGTCAACCCAAATTGCCAGGCATCAACTGAAGAACTATTCAATGCGCCTGAGTTGGTTCGTAACACTAGCCCTATAACTATTCGTGACTTCATGGATGGGCGCAGCGGCAACGTGTTTGAACGTGTTGCGGTGGCTCGTCATCCCAATATTGGCGTGGCTCTTGAATGGTTACGGACTAACTACCGTG
>JALZUD010000048.1 GCA_023301725.1 Granulosicoccus sp. | reverse complement strand
TACAGACAACGACGGTTTAGGTGATCTTTGCGACGCTACTGAAGACTCAATCGTCGTGCCGGATGCAGACGCGGACGGCATCGAAGATAGTGTCGATAACTGCCCAATCACTGCCAACACCGATCAACAAGATACAGACAACGACGGTTTAGGTGATCTCTGCGACGCCACTGACGACTCAATTGTCGTGCCGGATGCAGACGCGGACGGCATCGAAGATGGTGTCGATAATTGCCCACAAGAGCCTAATGCAGATCAGTTAGATACAGATACTGATGGTACAGGTGACGTCTGTGACCTCATGGACGATAGCGTTGTTGTAGATTCTGATGGTGACGGATTATCAGACGATAGAGAATTGGAGTTGGGTCTTGATCCGGAAAATGCCGACACAGATGCAGACGGTGTGCCAGATGGCACTGATCAATTTCCAAATGATCCGCAGGCGAGCCTTGACTCAGACGGTGATGGGGTCTCTGACGAGCGCGATCAGTTTCCCAATGATCCTGATGAAACAAGTGATCTGAATGGTGATGGCCTTGGTGACAATGCTAATCCCTTCGATGGCACGGTAATTACTGGTTCAGTCGTTGCACTAGAAACTGCTGTTCAGCTTGCTGGCGCGCAGGTGTCTCTTGAGTTGATAAACACGAGTAGTGACACTAATCCTGTCGTGCTTGTCGAAACAGATATAGACGGCAGTTTCGTTCTGGTCGCGGCTCAGAATCTGATACCTGATTCGTTTGTCATTGTGGTAACTGCCGATGGTTATCAACCTACTGCCATACCACTGATGAACGCTGACGAGTTCATTGTAGCTGGAGAGATCGTGTTGACATTGATGTCAGATGATTTTGTTGGCATCGAAACACTGCCTTCGGTTCATCATTTAGGTGATGGTGATTTTACAGGTGCTGAGAATTCACAATTTCAGCGCAATACAGAAGGATCTCAACTGGTTCGAAGCTTCAATCTCTCCAGCGAGCAAGCCTTGAGTGAAGAATTGCTTCTCAATTGGGTAGCAAAAGGTATTGAGATTCCCAACACACTGGCTATAAATGGTTCTTTCGCGGCCACAAGCCCGAACACTAATTCAGATGGTTCCTTTGCACGACAAAGCTTATTGCTAAGGACACCTGGGATTCTACTTGAGGGTGCAAACACGTTGACCGTAGAAAGTCTGTCAACAGGGGTTGGGGTTGATATTGATGACTTTGAATTCGTGATTTTAGGTATTAGTATTCCCTAGAGCAACGATCAGTCACGTTTAACTTTAAAGGGTAATCGACAAAAACATGATTCCTTCAGATTCTTGATTAGGGAGCCTGCACGGCAGATTTTAATCTGCTGCGCAGGGTGCCCAGATCTATCTAATTGCCAGTCAGTTCGTCAATAGCTAATCTATCCCATTCTATGGCGCGTCGATGTTCAAGTGCATCTGTTAACCCTTCTGGGCTAGCAAGTTGTGCAACGAGATGCTCGGTGGTTTCAATTTCCGTGTCTAACGATGATGCATGGCTTTTCATACGTCTTGTGCACTCCGCCTCATTTGTTGATGCATAGCGTTCAACAATCATGGTTTGCAGGGGGTCACCAAATCTCTTCTCTCTTAGTTCTTGCTGCAGCGCCTTGAGTTGCATCTCCAGTGCTTTGACAAGTTCCATATGACTGTTTTGATCCAGATCATCTGGCAGTTCACCCACATGTTCGTAGTACAGCGTCAGGAGAGTATTGATGTCTTTGTTATTTCTAGCTTCGAGGCATTCACTCATCAGTGCATTTTTAGTGGCTTTAGCAGCCTCATCTTGCTCCCTATCTGGGTGAAGTACTTTGGCAAGCTGACGAAAAATTCGTTCAATGGATAATTTGTTTTCAAGATTAGTGACGGTCTCTTCTATGGTGGCAGCAGAGACTCTCTCGTCTTTTTGTTGCTGTGAATCGCCCTCTGTGTCATGTGCCTCGTTTGAAGGGCCAGAATCTGACTGTGAACGTGGTTTGTCCGCACATGTTGTGTCTTGTTTCTCCTTTTTAGAGTGCATGCCGAAGTCGAATAACATCTCGTCGTCATCCTCGTCTTCTTCCTCATTGGCATCATAAGGAGCGTAGTCGAAGTCTGTTTGGTCCTCTGCTTCATTCAGTCGATGCTTTTGTGCCAGTCGGGCTAATTGATTCTCTACGGGCCCGTCGTTATTCAGCACTTCAAACCAGCGAGTGCTCAAGCGAGCGATGTGTGCGACTTCGCCAAAGGGATGATTACGCAGGGAGTTCAGATTTTCATTAACCCACAGGCCTAGCAATGAACGTTCAGCCACGCTGAGATCATTTTGAGTGAAGATGATGATCAGTTGTTCAGTGAGGTTTGTCGCCGCGCGGTTAAGCTTGCGTTCCAAAGGGGCAATGTGTTCTGCAAATAGTGATTCAACTTGCGCAATTTGTTGTTGCCATTGTTCAAGTTCAACGCGCGTTTGTCTGATCGCCGCCCAAAGCTGCAAATGGGGTTGGCTGCCCGAGGTGCGTTTGTATGATCTCTTAGTGGTTATTTGTGATCGAGAACTTCGAGGAGACAGGCGGCTAAGTGGCATAGGAAATATCGAATAATTTTGTGTTCAGTGATGTTAGTCTTGCACGCTTTTCAGTCTATCAGCACTGGGTAATGCTAATTTTATGAGTCGACTACAGGCTAACGCTTTATTGCTATTCGCTGGCGCTATCTGGGGTATGGGTTTTATCGCCCAGGCTACGGCGATGGACGATATTGGGGCTAGTGCCGTAATCGCCACTACCGGCATTTTCTTTCTCTCTGGTGGTGATCTAGGCGCGTTGGTGCTATGAAGCCTAACGTTAATAGATGGGCGCTAATCCATTAGCAGTCTCAGCCCAAACGGTACAGGTTGAGCTCGCGCATCAGCGGGTACCGCCCATACAACAGGCCAACGTGGAGGATCGCCTGCAGGCCCCTCAAGGTCGGTTAGGTACACACCGATGTCAGGGTTAAATACATCTGCAGCTTTGAGCAGCGGGACAAAGTTGGTTGCTCCCCCTCCTGTGAATTGAATATCCCTTAATCTAGACACGCCACTTTTTAGAAGGTACTGCTCGCGGACGGCATCGTCTCCAATTATGAGGAGGGCATCTACGGCTAGAGTGCGCACCATACGATCAATTTCATTTGCAAAGCGATGTAATAAATCGTTCGGCACTGATCCAGAGACATCCACCATGATGCACAAGCGAGGTGCTGATCTGCTGTAACTGGTACCAGGTTCCCAAGGCATTCGGTGCCCATTGGAGGTACGCCCTTGATTGGCTATCCAACTACGTGTGGGTCTAGACCAATTGGTTTCTGGCTTTAAACTCAGAGCGCGTTGCAGTCGCGTGCGCAATATCTGTTCCCAAGGCGTTTTCGAGAGCGAGTTGTCAGCGAGGAGTTGTCGCATAAAAGACTGCTGCTCATCTGCGGCATGAGCTTTTAAGAGGCGGTCTCTCCATTGCAGGGATGATTGATCACGGGATTCTGGCGTTGTGGATGAAGCGGGCAGTAAGTCCCTAATGATGGTTGAAGCTAATTGGCGTGCTGCGGAAGCTTTAGGGCCATCATCTTTAGTGCTTGTTTTACTGGGGTTTCCATTTTTTGAGCTTGATTGCTGTGCCTCGTTTTCTGCCTGATTCTGAGCTTTTTCTTGAGTATCGACGTGCGACTCCTCTGTTTTTCCACTTGCTTCACCGTGATTTAGCGATTTTCCGGAACTCCCTGTCTCTGAGTTCTTGTTTGAGGGTGCACTGTTTGTCCGTGATTGTTTGGTGCGGTCGTCTATCGCTCGATATAGAGATTCAGTGTTCCACTCATGCAAGCTGACATCTACTGCTTGCTCAATACCCAAAACGTTCAGAAGTAAGGTGTCCAGAGTGACGCTTCCCTTGGGGAGTTCAAGCCAACTTAAATGTGAAAGCGACGAATTAACGATGGCATCTGCGCAGACGGCATATAGTTCTGCATCAATATCCCCCAAGCGATTGCGCAGCACGTGTTCACGATCAACGTGGCGTAGGGCAACATGTAGAACCTGATGCGCGACAAGCCCAGCTTGCTCCTTTAAAGACCTGTTGGTAAAAGCTGGGCCGTAATAGAGTGTAGTTCCATCATTGCCGATGATCCAAGGCTTTTGACGTTGATCCGCATTACTAAAAATGCTTTGCGAGGGCATTGCATCCACATTACGATGCTGCATCCAAAGGGCAAGTCCACCGCTAGCAGGTGCATATTCGACAAGCTGCTGAATTGCTGGCGTTCCACGATGCCCATTGCTGTCCAGCTGGTAGGCGAATTCGCCGGATGTGGTTGATGTTGGTGGCACTCGGGGTATAACTGCCTTAAGCATGAGCTCTTGAGTCGCTATACCGAATCCACGCTGGACTATTGAGCAGCTCGTCTTCAGCACCTGCTTCCAGCGTTTTTTTCAGAATCAATTCCATAGCCAAGGTTTGCGATTCGCGGGTAGGGAGATTGCCTGGCATGTCACTAAACTGCTCAACAATTTCAATAATGCGATTGATTTGCCTAACTTGCGATGCGGCAGACGCCAGTGCGTAAACAAGGCCGTAGAGTGCATCGAGTGATTGTGGTAATAACACGGTAGTGGCCTCTCCTGCGGATGCTTCCAGTAAAGCTAATACATTACTGCCGGCCTGAATATCCTTAATAGCTGCTAGAAACTCTGCTGCATTAGCTGCTCCAATTCTTGCCTGAATGAACAATTGTTTTTGCCGTTCATCAAGGTTTGACTGCAAAACCCGTGAAACGTCTTCCCATCCACGTGGACTTGCACCTGTTAAATAATCCTGTTGAAGTTGCTGGCTGGTATCGTCTAGTTTATCCGGACGTATCTGCAAGAATGCCATAACCTCAGGAGCCAGATTTCTAGACATGGCGTAATCAAGAAACGCGTCAATGACGCTTTGCACATTAAAATGAAATAATCTGTCAGCTAACGCTGTGCCCATGTCATAGCTGACAGCGCCGTGAGATGCGGCGTTGCCAGCTGCAATAATCATCCATCCGTCGGGCAGCTTATAATTACCCACACGGCGATCTAGTATTAGGGAATAGGCTGATGTTTGCAGCCGTTGGTCAGCTGCGGTGAGTTCGTCTAAAAATAAAATACCCTCGGGGTGTTCATCTGTTGGCAGAAATTCGGGTGGAAACCAGACAGTTTTCTTTAGCGTGTCGTCTGCAAAAAGAGCGCCGCGTAAATCAACAGGTTCGATAGTGGTAAGACGTAGGTCTATGAGTGGAACATGCGCCTCGCTAGCAATTTGATGAACGATAGAGGACTTGCCAACGCCTCTTGTACCCCAAAGCATGGTTGCTCGCAGGCGTAACACTGGGTCAGAGAATTGTGCTTTTAATGCAGCCTTTAGCGTATTTACGGCGACCGGTGGAATATTAAGCGCGCTGGTGTTCATGCTAATTACGTGTTTATTGTTTAGATATGGCAGTGGAGTTGACGTCTATTGTGTTCGTGCTGCTCCAGCTCATTGACGGTAAATCACGTGGAGTGGAGGGAATTTCCATGACAGGGACTTCACGAGCGGTGAGTACGATAGCGCCCACCATGAGTAACGGCGTGATGCTTAGCGCCAGTGGGTTGATACTCATTGTGCCTGTCGACACGAGGAACCAGGAAATGGGCATTATGGACAGCATGCCTAAGAGCACCATGATGGGTTGCAGGCGTCTGAAAAACACTTGCCAACGCGCTTTCTTATTGTCGCGATGATAATGAGAAGAGCCCCGTTGCACAGTGTTGTATAGATGTTGTACCGCTTGCTCTACATGTTTTTCCGCAAGACTGGATCGCGAATTCCCCTTCCCAAGCTGACGCAGTAAGCATTTCCAGTGATCCCCTTGAAAGCGCAGTGGGCGCCACTGAGTGCCAAGCACGGCTAGTAAATCGTCAGGGTAACCTGATAGCTTATTGTTGATTGGCTTGGACATCGATTGCTGCCGTAAGGCAAGTGCTGCGCGATGATCAAGAGGCAGTTCTGTTTCATCAGCCAGAATTTCGCGAAGATTTGTGCTCGCTGTGCCCACTGCCAGTAGTCGAGCGTCTGCTGGCATGCCGCCGCTGGCAGAGATATCAACCCTCAATTCCAAGTTAGCAACATGCGCACAGACAAAATTTAAACGGATATCCGGTTTTGTTTCGCTGCTTTTCAGGTTGGGCGCGAGTGTATAGCTTCTAGCTACTACGGCGATATGGTCGGCAGAAATTTGACGAGCAGTGGGAACCTGCTCGAAGCAATTGAGCATTTGCTCAAGATCGTTAAATTTTGCGCGTAACGTGCTGACTAATCCTGAGCTATGCATCACTACTCGCACTAACAAGTCTTGATCGGTATGGAGTTCAAGGCAAAAGACGCTGGTGATGTCCGCGGTAGAACCCATCGTGGATTCAAATTCAATATAGCGCTCGTTGCGATCACAGCGAGCGAGATTGACTTTATAGCCAGCCCGCGACATTGGTGCAGTCATTTTCACGATATCGTGATGTGATAGTGGTGGTTTGGCCATGGTCAGTTCACTTAAACGCACCTGTTCTTTATGCTAATGAGGTGAAGGATTTTTGGTTAGTATTTTTTACGTATTCAGCGACACAGTCGTTTGCTAGCTACACTTCAAGATACAGAATTAGGAGTGGGTGTGTGAACAATAACAAGTCAGGCGTATCGAAGCCACGTGCGAACACGACAAGAATTCAAGTGCAGCAAAGGACACCCCTATCTGATCAATGGGCTCGTTTGGAGCAGGTACAGTTTAATTACCTGCGCCGTGATGGCAACTGGCAGACGCAGACAAGAGAGATTTACCATCGAGGACATGGCGCTGCTGTTTTATTATTTAACCGCGACAAAGGCACGATTGTCCTCACACGTCAGTTCCGTTTTCCAGCATGGGAGGAGGGCGATGATGGTTTTATGTTGGAGGTGCCTGCTGGAATTATCGAGTCGGATGATCCGTTTGATACAGTGCGCCGCGAGACCGAAGAAGAAACTGGATTCATCATTGATCAGCCTGATTTCCTGTTTAGAGCCTATTGCTCACCGGGATCTGTCACGGAACAAATTCATTATTTTTCTGCAAACTACGAATCGAATCGACGTGTGGGTGCTGGCGGGGGATTGCTACAGGAAGGCGAAGATATCGAGGTACTTGAAGTTACGTTAACAGACGCTGTTCAATGGATATCAAGCGGCCAAATAATTGACGCAAAAACCATTCTGCTAATTCTATATGCGCAGATTCACATTCTTTAACAAGCCATGCTTAATAGGCTTGAGACGTACTGAGCGATAGGTTTTAACCTTGATAATGCTGTGCAACTGGCATCTGGAAGTTTATCAACTAAGGTATTAACACCGGATAAAGTGTGGTGCTGTCCTCGTTGTTGTTCGCTTGACGTATACACTAGGCATCAGTCCACTTCTTTATCGCATGCGTCTACCTATAACCGCTTAGGTGCAATTGCAAAAATGCATCAACTCTATTGGTCTCGTGACCAATAGCAATGGAATCGCAATATGAAATCTGCAACTCTTACAGCTCCGATCTTAAGTAGTTTAGTAGCTGCAATGTTGTCCACTACAGTTCTCGCGGCTGGTCAAGTTGACAGTGTTTTGGTGTCTGAACGAAACGCAACGCCTTTTAGCTACACTGTTGATGGTATATCGTACGATTGGGGGCGAGGCTCAAACCAACTTATGGATGGCTTTATTGCCAGTGGTCGTTCATTTGCCGTAGCCTCCGCTGCCAATGAAGTGGATGTAGTTCGCGATGATATTCAGGGAGTATCAACAGGTGAGCCTTGCGGCATTTTTGTAGAACGTTTGGCGCTTGACGCTCAATCAAGAACATTGGCGGCAGATTTCCCAAGCGATGGATCTGAGTTAGGGAATTGCCAGCTAGAAACCGTCATCCAGAGCAACATTATCAATCGCGGTTTGATTGACGCTTTTTCGAACACGGCGCCTGATGCGAAAAACATCGAACGAATAGACCATCTATTTTTCTTTGGAGCAATAGCTCCACTGGACCCGCAACTGTTAAATCTTGCAGGTCATGCCGTTGCGGAGAAGAGTGGTAACAACGCAGTTAAGATTGCAGCCATCCTCTCGGTAGACGCTTTTGGACAGCCAGACGAGTTTGGTCCTCTTGTGTTAATCAATGCTAGTGGTTGCGTTGACCCGGAAATTTGCTACGGAGCAACCGACCTGACTCACGATTACTCTTTTCTACAAAATGAATTCTTTGCCCCACAGAGCTTTCCAGTCGAAACAGAACGTACTCGTGAGACTTTGAACATGGCGTTTGTCTCTACGGCTGATCTGGGGTTAAGCGCTGGTCAGCGATATCACGGATTCTCTTTGTTCGCAGATGACGTCGATGCAAACGTTCACACCTTGACCGATATCACAACCTTCCCCAATGACACATCAGACAATTTTGTTGTCTTTGGAGACGATGCTGATCTCTACGGTGGTTTGACGGGTTATTTCCTCGCAGATGAATTGGATGTTGTGGGAGGCGCTCTGTTCTTGGATGTTGATCTCGATGGTGTTCGTGATAGCGATGAAGCCGGATTGAGCGACATCACGGTGACGCTGTTTAACGACGTTAACAACAACGGTGTTCTGGATGAAGGTATAGACACACAACTTGGTGACACACTGCTCTCCGACATAGACGGTACGTTTGTATTTCCAGGCCTACCTGATGGAAATTTTATAGTCGTATTAGACGAATCAGATGCGCAGATTCCTGCGGGTCTCGTTCCAACTCCTGGTTCTAACCCTGTCGCAATTACGGTTGCTGGCGCAGACGCTGATCCTGTGAACTTCTCTTTCATCAGCGACTCAGGCTCCGGATCTGGATCAAACAACGACGGCGGTGATGATGCTGGCGGCGGCGATGACGCGGGCAACGGTGGCGGCGACGGAAATGGTGCTGGTGGCGATGACGCTGGTAACGGCGGCGGCGACGGAAATGGCGCTGGTGGCGATGACGCTGGTAACGGCGGCGGCGATGATAATGGCGCTGGTGGCGATGACGCGGGTAACGGCGGCGGCGATGATAATGGTGCTGGTGGCGATGACGCGGGTAACGGCGGTGGCGACGGAAATGGTGCT
>JALZUD010000047.1 GCA_023301725.1 Granulosicoccus sp. | reverse complement strand
GTTGGCATGCGTAAGTTATTCTTATCTAACTCTCGTTTAAGCGCCTCTGCGTCAAGATCGTCGGTCATCATTCCGCCATAGCCCTCGACAGCGCTGTAACCTAGTCTAGATAGCATAGCCAGTGTATCGGGCAGCGGAGGGAAGTTACGAGAACTGTAGAGTTGATAGGATAATGGAGTCACAGATGCCTTCCTATAGTTGATGTTAATAATATTGAATAGTTTTTTGCCAGATGCATATCAATAGCTAGCTGAATGCAAGTCGCGCAATGTAAAGTCAGGCGCTCTTGTCGTATCCACACTGTTGGGTACAAAATCGATGCGCTTGGGTATACCAGGTAATAAGCAAAATGCGTTGTCTGAAAGCTGGCCTTCAATACTGGGTTCAACAGTCACAAAAACAGCAGGACGTAAGCTTTTTAAGACTAGCTCCCAGCCGATATCTGTGTTTTCCACACTCATTGAGATATCAGGATAAGGTAGATCGTATAATTTGTAGGGTTGCGGTGCGAGTATCTCCGTGCACAAGCTATTCCCTGAAGTACTTAGTATATCTGTCACGTTTACTTGCTCGATGTCTTTACCAGTGCTCTCCAAGTGAGGCATTGCAGTAGCATCGGTCTGTGCAGTGGTCCAATTCCAGAATAGCCATTCATCTTCATTCAGTGAAGAGGCGTCAATACGATTAACTTCTAGGTTGATGTCATTAGTTAAATGCGTCGTTCCCATAGCCAGAACCCTCATTTCCCCTGATAAGGACACAGCGCCAATAATGTAATCAAGCCTAGAGCAACTCAGCAAGTCGCTAGTGCCAATAAATGACCAACCCTGTGCCTTGGGAATTGCCACTAGTGTTACGGGCTGATAGAAGCGTCTTGCCATGTAATGTAAGTGCTTCCAGCTGCCGCCATAGTTGAGTGATGACCAGCTTGCCACCGGCCACGTGTCATTAAGCTGCCAATATAAAGAACCCATGCAATGAGGTTTTTGACTTCGCCAGTAATCAACGGCCGTTTTTATTGCAACGCCCTGTTGAATCTGAGACAAATAAACAGAATTTTCGAAACCATTGGGAAAACGAAAGTAACGAAACATCGTCTCTGCAATACGCGCATTCCCACCTGCATTTTTCTGATGAGACTCCATAACCGGCGAGGCAATATTCAAATCAGCTTCATTGGTAAATGTTTTGATAGTGGGCATTGACGGATAGGACTGAAAGCCGAATTCAGAACAAAAGCGCGGGCGAATATCCCGATAGTGTTCAAAGTCACGCCCTTCGTGCCACACCGACCAAAAATGCATATCACCTGACTGGTCATCATGCCAAGAATCGCCGAAATTCAATCGACCTGATGAAGGCGAGGAAGGCCACCAGTTAGCATTAGGTTCCTCTTGCAACAATGTGCGTTCAATCGTGTAATTGAGTCGATCGTAAGCAACAAGGTAACGATCTCTATGTTCAATGCTTTCTTTAAACCAGGTCAGTGCCCCGACGAGTTCATTATCTCCGCACCAAAGAGCCAAACAGGCATGGTGCATTAGGCGACGAACTACATCTATCACCTCATAACGAACTTCGCTTAAAAATTCCTCAGTATGCGGATAGAGATTGCAAGAAAACATAAAGTCTTGCCATACCAACAACCCAAGTTCATCACACGTGTTGTAGAAATGATCACTTTCATATCGACCGCCACCCCACACCCGAATCATATTCATATTGGCGTCTGTGGCTGCTTGAAGCAATCCCGTTGTTTTTTCATCGTTGATTCGAGCAGGTAGCGCATCAGCTGGAATCCAGTTTGCGCCTTTACAGAAAACAGCAACGCCATTCACTCGAAAATAGAAACTACTGCTCTCGCTGCTTGCCGCCACTGGGATAACATCGGTAGTAGAGTCATCCAGCTGTGTGACAAGTTCTATAGAACGAAATCCAATTTGACGAACCTGTGTATCTGTTTCGGTACTGACATGAAGTGTGTGTAATGTCGCTTCACCTAGACCGTTAGGCCACCATAGCTTAGGGTGGTTAAACTCAAATATGAATTGCGCTTGCGCGCTATAACCAGAATTTGATTTTGTAATATGGGAGGCACTAATTGTTTTTTGCTGCTGTTGCGCACACAACGTTGTAGTCACTATGCATGGATCTTGTGCGCTACAGCTTATGCTAGCATCAATGGTAACTCGTACCTTTTGCCTATCCGCAGTAAAGATTTGCGATACATTGATGTAATCAATGCGCTGCCTGTTCTGATGCTGTAGATAACAATCGCCATACAGCCCTGAGGGAGCCAAAGCGATGTTCCAATCCCAACCGAAATCACATTGAACCTTTCTGAGCATATTGCCGTTTGGGATGGGGCTATTTCCTTCATGCCATGGAACAAACCAAGGTTGCTTGTTTTGTAAATTCTCTGCAGCTTCAATATTATTAGATAAAACGATTTTTAAAGTATTAGAGCCTGAATGTAGGTATTCTGAAACATTAAGTCGGTATCGTCTAAACTGATTCTGGCTTTCCAACACCGGTTTATCATTAATGAAAACGGTTGCGATGGTATCGATCTCAGAAAGTACAAGATCATACTGCTTCCTGCTGAGTTCGAAGCTTGCCTCTAGTGTCCACTCTCGTTCGGCAATCCAACGCAGCTCATATTCATTGCGTCCGAAGTACGGGTCAGCAATTAGCGCCGCGTCGTATAGTGCACTAATAACATCACAAGGCAGACTAACTTCTACGTCGTATTCCTTGTGCTCGTCGCTCAATCGCCATTTTTGTGGCCATATTTTTTGATCAGCTGGATGAGTTTTTAGCAACGCAGATGTCACAGACGCTCTTCCGTTTCCCTATCGAATAGAGAACAGGCGGCCGTGCTAATACCGATGGGTAGAGTGTCACCCGCTGCTACAGTAAACTGTCCATCAAGCCGCACTCTAAAAGGGCTATCGAATAAATGCGTTAAGACCAATGTATCTGCTCCCATGGGCTCAACAATATCCACCAGCACGCTCTCTTTATGCCGAGCGTGATTCACTGCATCACCGACGAGTACGTGTTCGGGACGAATACCAAACCAAACAGATCCATTCTTGGGTGTGTCAATAAATTCGTAGTCTTGCATACTAAACTGAGAGTCTTGCGCATAGACAACCCCGTCTCGAAGCTCTCCCTCTATAAAATTCATGGCTGGTGAACCAATGAAATCTGCAACGTATTTAGTTTGAGGAAATCTATAGATGTCGTTGGGGGTTCCTAGCTGCTGTATAACACCCTCTCGCATAATAGCAATACGATCTGCAAGTGTTAAAGCTTCTATCTGATCATGAGTGACATAAATCATGGTGTTTTTGAGTTTTTGATGAAGCCTCTTGAGCTCAACGCGCAAGTCTGTTCTCAACTTTGCATCCAAGTTCGACAGGGGTTCATCAAATAGGAACACATCAACCTCTCTAACTAAAGCGCGGCCGATAGCAACACGTTGGCGTTGTCCTCCTGAGAGAGCTCCGGGTTTGCGTTTTAGTAGCGCTTCAATTTGCAAAATTTTGGCAGCACGAGCCACACGTTCTTTTATTTCTGCTTTTGGCATTTTTGCATTCTTTAAACCAAAAGAAAGATTGCCCTCAACAGTCATTTGCGGATACAAGGCATATGACTGAAAAACCATACCAATGCCTCGCTCACTGGGCTCACTCCAAGTGACGTTATTACCCTTGATGAATATTTGCCCGTCGGTAATGTCCAGGAGTCCAGCTATACAGTTTAAGAGCGTTGACTTTCCACAGCCTGAAGAACCTAGCAGCACCAGAAATTCACCATCTTGAACTTCTAAACTCAACTGTTTAAGAACAGGTACTGAACCAAAGTTAAGGTCCAGTTCACGTATGGAGACACTAGACTGCATACGATAATTCTCCAGATAAGCCATTAATGTTGATGTAAAAATACGCCTGAGTATTCATCCTTTTACAGCTCCAGCGGCAATGCCGCGAACGAACAATTTACCGGATACAAAGTAGATGACTAAAGGGACTAGGCCCGTGATTAAAGTTGCAGCCATATTGACGTTGTATTCCTTAACGCCTTGTACAGAATTTACGATGTTGTTCAATTGAACTGTCATCGGGTATATATCCGGCTTGGTGTATATCACACCAAAAAGAAAGTCGTTCCAAATACCTGTGACTTGTAGAATCATTGCAACGACGAAGATAGGAAGCGCCATTGGCAACATAATCTGAAAATAGATACCCCAGAAGCCAGCACCATCGACACGAGCGGCTTTAAAGAGTTCTTCAGGAACTGATGCAAAATAGTTTCTGAACAGTAGTGTTAAAATTGGCATACCAAAAATGGTATGTACTAAGACTAAGCCTCCTAGTGTTCCGAATAGATGTAACTCTCTTAGAATAATGGCAATTGGGTAGATCATGACCTGATAAGGAATGAACGCGCCAATTATCAGAATGTTGTAGAACATCTCTGAGCCCTTGAATCTCCAGTTAGATAAGGCATAACCGTTTACAGATGCAACGGCAATTGAAATAAATACGGAAGGAATCAGTATCTGTACAGAATTCCAAAATCCACGAGATAAACCATCGCAATTAATTCCGGTACACGCTTCAGACCATGCCGTAACCCATGGTTGAAAAGTAACTTCAATAGGAAGGGAAAATACATTACCTAAGCGAATTTCGGGCATGCCCTTAAAAGAGGTTATGATCATGACGTAAAGCGGCATGGCGTAGTACAGCGCAAACACAAACAGCGTTGCGTACAACATAATATTTCTAGGTGCTAAACGTTTTTTGGGTTTTTGTCCCCGAGGGCCACTCGCATCCATAACCTTCAGAGTATTTTCGGTCATTGAATTATTCATCGCGCTTTCCTCCGTACTGAAGATATAGATACGGTATAAGTATGATGAACACCATTACTAACATCATAGTGGATGCTGCAAAACCTTGACCTAGATTTTGAGCAAGGAACATTTTGTCGTAAACATATTTTGCTGGTACTTCAGAGGCTAAGCCCGGACCACCCGACGTTTGGGCTACCACCAAGTCGTACACCTTTACAATGCCCGCCGCTATGAGTACCAGTGCAGTGATGAACACCGGTTTCATCATTGGGATAATAACGACTAGGTAGGTCTTCCAGATGGGAATGCCATCTATGCGAGTGGCTTTCCAGATATCTTCGTCGATTCCACGTAAGCCCGCTAACAAAATACACATGATTAGCCCTGTACCTTGCCAAAGGCCAGCTATCAGAATCCCGTAGATAACGATGTCGGGATTGTTCAGTGGATCAAAAGTAAAACTTGACCATCCTGTCTGCCGCACCATGCTTTGCAGGCCAAAGTCTGGATTCAAAATCCATTGCCAGACCAATCCAGTAACAATGAAACTCAAAGCGAAGGGGTAGAGGAAGATGGTTCTGAATGTGTTCTCAAAGCGGATCTTTCTGTCTAACAGTGCGGCAAGAAGAAACCCAATAAGCAATGTAAATATGAGAGAGCAGATACCATAGATCAGCAAATTTTCTACTGACACTAACCAGCGTTTGGTGCTCCAAAGCCGATCATATTGTTGCAATCCTACAAAATCTAGCTTTGGCAGCATGCGCGATTTTGTAAATGAATGGACTATTGTCCAAACTGAACAGCCTACAAAGATCACCACGGCGGTAATAATCATAGGTACCGAGGCGATTTTTGCGTTCAGATGCCGCGACCATTGTGTGGGTCTCTTCAACTTCACGCTGTTTACATTATTGTCAGCCATAGTGCATCTTGGATAGGTATTGATAGGTCGGACATCGACGTTGTAAACACAACCCAAAAGACACATCCACTTCAACGGTGTGCACCGGCAAAGAGCGCAGCCGTAAAGTGCACCTAGTAGAGATGATCTTTAGTGATGGGATATTTGTAGATGACTCAAGCCCTAACAACTGCAGATCAACCTGTACGTGTGTTGACAGCTTTAAACATTGTCAGGGCATGAGAATCACTTAAGCGTTAGTGGCTCGTTACTGCGCCTAAAACCCTAGCGTTGCATAAAATTCCAGCCCTGCCCAAAAGCGCCTTACTGTCTCAACAGCGATACAGGCTTTTGAACTCCAGATTTATGCAACGCTAGCGTTGATTTAGTCGGCGTTTGCAATGATATCCGCGTATTGGCTTTGAGCATCTTCTGCTGAAACATCATCAGAGGCCCAGAATTCAACCATAAGATCGTTGATTTGATCAGCAGTATCTGAGCTAAACACTTGGTTTACGTCTGGGAGAATGTCGCCATTGGCGAGAATCTCAAGACCTTTTTGCATACAGTCATTGGCAGCTTCCAAGCTGACGTCTCCACGAACGGGTAAAGAGCCTTTCTTCAAGTTGAAGTTCACTTGAACTTCTTTGCTCATCATGAGAGCGGCTAGTTCCTTTTGCGCAGCTTCCATGGCTGGATCTTTCAGTTTAGGAAAGTAGAATGCATCACCGCCTGTTGAGATAACTTCGTTAACCCCAAGACCTGGCAAACAGGAATAGTCCTCTCCAGCAACTTGCCCAGCGACCTGGAATTCTCCTTGAGCCCAGTCTCCCATGATCTGTCCGCCAGCTTTGCCGGTGATAACTAGATTGGTTGCCTGATTCCAGTCTTGCACGTTGCTGCCTTTGGCGAATTCACGTGCTGCAGCTGCAGCTTCAAAGACTTTCTTGAATTCAGGGCCAGCTGCAGTTTCAGCGTCTTTATCGACATTAACTGCAGACCAGGCGTCCATTCCTGCAATAGCAATGGCTATCACACCGAAAGCACCAGAGGACTGCCATGACTGGCCACCCAGAGCTAATGGAATTTTGCCAGCTTCCTCGAGCGCAGGAGCCGCTGCTACGAATTCGTCCCAGTCTGTAGGAACAGCCACATTTGCGTCTTCATAAGCTTGGTGTGATAACCAGATCCATTGCCAAGAATGAATATTGACAGGGACACAGTAGATTTTGCCTTCGTACGTGCAACTGTCCAGCAGTGATGGCGGGTTGACTACGTCTTTCCATCCCTCGGCTTCAGCCACATCGCTTAGGTCGAGCATGAGACCTGCGTCGATCAACTCTTCGGTTTGTCGGCCGTGGTTAAATTGAGTGGCCGCCATTGGATCGCCGCCAAGAATTCGACTGATCATAATTGGGCGGGCGGTGCCGCCGCTACCGGCGATAGCGCCGTCTACCCAGTTGTGCTCTGTATTTTCGTTAAGCGCTTTTGCAAATTCGGCAACGGCTGCCGCCTCCCCTCCAGATGTCCACCAGTGTGTGACCTCAAGATCGACGGCCTGTGCTGTACCCGTTAGTGCAGCGAATGACAGCCCCAGACAGGTGTTTCTGAGAGTTCTAGCAGTTTTTTTAGTGAGTTTCAACGAGTATCCCTCCACGGAATTGATATCGAGTTATTTATCCTATAACGATTTAGTAATGGTGTCTATATCGATTTAGTGCCGGAAAAGTATCAAAAATATGTAGATTTGCACTTTGTCTAAATGATTGATATGGTCTCGGAGTTAGGTAGCTCGCACAAGCGTTAGCTCTCTTTAGCATTGGCGTTCGCCTTCACTTTAATTTCGACGTAAACGAGAGAATTAACAACACTTGAAGAGTGAGGATCAGAAACCACTCGTAACACCCAGCGATGGGTTACACCCGGGAGAGCGCCCAACGCTAAAAACGATTGCTAGGCTCTCTGGGTTAGCAGTGCCGACGGTTAGTCGCGCACTGAGTGATGCCCCTGATATTGGCAAGCAAACTAAACTACGCGTGCGCGAGATTGCGCAAAGTATTGGATACCGACCAAATCGAGCCGGACTCAGGCTGCGCACTGGCAAAACTCAAGTGATTGCGGTCATCCTATCCACCGAACATGATGTGTCCAATCAAACAGCGATTTTAATAGAATCGATTGCGGCGGGTTTACGTGACACCGGTTATCACTTGGTCGTAACACCATTTTTCCCTGACGAAGATCCAATGCATTCCATAAAGTACGTGGTGGAAACGGGAGCAGCAGACGGCATTATATTCAATTCAACCAAGCCTGATGACGCTCGAATTCACTATTTGCAGAAGCTAAATTTTCCATTCGCCTGTCACGGGCGATCTGCGATGGCTGATACACACGCCTGGTCTGATTTCGATCATCGCGAATTTGGCAGGAAAGCCGTTCAAAAATTAGCAGAAAAAAAACGGAAAAAAATGCTGATCATTAGCCCACGACTCGAACTGAATTATGCGCGTGATCTTGTGGAATGCGCCAAGGAATGCTCTGTCGAATTTGGAATTGAGGTTTTTGTGATGGAAGATGTACATGCAAGCCATCTTATTGACAAGACAGAGGCTGTGCTTGCGAACTACTGGAAAGCTGACGCAGGATTTGACGCCATATTGTGTGCTTCAACATCAAGCGCCTATGCAGTGATTGCCCATTTGGACAAGCTTAATCTTGAAATCGGGCAAGATCTGGATGTCATGGTCAGGGAATTTATTCCGTTATTGAAACGATTCAGACCCAGCTTGATCACTGTGTCAGAGGATGTTGCTGCCGCAGGTGACTTTCTAGCTAAAGCGGTGTTGCACAGAATTGCTGAGCCTGACCAATTGCCCATGCAAACGCTGGAAACTCCGAAATTCTCAGAGTAAATGCCGTGTTAATGGTAATAGCGCTAAACGCTGAGCGTATTGAATGTGTCAATGACGATGCGTGCTTCTTGGTCAAGTTTAACTAAGTCAGAAAACGCAACGCTAGAAATAAAGCCATACCCAAAACAATCGTCGCCAGTAAGCGGCTTGTCAAAGCGACAAATATAATGGCAAAAGAACCAGCCACCAAATATTCATTGCTCATACTCAATTCAAGTTCACCTTGTGGCGCCAGCAACATCGGGACAGCAATTGCACTCAGAACAGCCACTGGAACATAGCCCAGAGCCTTGACCAGCCAGGCTGGCATCTGTACCCGACCGCTCAATCTCAGAACAGGATAACGCACACCAAATGTAACCGCCGTCATGCCTACAATCAGCAATGCTTCTTGCCAGTAACTCATAGATGCCCGCCTGTCACGCTCGGCTTTACGCTAATTTTATTGTTATCTACTAACACGGCAATGGCTATACCCGTCATTGAGCCCAGCATTAAACCAATTTGATTTGGCCACTCACGAAGCCATAAAGACACCCCGCCCGCCACCACAGCACAAAGCACCATCGGCACGCGTCGCAGCAAAGGCACCACGATGCCAATGAACGTCACCAGCATCGCAAACTCCAGCCCCCAATCCGCCATACCCTGTAATTGAGTGCCTGCCACAATACCAATGACGGTACACAACTGCCAGTTCGAATACATGGCAACCGACGAGCCCAAGTGATACCAATGTTTGTTGTGTGAGCCGTCGTCTCGCGCGTAACGCTGCACCACAACAGCGTAAGTCTCATCTGTAAGCCAAAACCCCAAAGGCAACAGCCAACGCTGCGACTTGGCAGACAAGAAGGGCCCAAGGGATGCGGCATACAATGCATGGCGAAGATTGATGACGAATGTGGCAAGAACAATAACCAGAACACCTGCACCCTGGGCAACCAGCCCTGCTGCAACGAACTGCGATGATCCGGCAAACACGAAAACACTCAGCCCGATGGTGGCTGCCACCGACAACCCGGCATTGATCGCTAATGCGCCAAAAATTATGCCAAAGGGAATGGCCCCAACAATAACGGGGATCGTGTCACGTGCGCCTGACCAGAACTCTGATGAGGCTGAATGGCTATTCATTCTTGATGCAAATACTAGGAGAGCAAGCGCGGGATCATACCTTGAGTGTGCGCCTAAGACTCTTTTTTTGATTCGCTATTGCACATCTAAAACGACGTTTCCGGCTACTTCGGGCAAGAAACGTTATTAGTGATGACTAACCTTTGCTGAACTAAGAAATGCACGTTTACATGTCAAGCACACTCAAACGCGGCAAACACAGGAGTAAGAGCACCTTCCTGCACTAGCACCACGCACCCTTCACCCTCTTTGGGCGCGCTGATAGCGTAGGCCATATCTTCGTCACTACTGATCTGACCTAGCTTTGTAACTTCAAACACAATGTGGTGATTGACCAATTCCCGATTTTGATTTTCACCACCTGTAATTTTAGTTGAGGCAGAGTCGATGTAACGCACCAGCGTTATATCTGTTCCAGCAAACACTTTGCGCTGCTGCTCACCACCACTAACTGTAATTTGCAATACGGAAGGGTCGCTAGAACTGGGTTCTTGATTGATGTCAAATGCTGCAGCTCGCAATCTTTGCAGGGCGCTGGTGATGTTCTTCCTGTCAGAGCCCACTTCTGCAGTTACCCCATTAACGACTGCTTGGGGGGTATACACGCCTGGCTGGCCAGACAAATTGCTCACGTTATATTCCTGTTGGCGCTGGGTATAGTCGGCACTGGAAAAAGGATCAACAAAATTGCCAGAACTACCGTGTACCAGAGTATTCCAGTAGTCCACATGGTATTCGAGTGCCAAAAGCTCAGGATCATTTTCCAATAGCTCGCCAAGCAATTTATCGGCTCTCGGGCACGACGAACAGCCGTGGGAGGTAAACAACTCAATCAATTTGACCGATTGCCCTGAATTGCTTGTGTCGGCATGCGCCGCAGAAAACATCATCGCTAGCACGAGAGGCAGAGATAGCTTGGCACTAAGACTAGTCAAACGAGTACAAATGTTAAAGTTCAAATTCATGGCGGGTGGTTGCTCGATTGAATATAGGCTGAGTCTGTTGAGGCAACAGACCAACTATTAGGTTCCCTAAGTTAATGAGAACACATAGAGTTTTCAGCTCTTTCAAGCAATTACTAGCTATCTACAGGCAAAAGCCCCACCCTGCGTATCCAGCACCATCAGGTAGAGTTCGGTGTTGTCGGTGCTTCAATCACATGCCCGTAATGAGAAAACGCACCGCTATTTCTGCCAAGAATATAGTCAGCTGCGCTCACACTTGCATAACCCGCCGTATCTGACCCCATATCTGCAGGTGTGATCTTGGCAGTTGGATTAGGATCGTGAAAAACGGCTATCGAAAAGCGTTCGTCTGGGCTTGTATTTCGAACACGATGCACATTGGAGGGTAGCCGATCATCAGACCATCGAGCTAGCAGATCACCGATATTAATCACTAGCGTATCGTTAATGGGAGGTGCTTTAATCCAGCCTCCAGAATGATTTAGAACCTCTAGCCCTGGCGTAGTCTGAAGCAGTAGCGTAAGACAACCAAAATCGGTGTGTGGCGCAACACCGAAATTTTCAGCACCACCACTTGTTTTCGGATAACGAATGAGCTGTCCTCGCAACAGTGAATCCTGGTAGTGACTTTCAAAGAAGTGCTCATCTAAATTCAGGCTGTGTGCTATCGCACGCAATAGCGCATTGCCTATGTGCTTGATCAGGCTTGCATACTCAAGTACAGCCGCTCTGAAGTTTGCTACGTTATCAGGCCATTGGTTATTGGCACACAACGGCACCTTGTTAAGTAAGTTAGGGTGATTGTCAGGTAGATCAGCACCCCAGAAAAAAACCTCTTTCTGATCATGTGTTGTTGATCCGTGCATTTTTGCCATGCCCGATGCAAGATAGCCGCGATTGTCTTGGTTTATGGCGATACTGTTTTTCTGCTCCAAAGACTGAGCAAAAAAAGTGCGCTGCGCAGCACAAACGTTATCGACGATGCTCGATTGCATTGACAGACCACTAACATAAAAAAAGCCACTGTCTGTTACCGCAGCTTTTATTTGTGCAGCCACGACGGCTACCTGTGTACTTGTGGTCGGTGAGTGAGAAGCTATCGCTTGTAACAACTCGGCTATGTTTATTACAGGTAAGGTTTTCAATGAATCCACCATGTGTTGCTTTCATAAGGTTGCACCATGCGACAAACACCTGTCAACACTCTGAAGCTGCTCATAGGGTAGGATACTACCAGCCAATCATTAAAGAACTCGCACTATGACTAGCTCGGCCCGTAACTTCGATATTCTGCCCGCGCTACATCTGTCACAAGGCAAACTGGTTGATCTTACAGCCGATACATCCAGTGATGGCCCAGTGCTTGACGATGATACCGATCAGCTGTCAGCGGCACGTCGGGCGATAGAACATGGTGCGCAGTGGCTGCATGTGATCAATGTAGACACCAGCTTCGATTCATCGGCAGAGCACGACTGGGTATTGCTTGAGCAACTGTGCCAACTGCCTGTTAAAGTTCAGTACGGTGGTGGGCT
Organism: Granulosicoccus sp.; assembly: GCA_023301725.1. GTDB lineage: Bacteria > Pseudomonadota > Gammaproteobacteria > Granulosicoccales > Granulosicoccaceae > Granulosicoccus. The sequence goes on along the minus strand of JALZUD010000047.1, from coordinate 12,955 downwards.
TGCCCGTACCGAAAATATTGATAAAGCCATCAATGCCGGCGTCAGTCGTGTCCTCCTCAGCACCTTGGCCATCAAGTCACCTGAAGTGGTTGCTGAAGCCATCATTAAACACGGTCGTGAACGCTTCGCACTTGCTATCACTGCCAACCCCGATGGGGATGTTGTAGGAGAAGACTGGGCGGCTGTCGGTGGACTTACATCGCTTACATTAGCTGTGCAAATGTCTCAGCTAGGTATTTCAACATTAGTACATACCAGGCTACAGCTTGACGGCACGATGACCGGCACTGATCTGGATAACTCAGCGGAACTGGCTGAGCTTTCCGGTATGGATGTTATCGTTGGTGGTGAAGTCCGCAATCTGCAAGATGTAGTGACCTGTTACAACCAGCCAGGAGTCACCGGCGTTATTATTGGCAAAGCCTTGCAAAGCGGGAAGCTCGGACTAGGCGACGCTCTAGATGAAACACGCGCCACACTTGCTTTTGAATCTGGTATGCCTCGCTGGAGGGAAGAGCAACAAACCATTCCTGTGCGTTTGCGTCGCAGCCTGTCACACAATTATCTTTTGCGTTACTCAACTGAGCTGAATGGACTAAGAGTGCTTGACGCCGGAGGTGGCAATGGCCTTGCCAGCCTTCCAATTGCCGAGTCAGGCGCTATTGTTGATGTCGTCGATCGCTCGATGGCTATGCTCCATGATCTTGACAGTGTTGCCGAGGCGAACGGCATGCAAGAGCGAATCACTGGACACGCTCAAGACATTCGCGATATTCACACGCTATTTGCACAGAATACGTTCGATCTCCTTATTTGCCACAACGTTATTCAATACAGCACCGCCTGGGAAGAACTACTGGTCTCCATGAGTGCACCACTAAAGCCAGGTGGCTTACTTTCGTTGGTAGTCAGAAACTGGTTTGCAGAACCGTATCGAATAGATCTAGACGCCCACACTGCTGAAGAACTCCCTACTCTTCTCGAACGCACTCGCGGACCGTCACAGGTTTTCGACGCAGATGTTCTGTTTTTCTCAGCCGCTTTCTTGCAAGAGTGGCTACAAAAACAAGGCTTTGATGTACTCGGTGATTACGGACTGCTCTGTCGCCCCGATCAAGCGTCCACCGCTGAAGGCCCTGGCGGCGAACAAATGCAACTTGAAAAACTCTTTGCACTTGAAACAGCCATGGGCGAACGACTACCGTACAAGCAGACCGCGCGGTATCTGCAGATAGTGGCTCGAAAGCGATAGTGTGTTTAGTGATCCACCCACTGAAATACAGATAAAGTGGACGCAAGCTACAGACAAATGGCAATGAGTTAGGCCCGAACGCTAGCAAGCCATATTGTGTGTTTAGTGCCTTTAGTGCCGTGTGCAAATATCGATTTCTCAATCACACTTAATCCGCACTTACGCAGCTTTCTGTAAAAAATGGCATCTGGTGTTGCAGACCAGTAGGCAAGCACCCCACCCTTGTTAAGAGATTCACTAGCGCAGTTAATACCCTCAGAGGAATACAACCAGTTGTTGCCACTTGTGCTTAGTGCCTCAGGGCCATTATCAACGTCGAGTGCAATAACGTCATAGCTGGGCGTGGCACTTCGAAGTAGATCACTGACGTCACCAAGGTATACCGTTGTTCGCGCGTCCGCCAAAGGGTTACCCGAATGTTGTCCCAAAGGCCCCTTGTTCCACTCGACGACTTCAGGCACTAATTCTGCGACCACAACCTTTGATCGGGCACCCGTAGCATTGAGTACGGCAGCCAGCGTAAAACCCATACCCAAGCCTCCGATCAGCACGCTGGCAGAATCAGGTCGCGGTAACAATTGGCAAGCCAGTGCTCCCAGCGCATCTTCTGAGGCGTGCCTGCGCGTGGACATCAACTCACCCTTACCTGAAATTACGATGGTGCAGTCGTCCTTGCCTTGATATAACTTCAAGACACGATCGCCACCTGGTATCGACGCTTGGCCTAACAAAGTTCGTTGTTTCATTTTTATGTCCAGACAATCCCGGAACCACACTATTTTAGGCAAGTAGCGTTGTTCTAATCAGCAGTACGGTTGAGCGCCCAGTACTTTAACAGCAGTTTACGCCGCTGTACGAGGCACTAGTGTACTGCGACCTTCAGGCAAACTGAGAGTTGATCATTCGCACATGCCATTGATCTTCCGGTGTTCGCCGCGATAGCCAGCACAGCGATGCAGGATCAATACTAACTTGCATCGCATCGGTCAAAGGCCAGCCAAGACACAAACAGAGTAATGCTCTGATACTACCGCCATGCGAAACTACCATGGCCGAAGACGCAGGCACAGCCTGCATCTGCACAAGAGTCTCTTGTAACCAATCAGAACATCGATCAACTTGCTGTTGAAAGGTCTCGCCATGAGGGGGCGAACGGTTAACCCAATCGTCCCCCCAGGCTTGCAGAATGGGTCCATGCTCCTTGTGCACCTGAGCCCAGTTCATGCCTTCCCAGTCACCAAAATCCAGCTCAACAATGCGTTCGTCTGAAGTTTCAGCTGGTAACACGCCAGCCGACTGCTGCGGCAAATGCTCTCGCAACAGGGCTGAAGAGGCGCGTGTGCGTTTTAGCGGGCTGCAATACCAATGAGTGAATGCCTTATCGGTAGAAAAACTCGTTGCCAGACGTTTGACTGCTTCCACACCTTGTTCCGAAAGCTCCACATCGGTGCGCCCTGCAATATCCCCACTTCCCGTCCACACCGTGTGGCCGTGCCTGACCAGATAAAGATTGTTCATGATGCAACCGCCAGAATAACAATATAGATACCCGCCTCCACCAGTTGATTGCCAGCACCTAAACAATCACCGGTTATGCCTGAGTAAGCTTTTCGAAATCGGTACGCACTTATCGCGCTGAAGAGCCAAGCAACAGGAAATAATAAATAGATCGTCAGTGACACATAAAGAGCAATTGGCAGAAACATCAACACAGCACAACTTGTGCTGTGCCAGAAGCGCCGATAATCCACGCCTTCAGCAACCACTCGATTGGCAGCTTCAGGGCGCGCATATTCCTGACTTGCCATTAACCACACGCTGCTCCAGCGGCTTAATACATGCGCTGCAAATAAGGCAGCAATGGTCGTGGTGATACTCACCAACGCCAGTTCCCACAAGGCAACAAACTTGACGAGAATCAACAAAATCAAAGCCAGCGAGCCGTATGTGCCAACGCGACTGTCGCGCATGATCTCAAGCTTGCGCTCTATGCTGAATGCACCCGCACTATCGGCCACATCAGCAAGTCCATCTTCATGAAAAGCACCTGTTAGCATCACGCCTGCCCAAAGAAGTAGCACAACTGAAATCGACTCGGGTAGAACAAGTGTTGTTAACAGAAACACGACACTCAGCACACAGGCGACAACAAACCCAACGGCTGGAAAGTAGCGAGTGGCGCTACACAGAACCAATGGATCTCCACTGCAGTGTCGCCCGACAGGCATGCGCGTTAGAAACATTAAAGCGGTGCCGAACGTCACCACCTCCCGTCTGAGCGTAGTTGCAGGCACCCTGTTCAAACTGCCGTTGACACGCCAGCATCACTAAAACTTGCCATGTCTCGCAGGATGGCAGCAGCCCCTCTTAAAAGCGGTATTGCCAATGCAGCAGCCGAACCTTCCCCTAATCGCATACCTAAGTGCAACAAGGGTTCAGCTTGCAAAGCCTTTAACGCCACTTGATGCCCCGCCTCAGCAGATTCATGGGCAAAAAACAGATGGTTGCGCACATCGGGTTCAATTTTGCAGGCTATTAACGCCGCAGCTGTAACAATGAAGCCGTCGACAAGCACTGGCAGTTTATGCGCAGGCGCTTCAAGCATTGCGCCAACCAACGCCGCAATCTCCAAACCGCCTGCTTGCCTGAGACACTCCATTGGATCATCTACACACGTCGATAATCGCCTCAATGATTGAGCAACAACACGCACCTTATTGGGCATCTGTTCATCAGCAAGACCGGTTCCTCGGCCAGTCACCGTATTCGCATCTGCCGCGCACATAAGCCCTGTGAGTATCGCAGCGGAAGTCGTGTTGCCGATGCCCATCTCGCCAAGACCCACACAACGGCAGCCGCTCGATGCGGCGCGTAGTATGGCGTCTCGCCCCACCTGCATTGCGGCCAAAAGTTCGTCCTCACTCATAGCAGCCTCGCGGCTCAAATTTCTTGTTCCTGCTCGAACTTTGTCGTGAACGATACTGGTAAGACTAGACAAATCGCCATTAACACCCACATCAATGACCTCTAAGGATGCGTTAGCGTTTGTAGATAGCACACACACCGCGGCTCCACCCGCTGCAAAGTTGGCCATCATCTGCATCGTGACTTCAGCAGGAAACGCACTCACGCCCTCCTCACTCACCCCATGATCAGCGCCAAACACAATGACGCGCGCTGGATCAATCACAGGTTTAAGCGTGTGCTGAACTTGCGCCAGCTGCACAGCCACTTGCTCAAGCTTACCTAGTGACCCAGGCGGCTTTGTCTTATTGTCGATAGCTTGCTGAGCGGCTGTAGAACTAGGAGTTACTTCAAAACCAAAAGGCGAATTCATCGGGCTGACACGTTGAAGGAGAGAATTGGACTTGCAGGATAGCTCGTTTATTCAAACGAGACGTTTACAATAGCGTGATTATTCCATGAGAGTCTGTCCCATTGAGTGTTAAACGAAACGATCCATGCATTTGCGGCAGTGGCAAGAAGTATAAAAAATGCTGTCTGCAATCCCCTGCTGGAAGCTTGAGTGGCAAAGATCTCTCCAAGTGTCTCAGCACGGTGAGCCCAGTGCTTGAACGCCATGTGTCGCAGCGCTTTGGTGATGCCGCCGTAACGGCAGCTTGGTATCATTTCGGCCGCTATGGACAATCCGCAATTGCGCACGAGAAACAACTCTACCAAGCGGCCTTTAGTGCCTGGTGGTTATTCTCTTGGCTACCGGAAGATCAAAGCACAGAAACCGAACAATTCGCTTCACCAGCACCCGATCATGCCTTTGCTGCAGATTACCTCAGATTGCACCGAACAACGCTTACGCCGCTTGTGCAAAGAGTGATCGAGCGTGCTTTGAAGTCGCCCTATAGTTTCTATGTTGTCAATTCAGTGGAACCTGGCAATCAACTTCAACTGCAAGAAATTTACACGCAAAAAAGAGTTACCGTGGAAGCTGACGCTACTGCTGACTATAGCGTGGGCGACGTGCTATTTAGCGCTGTCCTCAGCGTAGATGGCGTGTCCATACTACTGGGTTGCATGCCTAAAATTCTTGGCCCAAGAGCCCAGCTTCGGATAGAGACGCACCGTGAAAAGTGGCAGTTGGAGGTCAAATCTGCAATTGATCAGCGGTTGTTGTATTTGCACGATACCGAACTTCGGCGCTACTACTTTTTATTGCTAAGCCAACAGCAGCAAGCCATCTTGCATTAATTTAGACGTTCAGAGTTGCTATGAAAAAAGAAAACAAAAAAACTGACAAGAAAATAGTCAGAGCGCTGAGCAATGTTTGCGATACATTGACAGCAGAGCTTGAGGGATTCCGCTGGTTAACGCATTTCGTGGATTATGCCAACGTGTCGCAGAGTTTGCGCATCGTTATTGTGTTTGATACTGACTTGGCTCTAGCTGATGCTGTAAGGGCTGGACTTAACGAAACCGTTTCAGGCCTCGTGAAAGAGCAACTTGAGAAGAGCGGAATTCTCATTTCCAATAGTGAAAAAGCGTTGCTCTTTGATAGTGAAGAACGAGGTGCAGATATAGACAGCGTCCAATGGTGCCGCAAGCACACCTCGTGATGAAATTCGGGAATCAATCTTTCCCAATTAATTGCATTCCCAGCTACCAACGTTAAGATTCAACGATCGCACATACTGATGAACAGGTTTAAGCACTGACAATGGTTAATTGCATGCACCAACAACCCATATTTCTATCAGAGCACTTCAATGCGATACCCAGCCCGCGGAAAATGCACACAGACCTCTCCTGCGGTATCAGAAACACGATCCACAGCAACGCTATAAATATCAGCCATACGAACGGTGCCTTCCACAGCTTGCTCCCCACCGTTAACATCTGGAACAACCGATATCTTTTGACCAACTGCTAAGCCTTGGGGATCATTGTCCAACACGCCTTGCCCAGTTTGTGTTTGGTTAGATGTTGCAATTGCAATGGCCTCTTCGGCTGTCATTGTTGCTGACTGCCCATGACCTATTTCACTAACGCTTAGCATCCATTGTTTAACATTGGGAAACTGGGCAATAAATGACGGCCCGCCTTCCCAGCGCCCCTCGACAAACCAGGCCACGTGATACATCTGCGCATCAATAGCTGCAGCTTGTTGCCCTGAGAGAAATTTGCGACCATCACTCAACTGTTGATCAAGCCTGCCTAAAGTGATGCGCAGCTGCGCCACAAGATGTGGCAGCTCGGCATTTGCACGCTTAAGTCCCTCTGCCCAGTCTTCACCCAAATACAATCGCCCTCGATCTTCAGCAAAGTCTGCTGGCAGGTTTTCACCTGCTGAACCCAACACAATTTTTACAGCTAAATCGAACAGTGCGCCATCTGTCCATCGGCTCAAACACCATAAAAATCCTGCATCGTTAGTGGGCATAAAAGAAGGTGTTGGAAATCGCTTTTCTAGCTCTTGAATAATGCACAGGGTATCGCAGTAGATGTCAGCACCAATTTGCATAACAGGTGTTCTGCGATAGCCTCCGGTTAAGGTAGTGAGCATGGGCTTAGGCGGAAGACGCGGAATTTCAACGTTACTCCAAGATAGCCCCTTAATGCCAAAGGCAGTTCTAATTTTCTCAGCCACTGGCGACTGAGGGTAGTTATGCAGAATTATTGCTAAATCCTTATTACTCATGCTTATCAACTCTTGTGCGGTTAGGTAGATATCATTCTGTGCCAACGATGTTTGGTATCGTTGGTGATGGGTAAAGTATAGGTGGCATTCGCGGCAGAGATAGTAAGACTTAACTAAATGCCAAAGATTCCGCCTGCCGAGCCTCTTTACGCATCCACGAAGTAAATTTCTTAGCGATTGAAAAATGTCTGCCCTCCAGCGTCTCAATAAAATAGCCGTCTTGCGCAGGCATCATTGCGGAGTGCAATTGAACTAGCGAGCCCTGCGTAATGCACGGAGAACAAATCAGCGAACTGGCTAGCGTCATGCCGAGACCCGCTTTAGCAAAATCGACAGACATCCCGTGCGAATCTACAAATACAGTGGCCTGTTTATCAGCTTCTTCACCAATCTGCTCGCTATATTTTAGCCACGTATCCGAGGTGCCTACAGCTTGAATCAAAGGATAACTGGATAGGCTGACCGACGTAGTAGCTGACTTTTTAATTCGCTTAGGCTCTATCAATGTTGGTGACGCTACAAGTGCTAGCCGATTGCTACCCAATGGCTTCGATGATGAGCTAGCAGTTTCAACTGGACCGAATCGTATTTGCACATCTGCAGTTGACGTGACGAATTCATCGGGCCATACCGTGGTCACGATGCGTACTCTGACATTCTTGTTTTGCTTAATAAATGCGTTTAAGCGTGGCACCAGAAACCATTGAGCAATACTGACACTGGTGGCGATCGTCAGCAAGCCTGGATCTGCAGCAGGTTCAAAGGCAGCTGAGGCGGCTTTTAGATGACTAATACCTTCAGCGACTTGAGGTAGCAGACGCCTACCCTCATCTGTTAGTGCAATGCTCCGATGCTTTCGCACAAACAAGGTACAACCAAAACGCACTTCGAGTGAGCGAATTTGCTGACTTACCGCAGATTGTGTCAGGGATAGTTCATCCGCAGCTGCCGTAAAGCTCAGTAATCGCGCGGCACTCTCAAAGGCCCTGAACCATCCAATTGGAGGCAATGTACGGTTCTTCATGGCATAAATTTCACATTAGTATTACTAATGACATTGACGAAAAAAGCGTTGATTGTCAATAGGCGTGTAAGCGTTGATAGTGATGCTATCTATTGCTGCTTCCGTAGAATTAATCCATGACCCCTGAAATTCGTAAATTTGTCACCTTTGACGAAGAAATTCTCATTGAAGGCTTCAAAAAGGCTGATCCAGCCTGGCGTCTTTTCGCCGTTGCAGCAGTGGTAAAAAATCCATGGTCTGGCCGGTTTGTCGAAGATCTAAAGCCTGAAATTCAAGCTTATGGTCCGGTGCTTGGTGAAGCATTAACACAACGCATACTTGCATTAGCAGGATCTAGTGATGCGATTGAGGCCTACGGCAAAGCAGCAGTCGTTGGTCTTGACGGCGAAATCGAGCACGGTTCTGCACTTATCCACACACTCAGATTTGGAAACTATTATCGCGAGGCAGTAGCTGCTACGAGCTATCTATCATTTTCTAATACTCGAGGAGGCGCAAATTGCCCCATCAGCGTTCCCCTGATGGACAAGCACGATGCTGGCAGACGCTCTCATTACCTGACAATACAATTCTCTATCGCAGATGCACCGCGAGATGATGAAATCGTTGTTGTGCTCGGTGGTGCCACCGGCGGTCGACCACATCATCGCATCGGCGATAGGTATCAGGATCTTAAGGAGCTAGGACATGATCTGGAAAACCCTGCCGCGATCTAAACTTAGCAAGCAACTCAACGGTTGGCGAGGTGGCTCAGGACCACACCTTTTGATGATTCACGGTGTGGGAATGCATGCAGATTATTGGTCGAATCTGATACCAAGGTTAGAGAACTACTTTAGTTTGACCGTAATTGATATGCCTGGGCATGGTTCAAGCTTATGTTCTAGCGCTAAGACACCCTCACTAGCTCATTACACAGACCGGATTGCTCAGCTAATCCAAAATAGTTCAGCGCCCAGCTTGGTGGTTGGACATTCAATGGGAGCAATGATTGCATTAGATTTAGCAACCCGTTATGCAGATTGCATTAGCGCATTTGTTGCTTTGAACGCCGTATTTCAACGTAGCGATACTGCAAAAAATGAGGTGCGTAGCAGAGCAAAAAGCATTGCTGAAGGTACTGATATGAATATAAGTAGCACGCTTGAACGGTGGTTTGAAAAACCGTCTGAGGGTGTACCTGCTATTGCATTGACCGAGTGTGAGAAGTGGCTCAACAGAGTGAATCATAAGGGCTATCAACAGGCTTACCATGCCTTTGCCCATCATGATGAACCTGATGCAGACACCCTCAAAAGAATCCAGTGTGCGGGACTGTTCATGACCGGCGAGAACGAACCGAATTCAACTCCGGCAATGTCACGTGCAATGGCGTCTGCCTTGGAACACGGTGAGTACTATATCGCAAAGGGTGCGCGTCACATGATGAGCATGACGCACGGCGACGAAGTGCTCGACAAGCTTGTGCCCTTTTTGCTTCAACACACAGCTATAGCGAATCATGAATAGTTTTGATGCTCAAGAGTTACGATCAGCATTCGGCTCCTACATGACCGGAGTGACGGTTGTAACGGCACAAGCACCTGATGGCTCATTGGTGGGCTTTACTGCAAATTCGTTTACATCGGTGTCTATGGACCCGCCATTATTGCTCGTATGCCCTGGAAACCATTTGTCTTCCTTACCTGTATTTGAGCAAGTGGAACACTTTGCGATCAACATCCTCTCGCATAATCAAGACTCTGTGTCGAATCTGTTTGCCTCATCAAAATCCTTGCGCTTTGAACAAGTAGCGTGGGAAGCTGACGAGCACGGGTCGCCAATACTTAGCGATGTTGCAGCCTCTTTTTCCTGCGTGGTGCATCAACGAATCACAGCTGGTGATCATATGATAATGATTGGGCAAGTTACTGGATTCTCAAGCACGAACAAAGGCGGCCTTGGTTACAGTAAAAGTGGCTACTTTAGTCTTGAAAAAGAACGCCAAGCCGACTCGCTTGCACTCTCAGGAATAGCAGGCTTTACAGGCGCACTCATACAATATCAACATCAATTACTCATACAATTTGACGAAAATGGACTCAGCATTCCAACGCTAGCACTCGACAATCAACTAGGTGCCCGTTCCACTCTCACTAAACACTTTAGCTCCATCGACTTACACGCCTCAATTGGTCCCGTCTATTCGCTATACGATGATGAAGATCAAGGCACACGTTACACATTTTTGAAAGCCATAGCATCATCAAATGAAACCAGAAGTCTTGGTAAGTACGTCCCTATTTCCTCGATAGATACTCAAGATTTTAGCAATTTAGCTCAACGAAATATGGTGGCGCGCTATATCCGCGAATATCAGAGTCAAGAGTTCGGGCTTTACATCGGTAGCTCACAAACCGGTGAGGTTCATACACGATGAACATGGATCTAATGGAGAGGCCCTCATGAAATTTTCGTTGTTTGCGCACATGGAACGGCAAAACCCCCAGCAAGAACACACCGAACTGCACGAGCAGTTTTTAACACTGTGCAAGATGGCTGATGAGGGAGGCATGCGGGCCATCTGGACTGGTGAGCATCATGGAATGGAATTCACGATTGCACCCAATCCGTTTCTTAGCATTGTTGATATTGCAAATCACACAAAGCATGTGAAGTTGGGTACTGGAACGATCATCGCACCGTTCTGGCATCCCGTTAAACTGGCAGGTGAAGCGGCCATGACCGATCTAGTCACACATGGGCGACTAGAATTGGGTATCGCACGCGGAGCATACTCGTACGAATATGAAAGATTGATGCCCGGAATGGACGCTTGGGAGGCGGGCCAACGTATGCGCGAGTCCACCGTTTTGTTAAGGCAGCTTTGGGCTGGTGATTGCGCGCACAATGGCGAGTTCTATCAATTCCCTGCAACTAGTTCAACACCCAAACCCCTTCAGCGTGGCGGGCCACCGATCTGGATTGCTGCTCGAGATCCATCCAGTCATCAATATGCGGTGGACAATGGATTCAACGTACAAGTGACACCACTTTGGCAAGGCATTGAAGAGATTTCAGAGTTGATGTCACGTTTCAACAGTGCGTGTGAGCAATCTGCAAGCTCTCGACCAAAGGCTATGTTACTGCATCACACCTATGTGGCTAGTGATGGCGACGATGTTGATTTGGCAGCGATCGAATTGAGTCGATTTTATAATTATTTTGGCGCATGGTTTCAGAATAAACGCTCGGTCTCTCAAGGCCACATCGAACCACTGAGCGACAGAGAAATTGCTAACAACGCAATGATGAGCCCTGCTAACATGAAGCGCGACCTGACCATTGGCACCTCCTCTGAGGTTATTGATCAAATCAAACGCTACGAAGATCTAGGTTTTGATGAGTATGCCTTTTGGATAGACAGCGGTATGTCATTTGATCGTAAACGAGCATCACTGCAGCGATTCATTGACGATGTTATGCCCGCGTTCACACAGGAATAGGTATGAATTCATTACCTCATTATCAGCTTTATATTGACGGCAAATGGTGCGAAGGATGCCAAGGACTAACAGAGCACAGTATTAATCCTGCCACTAATACTCAGTGGGCAAGCTTTGCTTGTGCTTCTGAAGATGACGTCGATCGTGCCGTAAACGCTGCCAAGAGAGCGCTCAATGACCCTGCCTGGCGTGATCTCTCACAGACAGCTCGCGGCAAATTACTCTACAAACTGGCTGACCTTATTGAGAGCCATGCTGAGGTCATTGGCGCTCTGGAGACTATCGACAGTGGGAAGCTTAGCTCCGAGACGATAAATCAGGTGCGCTATGTGGGCGATTACTACCGCTACTTTGCAGGACTTGCAGACAAGATAGAAGGTGCGGTACTACCCATTGATAAGCCTGGCATGCATGTCTTTACGCAGCGTGTGCCTATAGGTGTTGTTGCCGCTGTAGTGCCATGGAATGCACAGATGTTTCTTACTGCAACCAAACTTGGTCCTGCTTTGGCAGCTGGATGCACCATTGTTCTAAAGGCCTCAGAAATTGCCCCCACCCCCATGCTTGAATTCGCAAAACTGATAGAACAAGCCGGCTTTCCACCAGGCGTTGTATCTGTCATCACAGGTGATGCAAAAAACTGTGCGATTCCACTCACTCGTCACAAGGACATTGATCGAATCGCATTCACAGGGGGACCTGAAACAGCCAGACACGTCATTCGAAATTCAGCTGAAAACTTTGCCGTAACAACATTGGAACTCGGTGGTAAGTCCCCAATTATTGTATTTGATGATGCCAATATAGACAGTGCAGTCAATGGCCTAATCGCGGGAAATTTTGGCGCATCCGGGCAATCCTGCGTAGCTGGATCAAGAGGATTAGTACAGCGCACTATATTTGAAGCGGTTGCCGCAAAAATTGAACAACGATCAGCATCCATTGTTGTTGGTGACCCGCAAGCTGCTGACACAAACGTAGGCCCTCTATGTACAAAATCCCAGATCACAACTATTGAGGCCACTTTGGCAAAATCGGTTGAACAAGGAGCACGCATTCGTTTTGGTGGGCAGCGAGTTGAATCTCTGCAAGGTAACTACTTTAGCCCCACCCTCGTTGAATGCGTGAATGCTAACACTGAAACCTTGAAAACTGAGATGTTCGGGCCAGTCATGTCACTCCTGCCTTTTGATACTGAAGAGGAGGCAATTGAATTGGCAAACAGCAGCGATTTTGGGCTCGGATCTGGAGTATTTACTGAAAGTCTCTCGCGCGCACACCGTGTATCTAATCAATTGCGTTCAGGTATCTGCTGGGTAAACACCTACCGAGCGATATCCCCTATGGCCCCTTTTGGTGGGTACAACCAATCGGGTTATGGTCGAGAAGCCGGACAAGACTCTATAGTGGATTACACCCGAACGCGAACCACGTGGATAAACACCTCTGAGCAACCAATGGCCGACCCATTTGTGATGCGTTGATGCTTGAGAATCGAGCAATGTCTGCAATGTCTGCAATGTCTGCAATGTCTGCAATGT
>JALZUD010000046.1 GCA_023301725.1 Granulosicoccus sp. | reverse complement strand
CGTTAAAAAATTGTCGCCTTGCACGCAAAGGGTTAAGGCGCTATCAAAAGTCCTGAAAACTCCTCTCGAAGCAACGTAAGCTTTGGATCGACATAGCGTTGACAGAAAGCGCCCTCAGCATGTTTTTGGTAATACTGTTGATATTGATCTGGAGAGCTTTCAAATTCAATAAGCGGCAACACTTGTGTGATCAATGGTTTAACAAAGCCTACCTGCAACGTCTGTATTACTTCAGCCACTTCTGCACTCAAAGCATCACACGTGGTGTAAACCGCACTGCGGTATTTTTCACGAAACGCATGATTAGACGTGGCTGAATGAGTACGCAAATGTATCTCCACTAAAACGGCTAGCGGCATTTTTTTAGGATCAAATCGAAGTTGTACGGCTTCTGATAGTGAATCAGCGGGAGGCGTCGATCGGATAAAACCTTGCTCAACGTGTTTAACGCCGATCAAAGAGTTGAACACCGCTTCGGTACACCAATGACAACCTCCACCAAAACCAATAAGAGGCGTGTTCACCTTGTAGCGTATTTTCCTAAATACATCAGCTTGTCCGTGGGTCGCTAACCTTCGCTCATATATTACACGCTCTATGCAATATTACGCAGTGCGTCTGCGTACTATTTGCATAGTACTAGCGACCACTTCAATCTTCGTCTTCGCACCATTGCTGCTAACTGCGGACGGATATGGCACTGCTCCGGTAATTATGTTAAAACACGTGGCCTGTAAAACCGCCTACCCAAACGCAGCTTAAATGGATAAACGTTACTACCTATCACTTATTATAGGCATCGTTCTATGCTCTGCTGCGCCTCTCTGGTTGTACTACCTATCCATTGACCAGAGCACCATAGAAGCTGAGAGAAAAACCGTTTATCACTTTGAGAAAGTACCGGGTCCTATTCAACCCATCCCTCGAAAAATGGAAATCGATACTCGATGGGTCAGCCTAGGTAAGGCACTTTTCATTACTCCCCTTCTCTCAAAAAACAACACGATTTCCTGTTCCTCGTGCCATCTGATCGACTTTGGAGGAGATGACGGCTTCCCTGTTTCAACAGGAATCAATAATGCGAAAGGTGTACGCAACTCTCCCACAGTGCTTAATTCAAGTTTTAGTTTCAGACAGTTTTGGGATGGACGCGCTAGCTCACTCAGCGAACAGATATCAGGGCCAGTGCACAACCCAGTAGAGATGGGATCTTCATGGGCAGAGATTATCAGGAAACTCAAAAGCGACAGTTATTTTAATAAATCCTTCCGTGCCCTAGACCCTCAGGGCGTTACCAGAGAGAATATTGTTAAAGCAATTACTATATTTGAGGAGTCGTTAATCACACCCAACGCGCCAATTGATCGTTATCTTTTGGGCGACAGTAATGCTCTAACCGAGCAACAACAGCGTGGTCTAATCCATTTTACAAATCACGGCTGTACGACTTGTCATCAAGGCGTAAATATCGGCGGCAACATGTATCAAAAGCTAGGCAGAATTAATACAATCCCAGAAATTCTAGTTGAGGACCTGGGTAAATATGAATTAACCAAACAAGAGCAAGATAGAAACGTTTTTAAAGTGCCCAGTTTGCGCAACGTTGCTGATACAAGCCCCTATTTTCATAACGGTGCGGTTGATAATTTACCTCAAGCAGTGCGTATTATGGCCAGCTCTCAGTTAGGAAGAGATTTACCCGAGGACGAGATCGAAGATATTGTTGCACTGCTGCATGCTTTCAGCTCGAAAGTGATTGAGGTGCAATAGTTTGAATTTATTCAAATATATACCGGAGATTGTTTGCTTATTGCTGTTTACCCTTTTTTCCTCATTGTGGGTCATTTCGCTCAAGGAAAATGTATCCACTAACGCACAACTGAGCCCACTATTAACACTGGAGAATTTGCTTCCACAACATGAGGTACAACTGTTAAACGCTAATTTCAGTGATCAGCAACATTATGACCAGCTTGCACAATTACAATCTGAGGTAGAAACACTGGTCTTTGAGATTAACGTTAGTGACGCCTCAGAGCAGCTGTTAAAAGATTACAAAGAGACCTCACTGAGCTATATTCAACTCACCAGTATGTTAAAGACATCACAGCGCTTAATCAGTGAAGATTCCCAGCTTGAAGATACACAGCTAACAAAAGTAATCGATAGTATTCGTTTACGCATGTTCTCCTATATCTCCACTCACAACAAAACCGACAAAGCTTCACTGATTGAGCTACTCAACAGCATCGATATTAACAGCGAGCAACAAGCTAATTGGCGGTACTTACAACTTGTTAAGCTACACAGCTTATTTGTATTAGATAACTATGAGTTGACTGCAAACTATCGCCAAAAACTCATCGGGATGCCAGTTGTTGAAGCCATTGTCCAAGAGCGGTCACTGCTGCAAAAACAGATACGAAAAACCGCCATAAAGAAATTCGCTGGGATTTTTGGCACTGTTTTAAGCTTACTATTGTTATTCATAGTGGTTATCAAACGCCATGAATCAGCATTAAAAGAGACTTCGGAACAACACAAAGAATTTGCCACAAGCCTTATAGATATGTTCGATTCTCATTCTGAAAATGTACAAACTACATTTACCCTTGATGATGAAGATGAACAAATACGACGCCGAAGGCGGAACTAGCCACGATAGGACCCACAGGGAAAACACGGCCGACATACTGAAATCTTTGCCGTTTCGGGTTGCTAAGAGGACACCCATGGCTGGCTTTGTTTAGCAACACTTGGGCTTGTTATGATCATCACCATGTACGCCCTGCCTCGTCTGAGCATGGTGTGGGCAACGATGCTGATGTCTGGAAGCAACCCCATGATACTTATTCGCGGCCCAATCACATGGTTCTTTTGGGTAGCAACGGTGGTTACCGTATTCGCCATTACGCGTAGTCTTTTTGCTAAAACCGCTGAAACAGCGTAAGGGTCCTCGCTTGTAAATGTTCCACTATTGCTCCACCGTATTCAGGACATGCCCTTAGCTACTGGCCAAAAATTGCTCGATAGCATCAACGAGCAGATCAAAGTGAGGGTTAAATGTTGAACGAGCGCTAGGCCGCTGTTCGGGATCATCAGGTTTGCCCCACAAAGCGTAGTCGAACTCACCTGCATTAGCGGATAAGCAACGCTCTACGTCAGGAAGCTTTCGCCCACCTGTCGAACCACAGTTTCGATAACTACCATTGACTCCATAGTGTTCATTGTCAGGCGAAATTTGCACAGCGACATGCGTTAGTCCAAGTACATTGGTAGCCGCATCGGTACCGTTTAAAAGAGTAATTCTTTTATCTGTTAAATCAATTGGCGGATTTTCTTCCGAATGAAACAATAAGGCCCGACTTCGTGAATTTGCGGCGTTTTCCAGGAACATATTTAAATTGGCGGTGGGTTCAATTACCGCATCATCAAGGCTCTGTACCAGCATCCAAGGTATCTCTAGACCCGTTGGCATATTTGACAGGCGCCCGCGCATATTGCGTATTGCTCTAACAGTTTCTGCCACTCCACGAGTTGGCATAGCCTCATAGCGGAAACGATCGTCGGGTAGTTCACGATCAATCCACGGGCGCAGACGATGTAACACTGGCGCCCACCGTGCAAGACGCCAACTGGACAAGTGAAAGGCTGGAGAAATAGAAATCAGTGAATTTACCGGTATATCACTATCAAGTGCCGCTGACAAACCAACCACAGCACCTAGTGAGAAACCAATAACAATCACGTTATCGTTTTCAATAGCCGCCTTGTTCACGGCCGTGCTTACGCTATCCAGCCAGTCATTATGCCTTACCGCCAGTAGATCGCCAGGAACCGTGCCATGCCCCGGGAGCAATAGCGTACGAGTGAGATAACATCGTTCAGCCAGTGCTTTTGCTAGGTCGCGCATGGCAAACGCCGTATCAGACAGGCCATGCACCAATATCACTATCCCCAGAGGTTCTGTCGCGAGACAGTTGACTTTACTGGGTTCAAATTCAGCAGGCGAAACGAGTGATATCTCGTTCCCGGGATTTGAAGTGTCAATGATTAACCTATGCTGCTCGACCCTTTGTGTCACTTTAGATTGATAGTCGGCAAAATCAGAAACTTTCAATGTATCGCCAGGCCTAAGCCATCCTGCCGGACGATAGTACCCAGAAGCACCCTCGTTTTCCTGCGTTGATACGCAGCTTGAAAGTACAAGACATACAAACAACATAAGTAATAGTCGAAACTGCAAACGTAAGCTTTTCAAATTTAACTTGATACTCATGTAATTTATATAACCTGCCTCAACGAATTGTGAGCACACTCTCAGCAATTGCTCAGCTATGACATTATCGAATTATTAAGTAGCATCTATTGAAACCTAACCTACTTGCTTCACATCCTATTAATGTGCCTAGTGAGCCACTAATCTATGACAATGGCAGGATCAAACGCTTTTCTTGAAAATATCTGGCGCACCATCGGCTCAAAGTAAGCAAGGTCATGTGTTAGGTAGTTAGGATCGAATGCTTTTTGATCCCACTCATCACAAAAACGTTGGCACGATTCAAACCAAGGATGATCCTGATACTCAAGGTGCCCATCTACGGGCAAATTCATTTGCTTTCCAAAGAACTGCATCTGAAAAAGGCCATGCATTTTAATAACCCATGTCACTTCACAACGCACGTAGGGTTGAATGATGCTCGCAGCCAGTTGCGCATGATTCAGCGGGGCAAGCTCATCACCTAGGTCATGAATAAGTGCGCCAACAATAAACTCTATATCTGCACCATCATTTTCGGCACGTGTTGCACTTTGCAGTGAATGCTGCAATCGCGATACTTGATAACCTCCAAGCGAGTGTTCAAGATTTTTTAATGCAACCATAATCCTATCGGGCAAGGCATTTATGTACTGCTGCTCAAGATCATCTAGCAAAGCATAGTCAGCCTCAGTGCCTTTGTCCATGCGAGTAAAAGAGACAACCTTATTGACTGCTATTGTATTCATGCTAGTAGTCCATTTACCAAATAACGTTAGAAGCGCCGCACGCAACCGTCAACGTGACGCTCTATATGAGTGCCAAATAGTAACGAATTTCCTCTAGTTTGAGGAAAATGAAGACACAGACAGTGACGCACTAGAAAAGGAGTATGACGGCGCATTGGGTGTCCTCTGAGGTATGATTGATGGACGAACCCTCAACTTCAATGTCTTGCGCCCATGACTGCTTCTCGAACCGTTTCTGTGATGCTGGTGCTATTCGGCTGTGCAGCTGCGTTCACAACTCACATTGTGGTACTGCAGGCCAGCGGACTGAACCCGGTCTCCAGTCCTGTCGGTGCACTAGCCTGGAGCGACGAGGCCGTCTGGTTCCGTTATGGTTTGTGGTTGTTCGCACTTGGACATCTAGGACTTGTGTTTTTGCTGAACTGGCCCGGAGCGAGTCGTTTCGTACGAGGTGCGCAGTGCTTTCTTTTGCTAAACGCAGCGCTGATCGTCTGGTTACCTTCACACTTCGCCTCAGTATCCCAAACGACGCAGACGATGGCAGATTCTGGTGGGCCGCTGTGGCTTCTTGGCGGTAGTGTTGGCTTTGCCATGACCTGTGTAGCGGTAGCCCTATGGCGACGCCAGCAATCTACGGCCTTGCTGACGCTGGTCTGTCTGCTACTGTGGAGCCTACTGGCACCGATTTTCTTCGCCCTTGACCCAGATTGGATAGGTGCCTATCAGCGTTCGGTTGGCGCGGTGCTATTGTTCTGGACAGCGGCTCTTGCATTGCGGATCGGCAACCTAGTCAACGGCGAACATACGTTGTAAATAGCCGTCTGTACACCATGCGTGTCACTGAATAAAGCTACCTAGAAAAACTATCAAGCTATGCGTAGATTGTTAGTAACTATGAAGCCTACGTCCACTTTATAAGTATAGACAACGAGCAACTGATATTTAAAATCCCCGAAGACGGAAGCAACGTCATCAAGCTTGCAGAATCTAGCTAGTCCATCATGCTTCCATCTATCTCTTTGTTTGCGCGTACACAGAAGCACCGGATAAATGTAGTCTAAGTACATGAACCGCCACTACATGGTGATGATTCAATAAGCGCTATTTTTGGAGATACAAGCTGCATGTCAAACCCACTTCTCAGTGACTGGGACACCCCATTCGGAATCGCACCATTTGACCTGATTTCGGATGAGCACTACGCACCAGCATTCGAGATTGAACTGCAAAGACACAGAGAAAAGATCAACGCTATTACAAGTTCACAAGCCGTACCAGATTTTACCAATACGATCGAGGCGCTTGAAGTGGCAGTTGTGGATCTACAAAAAGTGCTTTCAGTGTTTTTTACAGTTGCCAGTGCGGACAGCAATGAAACTCGCGAAGCTCTTCAGCGTGACTTGTCTCCTAAGCTAGCAGCGCACTTTTCCTCAATTACCTCTGACAAGGCACTTTATAAACGAGTAGCTGACTGTTGGATGCGCCGTGATTCTCTGGCTATTAACGAAGAACAGCAGCGTGTGTTAATGCTGACCCATCGTTGGTTTTTGCGTTCTGGAGCCTCGCTCACAGGGGCACAAGACACGCGTATGCAAGAGATCAAAGCTCGTCTTGCAGTGCTGGGAACTCAATTTACGCAAAATCTACTCTCCGATGAGCGCACCTGGTTCCTTAAGCTTGAAGAGTCTGATTTGCAAGGATTGCCAGATTTCGCGATCGCTGCCGTACACTCAGCGGGGCAAGATAAAGGACTTGGTCCCGTGGTCACCACTTCTCGATCGATCATTACACCGTTTTTGCAATTCTCCCCCCACCGTAAGCTTCGAGAGAAAGCCTATATGGCATGGGTATCACGTGGAGCCAATGGCGGCGATACAGACAATCGCTCAGTAGCAAAAGAGATACTGGCCCTGCGTGAAGAACGAGCGCAGCTTCTGGGGTACGCTAACTTCGCGCAATACAAACTGGAAACAGAGATGGCCAAGACACCAGACTCTGTGCGCAAACTATTGTTGGAGGTGTGGCAACCTGCCAAGGCACGTGCAAATTCAGATGCAAAAATCCTTGAAGATATGCTTCACGCCGATAACATAGAGGGTTCGCTGCGTCCGTGGGATTGGCACTACTATGCCTCAAAGCGACGCAAGACAGAACATGATATCGACGACGCCCTACTAAAACCCTACCTGCAGTTGGAGCGGATGATTGAGGCGGCATTCGCCTGTGCCACACGACTATTCGGGCTGCAGTTTAAAGCACTAGAGCTGCCTCTCTACCACTCCGACTGTCGTGCATGGGAGGTCACACGCGACGGGCAGCACCTAGCAGTATTTATTGGCGATTACTTTGCACGCGACTCTAAGCGATCAGGTGCCTGGTGTTCTGCCATGCGTAAACAGGCCATGTTTCCAAGCGCACAAACACCTGTTGTAATCAATGTGTGCAATTTTGCCAAGAGCGAGCCCTCTCTCCTGTCTTTTGACGATGCGCGTACGCTCTTCCATGAATTTGGCCATGCACTGCACCATATGCTGTCAAACGTAACCTATGAAAGTATCTCAGGCACAGCAGTAGCTCGCGACTTTGTCGAGCTACCGAGCCAACTTTACGAACACTGGCTAGAGTTACCCGAGGTGCTTGCAGAGTTTGCAACGCATACCGAAACTGGCGATCCAATGCCAACAGAGATGCTCTGTAAACTGCTCAATGCTGCAAGCTTTGATACAGGCTTCGCCACAGTGGAGTATGTGGCCTCAGCACTGGTCGATTTGGAATTACACGATGGCCCAGCGCCTGTTGATGTGATGCAAAGGCAGGCAGAAGTGCTGAGAGATATTGGCATGCCGGAGGCTATCTCAATGCGTCATGCAACACCGCACTTTGCGCATGTCTTTGCAGGCGATGGGTACGCCAGTGGCTACTATAGTTATATGTGGTCTGAGGTTATGGACGCTGATGCTTTTGCAGCCTTTGAAGAAGCAGGCGGTGCGTTTGATCCCGAACGTGCGAAAGCGCTGGAGGACAATATTCTCTCAACTGGGGGTAGTCAAGATGCTCAGGAGTTGTATTTAGCTTTCCGCGGCAAGCTGCCTCAAGTGGAGGCATTGCTAAAAGGACGTGGCCTGATGTGACCAATACCGAAGGCTTGAAGATAATGCACGAGCTTTAAGGACGATAATCTGATCCCTGTTGCCCGCACATTGCCTCGAAAAAGAACAGACTCTATGCTTTCACGTCGTTTATAGGGTTTGGACCGTGAGCATTCGATTCAGGCTCACTCGCCAGACAGAAAAAGACTATTAGAACGATAAAACCAAGTGGGATCAGTGATATCAAATACCACCAGCCACTGCGACCAGTATCGTGCAGCCTCCTAACCGATACTGCAATGGACGGTACGATAAGACCCAAAAATGTCACAATACTTAGAATGGGAAATCCGATCAAGCCATCCACTACGATTGCTACTATCGCAATGATTATATAAAACAGCGTAAAAAACCAGAATTCTTTACGTCTTGCCCTACCTTGAAATGTTGCATAACTTTTTAGTGCTTTTATAAACCAATTCATAATTCCGTTTTCTAGTTTGGGTTTAAATTGAAAATTAATGGTCTCACCAACGCAATGTAAAGTATCATTTTGCGCTAAAAAATAAAACCGGATAGGCACACTTTTAGCCTTTCTATGTCTTGAATGGGTAATACAGACACTTTTAGATGGTGTTGTGCCTGATAATCGATATTCGATCTAGGTCACAGTTGTAAGGAAATCACAGACAACACTGCATGAGTAAAACTACCGGTATACACCGATTTGCGAAAATGCAGTACCCAAAATACTACCTACTGCATCTATGGCAATTATTCAAAGGTCCGTCCATTCACGAGCTCAGCATCATTTAAGACCGACACAGCATAAAGGTGCTAACGTCCACAAAAGGTTGTGCGCCCTAAACGAAAAAAAGCGCCCCCGAGAGAGCGCTCTTTACCGTATTTCTTGAACCTCTGTACACAACGCACAGGCTAACTGATAAGTGGCTTCGCGCCAGCCAAATAGCCTGCAAAAAATGCCAACCATTACTGACGATTCATAACAGCCGAGATAGTTGGAACGTCGGCATTAGCCTGGTTCTCACCAACAAAGACAAGGCGTCCATCAGCCGCTGGAGTGAAGAACACAACTCCACTATAGCCAGCAGAGTCGCCCCAGTTGAAGTCAATCAATGCTCCATCACCAAAGTCTGTGATGCCACCCTCAATCAGTACTGGAGCGCCAACAGTGCCATCGACAGCAGTGATCGCAGTGGAACCAGTAACAGAGGTGCCACTAAAGGTAAGCGTGGTGGTCAACAACTGACATGCAGTGGTGTCAGCGCCGCAGAAAGAATGCACACCAGCCCAAGTGCCAGCTAACGACTGCGAATTAGCAGGAGCAACAGCACTGCCTGTTGTGCCAACGAGCGTTACGGCAGTTGCTGACTCTGCAGTGCTTTCGATAGTCTGGCCATTTACGATAGTGACATCGATATTCAGGTCACCACCGCGACTTGCCACGGCACCGAACGAGCCAGTCGCACCATCAGGAGTGCTTTCTTGATGGATGAACTGACGCAGGCCACCCGAAAATGTATCACCTGAACCCAGATTGCCGAACAGAGATTGAGCACTTCCATTAGCGTTGATGGCAAGCCCTGCGAGATCAAAGTCGTTGTTGATGATGAAGACTCCGTTAGAGCCTCCAAAATTACCGGTGTAGCTACCGGACTTGGTTGCGGTTACCGGTCCTGCACCACCACCAACTGGCGCGTTGCTAACACCCTGGTTGTCTGTTTCACCGCCGGTGTTTCCGTTTCCCGTGTCTGTGTTGCCTTGATCTGTATTGCCTTGATCCGTGTTGCCGCCCTGCTGCGAATCATCGTTTACGGCGTTGCTGTCACCGCTGCCTGAACCACTGGAGCAAGCACCCAGTGCCAGAACTACTGCAACAGCCAGAATATTCTTAATCATGTCTAGTCCCTGTTAATCTTGTCAAAAATTGTGACGTAAGTATCTTATTCATCGCCTACCATAGCGACGAAACTGAAGCCACGAATACCCTATAAGCGTGGCGTGCTGGATTATAAGAGAATACGAAGCATGAAACGCATATCGCCAGCAAATTGCCACATTAAGAGACCGAAATTTCAGGCTTCCGTTGCAAGCGCTTATCGTTTTCTTTATTTACAAAGCGATGAAGCCATCTATTGGTGGTAGCTTATAGTGTCTATTGTACGAGTGAACAATAACTCCTCGCCGTAGACTACGCTGCACCATGACTACCGACAACACCAAAGAAATTCCTCACCCGGGGCTCAGCTTTGCCGCGTTCGTGACTCTTATGGCAGGCTTCATGGCGCTCAACGGTTTGGCTGTGGACACCATGTTGCCAGCACTCCCTGCCATTGGTGATGAGTTAGGCGTGGTCGACCCTAATGCTCGGCAATGGGTAATCACCTCCTATTTTCTGGGATTTGGTATTTTCCAGTTGTTTTATGGACCTCTATCGGATCGTTATGGACGGCGTCCAGTGCTTCTGTTTGGCGTATCTGTCTATGCATTTTTCAGTATTCTTACCGTCTTCGTCAGCACCTTTGATGCTGTTATAGCTACCCGATTTCTGCAGGGTGCCGGGTCAGCTGCAACTAAAGTGCTCGTCGTGGCAATTGTCAGAGACTGTTACTCCGGCAGGCAGATGGCGAGAGTCATGTCGTTGGCCTTCATCATCTTTCTAACCGTACCAATACTGGCACCAGCGATCGGGCAAGGCATCATGCTGTTTGTCAGCTGGCACTGGATTTTTCTTGGACTGGCCTTGTTTGCAATTGGCTTGGCGACATTCGCATGGTTTCGATTGCCAGAAACTTTGCGTCCAGAACATCGCTTGCCTCTTTCGATGGATCGCGTAATCACCGCGTTCAAGGTGGTAGTGACTACGCGTAATTCTATTGGCTACAGCGTCGCTATGACGCTAATCCTGGGACCGTTGTTCGGCTACATCGCATCTGTGCAGCAGATCTTTGCTGATGTATTTCAAATTGAGGCTCTATTTACAATTTACTTTGCGGTTACCGCACTCAGCATGGCTATCGCCTCCTATCTCAATTCTCGCATTGTGGAGCGTCTGGGCACTCGAATGGTGTCGCATACAGCTTTGTGTTTAATATTGATAATTGCGCTGCTCGGGGTACTTGTCCAGCAACTTGGCCACGAGAACCTTTACACGTTTGTGGCACTACAATCGGCCATCATGTTCTGCTTTGGTTTGGCAGCACCCAACTTCGGCGCCATGGCTATGGAATCGGTGGGGCATATTGCAGGAACAGCGTCATCTGTTCAGGGTTGTATTACAACTGTGTTCGCAGCCATACTAGGCTTCCTGATCGGACAGGCGTTCAATGCAACGACAGTGCCTCTGATCGGCTCTTTTGCTGTCCTTAGTGCTTTGGCTATTGGCGTTGTACTGGTTACAGAGGGGCGCATGTTCAAAGCTATGCATGAGGTAGCTGTTGTCGACTAAGATCGGCAGAGGCCAACAAGCAAACAAAGCGCCCGCACCTGACTCAGATTGATCAAATGGCAAAGGGCAAAGGGCAAAGTTTTATCCGGTAGCACTCCAGCGACAGACACGTAGCTATATCGCGGTGATGCATTCTAGTGTTCTGTGACCTTCAAAGCGTTTGTACGCTTTGCAGGTTACAGCGCACTAGCGAGCCGTCAGGGCTGGCCACCGTCATTAGCAGCAATCGCCTGCTGAGGCTTCCATGAACGAAACATCAACAGCGCCATCACTATGGAGAATGCAGACACAAGAAACGGCGCTGATGGTAAGTAGATTGGGGCGTTCTCATTGGTAAAGTAACTAAATACCTGAGTCATTACCAATGGACTGATTATTGTTGCTAATGCAGTGAGCGATCCCATCGCACCTTGAAGTTCACCTTGCGAGTTATCTGAAACACTATTACTCATCAAGCCCTGCAACGCAGGCACAGCCACCGCACTAAAAACACTCAACGGCATAAAGGCGAAGACCTGCCATGTTTCGGTCATAAATTGATATGCGGTAAAGGTGAGTAGATGCATACACATACCAAACAGTGCGGTTTTCTTTTCTCCAAAACGTTTAAGAATTGGACGAATCAAAAAGCCCTGCACAATCACAATACCCAAACCATAGGCTGCAAGCGTCATCCCAACCATGCGAGCATCCCAGTCAAACTGAGCACGTCCAAAAAATGCCCAAATGGAGGGGTACACAAAAAACGCAATACTGAGTAGCAAAAATACAAACAGCATCGGCAACATACCTTGAAGCTGCTTCATCTGCTTAAACGTACCAAACGGGTTTGCACGTCGCCATTCGAATTTTCTGCGGGTAGCGTCAGTGACTGTTTCTGGTAACACAAAATAGCCGAACAGCATATTGGCAAAAGCGATGGCCGCCGCCGCAAAGAATGGCGCACGAGATCCATACTCAGAGAGTAGCCCACCTACTATTGGGCCCAATATAAAACCAACACCAAATGCAGCACCTAGTAATCCGAAATTTTTGGCCTTGTCTTCTTTGGTTGAGATATCTGCCATGTACGCTGAGGCAGTGGATTGCGTAGCTGCTGTTATACCGCCAACAAAACGACCTAGAAACAATAACCACATAGCATGAGCAAAGCCCATCACTAAATAATCAAGTGCCATCACAAACAGTGCCACTAGCAGCACTGGCCTGCGCCCATAGGTATCCGACATTCCACCAATGATGGGTGAGAACAAAAACTGGTTGATGGCAAAGACAACCGTGAGAGTGCCACCCCACAAGGCAGCCTTGCTTAAGTCAACGTTGCCCACCTCCTGAATCAAATCAGGCATCACAGGCATGATGATGCCGATGCCCATAGAGTCGAGCACGATGGTGATAAAAATAAATATAACGGGTAAGCGCATACACTAAAGATCGGTAAGGAAAGCCAACAGCGGTGAACAGCCAAGCACCATTCATTAACCGCACTTGGCTAACAAATTTTCGGCAAACAGGCAGAGGCTTCAGGAACAAACATAAAGGGTATAACGTGCCTGCTTAAACCAAACTAGGCAACCACAATACGATACTTGGAAAAGCCACCAGCAGCGCAATGGTCACGCCATCTGCCAGGAAGAACGGTGTGACTCCCTTGAAAACATCTTGCACCGTCAGGTCATCGCGAACACCAGCAACCACAAAGCAGTTGAGTCCGATGGGCGGGGTAATCAAGCAGAACTCCGCCATTTTGACTACCAAAATCCCGAACCAGATCGCACACATGGGGCCAGACATGCCAAAGGCCGAATCAGCAGCAGCTACTGTCTCACCACCATTAAGAGCCATGACTGCAGGGTACACAACAGGCAGGGTCAGCAACAGCATACCAATGGCGTCCATGAACATGCCCAGCACAGCATAAGCAAGCAGGATACAAATAAGGATGGTTAGTGGCGCCATATCAAGCGTTGTAATCCACTCGGCAAACGCATCAGGCAATTTGGCGAAGCCCAGAAATCGTACATAGATCAATACACCCCAGATAATGCTGAAGATCATGATCGTCAGCTTGGCTGTGTCCAGCAAGGCCTCTTTGAGCTGGTTCCAACGCATACCTTTATACAGCGCCATCAGGAACACGATGAATGCGCCGACAGCTCCACCTTCTGTTGGCGTGCCCCACGCGTCACCAAACGGGTTGTAAACAAAAAAGATGATGATGATTACCACTGCAAAGATCGGCGATGCAGGTGCGATAGAGGCAAATCGCTCTCGCCATGTAAAGCCGCTCACCGGTGGGCCTACGTTCTTCCAGATAGAGGCAATACCGATAATCAGGGCTGCATACACGATGGCCGAGAAGGCTCCGGGGATAAAACCTGCGAGCAGCAGTTTGCCCACGTCTTGTTCCACGATGATGGCGTAGATGACAAGAATAGCCGATGGCGGGATAAGAGATGCCAGTGTGCCGCCAGCCGCCACAACACCTGCAGCAAACTGTTTGTTGTAACCGATTTTTAGCATTTCGGGAATGGCGATACGCGCAAATACTGCGGCGGTGGCCACCGATGCACCAGACACAGCGGCAAAGCCTGCAGTGGAGAAAACCGTTGAGACGGCCAAGCCTCCCGGTACCCACGCAAACCAGCGCTTACAAGCCTCGAACAAAGCAGTTGTCAGCTTGGCGTAGTAAGCCAGATATCCAATCATGATGAACACAGGAATCAAACTCAGCACTTGCGCGCTCACTTTGGAATGCGGCGTCAGGCCAGCAATCTTGACGCTTACCTCAACGGCTTTCCAGAATTTGTCAGGGGCGTAGTCGAATCCGTTCCAGCGCAGCCAAATCAAACCGACCAGACCAGCCATCGCAGCAGCAAAGGCTACACGCATACCCAGGACCACAAACACCAGCATTCCACCGGACACCCACAGGCCAATCTCGATAGGTTCCATCATTCAGCCCCTTCCAATGCCTTGGCCTCAAGCATGGCTTGTTCCGCCACACTCAGCGTGAGGGGTACCGCCACCGGATTATCCAGACCTAAAACCAGCGCACGCCCATAACCCCATGCTTGCAATACTAGTCGCAAAGCCAGCACAGCAAACGCCACTGGCACAATCAGCTTGCTCGGCCAGATGGGGATGCCCACGTCGATAGAGCTATCACGGCTACATAGCGGTCGAGCACAATCGAAAGAGCGATCGAAATGTGCCCAGGCGCCATAGGTTAGCGCTACGATAAGAAATAAAATCAGTAGAACTGAGATCAGCTCAAAAAGCCACAACATACGCCCTTTAAGTGCGCCCACTAACATATCCATGCGGATGTGCGAGCCGTCGCGCTGAACATAAGAGACGCCCATAATCGCGATCACCGGCATGGCGGCTTCGATGTAATCAACGTAACCCATCATGGGAGAGCCAAAAAATTTTCGCCCGGTAACCGAATAGGCAGCAAGAAACATCAGGGAAAAAATCGCAAACCCTGATAGCAAAGCACAAAACCGTTCGACAGGCAGTAGCAGTCGGTCGAGTTTACTCAGTAAACTCGAATCTTCTAGTACAGCAGATGAGCCTGCCATTATTTCGCCCTCCCAAGCGTTCGAAGGCGTGCGATTAATTGCACGCCTTCAGCTTCGATCGCTATTCGCAAAATAGCCTGCTATTTGCCAGCAGCTTTCGCATCCGCAAGCGTATCGACGACAAGGTCATAAAGCTCTTGACCTGGAAGGCCCTGAGATTCCATGTCGGCAATCCACGCGTCACGTGCCGGTGCAGCGGCGACAGCTCGGAACTCTTCAATAACTTCAGGGGCGATGTCGAGTTTTTCCACACCTTTTTCTTCCAGGACGCTGTCCCAACGCGTTAACAATTCAGCATAGTTGGCCAAGTAGTGATCAAGCGACTCTTCGATCGAAGAGTCCAGTGCATCACGCTCTGTATCACTCAATGAGTCATAGGCATCGATACTAACAACCACAGGGCAATTCACCGTTCCCGGATTGAGGTTCGCAGTCCACCAGTCAGCTTGATTGATCGTGCCGAAAGATAGATGGGCATGCTGTGCAAACGCAACGGTGTCTACCACACCCGATTCCATCGCCTGATAGGCCTCTGTTGCAGTCACAGAGGTTGGCACAGCGCCAACTGCCTCAAACGCCCTGCCCAGTCCGCCAGTGGCGCGTACACGCATACCTTTGAAATCTTCCAGAGTGGAACGTGGGTCACCGGTGCCCACTAGGTTGTACTGTGGCATGGGGGACGTCATTAGCAACTTTGCATTCCACTGTGCCATCTCCTCAGCAGCAGCAGGATGCGAATAGACAGCCTTCGACACGGCACGTTCTTGCTCGAGGTTTTCTACGCCCAGAAAAGGCAGCTCAAGTACCGTCACAACCCGGTTTTTGTCAGCGTGATAGCCCGCACAGAATTGCGCCATTTCGAACGCACCAATAGAAATACCATCGAGGTTTTCAGTGTTCTTGGATAAACCACCGTACGAGACGTTGATAGTAAATTCGCCGTTCGTTTTAGCACTGACCAATTCCGCCAGCTTCTCGACATGTTCGGTGAAGGCGCGACGCTTGCCCCAAACCGAGACATTCCACTCCGTGGCTGCAACTTCACCGACGAAGGCAAGGCTCAAGGCCGCTGCGACCGTAGTTTTTACAAGGTGTTTCATAGACTCCTCCAATAGACATGGGCCTGACGTTGGCCCATCTTGTAGTTGAATCCTATAGGTTATGGAGAAAGGTGCAAGCAAAATATGATGTTTTTCACCGTACAGACGAGGAATCTTCACCGAGCCGCCCTCCAATGCAAGTAAAGTAGGAAGGTCCGTTAATCCTATGGGGAATCGCCGCTTCATCGACAACATGATGGCTACTATGCCTTCAACAGAGCTATGGAAAAAGCTATTTGTATAACGGAACACTGCAGCAGTTGGACCCAATGTGTACAACGACCAGCTTACTCAAGCATTACGCAGATGCTCAATGAATTCCTCAGTTAAGGCATTAGTTTGCGGCATCTTATAACGTCGTTTGTAGCTACGCACTGCTTGCAGGGTTTGCTTGCCTGCAATCCCATCAATTTCACCGCTATAAAGTCCATGACTGAGCATGGTTTCTTGTACCAACATAATATCGCTGGTTGAGGCACTTGTCGGTGAGCCTCGTTCGTTGACTGTGGGTTGCATCTGTCTGTGAGTGTTCTCGGATGCTTGAATTCTACCTGCCTTTTGCGCAAAGAATCGCGTTTTCAAACGAGCACGCGTGAACCTTCGAAATGGCGTCAAAGGGCTTTTGTCAACATTATTTTTGAAGGACCAAAGGCCGTTTCCGGCGGTTCATGAGATACTACACACACTTAAATTGGTCGACACCGTACGACCACGGCAGGCGTGATCTCAGACCGCTTTCATGTAGATTACGTCAGAGTCTGGTTTACGACACTAAAACCTGGTTCAAGCAAACAACTGATTTTGGACTGAACCTAAGACAGGCACACGAGAAACAACAGCACCATGGACTATATTAGTACCCGCGGCACAGCACCAGCACTGACTTTCAAAGAGGCCTTGCTTGTCGGGTTAGCTGAGGATGGTGGACTTTACGTCCCGCGAGAGTGGCCACAATTTAGTGCCGAGAAAATCCGCTCATTCAAAGGCATGGACTACTGCGAGGTTGCGTTTCACGTCATCAAAGCCTTCGTAGATGGCGAGATTGACGACGCCCCACTGCGCCGAATGATCGACGAGGCGTACGCTACGTTCCACCACCCTGCTGTAGTCCCCCTGATGCAAACTGGTGCAAATAACTGGGTGCTAGAGGTCATTTACGGCCCAACACTCGCGTTCAAAGATGTCGCAATGCAAATTCTAGCGCGACTAATGGACCATGTTCTAACCGAGCAAGGCCGACGCCTAACCATCGTTGGTGCCACCTCTGGCGATACGGGCGGTGCTGCACTTGAAGCCTTTCAGGCGTGCGAGGGAATCGACACGTTCTTTATGTTTCCCGAAGGCAAGGTGTCGGACGTTCAACGCAAACAGATGACAACCATTGGAGCAGCCAATGCCCATGCTATTGCCATCGATGGCTCTTTTGATGATTGCCAGAACATGGTCAAAGACATGTTCAATGATGCTGAGTTTCGTGATGGCGTGCAGCTGTCGGCGGTGAACTCGATTAACTGGGGCCGCGTCATGGCTCAAACGGTGTACTACTTCACCGCAGCTGTGGCCCTTGGTGCACCCGATAGAGCCATCGCATTCACAGTCCCCACTGGTAACTTCGGTGATATTTTTGCAGGCTTTGTGGCCAAACAGATGGGCCTGGGGATAGATAAACTGGTCATTGCAACCAATGAGAACGATATTCTGAGCCGAGCACTATCCACTGGCAACTACACCCTGTCAGATGTTGAGGTGACAATAACACCTTC
Organism: Granulosicoccus sp.; assembly: GCA_023301725.1. Lineage (GTDB taxonomy): Bacteria > Pseudomonadota > Gammaproteobacteria > Granulosicoccales > Granulosicoccaceae > Granulosicoccus. Next base: position 6,629 of record JALZUD010000046.1, on the reverse strand, counting down.
TATGGATATCCAGATTTCATCCAATTTTGAGCGTCTCTTGTTTGAGGCCACAGGACGTGACTCTCTGGTTGTCCGTGACCTAATGGCGGAATTGAAAGCCAACGGCAGCTACGTTTTACCAGAACACGTCCGCCAGTACATCACAGATTTGTTTAGCTCAGGCACAGCCAATCAAGTGCAAACTCTAGAGACGATGGCGCAGGTTTACACCCGCTCAGGTTATCTGGCTGATCCACATACCGCTGTTGCCATCCGCGTGGCCGAGCTTGTAGATACCGGAACTGTACCGATGGTAACCCTTGCCACGGCCCATCCTGCAAAATTCCCGGAGGCGGTGGAAAAAGCGACAGGCCAGTTCGTCACAGTTCCGCAATGGGCTGTGCAGCGGGCAGACAACGCCGAGGTTCTTAACGTGCTGGAGAACGATATCTGCGCAGTTAAGAAATTCATTATGGAAAAATCACGCATTGGCTCTGGTCGTCATGATGCCTAGCGAGCAATCACGGGGATCGCAACCTATGCGCCGCCTTTCGCCGCCTCTATGAGTCTTGCATTCTCTTCGAACATCAATTCAGTTTCCAACAGATGAAGGTGTTTGTTCACTCGTTCGAATGATTCGTTGAAAGCTATGATCAAGTCATTTGAATGTTCAACATTTGCCTCAAAAAGTAACCGACCTATCTCATGCATTCTTCGATGTGGCTCTTCTATCGATTGAAAGTTTTCGCGACTGGATAACTCTTGTCCAATACCGTAATACCACTGCCCAAGACGACTATTTTCAGACTCGAAGTGGATATCAGGATTAGCAGCTGATGCCATATTTAAGTCTATGTTGCTATTTGCATAAAGCATTGCATCAAACACAGATTTTCTAAAATAGACATTGTTTAAATGCGAATGATAAATCATCCCTAATTGTGATGAAGGATAAACAGGATTGCTTTCAACAAATGTTCTGAATTCGTCAAAAGGCAACGGCTTGCTAATCCAATATCCCTGTGCCTCTAAACAACCCGCATAAGCCAGGAACTGGTAAGTGTTTTTATCCTCAATGCCTTCAGCGACCACGTCCATTCTTAAGGTTCTGGCCATGTTAATGACCATGTTGGCAATGTTTAGATTTTTTGTCGAATTAGCCATACGACCAATGACACCTTGATCTACTTTTAACGCTGAGAACGGTAATTGACTTAGTAGATCAATGGAAGAATAGCCTGTCCCGAAGTCGTCCATGACTAACTTCAATCCCATATCAATTAAACGATGAAGGCGAGATAGAACGACATCTTGCCTATTTAAGGTAGCCGTTTCAGTCAGTTCAATCTGAATGTCGTGGGGAACAATTTGCTTCGTATCGATCGCGTTTTGAAGAATATCAATGATGATGTTACTTTCAAAATCTAGCGGCGATGTATTAACTGCCAGACTCCCTGAAAATCCACCCGCTCTCAATTCTTTAACAGCATTAATGGCCGTCAAACAAATTTGAGCTGTGATTTGAGTAATTAATCCTGTCTCTTCGGCAAGAGGAATGAAATTATCTGGAGGTATATAACCTTTGTCTGGGTGATTCCATCGAATCAGGCATTCCGCACCAGAAACACGCCCTTTTAAGAAATTAACTTTAGGCTGATATTGCAATTCAAATTCTTGATTTGCAAGGGCGTTTTCTATATCTTGCGATGTAATATCCATGCTCTATGCCGTCTTTCATCGAATTAGGGTCAGAACGTTACTGTATCCCAGCCAGTGTCACAAATAGGCAGGATTCATGCCGTCATATTCCAACGCACATGCCCCCAACTGCTCCTTTTTAGAAATACTGCAAAGCGATGGTTTAATTTGTGGTCTCCGACCTGATTTGCGGCCTCCAATAAACCTGAACAGGACGGATGGTCGGTCATTCCAGCGATGACGGGAATACACGTTGCGTTGTGAATCCCGCCATCCTACCGAAGATACCTTTTGAGTCCGCCCCTACTACTATCTCATTTTCCGACGTCGAAACATAAGACCACCCAAAGCGGCAAACACTAACCAGACCAGTGTCGGGTTGGATCCGCCAGTTGCGATAGAGCACCCTCCACTACTGCCTGAACTCGAACCTGTTACTGGATCTTGTGCGCCAGGAACAGGAGCGGCATTGTCATCTTCTGCCCCATCTGCAACCGAATCTCCAGTATCAGATCCATCAACAATAATCTGCGTTTGATCAATAGACAAACGAGAATCTGACATCGCTAATGGAACCGCATCAACAGCGTAAGAGAGATTGTCTATGTATCCGATCACCATGCTGTCGCTGGATGTGCGCACTTGCGCACCATTGAACGATCCGAACGCATCAAATACATCGGTGCCAATATCGTAAACCACACTCTCACCTGCAAAGCTAAAATTCAGCTGCGCCATCTCACGATCAATCGATACAGAAGCTGAATACGCTGTATCGAGCGCGGGTGTCACGTTAAAGCGTGGGCAGTCGCTATCGTCTTGATTTGGATTAACTAAGCCTGACAACAATTCTGTTGCGTCCGAAAAATCCCCATTATTGGCGCGGAATACGCAATAGTATGCACTGATGTCGCCTGATCCTAATTGATCGATATTTATAAGTGCAAACACATCGCCTTCTGAATTATTGATTCCACTATCAGCAAGGTCGTTGTACATCAAGCCACCAACTTGCACTCTAGCAAACCCTTCCGTTGCAACAACTGACTCACTGGACAGCTCAATATCCGCAGCAATGTAGTCCGATAAATTGTGCGCCTGAATACGGGCAACTTCACTGCCGGCAACACGCCCATCAACTGATAGCATAAGCCGATCATCAACGATTTCAACTTCCACACCAGGGTAGTAATTTTCGTTTCGTTGCCGATACGGGCCTACCAGTGGTACTTCAGTGGAAAAATCCTGACTGAAATCTTCAGTACTTATCGAATGTACTCGACCCACTGCACGACCCGACGTACCCGAATAGTTTGCACCCACGATCTTGATAGGGCGATAAGCCTGAAACGCTTGTGTTGGAAGCTGAACTGTTTCACTCATGTCATCAACTGACAGGGTAACGGTACCAGCACCTCGATCAATACTAATGCCCAGTTCATAAATAGTATCAAGTTCGGGAACAAAGTTATTGAACGTGAAAAAATTATCACCAGAGAATACCGCTAGATTGTCTCCGTTTTCCTGTCCGTTCTCATCACGACGTCGGAGCGATGCACCAACTCGACGACCTCCGTTAGCTTGCAACTGAAGTCGTAGCGTTATGCGAATATCGCCTTCTTCTCGGTTAAATCCATTGTCTTGACTATCGTTGTGCATGACAGCCTGTATGCCAACTTCTGCGTTTGATTGACCTCCAGGCGGCAAGCGTGATTCGCTCGACATGCTTACTCTTGCCTTGAAACTATCCGAGTCGTCATTAACAGAGAACTCAGACCAATTGCTGCTATCACTATTAGCAGTATTAACTTGAAGCTCTAACGCACCGTCTTGGTAGAAAGCAGAAACGTCCCCACGATTGTTGCCAAAAGCATAAGAATATCGACTGGTGTCCTCACTGAAATCGTCAACAAAGTCTGATGGTCGTGTTGTATCAAAAGTATTGTCGAGTGTGGAATCCACTATCAGACTTTCAGGATCAACAGGGTCTGGAAACACCGGTGGTGCCGTTGACCCTGCCGCAATCTCATTCGCTGTTGGTAAATTGGGCTGCGTGCGAAAATTATCGATGTAGCCAATAGCAGTTCCACCTCTATTGCCTGATATACGAGCGTCTGCATACCGCGCATTCGGCTCAAACACATCTTCGTTGATGACTACAACAGCTTCGTGACCGTCGATACGAAACGTATACGTCTTACTTTCCTTATCAACAGACATGGATAAGCGATAGGCTTGATCAAAATTGACAAGTAGTGGAAAATCAAGGCAATTTCTCCCGTCTTCGAGCAATCCTGTTCTTGCGTCAAAGTCAGAATCATCTGATCGTTGCGCGCAATATCGAGCATAACGCGCACCACTTGCCTCCATACCGAATTCGATTTGAGTACGAATATGTCCGCGTCGATCATTATCATCTTCACTCGAATCACTGGTGCTCAGCAATACAGCCTCAATTCGCCCGTCAATGATTGCACCTTCAGTGAGTATGGACTCGCTGGATACGGTCACCAGCGCCTCGTAATAGTCTGTTAACTCATTAGGTTCCAACTTACCAGCTTCATAGTCGCCAGTTGAAGATATCGCGGTAGCTTTCACTCGACCGGGGTCAGCTTGATAAGTGACCTGTCGGTTGGGGTCACTGTTATCATTCGACCGGTACCGATCAACGACAGGTGTTGTATCGGCAAAGTCTACTTGCTCGGTATCGGTTTCATATTGTGTTAATAGAAAATTGGTAGCGCCATCGCTATTTTGTCGCAACTGCACATCAACTTGACCCCGACCTGCCTCAAAGAACTCAGTATCCAGCATGACCGAACGCTCAGCATTGTTAATCGAGAATATGAGTTCTCCTGTGCCTCTATTCAATTCATACCCCAATGTGTACTCAGTATCGGGCACTACAGCAACTTCATTGAAGTCAATACAGTTTCCATTGGCGAAAACGTTTATCGGTTGATATTCGTTGTCTGGACCTTGTCGGCCAATACACGCAGCGGCGCCGGTCCGTTCAGGCTGTGTAAACAGAAAAACATTGAGAAATACATCACCGATAACATTGAAATTGTCTTCCTCTTCGATGCCGCCATCAATGGTATCGTTGAATGGCGTACCACGAAGTTCAAGATCGGCGAATGAATCCGGACCACCAAGTCTCAACAAGCTAGCATCCACGCGGCCAGTTATGAATGCTCTATCTGAGGCACCAGCCAGTATCATATTCCGATGAGTTTGATCATCGAATTCGCCGTTGGAATTTGAATTATCAATAGCGAAAAGGATTCCACCGTCTACACCAGTGGCACTAGAATCTGCAGGAGAATTGTTAAAACCATCACTACTGTACCTTAGTGAGTTAGTCGAGAAATCATCAGCAAATCCAACATCCTGTGCGAGGACATTCGTGCTGGAAAAAAGCAATAAACTGCCTAGTGAGTACGTCCACGCGAAAACACGTGGACTGAATAAGCGACAAGACATAACAGTAAATCCTATTTTTTAAGGTATTTACAGCTTAGTAATGTTTTGTTATCTCTGTCATCACCCATTAGGGGGAGAAACATACTCTAATAGCATCACGACTTGGGTAAATACACTGATTCTAAGAGCTATAGATCTGTTTTTAATTACTGCGGGTAAGTCCTAATCGATGTATCGGTACATGCATCTGTCTTGCGCCTTGGCTAAACGGGAAACCTGATGGTTTCTTGTTTGTACTGGTGCCTGTGGCTGAGGGCAAAATTAACGATAAGACAAACGGATTACTCTAACGGCGCATGCAACACCGTGTGTTCAGTCACTATGCCACCACGATTGCCAATATCGATACACCCGTAGCGCTGTATAAACGATTCAGGAAGTTCTCTATCATCCTCAAGAGACAACCACAAACGCAACAAATGTCGGCGCTTATCAGGTTCATCCCAATCAGTGAAGGCCGTACGATCATGCAATTGCGAATGGTTGTAGACGAATTGCATATCTCCTGGCTCTAGCTGCATACTGAAATGCAATTCAGGATCATTTGCTAATGCATCAAACAAGTTAAGTGCTTCAATATGTTCAGCGCTTAAGCGCATAGCCTCAGGAAAACGCTGTGCACTATCAATGTACTGGCGCTGGTAAAACACGGTTAACTTCTGCTTGTGCCAACTCAATACAGGAATCTCCATATAGGGTTTGGCATCAGGTGGAACCTCTCCACGTCGATCAGTGGCAATAGGGTCGAATAACTTGATCAAAAGATCTGGGCGCAATTGCCGCATTCGGTTATATATAGATTCAGCACTAACCAGCAATGACGTCCCCCCTTCTTTAGCCACACGCAAACATAGCAGGCCGACAACATCGGTACTGTCTGTGTGGAAGCTCTGTCTTTCTGCTGTTTGATAGATCCGCGTGTTGGTATCAGCAGAACTTGCCCCAGTGTTGCGCACATGACCGAGAATGTGTCCCTGCGCATTTTGTGAACGGGCACTGCCCAGATGAGCGCCGATGCCGCAGAAAATAGCCGCGCTAACGGACGCTGAATAAGTATTTGTAGGCAATCCTCTTAGCAGGCGTACGCCGTGCCCCTCAAGCAAGTCGCGACGTAACTCAGCCAACGTGGCTGACAATTGAGGCAGAACAAAACTTTGCGCACAGATTTCACCAATATCCTTACCCGACTTCAGGTAAGCACACGCAGCGCTCTCCAACTCTTCGATTTCAGATACGCTGAGATGAGTAAGCCATTGTTGCTTATCATCAAGCATGTCTTGCGACGACCACGCCGCTGGCCCGTCTAACGATGTGGGCAGATCTTTCAGGTGTGTTTGCACGGATCGTCCATTGGTAGGTTAAAACTTTAATAAACAGCAGAATTAATCATGTCGTGCATCTATTTTAAAAATATAGGTTCCGTACGACAGTGTGTCAGCAATGGCACTGCTTAGATGCTTAGATGCTTA
>JALZUD010000045.1 GCA_023301725.1 Granulosicoccus sp. | reverse complement strand
TATGAGGGTATTGTCAGCGAAAGGTTGATTGATCTTGGACAATTCGTCGCCCGTGGTGCGCCTGTGGGCACTATTCATTCTATTCACGCCTTCGATGTTCGTCTGCCCCTGAGTAATCGCCAGCTCACCTATTTAATGTTGCCTGAATCCTCCACGGCTCTAAATTCTGCCAATGTTGAACTCAACGCAACCATTGGTGCGCAGCAGCAGCTCTGGATTGGTGCATTGGTTAGAGCGGAAGGGATTGATCCGCAAACCCAACAGCTCAATGTTATTGCGCGCGTCAACAACCCGTACTCACAGAGTTCTCGTCCACTGCGCTCTGGCCAGTTTGTGCAGGCATTGGTGCAAGGCCAAGTGCTGGAAAACGTCTTTGTTGTGCCACGTTCAGTTTTGCGTGAAGGGCGAGAAGTGCTCATTGTCGATGACAACAACGAGATCCATCGCCGTAGTGTCAATGTTGCCTGGAGTGATGATGATGTTGCGGCAATAGACTCAGGCCTTGTTGAAGGTGATGTCTTGGTGCTCACGCCCTTGAGTACGGTATCTGATGGGACTCCAGTACGAGCAACCATTGACGGTGTTGAACCTGAGCCCTTGGACAGCTGATGCACGCACCTATTGCCTGGTTTGCCCGCAACTCTGTCGCCGCCAATTTGTTGATGGTGTTTATCGTCGCTTGGGGTTTGTCTGCCTTATTCACGCGAATTCCGCTAGAGGTGTTTCCCAGCTTCGAACTCGATACTGTGACCATCAACATACCTTTTCGAGGCGCATCGCCAGAAGAGGTAGAAGAGGGCGTAACAGTCAAGGTTGAGGAAGCTATTCAGGATATAGAGGGTATTAAAAGAATCAATTCAACCTCTAGTGAAGGCGTGTCGAGCATTTTTGTAGACATCGCTAATGGTTACGACACGCTACAAATTCAAGACGAGATCAAGCAGCGCGTTGATGGTATTAGCAGCTTTTCTGACGAGGTGGATTCGGCCTCGATTAATGTACCTCAAGCTAATCGTGAAGTGATCAGTGTGGTGGTGGCCGCTGGCATGCCTGAGAAAGAGCTGCGTATTATTGCTTCACGTGTGCGCGATGAACTTGAGTCCTTACCTAATGTATCGACAGTGTCTGTCACTGGGGCTAGGGACTACGAACTTGCTATCGAGATTTCACAAGCGGCTCTTGATCGCTATGACCTCACGCTGTCCACGGTCAATCAGGCTGTGCAATCCAGCTCGATTGATCTTGCCGCTGGTGCTATCACTACGAGCACTGGTGAGGTATTGCTAAGGGCAAGTGGTCAAGCATCAACTGCGCGGGACTATGGATCCATTGTGGTGTTGGCTCGAGCTGATGGCACGAATGTTACGCTGGATGAGCTAGCGACCATTCGCGACGGATTTGAAGAGACGCAGTTACTGCAGCAATTCAACGGACAAAACAGTATTCAGATTGATGTGTTTCGCACAGGTTTACAAAGCGCGATCACCGTTGCTGATGAAGTCAAAGATTATTTACTTGAAGCACAAGCTCGTATGCCTTATGGCGTCACTCTGGGTTACTGGCGTGATTGGTCGCGAACCGTTAAGGCTCGCGTTGAGACCTTAACCACCAGTGCTATGCAAGGCGGCGTGTTAGTGATAATTCTGCTGACTTTGTTTCTACGTTTCTGGGTTGCGGCGTGGGTGTTTGTGGGTGTGCCTGTGTCCATCCTTGGAGGCATAGCCTTGATGCCTGTGTTTGGTGTCAGTCTGAATTTGCTCAGCCTTTTTGCTTTCATTCTAGTGCTGGGTATTGTGGTGGATGATGCCATCGTTACGGGTGAGAACATCTACACGCACATGCGTCGCAAAAAAGACCCTGTGCAAGCAGCAATTGACGGCACCAATGAAGTAGCCGTTCCGGTAACGTTTGGTGTGCTAACCACTGTTGCAGCCTTCACCCCCTTGTTACTGATAGAGGGTGCGCGTGGTCAGATTTTTGCGCAAATACCTCTGGTCATTATTCCTGTGCTGTTGTTTTCCATTATCGAATCCAAGTTTGTGTTGCCTTCACACATGAGCCATTTAAATTTTCATGATGAAAAAAAGCCCAATGTGTTTGCTCGATTTCAACATCGAATTGCTGATGGATTTGAGAGTTTTGTCGAGAATCAATATCAGCCAGTACTGGCCTGGGCGCTCAGGAACCGCTACCTTGTTTTGTCGGGTTTTATCGGTGGTGCCATTATTGTATTTTCGTTAATTAGTTCAGGGCACGTGCGTTTTGTGTTTTTCCCACGAGTTCAGGCTGAAACAGCTCGAGCTACTCTGGAGATGCCCTCTGGTACGCCGTTTAACGTCACTCATGCTCATATACAACGCATGAGTGATGCGGTTGAGGCACTGCAAGCAAAACACGTAGATCCCGATACAAACGAAAGTGTTATCGAGTCCATCCTGTCCACCACTGGTAGTTCTGGTGGGGCTAGGGGAAGTCATTGGGGGCGGGTCATGTTCGAAATTGTGCCACCCGAACAACGTACGTTGCAGATCAGCAGTGCTGAGCTGGTTAGTGAATGGCGCGAATCTATTGGTGAAATACCTGGTGCCAGAAGCGTGAGTTATCGAGCAGAAATTGGTGGTGGTGGCTCGCCTATCGACATTGAAATTTCAGGCATTGACTTTGATCAACTGAATGCGGTGTCCGAGGCCTTTAAAGAGAAGCTACGTCAGTATCCAGGGGTCAGTGATATCGAAGACACTTTTGAAGGCGGGAAGGAAGAAATTGTCTTGGATCTGAAACCATCGGCTCGGCAACTGGGAATCACTTTATCTGATATTGCCAATCAGGTTCGCATTGCGTATCTGGGTGCTGAAATTCAGAACCTGCAGAGAAATCGGGATGAGGTGAAAGTCTTTATTCGTTATCCTGCTCAAGAGCGAGCATCGCTGTCACAACTAGAACGCTTAACCATTCGTACTCCTGACGGTGACTCTGTGCCGTTGGCCAGTGTGGCGAATTTTGATATTGGGCGTGGCTTTGCGCAAATACGTAGAGTGGATAGAAAGCGCACCTTGAATGTGCGAGCCGATGTGGATAAGCAGAGCGCTAACATCGAAGGCATAAAACAAGAACTTGCAAGCTTGGCGAGCGAACTCGAGCCGCAATTCCCGGATACTCAGATATCACTTGAGGGGGAGGCTCGCGAGCAACGCGAATCCTTTGCCAGCTTGCGTGTTGGGCTGATATTCGTATTACTGGTAATCTACGCTTTGCTTGCCATTCCTTTCAAGAGTTATGTCCAGCCTTTGATGGTGATGGTGGTTATACCATTTGGTGTTGTTGGTGGTGTTCTAGGTCACATGATCATGGGCATGTCGTTAAGCATCATGAGCTACATGGGCATGCTGGCTTTGTGTGGTGTCGTGGTGAACGATTCGCTGGTGCTGGTTGATTGGGTTAACCGTCAACGCAAATTAGGTGTTGAGCTGGTCGATGCTGTACGAAGTGCAGGAGTGGCTCGCTTTCGTGCAGTGATCCTGACTTCACTCACCACGTTCTTTGGGCTGTTGCCATTGATTTTCGAGAGTAGCACCCAGGCGCAATTTATGATTCCCATGGCAGTTTCTCTAGGCTATGGAATTGTATTTGCGACCGTGGTTACACTTGTGCTGATTCCAGTGAATTATCTGGTGCTTGAGGATATCCGAGCACTTTGCAAAAAAGTGCTCGGTTCGCTCTTCGCAGAACGTAAGACCGTGTAGGTTCTATTAAACTCTTACCTAGTCGCTATTCTTCGCCCTCCACACTCAGTGGTTCGTCATCTGCGGTATCCAGTGGTTCGTCGATTGCGATATCCAGTGCCGCTGGCGCAAGCTTTGGTATCAACACTGGTCCTTCTGTATTCAGTGTTGTTGGCATCAAATCCGTTGAAAACGCCGACCCATGTTCGTCTACGATGTCCAGTATGATCTCTGCAGGATTCGCTGCATTCATGGTGGGTTCCGCCTGATCGTCATTCAGCCCTTTTTTCAGTACTGCATTATCTTCATTAGGTCGGATCAAAACTGTACGATCGCTCTTTCTTGCGGCAATACAACCTCCGGAGCGGGAGATGAATTCACTGGGAAAGCTTGCGCATTCATCCATGGTTTTGCCCAACAGCCCGCTTTCGCAACGTCCCACGGTGAGTTCAACCACTCGTTTTGAACTCAATTTTTCATCGGCTTTGAAAGAAAATACGTGATTGACAAGTTCGCGAGCACCTACGCTGATCTGATTAACACCTCCGTAAGCGTCGAATACGTTCTCAGCGGTATCATCCTGATGCATTCTTGCAACTGCATCGATAGCAAAGTTGCGTGCAATTCGGCAATCTAGGCTGTCTATTGAACGAGCAGTTTTACTCAGCCGGTGAATCGTCTCGTTGGCAGCGCATGGCGTGTCGTTGTACGTTGTGCTGCCATCATCGGCCACACATTTATAGACGGCTGCCTGCGCCGGCATTTGCGTGACTGGCAAAGCGAATACGATGCTCACAGCCAAAGTCAGTAGGTGGACGCTTCGATGCCTTGGGATAATACTGTTCATAACAGAGCTAACGGCCAAGACTTACAAAAAATGATTGGATTAGCAATGAACTCTTGCAAATCTATGCACGCTTCACACTTTGGACGTGCGAAAGTGACTGCGTGGATGTTGTCAGTGTGTATTGTTTATCTAAATGACACCAAACTACGTTCGTTATCCCTCGTAAGGGGCATAGTTCGTTAGCGAGTTAACCCATCAAATGGCGGTGACATTTTTAAAGGGTAACCACAGCGGCTCTGCTACCTCATCAATTTTCAATAAAACACGAGAGTGAATGAAATCTGCATCGAGAACGTGCGCCTGCTTACCATGGAACTCACTGCTAACAATTGAGATACGATCACCCAGTGCCATTGGGGGTCGCCGCTTGCGCAATGCGGCTTGTTGACGTTGCTCGTTTGAGCTCAACATGGTCTTTAGTGCTTTGCGTCTAGCCTCACGCTCGTCGCTAGACAAATCGCTTAGATCGCTGGTGAGCTCAACAGGCTCTGATTCTGCCGAGCTTCTTGCAGCACCTTTATCTGCAGACGGTTTAGTCACGACAAGGCACCCACACACGTCAAAAGCGGGCGCGCGTCGAGGTGTATTTTTGTGTCACAAACTGGGTTTTCTAGCGTGCTTTTCATTGTCTTTCCTTTTACAGTTACCACTTCCAGTTCAACCCAGTGCGATGTAGATCGATTATTGATTTGTCGTTTTTGGCGATGCTAGAAATTGCCAAGTCTCGACAATAGTATCAGGGTTAAGCGATACGCTGGAGATGCCTTGTTCCATTAACCAGTAAGCCAGATCAGGGTGATCAGACGGGCCCTGGCCACAAATCCCTACGTACTTGTTTTGCTTATGTGCCGCGTTGATAGCCATAGCCAACAATTTTTTTACAGCGTCATCGCGTTCGTCAAACAGATGAGCGACCAGGCCTGAATCTCTATCAAGTCCCAGAGTTAGCTGCGTCAGATCATTTGAGCCTATGGAGAAACCATCAAAACGTTCAAGGAATTCGTCGGCCAATATGGCGTTGCTAGGGACCTCGCACATCATGACAATGCGCAGATCTTCTTTGCCTCTCTCAAGCCCATTGTCTATCATCAGGGCCAGTACTTGATCGGCTTCGTCTAGCGTTCTGACAAAAGGCACCATAAGCTCGACGTTTTTGAAGCCCATGACCTCACGCACTCTTTTAAGAGCGCGACATTCAAGCTTAAAACAATCCTGGAAGGATGAGGAGAGATATCTTGATGCGCCGCGAAAGCCGATCATTGGATTCTCCTCGTCAGGTTCAAATAACTGGCCTCCCACCATATTGGCGTATTCATTGGATTTGAAATCTGACAGACGTACTATGACTGGGTGAGGTGAAAACGCCGCAGCCAGTGTAGAGACACCTTCGACAATTTTCTCAACATAAAAACTGACAGGATCAGCGTAACCCGCTGTTCGTTCATCAATCAGCTGTTTGATGTCTTCTGGCATCGAGTCGTAGTTGAGCAATGCCTTTGGGTGTATTCCGATAGTGTTGCTGATGATAAATTCTAGCCGAGCCAGGCCAATCCCGTTGTGTGGTAGTTGGCTGAAACCAAAAGCGCGCTCTGGGTTGCCTACATTCATAGTGAGCTTGAACGGCAGTTCTGGCAGATTGCCCAGATCGGTCTGTGAGATGTTGAATTCCAGACTACCGTCATAGATGTAACCTGTGTCGCCCTCGGCGCAGCTCACAGTGACAGTGCTGCCGTGGGTGAGGTTGGTAGTGGCGTCGTTGCAACCGACAACCGCTGGAACTCCAAGCTCACGTGCAATTATTGCAGCGTGGCAGGTACGACCACCTCGGTTTGTCACAATGGCGGCGGCACGCTTCATTACTGGTTCCCAGTCTGGGTCAGTCATGTCAGTGACCAACACGTCGCCATCTTGAACACTGCCGATGTCGTCAAGCGAACTCACGACACGCACGGTGCCTGAGCCTATTCTTTGACCGATACTGCGGCCTGTTATAAGAACTTTCGCTCGATGCTCGGCGAGTTGATATCGAGTAATAACGTTTTTATTAGTGCGTGATTCCACCGTTTCGGGACGGGCTTGCAGTATGTAGAGCTGATTATCAATCCCGTCCTTGCCCCACTCAATGTCCATTGGACGACCGTAATGCTTCTCAATGGTGGCAGCCATGGTGGCCAACTTTGTGACGTCCTCATCGCTCAGAGATAACTTCATCTGGTCAACAACATCCACATCTATCGTCTCGACAGCTGTGGTGGTGCCGTAAATCATCTTTATGCGTTTCTCACCTCTGTTGCGCTTGAGAATAGCGGGTCTGCCTGCCGCAAGCGTTGGTTTGTGTATGTAGAATTCGTCAGGGTTTACCGAGCCCTGAACCACACACTCTCCCAGACCCCAGGATGAGGTTATGAATACAGCGTCGGAATAACCTGATTCTGTGTCGATAGAAAACATGACGCCACTGGCACCGACATCGCTTCGTACCATGCGTTGTATGCCAGCGGATAGAGCCACATCGGCATGCGCGAAACCTTGATGAACTCGGTAAGAGATAGCGCGATCGTTGTACAGAGAGGCGTACACTTCGCGTATGCGAACCAGTACATCGTCGAGCGTTTTTACGTTGAGAAAGGTTTCTTGCTGCCCGGCAAAGGAGGCTTCTGGTAGATCCTCAGCAGTGGCAGAGGATCGCACAGCCACCGACACATCGCCATTTGAGGCGTCAATCATGCTCTGATAGGCTTCGGTGACAGCTACGACTAATTTTGGCGGTAACGGCTCGTCAATAACCCACTGACGAATCATGGCGCCCGTAGACGTTAGTGCCTGCATATCGTCGGTATCAAGGTTATCCAGGGCATCGTTAATCTTCTTTTCGAGACCACCTGCTTGCAAGTGTTCTCGAAACGCGTCAGCTGTGGTGGCAAAACCATCCGGTACGCTAATGCCAGCGTTGTTGAGATTGGCGATCATTTCGCCCAGTGAGGCGTTCTTGCCCCCAACAACGGGCACATCGTCCATTCCCAGATCTTTGAACCACAAAATATATTGAGTCACATTCATTCCATTATTGTTAGGCTGTTGAAGCCAATATGTTCAGTGCGATACAGCTGCTTCGAGACGTGAATAATTCATGGGTTAAACGATGTTGCGCGTTAAGAGCTTGAATGCATTTTTAATTCCAACATCGTCAGGTATTTTTATTGCAGTGTCTTCAGCTGCTGGTATTCATTATTGGCATCAGTTGTAGACACTAGCTGCAGTATCGCTAATTGCAGGTTGTTTGTCGCAATATACTTACTATTGCGACAAGCGGCCTGATAGTCGAGTCTAGGAAAATCATGCCAACCACCATTAAAAGAACTGCATTTATCGTTTCCGACAGAACCGGCCTAACCGCTGAGGCCATGGCACACAGCTTGTTGAGCCAGTTTCCAACTATCGACTTCCAGATAGAGACATTTACATTTATTGATAGTAATGACAAAGCCCGTGAGGTTGTCAGGCGTTGTCAAACTATCTTGCAAGAACACGGCCTAGGCCCCATGGTCTTTCTGACGATGGTTAACGATGAGCTGCGTTCACAAATCACAAGCGCTGGTGTTGAAGTGTTTGATTTGTTTGAAACCTTTATTGGGCCTATGGAACAACGGCTGGGGGTTAAGTCTTCACACACGATTGGTAAGTCGCACGGAGTTCAGGATGAGAACGCCTATACATCACGTATTGCAGCTATGCATTTTGCTATGCAAACTGATGATGGCATGGATAGCGATTACTACCGTAAGGCTGACCTTATCATCGTTGGAGTTTCTCGTTGCGGAAAGACGCCTGCGTCGTTGTATATGTCATTGCATTATGGGCTGTATGTGTCAAATTACCCGTTGACCGATCATGAGCTGGAATTCAAAAAATTACCCGAAGCCTTGAGTGCTTATCGTGAAAAATTGTTTGGCCTTACCATTGATCCTTATCGTCTATTACAGATACGCCAGCAGCGTTACAAGGGTTCAAGCTACAGTGACGCCTCAACGTGCATGCGCGAAATAGCACAGGCCGAGAGCATTTTCCGTACAGAAAAATTACCCTACCTCAACACCACCAGTATGTCGGTTGAGGAGATAGGTGCAATGATCGTTAACAAAACCAGGCCTGTGAGGCGTCTTTAGTGTTTAAACGTTATATGCTGTTTTTTTACTTAGGCTGATCGACATATCGCAAATAGGGCTTCACTTTACGAAATCCCTGTGGGTATTTTTTGTTGGCCTCTTCGTCTGACACGGCTGGAACAATGATCACTTCATTGCCGTGCTTCCAGTTAGCAGGCGTTGCTACCTGATGTTGAGCGGTTAGCTGCATGGAATCAATCACGCGCATGATTTCATCAAAGTTGCGTCCTGTGGTCATGGGGTAGGTCATGATCAATTTTATTTTCTTATCTGGACCGATGATGTACACCGCGCGCACGGTGGCGTTTGTTGCAGCTGTACGACCTTCCGAGGTACCTGATACATCGGTTGGGAACATGTTGTACGCCTTCGCCACTGCCAGATCAGTGTCTCCAATCATAGGAAAATTAACCTTGGCGCCCTGAGTCTCGTGTATGTCGTCAGCCCATTGCGCGTGATTTTCCACAGGATCGATGCTAAGGCCGATCACCTTACAGTTACGTTTTTGAAATTCAGGCATCAGGTGCGCAACCGTTCCCAGCTCTGTTGTGCAAACCGGTGTGAAGTCTTTTGGATGGGAGAACAAAACCGCCCAGCCATCGCCTATCCAGTTATGGAACGAGATTTCCCCTTGTGTGGTCTGTGCTGTGAAATCAGGCGCTAAATCGTTGATTCGTAATGACATTGTCTTACATCCTTATCAGAGAGTAACAGTAAGCAAAAGTATAACTCCTAAAGGTATTTTTCGTGCTGTCGATCACATCTTCACTAGAGGTATTTTTCAGGTTGTGCTCCAGTGCGGTTATTTCATTACTTTTGTTTCAGTATTTGCATATTAAGCATCAGTGGCAGCGTGTTCTCGTTTTCGAGTCCAGTAGTCACTGAGGGCGATATTGTGATTGCTGCGGGCTTTACCGCCCGCTCGGTGGCAACCAGCGAGGACAGTCAGCTTTGGCCTGCTGGTGTTATTCCTTACAGGGTCGACGAGACGTTACCTGACGCCAGCATTGCAGCGATCAACTCGGCGATCTTGCGATGGAACATGGTGCCAGGTATCAGTTTGCGTCCAGTGGACAATAACGAGGCTCTGGCGGCATTTTCCACCCGTGATGTGGTGGAGTTTGTTGCAGGAGAATTTTGCGCATCTTGGGTGGGCCGACGTGGAGGCACGCAAAAGCTATGGGTATCTCCGCAGTGTGCTGCTGGTGGTGTCATGCACGAAATTGGTCACCTGATTGGTTTTGAACATGAACATACGCGCAACGATCGTGACCAGTACATTCAGATTCACTGGGATAACATTGACGCCTCCAAAACACACAATTTTGATGCTGCCCCACCTGGTACACAAGCAATCGGTGAATACGATTACGCATCGATCATGCACTACGGTGCTTTGAATTTCACTAACAATGGTTTGCCCACTATTAGCCGAATTGATGGATCGAACGATGTAATAGGGCAGCGTCGCGGTTTAAGTGATGGCGATTTGCAGGCCGTGCAATTTTTGTATGGCACAGATCTTTCACTGGCAGTGCAACTTGATAACAACTTGGATGTTCTGGAGATCTACGTTAGTAATGAGACGGTCCGTGGTGCACATGGCGTGAGGGTCAATGTATCTGCCAGTCGTCTTGCAGAAGGCTGGAATACACAGTTACTCAACGACAACTGGACCTGTGCCGCAGTTCTCGGAGACTCGGTGGCATGCACAATTGACCGTTTGCCAGGCAGTGCTGTGGAGCGATTAAGTTTGTCTTTGGCACAAGATCAAAACACCGATCAAATACAGGTATCTCTTAGCTCATCTACGCCAGATAACGACATCAGTAACAATGGGGATCGTGTTGTGCCCGAATTCGACGCAGTTGCCAACACCGACTCTGATGCTGGGGTGATTAGGCAAGATCCTCCGCAAGAACTGGTTTCAGCAATAGAGCTTGCTGCCTCCGTGGACAGCAAGTTACCGATACAGCAAGATGGCAGCTCTCTGGTGAGTACAGGCGCTACCAACTCGTTGTTCCTGTGGTTTGTTGGCCTTGCTTTGGTGTTCAAACGACGATACTGCTCAAAGTGGCATCTTGTTAACAGATCAAGACAGCTTGACTTGCTTGCCTATTGAATCGGCAAGCCGGTGGCGGGATCAATTTGTGGAGCAGTTTGTCCTTCGCCAGCAGGGTTAGGTAGATTGGCATCCGAGCGCGCGGCACCTGCCGCCTCTCTAGCCTGAGCATTGCGGTTAGGATCGCGTAATGCGCCCGGATCGATGACTTCCTCTTGTGCCAGTGTGGTTGCTTCGCCACTAATGACCTCGTCGGCGGGTGAACCACTGGGCAAGAACTGCTCTGCGTTGCCACCTCCGGCTGATGACTCACCCATCATCAGTACCACTTCAATGATTTTCTGCTCTTGTGCATCACGCACTAGCATATTGTTGGGGCTTAGCTTAGCTAGTGCCTTTTCAAAAGGTTCTTCCACGATGTCAAGATTGACGCGGGCCTCGGTATTTCCGGTAACCACAACACTGATGCCTAGCGACTCACGTAATTGGGCGGCTAATTCGCTGGCTGATACATTGCTAGCGCGCACCGACAGCAATCCATCGGTCGAATCAACTTCTACATTTGCCTGAGCGTAAGCTGCATTGTTCCCCACTAACAACAGTAGTGGCAGGCCTATGGAAGCGGGGATTTTGGTGAGATGATTAATGGTCAGCATGTTTTTTCGTAAACCGTGCGTCTGGTTCGACAATACTACGTCCTTCTGCAGGGTTGCGCATGTCAACTTGGAAAGTTGAACCATTTTTTGGCCACGTGAGTGTTACTACTGTCACGTAAACTCCGCCCGCCTGCTTATTACGCTCCCTCGCACCAATCACTTTAAGTCAGAGGTGATCAGTGGCTTGGCTGGCGGCTAATTTTCTAAGCGATATCCCAGCTGAATCTGTGCGCCGGTGGCGGTATTACCGCTATGCTTGCGCGATGATCCATGCCACTGCTGAACAGCGTTTTTCGATTTACTATGCCGCTTTATTTGGCAGCATAGGTGCGGTTGCGCCCTTTGCCGCTGTGTGGATGGATCATGTCGGCATTTCAGCCTCCATGATCGGCCTTATTGTGGCGGCGCCTTCGGTGGCGATGTTACTCACCACCTTTGCGATAGGCCGATGGGCGGACGGTCTTACTGATCGACGTCAGGCTATTGTTGTCGGCAATTGGGTGATTCTGCTTGCACAGCTTGTCTTGTTTATGTACACCGATGCACGGTGGGTGTTGTACGTCTGGTTGGTTTCGGGTGTTGCTATGCATGCCATGATTCCAATCACCGATGCAGCTGCGTTAAGCGTGACTCACAGAAATGGTAGCGACTACGCGCGTGTGCGCATGTTTGGCTCAATCGGCTTTGTCATTACTCTTACTCTTGCTGGTAGTGTCTATGACAGTTTTAGTATCGGTATTTTTGTATTCATCTTGCTGGCGGTAAACGCGTTGCGCCTGCTTTCAGCTTGGTATTTGCCGGTCATTTCACGCGCGTCAGTGGATAAGCTGGCAACTCCTAAAGTGACTAACACCAAAGATACACAAAATTCAGGCTTCAATCCTCTGCATCAACCGGGCATTCTATTGACCTTACTCGGTGGGGCGCTTATTAATGCATCTCACGCTCTGGTGAACACGTACGGCATACTTCTATGGACTCAACAGGGTTTGTCTGAACTGGTCGCCAGCTTGGCGGTAGGCATTGGTGTAGTGGTTGAAGTCGGACTGATGTGGTGGTTCCGGTCTTTGACTGGCAAGTTATCTGCCCGGGCTTGTTTGCTATTGGCTGCAGCCTGTGGCCTTGTGCGATGGGTGCTATTAGCGAGCGAGCCGTCTATTGTCATGCTGTTTGCAGCACAGATGCTGCATGGAGTGACGTTTGGCATCGCCTTCCTGTCTTGTGCCAGTTTTATTGCCAGACGAGTGCCGGAGGGCTCTGCAGCACGTGGTCAGAGTTTGTTGGCAATCATGACAACGGCGTGTATGGCTATCGCCACGTATTTTAGTGGTCAGCTGTTTGATGAATGGGCGGCTAAGCTCTACTGGATTATGGGTGGTTTATGTGTGTTGGCTATGTTCGCTATTGCAGGTAGCTATCGGTTTCAATTTACCGATGATCAAGCAGCCTAGAGGTCGCTTTACGAGCCGAGCTTGGTGAACAGCCAAAGTGTTTGGTGAAGCTACGACTAAAATGTGCACCACTGACAAATCCGCAGTTGTCGGCAATGCTTGTGATCGATTCTCCACTTTGCAATAACATTTGGTGGGCGCGGTTTAGGCGTAGCTCCATATAGTATCGGGCTGGACTTGTATTAAAGTGTTGTTGAAACATTCTCTCTAGTGCACGCTTTGATACGCCAAGATGGGCGGCCATGTCATCACGACTCAGCGGCTCATCGAGGTTATTACGCATCAGTTGCAGCGCGCGTTGCAGTCTGACTGGGGTTGGTGCTGGTGCTATTTCGTGGGCAGGTGTGTTGTTCTCAGGCACCTGATCACCGTCAGCTCGTAAGATATGTCTTACCGCATTCACTGTGTCACCACCATGAAGGCGCTGGATCAACAACAGCATGAGTTCAAAACTGCCGTTGGGTCCTGCAGCTGACAATCGGGTTCTATCCAGAACCATTGAGTCGCTGCGCAGTAACAAGTCGGGAAATTGCGTGCGAGCATAGTCGTGATCGTGACGATGTAATGTGCAAGCAAACCCTGTCATTAAATCAGCATGCGCCAGAGCGATAACGCCGTTCCATAGACCGCCGATTAAAGCCCCTGATTTATCAACATTAGCTAAGAACCTTGTCAGTTGGGCATTAGGCTGCAGCTCGCAACGGTAGCCTCCGCAGACAATCAAGATATCGGCCGAGAAGGGCTCGGCCTCATTTGAAGCAGCCTGATAGTCGGCCTTTATGGTTATTGACAGATCGCTGATCACAGGCGCTTCGTCTAGGCTGACGGTTGATAGTGTAAACCGTTCTTGCTCAAGCACTAAGTTAGCAGTAGTGAGTGCATCCGCAGCCGCGGCAAAAGCCAGCAGTGAAAAATGTGGCTGGACAAGAAATTGAACGCTGACAGACTCTTTCATCATTGACACAGTAACGTGTAGTTCGCAATCAGTTGACGCTTTGAGTTATATCTGGCGCTAATGGACAACTATTGTACGCTTGCAGTCAGGCGCGCCGGCGGGCGAGCTTGCACAATGGCTCCCTCAGAGTTGTATGCTGCCGGTAAGCTAAGAATATGGGTCGATTTTCAGGATTCGGATTGGTCAAGCAGGCCTTTCGCCACCAGGAGCACTGGCAGCGGATGTGGCGCAATCCCACACCAAAAAAGCACTACGACATCATCATAGTCGGAGGCGGTGGTCATGGTTTGGCAACGGCTTTTTATCTTGCCAAAATGCATGACAAAATCAATGTTGCCGTCATTGAGAAAGGCTGGATTGGTGGTGGAAACACAGGTCGTAATACGACCATTGTGCGATCCAACTATCTTTGGGACGAAGCCGCTCATCTTTATGAGCATGCTATGAAGCTATGGGAAGGTTTGTCCCAAGAGCTCAACTACAACGTGATGTTTTCTCAGCGTGGGGTCATGAATCTTGGCCATACCTTGCAGGACATGCGCGATATCAATCGCCGTGTTAACGCCAACCGCCTCAATGGCATTGACGGCGAGGTGCTTGATGCCCAAGGCTGTGCCGAAATCGTGCCCATTATGGATTGTTCGGGCAGCACTCGCTACCCAGTGCTTGGAGCGTCTTGGCAGCCACGTGCAGGGGTTGCACGCCACGACGCCGTTGCATGGGGTTATGCACGAGGTGCTGATAGTTATGGCGTGGATATCATCCAGCAAACCGAAGTCACTGACATCATCATCGAAGATGGTGCAGCTGTTGGTGTGCAGACGCCGCAACATGGTGTCATCAAAGCAGATCGAATCGGCTGTGTCACAGCTGGTAACTCTAGCGTGTTGGCAGGATATGCAGGTTTTGAATTGCCGCTGGAATCACATCCTTTACAAGCCTATGTGTCCGAACCTATTAAACCCATACTCGACACGGTAGTGATGTCCAACGCGGTGCATGGATATATGTCTCAGTCAGACAAAGGTGATCTAGTTATTGGTGCTGGTATCGATGGCTATGTTGGTTATGGGCAACGCGGCTCTTTTCCTGTTATCGAACATACCATGCACGCTATTTTAGAGTTGTTTCCGCAGGTGTCGCGGGTACACATGAATCGGCAATGGGGCGGCATTGTCGACACCACACCGGATGCCTGTCCCATCATTTCAAAAACCCCGGTTGAAAATCTGTTTTTCAATTGTGGCTGGGGCACAGGCGGTTTTAAGGCGACTCCGGGTTCTGGGCATGTGTTTGCAGATTTATTAGCCAATGGTGAGCCCAATAAATTGGCAAAGCCATTTAACTATTGGCGTTTTCATGATGGCTCATTGATCGATGAGCATGGCGCAGCTGGTGTTGCGCACTAGTTTTTTTACTTCTCCACGCATTAAGCGTCGTTACTAAAGTGTATTTGTCATGTTTCTGATTCATTGCCCGTATTGTGAAGAACATCGTGAAGAAGAGGAGTTTCATGCGGCTGGGCAGGCGCATATGCCCAGGCCCTTAGACCCAGACTCCTTGAGTGATGAACAGTGGGCTAACTGGCTGTATTACAGAAAAAATCCGCGTGGTGAACATCGTGAGCTGTGGGTGCACACTGCTGGTTGTGGCAAGTATTTCAATGTGTCGCGCAATACCCAAACCTATGAAATCTACGCTACGTACAAATCAGGCGAAACATTGGAAGCGCCTGATACTGCTACCGTAACAGCGACAGGTTCTGTGCTCAATTTTAGCGAAGCTCATGCAGTGGGTAAAAACTCATGATGACGCAAGCGCAGCTGAAAATTCAGCAACGCAACCGCTTAAGCAGTGGCGGAAGAATCAATCGCGAAAAGCCTCTGGTGTTCACGTATGCCGGCAGAAGTTTAATGGGCTACGAGGGTGACACCGTTGCATCCGCATTGCTAGCTAACGGCGTTGATATCGTTGGCCGTAGTTTTAAATACGGTAGACCACGTGGCATTATGACTGCTGGTGTGGAAGAGCCCAATGCAGTGCTGCAGATAGGCTCAACTAAAGCTACCACCATACCCAATGTTAAAGCCACTGAGCAAATGCTCTATAACAAACTGGAGTGTCGTCCGGTCAACGGTTGGCCAAGTGCCGAATTTGACTTAATGGGTGTACTCGGACGCTTAGGTGGTGAACTGATGACACCGGGGTTCTACTACAAAACATTCATGTGGCCCAAGTCACAATGGGAAACCTACGAAAAATTTATTAGAAAAGCAGCAGGTTTAGGCAACAGCCCAGAGGTGCCTGATGTTGATCTGTACGATCATATGAACAGACATGCTGATGTTGTAGTGGTTGGTGCGGGGCCTGCGGGTTTAACTGCCGCATTAAGTGCAGCGCGCAGTGGCTCAAGAGTGCTCATCGCCGATGAGCAACACGAATTCGGTGGATCATTGTTGTTCTCTAGTGAGTCGATTGATGGCAAACCTGCCATGCAATGGGTTACTGAGGTAGTTGCAGAGCTCAAAGCCAATTCACGGGTGACAATGCTGGACCATGCCACAGTGAATGGCTATCACGATCACAATTTTTTAACCATCAGCGAACGCTGCACTGATCACGTTAACGATCATGCACCTCGCGGCAAAGTTCGCCAACGGATGCACAAGGTACGTGCAGGAAGTGTGGTGTTGGCAACAGGTGCTCACGAGCGTCCATTGGTGTTTGCCAATAACGATTTACCCGGCTGTATGGTGGCCTCTAGTGTGTCGCACTACATCAACCGATTTGCCGTAGTGCCAGGTGAGCGCCTTGTTGTTATGACCAGTAATGATGGTGGATATCAATGTGCACTTGATTGGCACGATGCAGGACGAAAAGTTGTTGCTATTGTTGATGCTCGAAAGTCACCTGATGGCACCGTTGTTGAGCAAGCTAGTGAGCGCGGCATTAAAGTCATCACAGGATCTGTTGTCATTGAAGCACACGGTAAAAAACGAGTGCATGCTGCGCTTGTCACGCCTGTGAATGCGACTGCCAGTTTTGTCACCGGCGATTGTCAGTACCTGTACTGCGATACGATTGCTAGCAGTGGTGGATGGAGCCCGGCGGTACATCTGTCTTGTCATACCGGTAGTCGTCCAGTGTGGTCGCAAGAGGTGCTGGGTTTTGTTCCGGGTACAACCACCGAACAACGTTGGACCGCAGGTGTACTTAGTGGCAAGGTATCACTGTCTGAAGTACTCAGTGATGGTATTGCTGCCGGAGCCGATGCAGCAAATGCTGCAGGATTTACTGAGCATTCAGATTATGTTGCGCCCTCGGTGTCTTCAGGTAATCAGGTGGTGTGTGATGCACAGGAGATGTATTTGCTACCTCACACTAAACCCAGTAGCCGTGCACCCAAGCAGTTTGTAGATATGCAAAACGATGTCACTGCTGCAGGTATCGAGATGTCAACTCGTGAAGGCTTTGAATCTATCGAACACGTTAAGCGCTACACCGCACTGGGTTTTGGTACTGATCAGGGTAAGACTGGCAACATCAACGGCATGGCTATTGTGGCTAAAGCCTTGGGTAAAACTATTGAGCAAACGGGCACCACGGTATTTCGGCCTAATTACACACCGGTGAGTTTTGGTGTTGTCGCAGGTGCGCATACACGTGAGCTGTTTGATCCGCAGCGGTTCACTGCCATGCATGAGTGGCACCTGAAAGCCGGTGCTGAATTTGAAAGTGTAGGGCAGTGGATGCGCCCTTGGTATTACCCGCAAGGCGAAGAGACAATGCAAGAGGCTATCGCTCGCGAGCAGCTAGCCGTAAGAGCCAGTGTAGGTTTTCTTGATGCATCAACGCTTGGTAAAATTGATATACAAGGAAAAGATGCCCGTGAATTTCTCGGGCGGGTATATACCAACGCGTGGGCAAAGCTGAAGCCTGGTTTCTGTCGTTATGGTTTGATGTGTGGCGAAGATGGCATGGTCATGGATGATGGCGTTACGGCTTGCCTTGCAGAAAATCACTTTCATATGACAACCACCTCTGGCGGAGCTGCCAGAGTGATGTCTTGGCTTGAGATCTACCATCAAACAGAATGGCCTGAGATGGAGGTATTTTTCAATAGCGTTACCGATCATTGGGCAACCATAGCTATCGCGGGTCCCAATGCAAGAAAGCTGTTGGAAAAGCTGACTGATGCCGATGTGAGCGGCGATAACTTCAAGTTCATGCAATGGATTGATGCAACGGTAGCAGGCGTGCCTGCACGTGTGTTTAGGATTTCATTTACCGGTGACTTATCGTTCGAGGTCAACGTTGCATCACACTACGCTATGCAAGTTCTGGAGGCTGTGGTTGAAGCAGGCAAGGAGTTCGACCTTACGCCTTACGGCACAGAAACCATGCATGTGCTGCGAGCAGAAAAGGGCTTCATCATTGTAGGTCAGGACACAGACGGCTCTATGACGCCACATGACATCAACCATGGCTGGGCAGTTGTGGATAGCAAGCCCTTTAGCTATCTGGGTAAGCGCGGAATGAACAGAGCCGATTGCTTGCGAACAGATCGAAAGCAGCTGGTGGGCTTGATGACCACTAACCCGCAAGTGACGTTACCTGAGGGTGCACAAGCGGTGCGAAACCCCAATGAGGCTATCCCTATGACGATGGTCGGGCATGTAACCTCAAGCTATCACAGCGCGTTTCTTGGTCGAACAATAGCCATGGGTGTGATAAAAGATGGCCTCAACCGAATGGGAGAGAAAGTCTATTTCCCTCTACGCGATGGCACAACGGTTGAGGCAGTCATCTGTTCTACCGTATTTCTTGATCCTGACGGCGCGAGGCAGAAAGCATGAATGAGTCTGACAATATCGTTGTAATGGATCAGTTTTCAAAAAACGTTGATGCTAGTACTGCGTCGGTTGTACATACTGGTCAGTTGAATGTTGATGCCTCTGGTAGTGGTGCTAACAGCAAAGCTCACGTGCGTTTAGTTGAGCAGCCTGTCGCTGGGCTACTCATGTTGCGTGCGAGCAGTGAGGAGCAAATTGCAGCCCTTGGTGCCGCATTACAAACTCACTGCGGTGTGGCGTTAGCGTCACGCTTATCATCGAACACATCGGGCGATTATTGCGTACGTTGGATGGGACCTGATGCGTGGTTGTTGTCGTGCCCTTTGTCTGATGCATTTAGCATTGAGCAAAAATTACGCGGTGCAGTAAGTGGACACATCGCCATTGTACAAATCTCAGGCGGGTATTCGGTGTTTGAACTCAGTGGTGCCAAAGCACTCGAGGTGCTACAAAAAAGCTCAGGTTACGATACACATCCGGACAATTTTCCCGTAGGCAAGGTGGTCAACACCACATTTGCCAAGGCACAAATTACGATACGGGCAGTACAAGCTGGTGACGAGGCCAGCTACGAGTTAATCGTGCGCCGAAGCTTCAGTGACTACATCTGGATTTGGCTGCAACGGGCGTCTTATGAATATGGACTGGACGCGGTAGGCAGCTAGGTTGGCGCTTACCAATTAAATGCTACCGGGCGAACCAACTTCAGTACTCTTTTTCTAGATTCTTTATCAATCAAGGTGTTCCGCCCGTAGCTTTGAAGTATTTCATTCATAGCTTTTACATGTGGCATGAGCAGATCTTTATCTTTATTTTTTACATCAAATTGATTTATCGTTCTTAGTAGTGCTATCGATGCACTGTTTAAGCTGTTGTTTTGTCTTGGTGTCGGATTATCATGTGGCGTTGCCAAGCCTAATTTTTCAATAACGCTTTGCACCACATCACCTTTGTATTCTAGTGCCGAGACGCTACTCTTACCAAACAGTGCTTGGCAGTCGGTGACGAAGCCTTGATAATTTAGATGTTGCGAAAACCAATGAATATCGAGCATTTCAGCGAAGCTTAGATTACTTCCATAACACTGATTGCCTTCAATTTTTGGATTGCGAATACACTGCTTGTAGTAGCTTTCAATAAATTCAACTGGATCACGAAACCACACCCATATTTCTGTATCGAAAAGAGTATTTAGTTCAGCTAAGAGAGCTTTAGACTCGTCTGGAAAGTCCCACCAGTAATTGTAGATACCCTCAGAAGACAGAAGGATGGTGTGCGTATCCATGTCTACTTGAGACAAAATGTTTTTGAAGTTTTCGAGAAAATGCAGCGTATGTGCTGCTACCAGATTTTTTTCAAACCATTGATGCTTTGGAGCAAAAGGATTAGTAATCTTTTGTGTGTTATGCGGGTACAACAAACCCTTGCGCCTCAATTTCCCCTGTTTTTTATTAAGATAGGTCTGCAAACTGGTTGTACCGGTTTTCGGCGTACCTGCATGCACGATCAATTTTAATTTGCGTGCCCTTTGCTGCTCTATTGGTTGTAATGACTCAGTCAGTTCTTGAGTGAAATGGCTAGTTGAATTTCCCATAACAACAGGTTAGCAAGCTTCAAGGCTTGGCGGTGAATGGATGTGCTACAGGTAGCTACGATAGGCGGCTTCCAGCCAGAGTTTGACATACAGATGCTCCGCGGTACCACAGAATATGAAATGTACAACAAAAAAACACTCCCGCGAGAGTGTACTCATCGACTTGAACCTGGCAGTAGTGGTTTGTGTTTTTGAAGCTACGTTCGGGCAGCATTTGTATCGCGGCACTTTTCAGCTACTGGCTATATT
>JALZUD010000044.1 GCA_023301725.1 Granulosicoccus sp. | reverse complement strand
TAGGCCTGCGCGGCCCGACTCAACCCAGTAAAAATTCCGTGCAACCCCTTATATACAGCTCTATAAGCTTCTGAACTCAAAATTTTATGCAACACTAGGGTAAAGAGCTTCGGCGCGTAAGCGCCGAATCTTGCCGTGCGAATTTTTAAAGCGTGAGTCTGCGTATATCGCTGATCTGTTTCACGTAATACACCATGAACCTCGCAGCATCGGCACCATCAATCACCCGGTGATCGTACGTAAGATCTAGAGGACACATCAGTCGGGGTATGAACTCAGACCCGTTCCATACCGGTTGCATGGTGGCCCGTGTAATACCCAGAATTCCCACTTCCGGCGGGTTTACTATTGGTGTGAACTGCGTGCCGCCGATGCCTCCCAGGCTTGAAATGGTCATGCTGGCGCCTTGCATCTCATCGGGTTTGAGTTTTTTGTTACGCGCCCGGACGCTAATATCAGCCATTTCAAACGCTAGCTGGTTGATGCTCTTTTTGTCTACATCACGAAAAACAGGGACGACGAGGCCATTGGGCGTGTCTACGGCTATGCCAATGTGATAGTACTTTTTGTAGAACAACGCTTCGCCGTCAGCGGAAAGTGAACTGTTCATTTTTGGAAACGCTTTTAAGGTATTCACCAAAGCTTTCATGTGAAATGCAAGTCCAGTGACTTTTGCATCATCATCGGAAGCTTCAGATTTGAGTTGCTTACGAAAGGCTTCCATCTCTGTGACGTCTGCCAGATCGTGGTGCGTCACCATGGGTAGATTCAACCATGCCCGGTGCAAATTGGCCGCACTAAGCTTATTGATTCGTCCAAGTTCAACGCGCTCGATATCACCGAATTTTGAAAAATCAACTTCAGGTATCGCTGGAATTCCGGCGCCGCCACTGTGCGCACTGTTTCCGCTGGCATAGTTACTACCCATAGCCTGCATGGATTGCTTTATAAAGGTTACAACATCCTCTTTGAGGATTCGCCCCTTGGGGCCATTGCCTGTGACAAGCGATAGATCAGCCCCATGCTCTCGAGCGTAACGACGCACGCCCGGGCTGGCATGTGCAAGGCGTATCTTTTCATCACTGATATGAGCAGTGGGTGATGTGGCGCCCGCTGTGTCTTTCATCACGGTGCTACTTGATGCCGCTTCAGGGGCAGACTTTATGGGTGGACTTTGCGCCGTTGTGGCTACTGGCGCCTCACTTGAGACAACACTGCCAGCGCTATCGTGGCTTTTGTTGTTGCCGCCATCACTGTTGCCGACAATGCTGGCGATTGGATTATTGCCACTTACGTCAGCGCTTGATTGATCAGCAGAACCAGTTGCCTCACTCATGTCGGAATCTTGTGCCAAGGTGCCAATGATATCGCCCACATTGACAGTATCACCAACAGATACGCTCAGCGATTCGATTTTACCTGCATACGCTGAAGGCACCTCCATGCTGGCTTTGTCGCTTTCTAACGTGAGCAATGAATCGTCGATACCTACCGTGTCTCCGACACCGACAAGCAGTTCTATGACTTCTACATCAGCTGAATCACCGATATCCGGTATGACGATGTTCACTGTGTTGTTATTTGCGCTCATCGATAGCCCCTCAAGCCTTTGCCGGGTTTGGCTTGTCTGGATCGATGCCGTATTGTTGCACCGCTTTGGCGACAGTTGGTGCATCAATTTTGCCGTCCATGGATAACGCATGCAGGGCAGCGACGGTTACGTAGTTACGATCAACTTCAAAGAACTCGCGCAATTTTTCACGTGTGTCAGAGCGTCCAAATCCATCGGTACCCAAGGTGGCGAAGGTGGCAGGTACGTACTCGCGGATTTGGTCAGAGTGGCATTTCATGTAGTCGGTAGAACTGACCACTGGCGAATCATCGCTACCCAACACTTGAGTGACGTAAGGCACTTTCGGCGTATCGTTAGGGTGCAGCATGTTCCAGCGCTCAACTTCCAGACCATCACGTGCCAGTTCATTGAAACTGGTCACTGAATAGATTTCAGCGCCTATGTTCCAGTCTTTTTCCAGCATGTCAGCAGCTGCGATGACTTCGCGCAGAATAGTACCGCTGCCCAACAGTCGAACTTTTGATTTGAACTTGGCTGCGGCTTTCTTGTTGCCGTCAGCCACTTTGCGAAACGGGTAGATGCCTTTGACGATGCCGTCTTCCACACCTTTCGGCATCGGCGGGTGAATGTAGTTTTCATTCATGGCGGTGATATAGAAATACACGCTTTCATGGTTTGTGAACATGCGGGTCATACCGTTGTGAATGATGACCGCCATTTCATACCCGAAGCAAGGGTCGTAGCTGATGCAGTTCGGTATCGTGTTAGATAGCACTAAAGAATGACCGTCTTCGTGCTGCAAGCCTTCACCGTTGAGTGTGGTGCGTCCAGCCGTGCCGCCAATCATAAATCCACAAGCACGCATATCTCCCGCTAGCCAGGCAAGATCGCCTATGCGTTGGAAGCCGAACATGCTGTAGTAAATGTAGAAGGGCAGCATGTTAACGCCATGTGTGGAATATGACGTTGCTGCAGCCAGCCAACTCGCCATTGCGCCAGCCTCGGTAATACCTTCCTCAAGTATCTGCCCCGTTTTATCTTCCTTGTAGTACATGATCTGATCACGATCCTGCGGCTCGTACAACTGACCTACAGAAGAATAAATACCCAGCTGACGAAACATACCTTCCATACCGAAAGTTCGTGCCTCATCTGGCACGATGGGCACAACATTTTTACCAATATTCTTATCACGCGTTAGGATGGTAAGCAGTCGTACAAAAGCCATGGTGGTGGACATCTCTCTATCGCCTGAACCTTCCAGCACAGGTTTGAAAGCGCTGATGTCAGGTATCTCGAGTGGCTCTGCAAATTTCTTGCGTTGTGGCAAATAGCCACCCAGTGCCTTGCGTCGCTCCTGCATGTACTTAATTTCAGGGCTGTCTGGGTCGGGCTTGATATATTCGTAGTTGATTACCTGCTCATCGGTCAAGTTCAGACCAAAGCGATCGCGCATTTTGAGTAGCGATTCCTGATCCATTTTTTTCTGTTGATGGGTAGCATTGGTGCCTTCACCAGATTCACCCATGCCATAGCCTTTCACTGTTTTAACCAGAATAACGGTGGGCTGGTCTTTATGCTCTACAGCTTGTTTGTACGCGGCATACAATTTGTGCGGATCGTGTCCACCTCGGTTGAGTCGCCAGATGTCTTCATCGGTCAGGTTGGCAACCAATGCTTTGGTTTCCGGGTATTTGCCAAAGAAATGTTCCCGGGTATAGGCGCCGCCTTTGGCTTTACAGTTCTGGTACTCGCCATCCACGGTTTCCATCATTAATTGCATGAGTTTGCCGGATTTGTCACGAGCTAATAGAGGGTCCCAGTACGAACCCCAGACAACTTTGATGACATTCCAGCCGGCACCGCGGAAAACATTCTCAAACTCTTGAATGATTTTGCTATTGCCTCTGACCGGGCCATCGAGTCTTTGCAGATTGCAATTGATGACAAAATTCAAGTTGTCGAGTTTTTCACGGCCCGCTAAAGAAATGGCCCCCAGTGACTCGGGTTCATCCATCTCTCCGTCACCTAGAAATGTCCAGACTTGGCGATTGTCTGTGCGCGCCAAGCTGCGATCCTGCAGGTATTTCATGAAGCGGGCTTGATAGATCGAGGTGAGCGAAGACCAACCCATGGATACCGTAGGGAATTGCCAGTACTCGGGCATCAGCCAAGGATGTGGGTAAGACGAAAGACCATTACCGTCGACTTCGCGTCGAAAATTATCCAGATCGCTCTCTGTAAGCCTGCCCTCTAGATAAGAACGTGCGTAGATGCCTGGAGCGCAGTGCCCTTGGACCATGAGCACGTCACCGCCGTGTTCGGGTGTCGGTGCATGAAAGAAATGGTTGAAGCCCACATCATAGAGCGTGGCGGCTGAAGCAAAACTGGCCAGATGTCCACCTAGACCTGAATCGTCACGTTGCGCGCGCAGCACCATGGCTGTTGCGTTCCAGCGAATCATTGAACGGACGCGGTGTTCTAGCTCCTGATCTCCCGGACTTTTTTCCTCAAGATGCAGCGGAATGGTATTGACGTATGCGGTGCTCGAATCGTACGGCAGGTTAGCGCCAGAGCGTCTCGCTTTGTCTATTAGGCGTTCCAATAGAAAATGGGCTCGTTCTGGGCCCTCTTGTTCGATAACTGCTTCCAGTGCGTCCAGCCATTCCTGGGTTTCGAGTTCGTCTGCGTCGAAATTCGGGTTTGTTGCCATCGTGTCGCTTAAAATATCCCGTGTTAATAATGAGTATTAGTTATACCTAATCATACTCGATCTGACACGGTTTCATAGCGTTGGCTTAACGCAAGAGCTGTTACTTGCTAGGTGTTACTACAACACCGGTAAGTTTTTCGCTATCAATGCCGGTGATGGTTGTTGGCAGGATTTGGTTGGCTAACTCGGTGCTACTTTCCACGACCACGCGTTGGTAGTTGGGTGTATAACCCTGATGCCTCCAGTAGTCACCGTTGGCGTGCTCGATCAACTTGCCTCGTTCGAAGAGTACGCTGTGGCATTGACCGATGGCTGCGCTTTGCTGTTCATGTTTGAGGGTTTGCGCAAGCTCGTGCAATTCACGGCTACGCCGCTGCCTTATGGGCATGGGAACTGAATCAGGCAAGCTTGCCGCTTTGGTACCTTCGCGTTCCGAATACGTAAACGCGTGAATGTGACCGAATTTCTGAGTGGCGATAAATTCCAGAGACTCTTGCCAAAGCTCTTCGGTCTCACCAGGGAAGCCCGCGATGATGTCGGTGGTGATGTTAAACAGCGGCATAGCGTCACGCAGTTGGGCGGTGAGTTGCGCAAAATCGGCGGTTTTACAACGGCGTGCCATACGCCGCAATATGCTGTCGCTACCGCTTTGCAATGGCAGATGCATGTGAGGTTGCAGGCGAGGGTTGGCAAACAGCTCAATAAAATCAGGTGACAAATCCCATGGCTCCACGGAGGCGAAGCGGATTCTTGGCATGTCAGTGTCTGCAAGCAGCGCCCGCACTAGTGACGCCAGATCGGTGTCCAGATCTGAACCGTAGCCACCAACATGCACACCAGTGAGTACTAATTCTTGAACGTCGTTCTCATGTAGTTCTCGAACTTCTTCCACTATATCCTTGATTGTTCTGCTTTTTTCTGCACCACGAGCAACCGTAACTATGCAAAATGTACATCGGTATCGGCAGCCATCTTGGATTTTAATGAAGGCCCGATGGCGATTTCGAGTAAAGAGAGTGGCTGTTGCTGGAAAAGTGGCCGTTTGCGGCATGTTTGGCATCTGAAATGCCTCGCGAGTCATAGGGACCAATTCGTCCTTGCGACTATTGGGAACTACGAGGTCTATACCCAGTTCTGCCAATTCGGCAGGATTGCTCAGCTCACTGTAGCAACCACTAACAACGAGTTTCGCGCTGGGGTTTTCACGCTGTAGCCTTTGTATTTTCTGTCGCGATTTGCGCACAGCCTCGCGTGTTACCGCACAGGTGTTCATGACCATGACATCGGCATCAACGGCATTGTTTGCCACTTGATCGCCAGCTTTGGCAAACGCCACAGCCCATTGTTCGAGTTCTGCCTCGTTTAGGCGACAACCCAGTGCGCTCAGATGAATCCTCAACGTTTCAGTGTTCCCGTTGTAAAGAAGTGTTTCACACAAATAGTCGGGATCTGCTACCCGAAAGTAGCCTATCACCGCAGCCTAGCGGCGTAGTGTACGCAAACTTGTCATGAAATAGCGTCATAAAACACGCACTCGTGTCCAAGTTTGCGTTGTGACTGCAATAGGATTTCGTTACGATGGGAGCTTATTGAATCCCGTTCCTAAATGTCACCGGAAACGACAAATGTTTAGAGATTTTGAAAAGGCCCCGAGTAGGTCCTCATACCAGGTAAAACTCATCCTATCCGCGCTAGCGTTTATCGCTTTGCTGGGCGCTTGGATCTCACGTTCCAATGTTGGGCATGAATTACAAAGTAGTGAATCGGAGCGAGAGCGCGTCACCGCCTTGCTCGGCGAGCGCAATATTGAGCTCGAGAGTGCTCAGGGCAACATCGCTACATTGCAAAGTGCTCAAGGTTCATTAGAAGATTCAATCGCTGCCAGCGAAGAAGAACTCGCTGGGCTACGTCAACAGCTGACAGATCTCGACGTGGAGCGCACCGAAGTTCAAGCGCTACTTTCAAGCTCTGATGATTCCAAGGGTGCTCTTGAAGAGCAGGTGGGTACTTTATCCGCTGCCCTTCAAGTGGCCAGTGAAGAAATGAACTCTCTTGGCAGCGAGCGCGCAAGTGCTGTCGCGGCGCTGGAGACACAGATCGCTAGCCTCAACGCTGAGCGCGACGAGCGAGTCGTCGCTCTGGAAGCGCAGCTGTCGCAATTCGATGTTCAGGCTGATGAGCGAGTTATCGAACTCAAAGCCCAGCTTGAAGCGTTTGACCTTCAACGCGATGCACGTATCCAAGTGTTGGAGTCTGACATTGCGCTGCTAAACGACCGCATCGAAAACCAAGCCCTGACCATCCGTGACAGAGCTGACAGCTTTAAAGTGGCTAATGCCCAATTGTTGAGTATTCAGTCCATCGCCGATGAAGGCGCTGTGCAAACCGCTAACGCTCAAACTAGCTACAACAGCCTGCTCACTTTATACGACACCGATGTTGTACTACTCAATTCAGAAATCGGTGAGATGGAAGCACGCAAAGCTGCGCTGGAAGGAGATCTGGGTGGCCTGAAAACACGCGCTGCCTCGTTGGTAAACGATCTGGCATATTCACGCGAGAATCTGGGCAATACCGAAGTGGCTCTGGCCGAGACGCAAGTCGAACTTGAAGACACACAGGCAACTCTGGCTGCCACACAAAGTGAACTAGAGATTCAAACTGCAGCACTTGAGTCAACACAGGCCGAATTCAGTGAAGCACAGGCGCAGCTGGAAGCTGACATAGCGGCCAAAGCTGAACAATTGGCGGCGCTTGATCTTAGCTTGCAGGATGCGCAGGTCGGAATCGCGTCTCGCGACAGCAGTTTAGGCGACTTGAATACGCAAGTTCAATCGCTCATGAGTGGTGCTGCTGCGCAGGATGACGAGCTTGGTTCACTGCAGTCGCAATATGACGCTGACGTGGTCAGCTTGAACTTGGAAATAGGCGAGCTGGAAGCGCAGCGAAATGCGCTACAAGCTGAAGTACAAGATCTGAATGCACAGGCAGAAGTACTCACTACCGAGAAAGGACAATTGCAACTTTCGCTTGGTGGATTGCAGAACCGTCTAGAAGACTTTCAGCTCAATTCCTCGCAAGAGATGGATTCACAAACTTTACAAATCCAGAGCCTACAGGCCAGCACCGGTGAGCAAGTGCAAACACTGGAAGGACAAGTAGAGCAGCTAACGGGAGATCTAAATACTCTGCAGATCGAGCGCGATGGCTCGCAAGAGCAGTTAGTTACGCTCGAAACTGATCTGGCCGCCTTGAATGAGCAGCAAGCTCTCTTAGAAGCTGAGCGTAATGCAGCAGCTGAAAACATTATTGCGCTTGAGTCTGAGGTTGAAGAACTAAACGCCACCATAGAATTGCAGAAGCCGATGATTGCCGAGCTTCGCACTCGTGCCGCTACTGGAGAAGAGGAGATGGCAGTGGCCAACGCGTTGGCTGGGGAGTTGCAATCTACCGTTGATCTTCAGGTTCCAGCAATTTCCGAACTACGTGCGCGAACCGAAGCTCAAGAACAAGAACTGGCTGCGGCGAATGCTCTGGCGGCAGAGCTACAAGCCACCATCGATCTTCAGGTTCCAGCAATCGCCGAGCTTCGGGCACGTGCTGCATCTCAAGAAGAAGGGCTGAGTGCGGCTAACGCATTAACCTCAGAGCTGGAAGAAAAGTTAGCGGCTGCAGGTTCTGGAGCTAGCGCAGACGCCGAGGCAATGGGTCTGCTAACGGGTCAAAAATCAGCATTGCAATTGCGATTGGGCACCCTGCAATCTGAGCTTGAGTCGATGACTTCTAGCTCATCATCAGACGCTAGTAAACTGAGCACGGCAAATGGATTCCTGAGAGATCGTGTTGACACCTTGCGCACAGAGCGAGGCGAGGCGATGGATCAATTAGCCTTGCTAGAGGCAGCATCAGATGCCCCTTCGCCAGACGTGAGCAAATTGAGTTCAGCTAACACCTGGTTGAAAAACCGTGTCGAATCGCTGCGTGTTGAGCGAGGTGAGGTTGCAGAGCAGTTGTCTGCACTACAAGCCGTATCAGCGGGCTCTTCGTCAGAAGCGAGCCAATTAAGCGCAGCGAACGATTTCTTAAAAAATCGTGTTGACGTATTGCGTGCTGAGCGAGGCGATGTCTTGGATCAGCTGTCCTCACTAGAAGCTGCATCCGCGGGTTCTTCGGCAGAGGTGAGCAAATTGAGTTCGGCAAACACCTGGTTGAAAAACCGTGTTGAGGCGTTACGTGGCGAACGCGGTGAAGTCATGGAACAACTAACCGCACTTGAAAGCGAGCAGGCAGAGCTCAGCGAGCAACTGGCTCAACTCGAAACAGAGAATGCTGCAATGGGTGAGCAAGCTACGGCACTCACTGACGAGCGTGATCAACTTCAGGTAGAACTTGATGACACCATGCAATCAGCTGCCGTGGCGTTAGAGTCAAGCAATGCTCTTCAATCGCAAATCAGTGATATATCTTCGCAGTTTCAGCAAGCCAGTGGCGAGCGCGATGGTTTCCAAGGAGATGTCATCGAGTTGAACGCACTGGTGGGTGATCTTGAAGCTCAATTGAGTTCAGCCAATGATGTGCAAGGCGATCTTGAAGCTCAGCTGAGTTCAGCGAATGATGTGCAAGGTGATCTTGCGCAACAGATTGCCGATGCTCAAGCACAACGGGAAGCGATGGAATCTGAGTTAGCAGGTGTGCAGACGCAAGTGGGTGAGCTAGAGGAGCAGTTATCAGCTTCTGGTGAGCAAAATGCGGCGTTACAAGCGGAGTTGGATGCAGCTGCTCAACTTGGTGGTGATTTAGATGCTCAGTTGTTAGCGGCGAACGAAAAAACTACGGGTTTGGAGCAGCAGTTAGCCGATGCGGCGCAGCAGCGAACTTCGTTGGAAACACAACTTGCTGACTTGGAAAATACGGTGCAACAAGGTGACGCTGACAGACAAACGCTTCAGTCAAGCCTTGCTGCAGATACTGCGTCCTTCCAGGATCAATTAGCGGGTTTAAACTCGGATACAGCGGCTCTTGAAGCGCAGTTGCAAGAAGCGCAGAGTGCCAGTGCTTCTTTGCAAGGAAATGTGGATGAGGCTCTAGAGCGAATCACTGATCTTGAAGCGCAGTTGGAAGAGTCAGCAGCATCGACAGCTGATCTCGAGTCGCAACTTGCGACGTTGAATGACAATAAGAGCGACCTTGATTCACAGTTGGCGGAGGCAGGTTCTGCCAAAGGTGATCTGGAAGTTAGCTTGAGTGATGCTGAAACCGTAGCTCAGTCGCTCAGAGGCGAGCTTGATGTCGCTGAGCAAAACGCTGCCGAGCAACTGGCCCTAGCTGAAAATCTGGCTGCCAAATTGGCTGAAATTCAGAACCAGTCTTCTGGTGTGACGCAAAGTGCAACACAACTTAAAGATGACATTACTGCGAGTCTGGCGGACAACGGAGTAGAAAACGTAGAGGTGTCTGTACGTGATGACAACGGCGTTGTTGTGAATCTACCGAGTGGCGCTTTGTTCAATTCTGGTCGTGGTCGTTTGAGTGCAGACGGCCAAGATCTCATGGCTCGGGTTGCACAGGCTCTGCAAGATCTTGAAAACAACATTGTTGTTGAGGGTCACACCGACAGCATTCCTGTCACAGGCTCTTTGCAGAATGTTTTTCCGAGCAATTGGGAACTATCAGTAGCCCGTGCCGCCAACACAGTGAACTTTCTTGAGAATACTGGCGGTATGAGTGCGGAACGTCTAGCTGCAACTGGATATGGACAACAGCGTCCGGTAGCACCTAACGATACGCGTGAAGGGCGTGCACTGAACCGTAGAGTGGAGATCGTCGTACTTCCATAGTCATTGTGTGAGTCCCATCTTGCGGGTAAGCTTGGCGTTGCATAAATTCTATGCAACGCTAGGCTGGGTCAGACAATGCTTCTATCTGGCTTATCTGCAAACGGGGCTTTAACAATTTATGCAAAATGAGGTAACGGCTTGCGAGGGATTTGAAAAAACCATTTGCGTGGCAATGACTGGGGCATCGGGTATTCAATATGCTTTGCGGCTTATTGAGTGTTTGATCAGCGCTAATTGCGAGGTATATGTTTTGATGTCCAAGCCTGCGCAAATAGTCATGGGCATGGACACTGATATCCCTGTACCTTCCCGAACAGCCGATGTTCAAAAACAGTTTGCATCTATGTATGGCGCTCGGGCAGGCCAGCTAAAAGCGTTCGGGCAACAGGAATGGACAGCACCTGTCGCGAGTGGCTCAGGCGCACCAGACGCTATGGTGATATGCCCTTGTACAACAGGCACTCTTGCATCAGTGGCTGCAGGCACCTGTAATAGTTTGCTCGAACGAGCAGCAGACGTTGTTATCAAAGAAGGCAAAAAACTCATTGTTATGCCCCGTGAAATGCCTTTCTCGCTAATTCATTTAGAGAACATGCAACGCCTTGCTCGAGCAGGAGTTGTTATCATGCCGCCTAATCCTGCGTTCTACAATCTACCTGAAACGGTTGATGAGCTGATCGACTTTGTAGTGGCGCGTGTTATGGATCAACTTGACGTCAAACAGACGCTAATGCCGCGTTGGGGAATCGAGGAGTAACAATCATGCAAATGCCACTATTCCCACTATCCAGTGTTGTCATGCCTGGAGGATTAATGCCACTTCGACTCTTCGAGCGGCGTTATATCGATATGGTAAAGGAGTGTTTCAAGACTGGAACCGGATTTGGCGTGTGCTTGATTAAAAGTGGACGAGAATCAAACTCTCCATCAGTGCCGTTTCCCATAGGCACAAGTGTTTCCATCATAGATTTCGATCAAGGCAGTGACGGACTGTTGCAGATTACGGCCCGTGGTGAGCAAGAATTCACCGTGCTCAGCTACGAGACGAGTGATAGCGGTTTAATCATAGGTGAAGTAGAGATGCTGCCTCCCGCTATCCATACACCCATGGAAAATGATTACGAATTGCTGGCCGAAAAACTGGAGCTGATACTCAGCTATCTGGAGACAGACACGCGCTTCAACGAGCAGCATCTGGATGACGCTAACTGGGTGTGTCACCGATTGCTAGAAGTGCTACCACTCACGCCAGACGCCAAATTTGAATTGTTGCAGATGACCTCAAATGCCGATCGATTACAAGCACTGAATGGTTTGCAAATTGAGATCGCAGAAAAGTAGTCGTCTGCCTTATCCCCACGCTTCTGGTCATCCCCACGAAAGTGGGACCCACGCATGCGCGTGAATGGTTTCCCACCTTTGCTTGAATGACGTCTGCCTGACAACACCCGTCACTTACGTAGTGTTTTTTGATAAATCTTTGAATTGCGCTGCGA
The DNA here is from genome assembly GCA_023301725.1 of Granulosicoccus sp. Classification (GTDB taxonomy): domain Bacteria; phylum Pseudomonadota; class Gammaproteobacteria; order Granulosicoccales; family Granulosicoccaceae; genus Granulosicoccus. The sequence goes on along the minus strand of JALZUD010000044.1, from coordinate 6,813 downwards.
GTTGTAGCTTGATTGACGACTAGCAGGAAGCGATTCGAGCGCACTTTCTACATAGCCACGTTCAACAAACCAGTGGCCCGTACGAGTGCTTTGCAGGCGTGCCATGGTAAAACCTTGTTTTGTGGCTGTATTTTCAAGGTGAGTGAGTAGCTCGTCGCCACGGCCCATGCCCCGATAGGCTGGGTGCGTGGCAATACACGCAATCTCGACTTCGCCAGTTTGATCATCTGGATACATTGCGGCGCAAGCCACCACTGTTCCGTCGCGTTCGCTGACAACAAATTTTTCGATATCCAGTTCGAGTTGCTCGCGTGAACGACTGACTAGCGTGCCATTAGCCTGCAGAGGTTCGATGAGTTCGATAATGCCTCCGACATCGTTAATAGTTGCGGCGCGAATATGTTCCCACTGGTTGGCTGTGATCAAGGTGCCGCTACCATCGCGGGTAAACATCTCGCACAGTAGGGCATTGCGGTCTTCATTCAGCAATAGGTGAACACGTTCTACGCCTTGGCGAACCGCTTCAATTGCTTGAGGAACTATGCTCTCAAGCTCATTGTTTGACGCGTTATTTGCATGTGTGGCGTCGTTCCGTACAGACGTTGCCATGAGCTCTTCAAGTCTTGACGCACTTGCCTGACGAAGCACCTCTTGAGGGCTACTCATAGGCAGTTCGTTGACCAGAAATACCAGTTTGTCAGCCTTAAGCGCAATAGCACAGGCGCTGGCTAGCTCATTGGCAGTGACATTGAATACATCGCCTGTGACCGAATGCCCCAAAGGCGGGAGCAGCACCACATGCCCCGCATCAAGTAATGCTGTGATAGCGGTAGCGTGGACTTCTCGGATAGAACCTGTGTGTTGGAAATCGAGGCCATTGTGTACTCCGAATGGTTGTGCGGTGACGTAGTTTCCCGACGAAACAGACAGACGTGCACCGGCCATTGGAGTGTTCGGCAAGCCCATTGATAGGCAGGATTCGAGTTTGGTTCGAGTTGTGCCGGCAGCTTCTACAATGGTGCGCAGTGCATGGGCATCGGTCACCCGGCGACCCGCGACGATTTCGCTGGATTTATTATCTCTGGCTAGTTCCTCTTCAACCTGTGCACGTAGGCCAAAACACACCACTAACCGTAACCCTAAATGACTTAGCAAGGTTAGATCATGCGTGAGCGTTGGCAGTAAATCACTGCGAAGCCATTCGCCGGGCAGTGCAAGCACCAGCGTTTTACCTCGATGAGCATTGATATAGGGCGAAGCTGCACGAAACCAGTCAATGGCAAAGTTGTCCGACGTGTTGTCTGGCAAGACGTTTTGAGTTGTATTCTTTGCCTTGGTCATGGCAAATCGCTAGTCCGTTGTGTCAAATTTGAAAACCCTGATGTTCTACAGAATATCGGGTCCAGAGGCTTATAAAGCGGTTAGTAGGGGGCTGGAAAGAATTTTATGCGATGTGAGTGATAAGTGTAGTCAGAATTATGGAACACTTGTTGCGCACTATCGCTTACATACTATTTTGGTTACGGAGAATTCCCATCATCGTGAAAGTGTTCAGGCATTTGCTTGCAAGGCGAGAGACTATCCTTCATCTCTGGTGGGTTAAGCCGCTGCTGCTCAGCGTTTGTGCCAGCGCGAGTTTAGGCGTTCATGCCGACACCGAGGAGGACAGCTGGGCTCGTACGGTCTCGAGAGTGGCGGATTCCGTGGTGTCTCTGCAACTAGCGCAGTTGCGTGCTTTTGATGACAGCGCTCAAGGCAATAGCTCAGCCACCGGTTTTATAGTGGATGCTGAACGCGGCATAGTTTTGACTAACCGGCATGTGGTGGGCTCAGGCCCCATCCGGCTATCGGCGACGTTTCAGAATCAGGAGCGAGTGGATGCTGTGCCCTTGTACCGAGATCCGATTCACGATTTTGGCTTTGTGCGATTCGATCCAAAGTTGCTTGAATACTCGCAACCTGTCTCTTTGAAGCTTCGCCCCGATAAGGCACGCACTGGAATGAATATCCGAGTTATCGGCAGCGATGGCGGTGAACAATTATCGATTCTCCCCGGCACCATCGCGCGGCTCGATCGAGAGGTTCCCTCGTATGCGCGTTATGGCTACAACGATTTCAACACGTTTTACATGCAAGCAGCCTCAGGTACCTCTGGTGGTAGCTCAGGCTCACCAGTTATAGATCTGGACGGCGATGTGGTTGCGTTAAATGCTGCAGCCAACACGCGTACAGCCAGTAGTTTCTTCCTACCACTCGACCGGATACAACACGCGCTTGAAAAGTTGCAGGCTGATATACCCATATCGCGTGGTAGTTTTCAGACCCTTTTTTCACATCAGCCGTTTAGGCAGCTACGCAGGCTGGGGCTTGATGAAAACACCGAGCAGCAAGTGCGGCAAAGTGGTTCAGGCGTGCGTGGCATGCTCACTGTGTCCCAGGTTATTCCAGGTGGTGTAGCAGAGCAGATGCTCGAATCTGGCGATATCCTTGTCAGCATAGCGGGTACGATGATTACCGATTTTCTGACACTGGAGGCCACCCTTGACGATGCCGTCGACCAACGTCTCTCAATAGACATTATTCGCCAGGCAGAGCAACTGTCTATCGATATCGATGTGGCCGATCTGCATGCTCTGGCACCTCAGCAATTGCTTGAGCTGGGTGATGCTGTGCTGCAAGACATGTCTATACAGCATGCCCGAGCGATGAATAAACCCCAAAAAGGTGTGGTTGTTGCGCAACCCGGGTACACGTTTACCCGCGCAAGCGTGCCAAAAGGCGCTTTGATTACCGAGGTTGAGGGTCGCGCCATTACTGACCTGCAAAGCTTTATTGATGCGGTAAACGCGACCGAGGACATTTCAAGAAAGCGTATTAGATACATCGTTCCGGGGCGTGAATTTAGCAGTGAGCTTGCACAATTCCAAGTTGATAATCGGTGGTTCGGCCATCGCCTGTGTTCCCGCGTAGACGATGAGCGGTTCTGGGACTGCCAATCAGTTGATCTGGAAAGTGCAGACAATTCGGTGGCAAGCGATGCATTGAGCAGCGTGCCTGTTTTTCGCGATCCTTTGCTAAACAAAGTCGCGCCGGCCATGGTGAAGGTTGATTTCAGCATCCCTTATGCTGTCGAGAATGTTTATGCCAGACATTTCAAGGGCGTAGGTTTGATTGTCGATGCGCAGAGAGGAATCGTTTCTGTCGACAGGAATACGGTGCCTGTTGCACTAGGCGATGTCGAGCTGACGTTTTTCGGTTCCACGCAGATCCCTGGTCGGGTTGTGTTTGTTCACCCTAGGCACAACATCGCTCTGATTCAATACGACACAACGCTTCTAGGTGACCTGCCTATAGAGGCACTCAAGCTTAGTGACGCTGGCCACAGCGCGTTACCCGATGAACTGACCATGGTGGGATACCGAGCTGATGGTACATTCCGCGCGCATGCGATTGACGACATCAGCCCGCTGAGCGTTAGTCTGAGTCCACCTGGATTAGCGCGATTTCAGCAGGCATCAATTGATCTTTTTGGCATACCGAATGTGCCTCCATCGCTTGGCGGGCCATTGGTCGATGCCGACGGCACCGTGCATGCGGTTTACATGAGTTTCGCCTATGAAGAAGGGCGAGAGATTCAACAACGAGAATGGGCGATGCCTGCAGCTGTGGTTCGGCAAGCACTTGAGTTGTTCCAGGCCCAAGAGCCCTATCATTCTCTGGACATCAAGATCGCGTACCGACCGCTTTATACCGCACAGCAGTTAGGTCTGCCTGGTGAGTGGCTTGCTCGCTACAATCAGCTCCCTGCTGAGGTGCGACGAGTGATCTACATAGAACAAGTGGTGCCGGATACGAATGCTGCAGAGCAATTACGTAGCGGCGATGTGCTTATTGCGATAGACGATCAACTGGTCTCTGATTTGTTTGAGGCAGAAAATCTTGCTCAGCAAACCACCGTAAATCTCACCGTTTTGCGTGATGGAAAACTGCTTGAACTACCCGTTGAAACTTCAGCGCTCGATCCACTGGGTACGCAGCGCGTAATCCGTTGGGCAGGTGCTAATTTCCAAGTGCCGTTCATTGATATTGCTTATCAGAAAAATGTCAGCTTTCCCGGTGTCTACATTGCCGATACGGAAGATGGATCGCCTGCGCTCTGGGACGGCTTGTATCGAAATCGTTTCGTTATTGCTATGGACGACAAGCCCATCAACACCATGGATGAATTTCTAGATGCGGCTCAAGCCAGAGATCAGGACCAGATAACCCGTCTGACATTGATTACAATGAGTGGTCGTACGGAAGTTGTTACCGTACAGCCCGAATATAACTTCTGGCCAACCTTTGAAGTAAGGCGATCAGATGAGGGTTGGGAGCGTATTGATTATTAGCCTTTGGAAAAGTGAGTAATGCAGGTGAGTTCAGGTAATCAGATCGATTTTGATGTGGTCATCGTCGGTGGTGGCATGGTGGGCAGCATGGTTGCGGCTCTGTTGGCACAACATACCGATCTAAGCATTGCCGTGTTAGAGGTAAAACGTCCCGATGCCTTTGAGCGCGGTAGTAGCCCCGACTACGATATCCGTGTGTCTGCGCTTAGCATTGCTACACAAAATATGTTTAAAAAGGTAGGTGCATGGCAAGGCGTGCTTGATAGGCGTGCTTGTCTTTATCGTCAAATGCTCGTTTGGGATGGAGAAGAGTCTGGGAAAACCCATTTTAAGGCTGATGATATTGGCGCCTCGGAGTTAGGGCACATTGTAGAAAACCGGGTTGTTCAATTGGCATTGCTTGATGTGTTAGATGCATCTGAGAACATTGATTATCGATCCGGTGTAAGGCTACGAAAGTGTGTGCAGGGTACTGATGCTGTAACGCTGGTAACCGCGTCTCACTCAGCAGCGGCCGACGACACAAGCAGTGAACTGACCATTCGTACCCGTTTATTAATTGGCGCTGATGGAGCGCGTTCGAGTGTTCGTGAATTTGCAAATATTGCCATGCACACGGACAGTTATGAACACCATGCATTAGTGGCAACAGTGACTACAGCTGCAGAGCAGCAAGACATCACTTGGCAACGTTTTATGCCCACTGGACCTCAAGCCTTGCTGCCTTTGAGTGGTTCACGCGCCTCTATGGTCTGGTACCACAATGCCGAGGAAATCAGTCGACTCAGCGCTCTTGATGACGCCTCTTTTTTGCAGGAGATGATGGCGACTTTTCCCGAAAAGCTGGGCGAACTCACGAGTGTGCTTCAACGTGGCAGTTTTCCAATTGTGAAGGCACATGCTGATACATACATCGCTAACCGGATTGCCTTGGTTGGCGATGCGGCCCATACCGTGCACCCGCTTGCGGGGCAAGGACTGAATCTGGGTATGCTAGACGCGGCATCCTTGGCGGAGCTAGTGGCTGATGCTCACGCTGCAGGAAATGATATTGGCACTCGTCGCTTGTTGCGGCGATATGAGCGTTGGCGTCGCGGTGATAACGCGCTTATGATAACGGCTCTGGATGGCTTTTATCATGCTTTCAAGCCGCAACCGCAACCCTTCAGAAAGCTGCGTTCTACCGCTTTAAGCATTGCCGACAATGCTGGCCCGGTAAAACAGATTATTATGAAATACGCTATGGGTACCAGCGGAGATTTGCCGCGCTATGCCAAATAGGCTAAGCCCTAATGGTACGGCCTTAGTGAAAAAACTAGTGATAAAGCCTAGTGAGAAAACCCAGTGAGAAAACCTAGTGATAAAACCTAGACGGGTCAGTTGGACTTTAGTGAACGCTCTGCAGAGTTAAACCCAAGCTCTATCATCTCGTCAGCACGGTCAAACTCTAGCGTGCCACAGGCATCTCTTGCAATCTCAATGATATGATCTGGCGGATGGGCTGCAAGCTTTTGTCTTGCGATACTGGCTTGCATAGCATCAAAAGTTTGATCGGCTATATCAAGCATGGACCACCCGCCAGTGTCACTTGATGACTGACTATTTGTTAGGCCTTTAATGAATTGGGCGATCTTTGATTGAAAATTGTCTGCTGGCAACAGCGCTTTTTGCGAACTGTCCGAATCAGTATTTTTCAAATCATTTTCAAGGGTAGGGCGAATCTTGTGTTCTGGTGCTGCGCCCAGATTAACGACAATCGTCAGATCAGTATCGTCATCAATTGTGGGCTCTATTGGCACCGGATTAAGAATCCCACCATCGAGCAGATGCCTACCGTTGAGTTCATGGGGTGAAAAAAACAGCGGTAACGAGATTGAAGCACGAATAGAGTCAAACAACAGCCCACTGCTTAGCCACACTTCTGTCTCCTCCGTGAGATCAGTTGCGACGGCTGTGAATTTAATGGGCAGATCTTCGATTTCACAATCGCCAACTAAGTCCCTAAGCGCGGACATAATGCGTTCACCCTCCACGAGGCCTTGTTTGCCCCATGCAATGTCAAGTAAGTTAATGATGTCGAACTTGGATATGGCACGAACCCATTGCTCATACTCATCGAGCTTATCGCGTGCGTGTATACCACCGATTAACGCGCCGATCGAGCATCCACTGATTGAGTGGATAGCGTATCCGTTTTGTTCCAGCCACCGGATAACACCGATATGTGCCATGCCTCTTGCGCCACCGCTGCCAAGAACCAGCGATACAGTTTTCTTCACCACGATATCAATTACTGTGTGTTAGTTGTGTGGAATGAGTTGTTCGGAAATAGCTATCAGGAATTAGCTGTCAGGAATAATTTATCAGGAATTTGCTATCTGCGATTAGTTATCAAGCATTAGTTATCAAGCGTTAGTTATCA
>JALZUD010000043.1 GCA_023301725.1 Granulosicoccus sp. | reverse complement strand
GTTTCGCTGGGGTTGTCTGCAGAACAAGCTACGCGGCCAAACTTTACGTTAAAACCACGTTGGGAATTTGGTGTTGGTGGCGGTTTTTCTTCCGGTTTTGATTATCCGGCATCCAGTGAAACCAGTAATAGAGGTATCGCATTGCCTTTCTTTATTTACCGCTCCTCCATATTCAGGGCAGGTGATGGTGGGGTAAGGGCTGTCGCTATTGAGAAACCGCGTTTTACCTTGGAACTGTCCACAGGAGGATCGTTGAACGCTAACTCCGATGGCAATTCTGCGCGTGAAGGTCTGCCTGATCTGGATTTTCTGTTTGAGATAGGTCCACGATTTCAGCTACGAATTATGGACACTGTCTTGCCAACTGGCGAGCGTATACAGGGGCGGTTCACTGCCGATCTCAGAGCGGTTTTTGCTACCGATTTTGGTAGTGTGGAACCCCTTGGGGGGGTGGCCGACATTGGTGTTGGCTTCAATATGACTAATATACGAGGCTCTGGTATTACGGTGCTGACGGGGTTGGATGTTACTTTTGCCAGTGAGAAACTGCAGGACTATTTCTATCAGGTTGATCCTGAATTTGTCACAGCCGATCGAGCCTTTTTTGATTCAAGAGCCGGGTATCTTGAGACCACTTTATTTGCAGGTTTTGCAGTCCAGCCTTTCGACTCTGTTCGTGTGTTCACTGGATTTATTAAAGGATTTTTTCATGGGGCAGCTAATGAGGACAGCCCGTTGTTTGAGGTTAATGAGCAAACGCGTTTTGCCTTGGCTGTTGTCTGGACCTTGGCTACCAGCGATAAGCTGATTGAAGTTGTTGATCTGGGTGGTAGCAACTAAGCGTGAGCATTGCTTTGCTATCTGAATTTCATTCAACGTTTTACCAATACTGCCCTGCGACGAAATGGCAAGTTGAATTGTAACCAGACTATATCCTTGAGCAACTGCTTACTTAGCTCTTTTTGTTGTTGATCATTTATAGCTTGAAATCGCAGGCGCTCAAACGCTACTTCGAGTCGCATGAATCGCGAAGTGCAAGAGGGCCACTGTTCGCAAGCTCTTTGTAAAAATTCTGAAGCACTCTCTGCGTGCTCGCGTGACAATGAATTAGCGTTAAGCGTTTTTACTAGTCTATTCCAGTGCCGCTCTTGCCTTTGTAGTCGAGAGTGTGGCCAGCGTGGTAGTCCGATAACCCATGCACTCCATAGGCCTATGATCAATAGCGCGATGACGCTGATCTGCCAAAGTGCTGCCTTGCCTAGTCCTATAGCGTCCCAGAAGCTTTGCTGCGAATCATCATCAAAATCGATAACAAGGCGTTGCCAGTGATAATTCAAGGTATCCCAGCGCAGCAGCACATTGCGTATTAAGCCGGGTGTCTGGTGAGACATTCGTGGCACTGCAGCCTCATTGGGTAGTGCCGCTGCCAGACCTTGCTCCACACGTGAGGGTGCAACAGCTGCGGTGGGGTCTGCGCGCTGCCAAACACCGTCTAGATAAACCTCTGCCCAGGCGTGCGCGTTTGCTTGACGCACAATCAGATAGTCATTGTTTATTTCGCCACCCTGATAGCCTGTCACGATACGTGCAGGTATTCCAACGGCTCGCATCAGAACCACAAATGCAGAAGCGTAGTGCTCGCAAAATCCTTCCTGTGTATCAAACAGAAATTCATCCACTGGCGATGAGCCTAATAGCTGGGGTTCCAAAGTGTAGCGAAAGGGTTGTTGGTTAAAGTGCCTTAGCACCTCTTTGGCATATTCTCGATCACTCGAGGTACGTGCTCTGAGTTCTTTAGCAAAGCGAATAGCTCGCGTATTTTTTTCGGGTAAAAACACAGTGTCAGCGCGAGGTGCATGCATAGCTGGAATGACATCACTCAGCGATGAACTCTGTCTGTAACGCAACGGCTGTGTTACCCGATTTCGGGATTGTATTTGTCCATCGGCTAGCACCGTGCCAATGGGGCGAGATGTTCTGTTGGAGTCAAGTGCATCTGCCTGGCCCGAGGCGTTGTAGTTTGTGGGTTGTGAGCTTGCCGCATCAAGTGCAAACAACCAGCGCATCTGATGTGCCGGGAGTGTAACGGTGTAATCAATGCTCGGCGCCGCCTGACTTTGTACGCTATCAAAGTAGGTGGTAGAGGCTGCAAACGTCTGATCATTAGTGGACCAACTACGGCCATTGAATTGCGACAGCACTATACCGCGCCAATAGAGTTGACTGGGCTCAGGTGTATCGCCATCAAATTCAACTCGGAAGGCCACGGCCCCCGACTGTGATAGCTTGCCAATGGAGCCCGGGCTCATTGAATCTGATAAGCCTGTTGTGCCCGCCGTGCCATCAGGTAGAGACCACATGGGGCCGGGTAATCGGGGGAATACAAAAAACAGTAACGCAGCGATTGGCAAGCCCTGCAACAGCAACTTGCAGATCAATTTCAGGTGGAAGGTTACGTTCTGTGGTGTTTTTGCATCTCGTAGTATGGCAAGGCAGTAGGCTAGTGCTACTACTGCAGGTAAGGTGACAATAGCTGCAATGATAGTTTGCGAATAAAAATATTGAGTTAATAACAAGAAGGCGCACAAACACAATAACAACGTGGCATCTATAGCGCGCCTGACTTCAGCAAATTTTGCTGCAACCAATATGAATAGAAAAGCGACGCAGGGGTCTCGTCCAATAATATAACCGTAGTCCCACTTTATCGCTAAAGCGCTTAAGGCTGCGATACCAGTGACTGAAGCTGGTGACAGAAGCCATCCAAGTAGCGTGTGTTTTGGATTTTTTATTAATGCAAGGCGCGCCCCTACTAGGCTTAAGCCAACAGCGCTCACCCAGACCGGCATGTTCAATGTATGTGGTAATTGTACAAGCACCAGTAAGCACGACAAGGCGTACAAAGTGCGGGCGTCCATGCTGCTATCGTCACTGGCATGAAGTACCGGCAACAGGTTGCGCCATGTAAAGCGTCTACTTTTATTCATTGCGCATTCGTGTTCGATGATTCAGCGCTATGTCCGTAAATAGACAGGGCCTCCAATGCTCGTGCTCGATGCTGTCGTCCACGTCCTTGTGGAATGGATAGTGTTTTTAGTTGAACTGCATAGTCGGTTTGTTGGGTCTCGGCCAGTAGAACCCATGCGCAAAGGCGTGATAACTGCGCCTCTTGTTCTGCCAGACCTGTATGTTCCAGCGACAGTATGGTGTTAGTGCTAGCAGATTCTGATTCGAATGTTCGTGAAAGCAAGCCGTTGGTGCGTGCTGAGCTCTTCCAGGCTATCGAGCCCATAGAATCACCGGGCTGGTATTCGCGTAAGCCGTTAACATCACCTGTGGTTGCTGGCTTGAGACGATCTTTTGCCTCTGGCCCCCCAAGCGTTGGCAGCGGTGGTGGATCGGATTCTGCGGTGGGATAAACGAAGGCCTTGTGATCGACATGTAGATAGGTCCAGCACGTCCATAGTCCAAGAGGCCAATCACTTTGCAGTGTTAATCTACCAGGCTTGTATATCCCTCTGTTTAACGCGGGTGTGTTTATTGTGATGCTTTTACTTGTGCTAGCTTCTGGGTGAATTAATGGAGTAGTCGTTTGGGCTGAACTTATTCTTATGCCATGCCGAGCACGTTGTTGAGTGTTGTTCAGTGACAGATCAATTTGGCCAGATGTGCCCGCAAAGGCATCTTGCAACTCGATATCTTGTACGGTAAGACCGGCGATGTTTTTGTATGTGTGGAGTAGTGAGGCTGCAAACAGGCCAGTTAGCAGAAAGCTCAATGCGTACCCCAGCGATAGCGCGTAGTTTACTGAGGCGATTAGCATCACTAGCACTGTGAACAAAAATGCGCAGCCGCGTTTACTGGGCACAATGTAGATGCGCTCATGAGTTATATCGTGAGGCAGGACATCCTCTGCGCGGGTACGGAACACACGCTGCCACAAGGTGCTTTGTTTGATCTGGTGGGGGAGGCCTTGCGTCATGGGATAGATTCAGGGCATGGGGACTTTGTCGAGAATCTCATACGCTTTTTTGTAGCCACTTTTGACGCTACCCGTCATTCGATGCCCTGCTAATGCCGGAAATATATCTCTTACATCTTCAGGCAACACGTGACTGCGATCGTGAAGGTAGGCGTAGCTTCGACACAGACGAACCATTGCCAGACCAGCTCTTGGGCTTAACCCCACGCCATCGTTGCGTGTTGCCAGAATAAGCGCTTGAATGTAGTCAAACACTGGACTCGAAATATGCAATTGTTGAGAGGCCTCGATACATTCATTTAGCGCTTTCGCCCCCAGAGGCGCGGACAGCTGACTTGTCCGTGCGCGCCTGTCGCCGTTTTCGAGCAACTCGCGTTCGGTGGCAGCGTCCGGATAACCGATGTCGATACCGATTAGAAATCGATCCAGTTGTGATTCTGGCAGCATAAATGCGCCTAATTGATCGTTTGGGTTTTGCGTTGCGATAACAAAGAACTGTTCATCAAGGCGATGTGTTTCGCCATCTATCGTGACTTGTCTCTCTTCCATGGCTTCTAGCAGGGCACTTTGTGTTTTCGCTGGTGCACGATTTATTTCGTCTGCCAGTAGTATCTGGGTAAAGACAGGGCCGGGCTTAAATTCAAACTGCTGTGATTCGCTGGTGTAAATCGAAATCCCCACCACATCGGCTGGCAGAAGATCACTGGTGAATTGCACTCTTTTCCAGTCAAGGCCAAGGGATGCGCCCAAGGCGTGTGCCAGCGTGGTTTTGCCGACACCCGGTACATCTTCTATGAGGAGATGTCCACGTGCCAGGATGCAGGACAGCGCCAGCGTAATCTGCTGACTTTTTCCAAGAAGCACGGTTTCTAGCTGCGCCTTCACTAGCGCCAGCGGGGTCTGATCGGTAATAGGACTGACGGTACGCTGGGCTAGTAGACTCATGTTTGCAAAGAGATAGTGGGTGGTTAATGACCGGTATCGGCCGATTAAAGCGGATTCTGTCGACTGTTTTTCGGCGTAATTAATACATTGTTGGATATGTGGCAGAACTCGCAATTTTTGTAAACACGCCCTTTCCAAGGCCAAATCAGCACTGGTGAGGGCCTGCGTAAATGCTGCGCAGGTGAGAAAGCATGAGTGCGCGGCGGGCAACTTGGTATACTGACAACTTCTATGTTCTGTGGTTGCATGATCCCGGCGTGAAAAATTTTCTAAAGACGGCTGCCCATCAGCACAAGGATCCGCAGGTACGGCTGGGATATATCAATGATCTTGACGACAATCTCGAGCAAGAACAGCCGCAGCTTTGCCAGATGGCCCGAGACGACCAAGACTTATCGGTACGTCTGGCAGCTATTGGCAAAGTTGACGATCTGAGCGTTCTGCGCGAACTTCTTGGCGCGGCATTAGACGATGGTGAGCAAATACGCATCGCAGCTGAGACGCGTCTGACGGACAAAGTGGTCGCTGAACAGGTTAGCGATGTGGCTTTGCGAGCGTTGTTAAGCACCCACGCGGCTCAGCTGGCAATTCCGGTAGCCGCTCTGTGCCCTATTGCTGAGCAACGAGAATTCGCATTGCAGGCAGTAGCTGACGAATCTGCACTGGTCAGTGTCATACAGCAAACTCGGTTTCACGATACCCGATTGGCTGCGGCCCAGCGATTGACGCAACATGACTCATTAAAAGCGGCAATCAGTGCGATTCGCTCAAAAGACAAAGTCGTAGCCAAATGCCTGCAACAGCAGCTTGATGCACAAGCTGATGCAGAGGCTGCCCTGATAGCTCGAAGTCATGCTGTCAGCTCCACACTGCAGGCTGCAACGGCATTGAATGAAGGTGTCTGGTCTCCGCAGCACGGTGGAAAATTACAGGCGCTTCGAGAAAAATGGACCTCTTTAGATGCCTCAGACAGGCAAGAGCACGAGGCGGGTTTTACCGCGGCAATTACGCAGGCTGAGGCTAGTCTGCAAGCCTATTCAAGCGAGCAGGAAGCTTTGCAGAAAACGGCCACTACCAGTAATGACGAAACTGCTGCGCCTTCGAGTAACGATAGCAATAGTGGCGAGCCACAAGCTGGCAATAGTGCCGATGAGAATGGGCCTGACGGTGCCGTCGCATCATCGAATACAGCACCTAAGTTAGGCTCTGAGCCATCATCTGAGAACACAAGTACAGACAATGCTGCGCAAGATGCCCCTGCGCCGCCACCGCCGGCAAAAGATCTGTCTTTAGACGACCCTGCATTGGCGGCTGCGTTAGCCAAGGTTTCTGTGGACAACATTGAAACGTTGGTCGAGCGCAATACCTCAACCTCTGATGCACCACTGGTTGACGTTGCTCAGTCGAGTGAATCAGTTGAACAATTGCGTGCTTACTTGCAGGCTGTGGCAGTGCTGTTCGATCCACCTTATGACATTAACAAGGCGCGCCCTGCGGCCTTGCAGCAGCGTATAAACAGGGTCAAAACACTGCTCGATATAAATATTGTCATGCCGGGCATATACGTAGCAGAGCACGCCTACTATCAGGCGCTTAGCTCTCACAACGACGTACTGGTTGATCGTCTGGGCAAGGCGCAGCAAGAATCTGCCGACAGAATAAAAGCCACCCATAGGCAGTTCTCGGCATTGGGAGCAGTGATCAAGGATGGCAAGTGGGGACCAGCGAACAGCATGATGCGCCGCCTGCGCAAGAAAATTGATCTGATGGAGCCTGCAGAACGCAGCTCTTTGAATGACAAACTAGCTCGCGCCGAATCGCAATTGGCTGAGATGGCAGACTGGCAGGATTTTGCTGCGCGCCCTAAGCTTGAGGCGTTGTGTGTGACCATGGAGGCGCTGCCTGCACAAGAACTGGACCCCGATGCGCTTGCCAAACAAGTGCGTAAGCTACAAGGTGAATGGAAAGCACTGGGTGTCAGTAGAGCCTCCAATGATTTGTGGAGTCGTTTCAAGGGAGCGGGAGATGCCGCCTATGAGCCGTGTAAGGAATGGTTCGAAGAGAAGCAAAAGGGACGACAGCAAAAGCTTGATGCTAAAACAACGCTGTGTGATGCCCTAGAAACAGACGTCGAGTTGCTCAAGGGCGATGTGGATTGGCGTGCGATAGTCAAGCGTGTTAACCAGGCGAAGCGCGAATGGTCTAACAACCGAGTGCCTGATCGAAAGCCTGACAAGTCGCTTGAGTCTCGCTTTTCGGAAGCGCTAAAGCCTTTCGAATCTGCCCTGACTGAACAATACGACAGCAACGCAGCTGAGAAGCAACAGTTGGTTGAAAAAGCTCAGACACTGGCTGAGGGTGAAATCAATCAGCACTCTGCCAATCAGGCGAAAAAACTGCTCGCCGCTTGGAAATTAGTGGGCGTTATGCGTCGCCGCGAAGATCAAGCCTTGTGGGAGGTGTTTAACGGGCATCTGGGTGCAATTTTCAAGCATCAGCACAAAGTAGAGCGTGAGAAACAGCGTGCCGGCCTAGAGCATGTGTTCCGTGCCAAGGACATCATCAAGAGACTGAAAACGTTGTCGCGTGGCAATACATTGAACGAAGATGACGTTCAAAGCCTGACGACTGAGTTCAATGGACTTGCCGAATTTCCTGAGCGTGACAAAAAATTCTTACTGCGAGATTTTCGTCAAGCTGTGGATGCCTGCTCACGCGTACAGGAGGTTGCCTCCAAGCGCCGTGCGCAAGCTGGTCAGGAAGAAACCCAACGCTTGGTGCAGTTGTGTGAACAACTCGAAGGCAGCGTTGAGCAACCCGATGCGGCGGTGGATACTCTAGTCGAAGATGTTACCCATGCGTGGGATGCGTCTGAGGTAAAAGTATCAACTGAGCTAGAGACTATTCTCAAGGCGCGCCGTGATCAGGCCTTGGCTCATATTAAGGCGGGTGATCAACCAGATTATGCTGCCAATGAGCAGTTGCGTCGTGATTTGCTCATTCGTATGGAAGTTTCTGCAGGAATTGAGACACCCGCTGAAGATAAAGCACGCCGCATGAAATACCAGCTGGAACACTTGCAGCAAGGTATGACTTCTGCGGGTATAAATGATAAGAAACAGTTATTAAATCAGCTTGAAAAACAGTGGATTGCTGTTGGACCCGTCAATGCGTCCATCAGGGATGCATTGAATTCACGTTATCTCAAAGCTTGTAAACGTTAGAAGTGCACGCGTAGGGGAGAGGGGCCAGTGCTTCGGTCCTATTGATTTCCCTAGAGGGCGAAGCTTAAGGCGCGCAGGCTTTTGGCCGAGACGTACTCTGTGCACAGGCAAAGCTCGACTGCTTTGCTGCAGCGATTAATCATAAGGCCACATGAATCAAACTCTGACCGAAGCCGATCTGCAGCAAGCGATGCTCAACGATGAGCTGATGTTGTACTACCAGCCCAAGGTGTGTCTGCTCAGCGGGCAGCTTATTGGTGCTGAAGCGTTAGTGCGTTGGTCGGACGGTGTCAACGGCATAGTTTCCCCCAGTGAGTTTTTACCGTTGGCAGAGCGCAGTGGACTGTTGCACGATCTCACCTTGCGATTGTTGGCTCAAGTGATTGATGCCAGTTCACTTTTGCCCATAAAAGAGCCAGCCTTGTCGTTGTCTATTAACGTGGCTCCGGCCGATCTTGCATCCAACGCGATTAGCCAGCACATCGGCAAGGCGCTGGATGACAAAAAGATTCGTGCAGATCAGTTACAAGTAGAGATAACTGAAAGTGCGGTTATGGGAAATGTCGAGAAAGTACGTGGTGATTTACTGCGTCTTAAAGAGCTGGGCATCAGGATATTGATGGACGATTTTGGCACAGGTTATTCCTCTATCGACAGGCTTAGCCAGTTGCCGTTTGATGCCTTGAAGCTGGATCAGGGGGTGGTGAAACGCATGGGCACCTCCCGCCAGAATCTTAATGTGGTGCGATCGGCAATTTCCATGGCGCGTGAGCTGGGCATGACATCGATCGCTGAGGGTGTCGAAAGCGTCGAGGCGTACAATTTTCTGATTGCTCACGGTTGTGAGGAGGCACAAGGTTTTTACATCTCTAAACCTATGTCGCTAGGTGATTTTATTGCTTTCGCCAATCAGCCACATGAGTTTGAAGGCTCGCAACTGGGACGGGTTCATAAAGTCTCGCTTAACCTGATGCGATTTCGTAAGCGACTACTCGACGCGGCCTTTTGTCGTCGTTTGGGCAATGGCAAAAGCCTGGAGTCTCTAGCCGACTTTACATCATCTTTACACGTTTCCGAATCAAGATTGGGGTTTTGGTATTTCGGTGTTGGTCAGAAGCTTGCCGAATATCCAGCATTTGAACAAATAGAAAAACCCATGCGTCGGTTGCATCAGCAAGGTGAAGCTTTTATCGAATTACTCAATACCAATGCGTCGATCGAAACGCTCGATAATGCCATGCACAGTATTGATAACGATGTTGATCAAGTACTTTCCTTGCTTCATGCACTCGAGCGTCTACTGCTCAGGGAAGGCGGATTGCAGCAGCACGACTAGTGTGCGAACGGTGAGATGGGCAAGGCAACAGCTGCACTAGCCTGAAGCCTTGGCCATGGGTTGAGACGCATACGCACAGACTATTAGTTGTCGTTTTCCCAAGGTGGTGTAGGTGTGAACTTGCCGACCATGAAGTCGGTGAACACTCTGACCTTGTTGCTCAAGTGTCGGCGGTGCGGATAGACAAGCTGTATGGAAGAGGTATCTGCTGAGTGCTCCTGCAGTATCGGTATCGCTTCACCTGAAAGCAGAGATGGCTGAACAACGTATGTAGCCAACCTGGCGATACCCAGTCCAGCTTTAACCGCCTCGTGAAGCGCAGAGGCGCTGTTCGTATGGAAATTACCTTTAACGCGCTGCACCTGAATGCCGTCGTTCGTGGTGAATTCCCAGTCGTTAAAATGACTGATTGCAGAGTGAGTCAGGCAATTGTGATTGAGTAAGTCATCGGGGGTTTTGGGCGTGCCGTGCTTGGCAATGTACTCGGGAGATGCACAAATTACACGCTTGTTGACGGCAAGGCGTCTGGCAACCAGCGATTCATCAGTAAGACCATCACTCATGAGCACTGCGACATCAACACTCTCGCCTACTAGATCAACGGCGCGTTCGCTCAGTTCTAGTTCTACTCTGAGCTCGGGGTACATAGCCATGAATTCGGGCATGAGTTTGACCATTTGCAAACGAGCAAAGGCTGAGATGCTAGTGATCCTCAATGTGCCACTGACCTTGTCGTGAAGTGCCATGACGGCATCCTCAGCTTGCTTGATTTCATCAAGAATGGCACCACACCGGTCATTGAATGCGTGGCCCTCGGCGGTCATGCTGAGTTTGCGGGTAGTGCGTTGAAACAGCCGAGCACCGAGCCGGTCTTCAAGTCGAGTGATCAATTTGCTCACTGCTGAGGGTGTTAGATCAAGTTCACGCGCAGCAGCTGAGAAGCTGCCCATATCTGCGGCCTTGGAAAACACCAGCATTTCTGTGTACTTATCCATTATGTCCCGTTGTATCTATGCAGTTGAGTCACGATTGATGAAGGCAGGCTTCAATTGCATCTATTATACTAGGTAATAGGACTTGTGCTAGCTACAACAAAAAATACTCAGTGGTCCATAGATTCTGCTTATGACGAAAAAATGAGTAGGCGCCTTGTGTAAGTGGGTGTAGCTACTCCCATAAAATCTGCTGAATCCTTTCAATCCCGTACACTGGTGAGCCTCTCACTGACGCCACTATTTTTCGTGTTTCGCTTCTTCGAAAATCTGATTGATCCAATGAACGGGCAGGATGTCCGACGCCCTCCGAGCACCACGTTTGCGTTTTTGCGCTGCTATTTGCAGCCTCACCGCAAGGTGCTTCTGGCGACTTTACTGCTTGCAGGCATTGCCGCAGTTAGTGAGCTGTTTGTCTATATCTACCTTGGCCAGATTATCGACTGGATGAGCGTTGGCCAGCGTGAGGGCTTCATGAACCAACACGGCGAAGCCTTTGTCTGGATGTTTGTGGTGGTTGTACTTGTGCGCCCCGCCGCTTTGCTTAGCAGTCGAGCGCTCATTAATCTGGCCTTGGCTCCCGGGTTGTCTAACTCTACCCGTTGGCATAATCACCGTTATGTACTTCGGCAGAGCATGCGGTTTTTTCAAAATGACTTTGCTGGCCGCATTGCGCAAAAGGTCTATCAAACAGGCCATGCGCTTCGCGAGGTCGCGCTGAACATTATTGACGGCGTTTGGTTGCTGCTGATTTATCTTGCAGGCACGCTCATTTTCTTTTTTGATGCTAATACACTGCTTTTGTGGCCGGTGATTCTTTGGAGTGTTGGCTATGTATTGGTGATTGTGTACATGGTGCCACCGGTCAGAGCAAAGTCTGCGAGCCTGTCTGAAGCCAATTCAGGGCTGATCGGCCGCGTGGTGGACAGTTACACCAATATTCAGTCGGTCAAGCTGTTCGCGCATCATTCGCTCGAGGAAGATTTTGCTGGTGAGGGTTTACGCAAACACACCAACGCGTTTCGTGTGCTCATGCGCGCCATTTTGCAAATGACGATCACTTTGACTGTGCTGAACACCCTCCTTATTGGCGGTACGGTTGCGGTCTCGGTGTATCTTTGGCTCAATGAAGCAGTCACGGTGGGAGAGATTGCGGTAGCCAACGGCCTTGTCATCAGACTCAATCAAATGTCCAGCTGGGTATTGCGCACGATCACGTCGTTGTTCGAAAATATTGGCACCGTTCAAAACGGTATGCAAACGATCTCGCAGCCCATGGAGATTGTCGATACGCCGGGTGCTGCCGATCTGCAGATTGACGGTGGGCAGATTCGCTTCGAGCAGGTTGGTTTCTCGTACGGCTCGCAATCGCCGGCATTATCCGCCAATTCGAAAAAACCAACGGCTATTGTTACGCACTGCAGTTTTTCTATTAATGCGGGTGAAAAAGTGGGTTTTGTGGGGCGCTCAGGAGCTGGAAAATCTACATTAGTCAATTTACTCATGCGTTTTCATGACGTGGATGAAGGTGCGATCATGATTGACGAGCAGAACATCGCAACGCTGACGCAGGATAGTGTGCGCTCCTCTATTGGCGTGGTGTCACAAGATACCTCTTTGCTGCATCGCTCCATCAGAGAGAATATATGCTACGGGCGAGCTGGAGCCTCTGATGAGCAGATAATCGAAGCTGCGAGGCGTGCACAGGCTTACTCGTTTATCGAACAATTGTCAGATCGGCAAGGGCGCACGGGTTTGGATGCTTTTGTGGGTGAACGTGGTGTCACGCTGTCAGGCGGGCAGCGCCAGCGAATTGCGATTGCACGAGTCATTCTCAAGGATGCGCCCATTCTGATTTTAGACGAAGCCACATCGGCTCTGGATTCTGAAGTGGAGGCGGCCATTCAGGAGCAGCTGGCGCAGCTAATGGAAGATAAAACGGTGCTGGCAGTTGCGCACAGATTGTCCACCATAGCGGCCATGGATCGCCTGATCGTGATCGATGAAGGCACTATTGTGGAGCAAGGGAGTCATCAGCAGTTGATGGGTACTGGTGGTTTATATGCGCGCTTATGGGAGCGTCAATCGGGCGGATTTTTGGGAGTGAGTTAGCGATTGTTCTGGCAGCCCAGCGGATTCTGCGTTATGCCAGCATTGTTTCAGTGGAGTCACCGTGAAGTAAAAGAGGCTTTATTCCGGAGGCCTTGTTGTGATATACCAGTGGGGAGCTTTGGTAACCCACTTTAGTTTACGACACGATCATGAACAGCAAAATTTTGCGTTTGAACAAGGCAGGTACGCCGATTGCGTGGCTTAGCTGGCAAGATACGGCCACTCTTCTGGTAAAAGAGCAGGTGATTTGGAGTCTGGGAGAGACTGTTGTCCGGGTTCGCGGTGGCTACAATAACGAGGGCGAACGTTCAGAGCTTGAGCTCCCCTGTATCATTGCCTGCGATGGAAAAGTAGATAACCACCAGTTCACTCCGGCATTAAGCAACTCGTTGCTATTTGCCCGAGATCAGCAACTGTGTCTTTATTGTGGACAAGAATATCCGGTGTCGGAGCTGTCGCGAGATCATGTTATCCCAACATCGCGAGGCGGCAAAGATGCGTGGACAAATTGCGTTACTGCCTGCCGTCGCTGTAATAATCGCAAAGGCGATCTGAGCCCTGAAGCTGCCAACATGCAGCTGTTGGCCGTGCCTTTTGTGCCCAACCGCTACGAGTTTTTTTATCTCTCAAATCGTGACGTGCTAGCGGATCAGATGGAGTTCTTGAAAACACGGTTCTCGGCAAACGGTAGTGCCTTTGTTTAGTGCAATCGATGAGCCTGACTCAGACCGGAGCTGAGTTCAGATTGATCAGTGTTTTGATAGCGTAATCCTCGAGCAGTTCTTGCTGTTTTGTATTGCCAGAGATTTGCACAACATAGGGCCCTGAAGCCACTATAGTGGTGCGATAGCTACTGTCGGCATCAATGGCTGTTCGGTAAACGTGCACGCTCATTGTGTCAGAATCATGGGTATTTGATGTTGTGATTTTCAACCGTTCGTCATTTACCTGAGCTCCGTATTGTTGGGTATTGCCATGCAGCATGTTGGCAAATAAGCTTGCGGTTTGCGGGTTTTCTGCCTGCAAAATAGTGGCTTCAATCGGTGAGGCGCCAAATACTTCCTGATTGTAGAATTGCATGGAAACCATGCTGTTTATTAACAGTGTAAATCCGTCTACAGCGGCCTGGCGGCGAACCGGATCAGAGCGTAAATCTACCCCTTTAAGGGGTGAGGTTTCAACGCCAATCCAAGGCTTGCGCGCAAATTCGTGATCAACATTGCGACTCGCCTGAATCAATGTTTGGTTGCGATACTCACGTGCTATATCCGGAAAGCTTGCCGGAGCTAAGATCTGAATGGGATCCTGAGGGGGCATGCTTAGCACGTCGTCAAGAAGGCGTTTACCGTTGCTGCGTTCGGCCAGTGCTGATATGAATCGTTCGCCTTCGATATAAGAATACTCCAGTACATTACGACTAATCGCATCCACAGATTGCACTTGCGCATTTGTATTGTGATTGGTGTTGAACATGTACTGATCAAGGAGTTCAAGGCCAACAACGCAGTCTGATTTTTCACAAATTTGCCGAGTGACCCACTGGGCGTGCCCTTCAAAGGTTGCTGATTGTGCAAATGAGGCACGAAAGTTCAGCGCTCGATTGTCGTGAATTCTATAGCGCTTATCGTCTGCTGCATGGACAAGCTCGTGTATCAGCAACACCATGAGTGCTGCGTGTTTAGCAGATGCGGGCAAACTGGCATCCAGACCTTGTTCGTAATTGTTTAGCATTGTGCCGCTGATCAGAATGCTCGACAGATGTGAGCTATAAAGCGCGGCATAGGTGCCATCCAAAGGATGCATTACCTGTTGTAGAAAGTCTTCTGCAAACGCACCAGTGCCGAATTGACTGCTGACCAAGCGTTCCGTTTCGCGTACAACTTCTGCGTTAATAGGCGCGTTATTGACAACATGAAGCATGACGTTGCTTAAATCCACGTCAAGCTCTTGCTCTACCAGTGCCTTGGCTACTTTGAAATCAGTGTGGATGGTAGATAGCCACAAGCCGTCATAGCTATTAGGTGAAGTCAGAGAGTTCGCCAAATCAGATGTGTGGAGTGGCTCGCCGCTGTTGTGCGCCTCGGTTAGCTCCGTGTTGTAGGTCCGAGAATTGACAGTTACTTTCGTGTCGAACTGCTCTGGATTATTGCTGCCGAAACTCTGACATCCAGATACAGCCAATAAGGCTACCACGCCAATTGCAGGCAGAATTTGACGCTTTTTTGAAGCGTCTAAAAGCTGAATGCTACGTACGTAGGCTGGTGGATTCATGTGTCAGGTGCTGCGTTAGTTGGTGTGTAAAACCAAAATTACCGCAGAGGACAATTGTCTGCCCGACCTCAACTTCAAAAGCTTGATCTGCTTCAAGAAAATACTTGATGCAATGGCAGGCTTGGGAACTCTGACCGCTTTAAGCGAAGCTTTGAAGCTAAAGGTGCACACTGTTCAGGTGTTGCCGGCTAGTGGTAGCTGGCTAGGTGCGCGTTTGTCAGGTGGGTCTGCCTGGATGTTGCAATCTGCAAGATGCAGAGCTAGCTAAGTGTGGTCGGGAATACCCGGCCACACTTAAGTTGCGACTAGTGCTTAGCTAGTGCTGAAGTGGCTGCGACTAAGGTCTTTGATAAGCGCGTATGTAATCGATTTCAAACTTAGCCGGGAACTGGGTGCTGCCATCCGGGCTGCCTGCCCATGCGCCACCTAGTGCCATATTCAGCAAGATGTACATGCTCTCGCTAGGTACATTGCTGCTCTGAAAGCTGTTGGTGGCAACGCCGTCTACATACCAAGTGATCTTGCCTGGCTCCCAAAGCATGCCGTAGGTGTGGAAATCGCTGGCGTAGTCAGGACCGTTAGCCTGATAGCTAGGTGTTGAGCGCAGATTGAAGTTTTCGAAGTAGTGGTAGGTTTGGTAAGCGCGGTTTGTATTGTCACCGAGCAACTCAACCACATCGATTTCAGGTCTTATTCCACTTTCGGTCTGATGTAGCAACCAGAATGCAGGCCATAAGCCTTTACCGCGAGGCATTTTTGCGCGCATCTCGACATAACCGTACGTCATTCTGAACTTGTTGAACGTGGTCATTGCACCTGACAGGTAAGGTTGATTCCGAACACGGCTTCTTAGTGAATCAGGTGTTCTGGTGGCTTCGATGGTAAGCGTGCTGCCATTGGTGTTAAAAGGATTAACGCCGAGTCCTGAGTTTCGCTGTGTATCAACATAGTACTGTTCTTCATTGTTGATAATGAAGTCAGCGCCCCAACGGTAGCTGGTGTTCCATTTGGAAGAATTAACGCCATTGCCGTCGAATTCATCGCTGAATACCAAGTTGTAGTTGGCAGGTACTGCGCCGCTGTCGTTGCCGTTGTTGCTATTATTTGAATCGTTATTCGATGGTGGTGGTGGGCTCGCAGGTTGGCTTGAACTACCATTGGTGCGAACAGTTACGCCCGATGACCTGGTGGAGTAATCGTCGCCACGGAAAGCCACGACGGAAAATTCATAGCTACGCGAGCTGGACAGGTTGTTGGCTGTGTAGTTGGTGCCGCCTTTTACCGTGGTGTTGTAGCTGCCGTCTCTGTAGATGTTGTAGCCTTCGGCGCCACCTGATGGAGCGTTCCAGCTAAGGGTTGCAGAGGAGCTACTGTTCACACTTGCGCTGAGACCGGTTGGTGCTGAAGGTCTGCCGGTGGCCGTAGAGCCTGAAGAATTGTTGTTACTGGGTGGTGGCGGGCTGCTGTCGGTTGGCGCCGACGGGCTTGAGCTGCCACTGGTCCGGACATCGACACTGGATGATCTGGTTGAGTACTCGTCGTTTCGGAAAGCCACGACTCCAAATTCGTAAGTGCGCGAGCTGGACAGGTTGTTCGCTGTATAGCTGGTGCGGCCTTTCACAGTTGTGTTATAGCTGCCGTCTACGTAGATGTTGTAGCCTTCGGCGCCACCTGAAGGGGCGTTCCAGCTAATGGTTGCAGATGAGCTGCTGTTGATCTGTGCACGCACGTTGCCGGGTGCTGTTGGTCGTCCGCTGGCCACTGGGGTAGAGGGATTGGAAGATGTGTCAGGTGAGCTGTTGTTTGAGGTTGAACCGCTAGAGCCCCTAGCTGTTGTCGATACCCTTGGGCTTTTCACTGAGTAATTACGCGCATCATCAAAAGCGACCACGTAGTACTCGTAACTCGTACCAGAATTGACGTCGGTGTCTGTGTAGCTAGTTGAAGATATGGTAGTGCGGTAGCTGTCGTTGCGATAGACGTTGTAACCATCCACGCCAACGTTATCTGATGGCTCGTTCCAAGAGATGGTGATAGCAGAAGCCTGTGCGTTAATGTTGATGCTGCTAACAGCATCTGGTCGCTCACTGTCTGCCATTGCTGGCAGCGCAATGGCAATTAAGCCCGCGAGAAGTGTGGCGTTAATGACTCGCATAATATTCTCTTAATTCTTATTCTGGTGGCAAGCTGAGATCAAGACCGCAGCTCGGAAGTGGGTGATTTAGTACGTCATGAGGCCTGCACGCTTCCGAAGAAGTTGTGCAACACTGCACTGTAGTGAGATTCACTTTCGTGCACAGACCCGCTATGAAATTTCAGCACGGCGCTGGCGCGCTACAAAGTGTGAAGGTTTGAGACATCAGAATCCATCCGTGCCAACATTATAGGAAAGCTTGGGTAGTAATACCTATTACAAGCCCGAAAGGACAGGGCGTCTGATTACGTGTAAGGGAGATAGGAGCTTGAGCTAGCGCGGTGGCCTACTGCTGTGAGTAGCCGATCATTTGCAAAAATGGATGAATTGACACAAACAGAACAAATGCGCAAAAGATGACTATCGCTGCCGACTGTAGTGGATGTTGCAACAGGCGTTGTGTCAATGTCACCTGTTGTCCTAGCTGCTTTTGTTTTTCATACTCACTGCGCTGAGCGATCGTACGTTTTTGTTGGTATTGCTCAATGAGAGCGATAGCATCGGCTACTTGGTGTTCGTTGTTTGACCAAATGCCAGGCATCGAAATGCCCCAGTTGCCTGCGTTGGTCTCGTACCATTCAATGTTGTTGGTGTTGAGGAGCGTGCGAACAGCCTCAGCTTCATCTTCAGGAACGTGGCGAAGCTTAAAGAGTAGTGCGGACATAAACAGGCCATCTAGGTAATCAGCCTAGATTATCCATGAAGGCTGTCTAAGTGCATAGTGTATTTGACTTGAATTTTCGGCACCAGATTTTAATTGCGTCAGTTTGAGTGCGGTTTTTCCAATAGATCAGCGTAGTCACCAGTGAGTGTGTTTATCAAGTTTTTGTTGTCGTGCTTAACAGCCCCGTTGTGCACGATGTGCCACTTAGCTGTAAAGGTAGCGTAAGCCAGTTGCCACTGCGCTTTAGTTAAGGTGTTGTTACGAAGCAATTTGGCTAGTGACTGCAAACGAAAACGATCCATAACGGCATAACGTGCGGAGAGTTGATCATCGTGACCACCAGTTTTTGTAAGCAAGGCTTTGTCGACAAAGCACACAGGCTCAATTGCTGTGATTCTTAGCCAGAGATCGTAATCCTCACAAGCGGGTAGTGATTCATCAAACAGGCCGTGTTGTGTAAATGCGTCACTGTGAATAATGGTTGCTGAGGGTGAAATTGCGCACAGCGGTAAACAGTGTTCGAATATGTTCCCTCCCAGTTTTTTATGTTTGTTTTTTGGATTTACACGTTTACCGTTGCGTATCCAGATTTCATCACAATGACACAGTCGGTGTTCAGGGAAATTTTGTAGTGCATCAAACTGTTGTTGCAGTTTGTCAGCATGCCAATAGTCATCACTATCAAGAAACGCTACCCATTCGCCCTGCGCTTGTTCGATGCCGCGATTACGTGCATGTGAAACTCCATGGTTTTTTTGTACAAGGGCTTTAATGCTAGTGCTTTGTGTTCGCAGCCAATCGGTTGTGCCATCTGTTGATCCATCATCAATAACAATAAGTTCGACAACGGGGTAGGTCTGTTGCAACACAGAGTTCACTGCGCGCTGCAATGTGTGCAAACGATTGTGGGTTGGAATGACAACAGATACAGTGGGGCTGTCTGTAGTGTTCGTTGGCGACATACTTTGCTTGGCTGTGGTGATCTGTTGTTGGGCTGAATTGTATGTATAAAATAAATATCTTGATTTTTAAAGAAGTGTCAGGCTTGTACCTCTTCTGCAAGAATTGCTAGGAGCTGACCTTCATGGACATAACCACCCGGGTGAGTTGCCAGTAAGCAGGCATCTCTTGATGAATGCACTGGCGTGCTATTTTTACCTGTGTCGTTGATGGGTGTCAGTATGCCCATCGGCTCCTGACTCCAGACGTTTTCACCCGGATGCACTCTGGGTTCGTAAAGAGAATCAGCTGTTGCGTATACGTAATACGTGTTGTCACGAACTTCAAGCAGTCGCGTCGATGCCAGCTCAAGTTCTTGTTTGAGCATGCCTTTATGGCGTAATACGTTCAGGCAACCACTGTGTGCAATGGTTAGGCTACGTACTGAGCTGACGGCGCCACAGCCTAACTCGGTTTGTACATATTGTTTTTGCATGGCGTTGACCGTAGCCTGTAGGCAATTGTCAGAGGCACTTGTCGGCAAACGCAGGCTGTTGGGTGCACCAAACGCAATCATGCATTCTTCACTTGATTTAGCAAGAAGCTTATCGGTGTTAAAGCGTACAGCTGCACTAGGTATGAATTGTAAGTTGCTACCACCTTCGCGAAGATCAACAATTAGTTCGGCAGGTTGGATAAATCGCTGCGTTATTTCAAAGGCCAAACGTTCACTAGGGGTGCCGGCTTGAATGCCTGGAAATGCATAGTCAATGTTATGTTGATCCAGAGGATTGCACCGTTGTGCTGTTTGTAGTCCCTTGATGTTAACGGCAGGTAGCAGATAGATCGTACCGTGCAGTGACTCAGCGTTTAGCTCGCGAGCCAGACGGTGAAGCGTTAACGAGCCTTCGTGTTCATCACCATGGACACCGGCTATGAACGTTACTGTGGGCCCAGTTTGGTGCCCATTGATCACACAAACTGGAATTCTGTGTTGTGCGAGCCCCATTTTGTTGGCGGGCAATGGTATCGATAAATGTCCATGATGCTTGCCGGGCTGATTGATGTCGATGTTCAGCTTTGCGCAATCGCTGTCCCAATACCTACTATGAGCGGTGTTATCGGGAGAGGTGTTGAGAACATTATCGGTAGATGAGCTGGTGGCAGAGTCGAGAGCATGGTCAGGACTTTTGTCAGCATCAGCCAGATCAATGTCGGCTTTATAGAGTTTTTGTGTTGGAAGCATAGCGATTGTTGTTGTATTTTGATGCGTGCTGGGCCGCGTTTCACCTTGAGCCTTACTGTACTTGTTATCCTTAACGGTGTCCCCTAAGCAAATGTAGCGATGAGCACTTCTCAATTATTGATCAGCGGTATTCTGGTGATCACCATGCTGTCCTTTGTCTGGGGCCGATGGCGTTACGATCTCGTCGCAATGTCCGCTTTGATGGCTTGCGTGTTGGCAGGGCTTGTGGATGCCGAAAATGCCTTTGAGGGCTTCGGGCATCCGGCGGTTGTCACGGTTGCAGCTGTTCTGATCATCAGCAGCGCACTCAGAGATGCCGGCGTTGTTGACGAGGTGGCGAGTCGTATTAGTCATTTGACTGCTACGCCAATTTTACACATAGCCTCATTGACGGCGGTGGTGACGGTTGCCTCGGCATTCATGAATAATGTTGGCGCATTGGCGTTGTTGCTGCCCATCGCCATATCCACCGCTAAAGAGCGCAAACGCTCTCCGGGGCTCATACTCATGCCATTGGCATTCGGTAGCTTGCTAGGTGGCATGATGACGCTCATAGGCACACCGCCCAACATCATTATTGCCAGTATTCGTGCCGACTACTCAGGTGAGGCCTTTGGCATGTTTGATTTTGCGCCTGTGGGTTTGCCCATTGCCATTGTCGGATTTGCATTTGTGACCTTGATTGGTTGGCGGCTAGTGCCACGTGAACGTCTAGAGTACAAAGATGATGGGTCGGCTCTCAATGCTGGGGTATACCTGACTGAAGCTCTTGTGCCGGCAAGCTCATCCCTAGTGGGCAAGTCGTTGGGTGATATTGATGGCTTGGATGAGGATAACGTAGAGGTTATTGGCGTGGCGGGTAAAAGACGCTTTGCACGCGCAGTTCGAGCGGACTATCTTGTTGCCGAGGAAGACATTCTGATTCTTCGTGCGAATCCAGACGATCTAAAATCATTTTTAAACAAGCATGGGCTTGAGCTACGCAGTACTGCATCACCGACCTTTATACAGCCGTCACCCGACAACGAAATTATGGCGGAAGGTGTGGTACGTAATGATTCGCCATTGGTCGGGAAGGGAGTTGAATTTATTCGTCGCCAAACGGGTCGAACACTCGCCTTGGTGGGCTTGGCAAGACAGGGCCGACCAGTAACTCAACGGCTTAGGCAGCAGGTATTTCGGGAAGGCGATGTGCTGTTATTGCATGGCGACAATGATTCGGTTGACCAGCACTTTGGCATACTGGGTTTATGGCCACTGATGCGACGGCCTATTAATCTGAACAGGACCCGTAAAATTGCTTTGGCGAGCGGTATTTTTGGTGTGGCGATACTGACAGGTATTGCTGGCCTGGTTAGCTTGCCAGTGGCTTTCGTGCTTGCTGTGGGTGCGTATGTTCTTACTGGTATTCTCACGGTAAGAAAAATTTACGATGATATTGACTGGCCAGTAATTGTGCTATTAGCTGCGATGATACCTGTTGGCAATGCATTGACGACAACTGGCACGACCCAGCTTGTGGCTGAATCCTTGATTTCTGTCACTGAAGGTCTGTCTGTGCCGCTCATACTTGGCTTGTTGCTGGTAGTGACCATGTTGCTATCTGATGTTATAAATAATGCAGCTACGGCACTAGTCATGGCGCCATTGAGTATTGCTATGGCCGAGGCGCTGCAGGTAAATGTAGATCCGTTTCTTATGGCAGTGGCTGTGGGTGCATCGTGTGCATTTTTAACGCCCATTGGTCATCAGTGCAATACTCTGGTGATGGGCCCGGGTGGTTACAAGTTCAGCGACTATTGGCGAGTGGGTTTGCCACTTGAAATCGTGATTGTTCTTATTAGCGTGCCGACAATACTCTGGGTGTGGCCACTCTAGCGGCGTTCATGGTCGCCACTAGGGTCGCTTGTGAAATGTGCTGCAGGTCGAGCTCTACATGTTGTGGCGTAAGATAGCGTCCATACGTTTTTTGTGGAGTGGATAATGGATACGATTGATTGGAGTGACTTTGAGAAAGTTCAGCTATGCGCTGGAACAATCACAGCGGTAGACGACTTTCCAGAGGCGCGAAGGCCTGCCTGGAAGTTAACCATAGATTTTGGTGATGCTATTGGTACGCGTCGTTCAAGTGCCCAAATCACTGATCTTTACAATAAGGATAATCTAGTGGGTCAGCAGGTTATGGCTGTTATTAATTTCCCTAAAAAACAGATCGGGCCGTTCATGTCTGAATGCCTTGTGACAGGTATGGTGCGCGAAGATGGCGCTGTTGTTTTGGTAGCCCCTCTTGAGCGTGTACCTGACGGGAGTCGCCTAGCCTAGGAGGGTGTGGATTTATTGTTGCTCAATAGCGGCTTGTTATTCTGCGAGGTTGTCACACACATATTGATGTGGTGAACGCGCTTCGGTTGCTCCTGAACTGCCTACCACACTCAGCAGCTGAGAGCCGTAACAGGCTGCATTGTCCTCAGATAATTGGGTATACACCTCCAAGGTGCTGCTGTCGTCAATGGCGTTAATGAGGGCATATTCGGGTGATTCCCCGCCATTGATTTGGGATGCAAGATCAATGATGGTTGTTTGCACTGTCCATGTATAGGTTTGGTCGTCGATTATTTCTGTGAAATCACCGTTGTCAGTAAAAAATTGCAAAGCCAATTTACCGGGCTGCTTGTCGAGTGGAGTGCTAGCAGTGGCCTTGATCGACTTGATGGTAAAAGGTGGTTGTGAATCGCGTCCCTGCGCGCTCAAGCTTTTTATTCTCTGATCGAGAATAGTGCGCTGAGTGGCTGAGAGTAGGTCTATCCCGTCTCTGTCGGGCCACGTGGAACATTCGTAGTTCCAGGCTGATTCGTATTTGTCAGCCATTTCGTATGCTCGGGCTGAACAAAAGAGGCTGTCATTGCTGGCATGCCATTTGACCTCGCGCACACCCGTCTCTTTGTACGTAACGCTGACTTCACACAAATACTCTTCCCCGGGTATATCAACGCGTATATATCGGGTGTCTCCCGGTACTTCACATTGAAATTCCAATGCAGATGCGCTGGGTGCCACTGCCAAGGTGGCGAGGAAGAGCGTTGTTAGGCGAACAGTGCGATGGAAAGCCATCTTGCTTGTGTCAATGGCTACTGTACTCATCGCTCTGTTATTAGATGGTGCAAGTGATTTCTGCATCGGTGCGTCCTACCAAGCTAGGAATTAGGGCAATAATACTATCTTTGGGGCAGCGGTTTGCGAATTGTGTATATCGTTGAACGCGTTGGCACCTTCGCTTAGTGGTCTGGTTTCCACCCAGTTCAGGTCCCCGACAGCTCCCTCGGCCAGCATATCCAGTGCAGCCTGAAGGTCACTCATGTTATACGTGTAGTTCCCGATAAAAGTGATTTCTTGTAACGTTAACCGCCGAGTGTCCAGTCCGGGCTCGTTATCTTGCAAGCCTATGTGTGAGATAACACCGCCCGTTCTGGCCAGATCGCTTGCAGCCCTGCGTGTGGCGCCGCTGCCTACTGCATCGATGACCAATTCGAAGCCACCTGTAACCACGGGTGATTTAGCCGGTTGAGAAGCTAATGGGTCGTACACATTTGCATTACACATGGACGCCAGGCTGTCACGTCGCAACTGGCTGGTTTCGGCAATGCTGATATGCCGTGCGCCTTTGTGTTGAAGTATTAGCGCTGCAAGAGCGCCTATCGCGCCACCTCCGATGACCAAGGTTCGGCATTCTGATATGGGACGACTAAGTACTTTTTCAGCCAGATGAACAGCGTGCAAGGAGACCGCAGTAGGCTCCATCAAGCTGGCATGAACCGAAGACAGCGACTCAGGTATGGCAAACAGATTGGCATTGGGTGCACTGATAACTTGCGCATACCCTCCTGCTCGACCAAGCCCTAGAAGATCTCGCTTGGCACAAAGATTAGGCAGGCCTGCACGGCAATCTCGACAGAGTCCACACGTGATTAGCGGGTTGATCGCAACACGTTGTCCGTGTTGCTCACCACCTTCAACAACCCCTGCCAACTCGTGACCGAGAATCATGGGGGGAACGCGCCTGGCATCGTGGCCATGCCAGGCATGCATGTCAGAACCGCAGATGCCCGAGGCTTCGATATTGATCAGTGACTCACCAGGGGCTGCAACAGGCGTTGGCTCTTCACGAAAAGCCATCGCCTGCGTGCCTGTATACACTAGCGCTTTCATTGGGCGAGTGCCGCCGCTGCTTGTGCATCAAAGTAACCAGGCAACCACAGTGCAATCATCGGGAAGGTGATGATCAGGATCAGTCCAAGAAGCTGGATAACCATGAATTGCATCATGCCTAGGTAGATGTCTTTCAGATCCCACTCAGGCACCACACCCTTGAGAAAATAGGCGCTGAGTGCCACCGGCGGGGAAAGCCAGGCGGTTTGCAGATTCACCGCCACCAGTATGCCAAACCATATCAGTCGGTTTTGAGTATCAGCCAAAATCCCTGTGAATTCCAAGCTCTCAACCAACGGTAACAGGATAGGCACAATGATCAGAACAATAGGCACCCATTCCAAAGGCCAACCCAGCAAGAATATGAGCGCCATGATGATGAACAAAATCACGTATGGCGAATAGTCTAGCGTCAGCAGAAATTCGGTCAGCATGGCGGGTGTGCCTAGCTTTGAAAATACAGCGCCAAAAAAGTTAGAAGCAGCTACTAGGAACAAGATCAGAACTGATATTTCCAGTGTCTTGATCAGAGCTTCATTGAATTTTTTGAACGACAGTTTTCGGTAGGCAATGGTGAGCAAGAAGGATCCGAATGCACCCATTGCAGCGCCCTCTGTCGGCGTAGCAAGGCCAAGAAGAATACTACCTAAGGCCGAGCCAACCAGCACGGCAGGTGGTAAGAGGCCCAATGAGAATTCTCGAACGATGATCCACATAGATCCAGCTCGGTACTCTTCAGGAAGCGGTGGGCCTAATGAAGGGTTGAGAGCGCATCGGGTGAGTGCATAGCCTACATAGAGTATGGCCATCATCATGCCAGGAATAATGGCAGCAGCAAACAAGTCAGTAACCGGTACTTCTAGTATGGGGCCCATAACAACTAGCATGATGCTCGGTGGTATCAGGATGCCTAAGGTGCCGCCAGCGGTGATTGCACCGGCTGAAAGCTGAACATCATAGCCGCTACGATTCATGGTTTTGGCCGCCATGATGCCTAAGATCGTGACAGAGGCTCCAACAATACCGGTGGCCGCAGCAAAGATGGTGGACACAAACAGCACAGCGATGAAAAGAGAGCCACGTACACGAGACAGCATGAGCTGGATCGCCGTGAATAGCCGCTCCATCAGGCCTGCTTGTTCCATCAAGATGCCCATGAATATAAACAGAGGCACAGCCGTTAGTGTTTGTTCCATCATGGCGCTGTTGAACTGCAGCATCTCGAGATAGAAAGTGAGTTGACCAAAGCCCCAGTAGCCAAACACTGTGCCAAGGAAGATCAACGTAAACGAGATAGGAAAGCCGATGAATATGGCGAATAGCATCGCCCCAATCATGTATAGGCCAATAATTTCAGGACTCATACTGGCCATCTCCCTTTAGTTACTGCATACCAGCATTTCAGGGATTCAGAAATGCCCTGCATGAACAATAAAAATGCACCGATCGGTATTGCCGAACGGATAGGTCCGAGCTGCGGCATCCAAGCTGTATCCATAGCGCGTTCTCCGCGTGACCAAGCATTCCAGGCGTATTCAGCGCCGTACCAGAACAAGAAACCCATAGCGACAAAATAGAGCGTTATGTACAGAAACAAATCAACGATGCCCTGTGTTCGATCAGACCAGTTACGGTAGATAAAGTCGGCGCGAATATGCACACCTTTTGATAAGGCGTATCCGGCACCTAGCATGAACATGGAGCCGTACAGCATGCGGCTCACATCGTAGGCCCATAGCGTGGGTGCTGGTTGAAGTTGGCTTGGCGCTTCAGGGTTGGTGAAAATCCTGACCAGCTCTTCGTACCAGCCAGTGGGTGATATT
The DNA here is from genome assembly GCA_023301725.1 of Granulosicoccus sp. Classification (GTDB taxonomy): domain Bacteria; phylum Pseudomonadota; class Gammaproteobacteria; order Granulosicoccales; family Granulosicoccaceae; genus Granulosicoccus. The sequence continues at coordinate 69,228 of JALZUD010000043.1, read as the reverse complement.
CCATACTTGCGAGCGATGACTTCGTACACCATCGCCGCGCACAGCGGTACAAGAAACCAGCAGACTATAAGGCCTACATAGTTGTTCATAGTGTCAATGAAGCCGATGATCTTTCGATGCAGGGGGGGCATGTCATCGGGTAATTGCCCGGGATCTGCTGAACGGCGTTCAGCGATCAACTCATCGGCAATTTCCAGTTTTGAGGGGTCTATTTCTTCGGCCATTGTTTGAGCGCCTAGTGTGTCAGTGATGCGTTAGTGAAAATATTCACGCCGTTGATAACGGTAAAAATGCGTTGAGGGTTAGCGTTGATACCCTATCGTACAAAGAAAAACAGACTCTAAGCTGGAATGCTTCAGAGCCTGTTTTGCCAACGTATTGGCAATAGAGCGGGCAATGCGATAACAGCGTTACTCGCTCTTCATTCTCACTTTGGTTTATTCCTTGGAATTGACGTAAGCGTTACCCAATGCAGCATTAGATGTTTGCGCACCAGCCCAGAAAGGCACAGCGATATCAGCAAATTCTTTCATCGAATCCCATACTTCTGCGAAGAATTCGTTCTCTGCAGCGTTCTTCTCAAGCGTAGCGTTAGCAGCCGCCATGTACTCAGTGAAGTAGTCAGCTGGTGTGTCGTGCAACTGCACGCCTTCGTTGTCTACCAGGTTCTTTAGTGCCTTGCCGTTTTCGTAGATACGGTAGCTCATGGACTTACTCAGTGAGGCATCAGCAGCCACTTCCATCGCTTTTTGTTGCAGTGGTGTTAGCTTGTTCCAGACGTCACCGTTGAAATACACATCAGCGTTGACTACAACCTGATGAAGACCCTGCAAGTAGTAGTGCTTTAGAACTTTTTGAAAGCCGAACACGCTATCTGGCTTAGGGCAGCACCATTCGGCCGCGTCGATAGTGCCTTTCTCTAGAGCTGGAAGAATATCTCCACCACCCATGGCAACAGCAGCTACACCGATATCGTTATAGGTTTGGCCAGGAATTCCGGGAGGTGCGCGAAAGCGCAGCTTGCGAAAGTCGTCCATGCTGTTGATAGGCTCTTTGAACCAGCCCAGAGCTTCAGGGCCTACTGGCTGTAGCATCAGGCCTTTAACATTAACGCCCATTTCGTCCCAAAGACGGTCGTACAGTTCGCGACCACCGCCATATTGAAACCAGGATAGAAAGGCGATGTTGTCAATGCCAACGCCTGCGCCTGCAACTGGCGAACCGAATAACATGGCTGCCGGGTGCTTGCCTGACCAGTAGTGAGTCCATGCGAAACCGCCGTCAAGGAGTCCCTTGTCGACAGCGTCGAGGACGTCGGCGGCAGCGACGACAGAGTTGTTAGGTAGAACTTCGATGATGACTTCACCTTCGGTGAGCTCACCAACGGTTGCGGCGAAATCTTTAAGCATGACGATTTCGTCAGCTTTATCACCTAGTACTGACTGGATTTTGATGGTGGTGGCGGCTTGAGCCGTAAAGGTGGCGATGGCGCTGAGTGCTAATGAGGCACCGAGCGTCTTGAGCAGTTTGCTGCGCATGCAGATTCTCCAATTGGGTGACTTGAGTGTTGTCTTGGTATCAGACAAGTGTATGGACACCACATCCACCTAAACGTGCAAGCACGTGACTAAATGGCTGTGTGTACCGGAAGCTTAGCTTTCGGTATTGAGACGTAGAGTCTCATTATCCGTGTTTCGTGTCAATTGGGAAAAAGTCTTCCGCCGCGCCATACAATATCAAAACATGAATTGAGGGTTAGTTGACGGATTGAAGTTGGCGAGCGTGGGTAGAACATCATTGACTTGGGCGGAATCCAGTCCAAGCCAATCCAGTAAGGTGGCTGCATATTGCGTTGCCGACAGACTCGGCACGATGCGTCCGTGATGCACGGAATTGGGACCCTGTGTGTCGAGCAGGGGCAGTTCCCCGTACACCTTGCCGCCATCGACGGCTCCACCCATGGCCATAAGGTGATTACCCCACCCATGATCGGTGCCATTGCCATTGGAGAGCAAAGAGCGACCAAAATCGGAAGCCGTGAAGGTGGTTACGCTGTCAGCGTGACCTAGCGTGTCGAGTTTGTCTTGAAAGTATCTCAAGCCTTCCGCAAGCTGCGTAAACAACTCCGGCTGTCGTGTGATTTGATCATCGTGCACATCAAAGCCGCCCATCCGGACATAGAATATTTGTCTCTGCATGCCCAAGGTGCCTTGCGCTTCGATCAGTCGAGCCACCATGGCAAGGTTCTGCGCTAGTTCGTTCTCTTCGGGAATATCATTAAACAGCCCAGCGCTTTGCTCTAAGGCTACGCCCAACTCGCTGGTGGACAGAATGGCCTGCCGCTGCAACTCTGAATAGGCTTTAGTCATTACATGGCTGCGTTGTTGATTAAGCACACGCTGAAATGCTTCAACTCTTGGCAGTTCCCAGTCACTCTGATTATCCATTCCCTGATAGCGCAGAACACCATCTTCTGTAATCGTAAACGGTCGACGCGATGCGCCTGTTTGCCAATAGTTGGATCCGGCTAACGATATAGAGGTGAGGTAGTCTTTTTCTTGATAACTATCTAGGTAGTCTGCGGCCTTTGAACCCCATCCGGTATTGGTCACTTTACGCCCTTGAAGTTGTTGCCACTGAATGCTCTGGTCGCTGTGGGAGAACAGTTGCGCGGGCAAGGGTACTGAGTTGTCGTTGTATTGACTGACAGAGGTCGGTTGAATAAGAGTGCCCACATTGGCAATCATGGCGAGTCGTCCCTGGTCAAACAGCGGCTGTAATGACGCCGCGTTTTCGTGAAGACCCAATGTACTACCTGCGCCAAGATCTAAAATCTGATGACTACCTACCGCCAAGTTGCCTCTGGCTTGAGCAAACGCCTGTTGCCCAGACATATCTGCAGGTGGCATTAAACTGAATCCATCACAGCCACCGTCAAGATAGATACAGACCAGCGCTCGGTAGCCGCCGGTGGCCACTTGAGTTGTTTCAGCGCCATAGGCCAGTGAGCGTAAAGGGTTTGCTCCTAACGCAAGGCCGGCACCAGTAATAGCTTGGGTGCCAAGCTTGAGGAAACGTCGTCGACTAAAAGAATTCATAATATTCGATGGTTTTTTAAGCGGATGCGCGATGGGTGTGGCTAAAGTTGTAAAGCCGCTTCCGGGGATGTCACTATCAGAAAAATGGCCTCAGTGACTCGGAGTGACTCAGCTCCATCATGAACCCGTGTGCTCATCAGTTCTCTTACTTCGTCTTTTAATTCTGTACTCATTCGCCCGCCAAGTAGCAGCAGATTAAGGTGTTCAATGAGCTCGTCCGGGTTAGGCTCAAGCTGCATTTCGCGCTCTATATCGATGGTTATTGTTTGGGTGTTGGCGGTGTTGTAGTTGTGCGAATAAACTGAAGCCGAGAGTAGTTTGCTTGTCATTTTGATAATGGAAGACTCGTCGACAATCTGAAACTCAGGTGAAACAAGTCCTCTGTCGTTTATTTCTCCAGGCAGGCTGAAGTCAGGACGGAAAAAATTGAATACCGTGGGTGAGCTTAGGAGTGCCTGTTCCAGTTGGCTTTCGACCCAGCTGTAATCAAAGCTTGCTGGGATGCTATCTGGTGCGAATGCTCGCCATAGCTGGGTCATGCGAATCAGTGGCTCTTTGAGTTTGCCGAACTCATCAACATTGTCCAGATGGCCAAGTCGCGCTTCACGATGCATTAGAATTGCTTTAATGGTACTTGCCAATGAACCTCGCTCGCCTTGTGAGTTACTGTTGAAAACAGCCGTCACATCGCTAACGTATTGGGCAGACGGGTTGCTAGTTATCAGTCTCTGTATGAGTTGTTTTGAAATAAATGGCCCGACATTGGGGTGGTTGAAGATATTGTCCAAGGCAATGCTCAGGTCTTGGCGTGCACCTAAGCCTGCGGCGACTTCAACACCTTGCAGTAATGTCTTTGCACCGGTGTCGTGAAACTGTTCCCACGGCTCCATAGGGTTGATGTAGTCACTGTTCTGAGGCCAAATAAAATGATCAGCGTTGGCGTAATGCCAACCTGTAAAAATGCGCGCAAAATTCTCGATAGTGGCTTGGGTATAGGTTGGAAGTGGTACCCCGTCACTGTCGACTATAGGCGTCCCATCGTCGTGTAGCAGTACCTGGCCAATGGTGAACAGTTGCAGCACTTCTCTTGCAAAATTCTCATCGGGTTGAATATTTTCGTCTGCAGCGGGTTTTCGGTTTCCCTTCATGCCGAGGTATTCACCCATAACTGGGCTTAGAGTGACGTCTTCTAGCAGGTTGCGAAAATTTCCAAACGAGTGGCGCAGTAAAATGTCGTAGTAGTTTGCTAACCCGAACTGTTCGTCGCCTAGGCCGTCATCAGCCGACACTACTACTATTTGGCTCAGTGCAAAGGCCACGCGTTGCCGTAGTTGATCATCTGCAGTAACCGCATTTCTCCACCAGACATTGATGTATTCATTCCACTTCTCGCTATCCGACTGCGCCAGTCCATCGCTGATGAATGTGGTTGGCAGCTGCATCTGTTGATCAATCCAGGTATTGGCACCCTCGGCGCCCGCATATTCTATGTCGCTAAGCGTGGGCCCGAAGCTGGCTTGCTCCAGCAAACGAAAAGCGTCTTGTGGGGCCATAGGGCCACCATCAACTGCATTGGCAACCTCAGATGCTGGCAGCGCAGGTGCAATCGCAGGTGACTGACTACTAACGGCAAAGCTTGTGTCACCGGGGGCGCACGCGCTAATAAACCATGTACAACCGCCGATGAGCAAGCAGGGGAGAATTTTTTTCATGCCAGTGATGTCGAAGGGCTACGACACATGTAACGGCACGAATTTTGATTAACGCGAGCAGGTTATGTAGGGGCTGTGACAGGTTTGTGTAAGTCGCGATCAGAATGTGACACGTTCAGACAAAATCAACGTTCATCTAATCCGGGCTATTCGCAAGGCGCACACGTCTTTCCGGGGCAGTGGCAGCCATTTTCGATGGCTGGCTTTTCGGAAAAGATGAGTACTGGACGCGCCCGTGATCTAAAAAGATAATCCGAGCAGAGGGTGAGGGTTTAGGCGTCTTTTGAACGTTGTTTAAATGTCAGATGTGCAATCGCCAGTGTCTCATCTGTTAAGGCGACAGTTGAATCTTCGATGCCGATATCAGACAGATCAGCTGTATCGTCTAGTGTTGAGTCGAGCGCTGCGTCAAATTCGTCAGTGATGCTGCGCCGCTTCTTAGCTGGTGAGTCAGGCGTCCGGCCAGAGGGTATGGTAGCGACTACGTCGGCGTCGTGCGAGTCCTGAGCACGCTTTTTCGCTGGAAAAATAGCGACTGTCTCTTCAGCGTACAAATCGGTATCAAGTTCATCGCTCAGGGTGGATTCGCGGTTCGAATACTCTGAATTCACGTAGTGCGGTTTCTGGCTACCTGTTGCGCGTGGGTTTGCCAGTTCAGCAAATTCTCTGTCTTTTTGCTGGATTATGCGCTGCAGGCGCTCTTGGGTTTCGGTATGCCGACGGTTGAGTTCTATTGACTCTGCTCGTGCCTTTTGCAAGGTGGCGTCGTTGCGCTTTACGGTGTCAATCAGAACACTATTTTTTGCATTCAATGACTTTGAGTCTGCTGCCAGGACTTGCAATTGTTCTTCGAGTTGCTCGGAATCTCGGTTTGCAGACTCTTTTAAAGCGGCATATCGTTCTTCGCTAGATTCAGTGAGGTGCGCAAGTTTGCGTTTGTGTTTAGATCGTTGCATCATCAGCCCCGCGAACAAGCCAAACAGGCCCGCTGCAGCAATAGCGATGAGAATCTCCGTGTACAGCTGGGCTGCACTGATTAGTTTACTGACTAGCTCATTACTTTGTAGCTGACTGATTAACTCATTTAAATCCATCAGAATTTGAACTCGATTCGGCGGTTGGTAGCGCGTCCAGCGGCTGTATCATTACTCGCGATAGGCATATCTTCACCAAATCCCTTGGCTCGAAGGTTAAGCATAGACACTCCTTTGTCAATAAGAAAGCTGCGCACTACTACAGCCCTTGCCAAGCTAAGCTCAAGGTTCTCAACACCCTCACCCAAAGCATCAGTGTGTCCTTCAATAGACACGGTAGGTTCTGGGTACGAAATAAGTACATCAGCAACTTGATTCAGAGTGTCAATGCTATCGGGGGTCAATACTGCACTACCTGATTCAAATAGAATTTGCGTGGACGGCAGTCTGGTCAAAGCCTGTTGCAATTTCTGTGCTGTCTCTGTTGCCGATTTAGGCGTCTTTGACGCTAGTGTTTCAGATTGAAGCGTAGTTGGATCCAGAGGTGCTGTCTCATTTGTGTTGTTTAACTGAGATGCCTTTACCTCGGCGCGCGCGGTTTCTAGTAATTCTTCGACGAGTACATCCGGGCGCACAGTGGTTATTGCGTTTGACTCGCCTGAGCTAGAGGACTGGGTTTGCACTAACGGTATGGATAGCTCTGCAAGCTGAATGTTGGCTGTCTCTGTCTCTGCCTCTGCCTCTGCCTCTGTTTCTGTTTCTGTTTCTGTTTCTGTTTCTGTCTCTGTTTCTGTCTCTGTCTCTGTTTCCGTCTTTGTTTCTGTGATCGCGTTGTTCTCAGCTTCAACGATTGCCTCGGGCTTCACGCTTGCAGCCACGACTACCTCTGATTCCACTATGGCTTCTGTCTCAACTTGTGCCTCGATCTCTGTCGGTACTTCTAAATCGACCGGAGTTGTATCGCTTTGAGTTGTTGTATCAGCTGGTTCACTGTGTGTATCAGGGTCGGTTAAAGAGTGTGATGCGATTGAAACATCTTGCGCCTCAGTGGTGACAGGTATTGTGTCAATTGCATTTGCCACTGCGACACCTGACAACTCTGATGTTTCTTTGTCTTTCGACACAACAGCTGTTGCAGCGATAGCACTCGTCGTGTCCGAAGAAGGTTCAGCTGCGAGTTCTTCGCTTTTGGCAGATTCGTTGTGGGTTGCGGCATCAGCGCGCTTGGATGCCTCTTCAATGGCTTGGCGCGTATCGCGTGATCTTAACGGTACGCGTACCGTTGAGCTTTGCGTTTTGCCTGTAAGGTTTGCCGTCAGCTTTTCAAATACAAAAGGAGTCGCTGGTGAGTCTGTGGGCTGTTCAATTTGAGCGACCCTTAACTTGTCGTTAACAGTGAACACACCTTTATGGAAGCCCAATGCGTCAACTATGGACTTTTTGCTCTCGGCGTCCTGAACCTGTCCTGAGAGCGTGGCGTTGAATCCATCGATGTTAATACTCAGCGGTAGTTCGCTCATACTGGCAACCGTGCGTACTATCGTGTTTCGCTGTTTCTTTTCAAATGCTGGCACCGCATACGTTACAGCTGCCCAAGCTATGGACGCCATACCAATGATCCAGACTAAGGTCCAGAGTAGAGCTGCGCCAGAGTGGGCTTTTGGTGCCTTTTGATGAATCACTGTGTTGTGGCTATCGCTGTGTGGTGTTTGGAGGCAAGTGCTTCAAGCGACCAATAATTGTGACGGAATTCGGATTATACGCCGCTGCACTGATGGAATTGTGCCTAGATTGTGTAACTTTCCTTCGATATGTTTCGTGGCCACCATTGGATGACGACTGCAAAGTCTGTACGATCGGAAGTTCATCCCTTGCTGAGTTAGGCGCCACATGGTCATGTTATTTCGTATTGCGGCTACTTTTACGTTGCTATTAGCAGCGACGAGCCCTTACGCTCAAGGCGTTGAGGACTCTGTTCTAGCGCAATGCAGCGCACAATCTCAAGATCTTGACCTGATACACGGTTGTCTGGATAACTACCTTGATATCTCAGATGCCAATATTGCGTCGATCACGAATTCTCTGGAAAGCTCCCTATCAGGTGAATCGTTGTCAGGGTTGCAATCATCACAGCAAGCGTTTGAAGAATATCGGCGTCAGAACTGTCTTTGGTACTTGAATTTTTCATCGCCACGGGGCGAAGCCGAACAGATTGCCAAGCAATGTCTTGTTGATATGTCTAATCAACGATTAGAGGAGCTGCGCACCCTTGTAAGTTTACAAAGCGCCACCGTACCGACAGTGCAGGGTTTTTATGTTTTTGGCGCTGAGCGAAATTCGTTTCAGCCTTGTGGTAGTGAGCAGCGCTACTGGGTTGAAGGTGTGCCAGATGCTGTTGGGCTTATCCAGCAAACTTACCTGTCCACGGTCACGGGGGAGCGGCAAGTTCTCCATGCAACGGTTGTCGGCAATACTGTTAATGCAGAGCAAGCACCACCAGGACACAGTGGTGTGTTTGAGTTAAGCCAGCTAATTGGGCTACGCCTACCCACTGACGCCGATTGCCAGCTGCCTAATTTTCAGCAGTTACCCAATGATGTCAATAATGCGCCGTCGTTGGCAGTGCAAGAAATTGCACCTATTGAGGACAACAACGTCGACGATGAAGAGCCTGAGCAACAATTGACGGCCTTCTTTGGATCGTGGGTAGCTGATTGTATTGAGCTAACTGGGCAAAAATCATGCTCGCTTTATGTGGCTCTCACCTCTCCGGAGGTCAGTGAACCTGTCAATCCGGATGCTGGATTACCGAAACTGACCCTTGATCGCAATCCGGGCCAGGGTACAACTATGGCGCTGTTTTTTCCAGAGCGTGAAATAGACTCGCCGTCGCTTATCCGATGGAGTGTTGACGATGAAGCATTTGGAGACGTCTATGGATCAGAAATTAGAGTAGATCAGCTTGGCGCACAGCAGCTGGTGGCTGAAAGCCGTTTTTTGAGCGGGCGACTGTTGCCTGCTATGGTCGAGGGCTTGCAGTTAGATATAGATGTACTCAGTTCAGTGGATGAGACTCAAGGCGAGCGATTTTCAGGCACATTAGTGGGCTTGACGAAAGCCTTGTCGTTCGCCGATGGTTTTATCAATGAGTAGTATCAGTTCCGCTGACAATGCCCAGATCAACACAACCCCTGTCAAATCGCAAGCGTGGGTGTTTGCTGGAGGCGATTACAACTGTGAGTTTTGGCCTGGTGAGCGTGTGGATACTTGTGACATCATTGTTGGCGTAGATCGAGGTATAGAGCATTGTCTGGATACGGGGCTGGTGCCTGATATTCTTATGGGTGACTTTGACAGTGTTTCGCCTGAAGTATTGAGCGATGGCCGATTGAAAAACAGTGTCACCAAAAGTTACCCTAGCCGTAAAAACAACAGCGACCTTGAATTGGCATTGCACTGGCTTTCTGAGCAATCAGTCAGTCGTGTGACCTTGTTAGGTGTTTCAGGTGGTCGCAGTGATCACCACCTGTTTAACTGGCTGTTGCCGCTTCAGGCGTGCTGGCCTTTTGAAATTTCGTACATTGATGCCTCGGTAAGGGCCTATGTTGTAACGCCTGATTATCCTTTGGTGGCCGTTGTACTGCCTTCGCAAACTATTAGTCTTTTACCCATGCCCAGCGCCAGAGGTGTTTGTACACAAGGGCTCGACTACGCACTCAAAGATGCGGAGCTTGGCAGTGGCTGCACGCTGGGGCTGAGTAATGTGGCTGTCTCAAACGCTATCGCAGTGTCGGTAGAAGAGGGGCAACTGTGGGTTTTTGTTGTCAAGTAAGGTGTTTTTTTGGTCTTTTGCTAGCCTCTGTCTAAGGCATGCGCGACAGATTAGTGGCAAATAGTGGATAGTCTGCGCAAAAATAGAATTTAGTCGGTACACGTGGCGATTGCGTGTTTATTACTTCAAATACGGTGGTGAGTGTGAGTTCAGTGGCAGCTAGGCAGATTGATGTTAGAAGCGATACGGTGACCCGTCCAAATGAGGCAATGCGCCGTGCTATGTGTGATGCCTCCGTGGGCGATGATGTCTATGGTGACGACCCAACGGTTAATGCACTGCAGGAGCAAACAGCAGAATTGCTAGGCCATGAGGCCGCTTTGTTTATGCCCACTGGCACTCAATCGAATCTTGTGGCGCTTCTCACTCATTGCCAGCGAGGTGATGAATACATTGCGGGCGATGATTCTCACACCTATAAATATGAGGGTGGAGGGGCTGCGGCATTAGGGGGTATTCAACCACAAACACTGCCTTGGGATGCTAATGGTGGCTTGGACCTTAAAGAAGTCAAAAAATTGATAAAAGAAGACGACATACACTTTGCTAAAACACGTCTGCTATGTCTTGAAAACACGCAACACGGTCGGGTTCAGAGTCTGCAAAGCATGCAGCAGGCTCAAGTGTTTGCCAAGGAACATAGCTTGGGTTTGCATCTGGACGGGGCACGCGTAGCGAATGCCGCGGTAGCGCTTGGTGTTGAACTTAAACAGATCGGCCAGTGCTTTGATTCGGTTTCTTTGTGCCTGTCAAAAGGCTTAGGCGCACCTGTGGGTTCTTTATTGGCAGGTAGTTCGCAGTTCATCAACACGGCTAAACGCTGGCGCAAAGTCACCGGTGGTGGAATGCGTCAGGCTGGCATTCTAGCCGCTGCTGGACAGATTGCATTGACTGATGGACTTAATCGATTAAAAGACGATCACGATAATGCTGCAAAGCTTGCAGCTGCAATGGACGGTGTTAAAGGTGCAACAGTGCGTGCTGCCTGGACACAAACCAATATGGTTTGGCTAGATCTTGCTGACGATGTGGGGGAGCAGCTGGCGCAGTTTGCCAAAACACATAATGTGTTGTTGTCTGCCGGAGGTAAGAGTTGTCGCTTGGTCACTCACGCCGATGTGTCGAGCGAAGATGTAAACAGAGTGGCTTCTGTGTTGCATGATTTTTTCAACGCATAGAAAAACTGGATGAGAACCTCATGATGTGAAGGTGTATCGGGGGCAAGCCGTGTTAAGAATTAGTCGAATCAGTGGCTAGATGCACTGATGTGTCTTGCATGTTCAAGACTTGTGCATTGAGCGCCTTAGCATCATCTTCATCATGTGTGATCATAATCACCAAAGGTCGAATATCACTGATGACTGTGTGCAGCAAACCAATCATCTCATTGCGGGTGGTTGCATCCAGAGCACTGAAGGGTTCGTCCAGTAAGAGTATGGGCTTTTGTCTCAACAGGCAGCGCGCTAACGCCACTCGCTGCTGTTCTCCACCCGAGAGCTGTGGCGGTCGCTTTGATGCATAGCCATCCAGTCCGATGTGTTTGATGACAGTATCCACTCGGTGGCTGTTATCATTTGATAGACGCAGGTTGGGCGCAATGCCTAATGCAATGTTCTGCCATACCGTTAAATGTTCAAACAGATTGTTCTGTTGAAACAAGGTGGTAATAGGGCGTTGTGCGGGTTGGCTTTGTAGCAGCGTCTGATTCTGCCAAGCGATCTCCCCACTATCGGGTTGTATAAAGCCACCGATAAGATTGAGTAAGGTGCTTTTGCCTGAGCCGCTGCGGCCCAACAAGGCATAGGTGCAACTTGCGTGAAGACTGATGTTGAATGTCCAATGCCGTTCACCTAGCGATAGATGCGCTTGATCAAGCTTTAGCATGTTTTTTTTCCTTGATCAGCCATTGTAAAAACACAAAGAGGGCAAGACACAACAGTAAAAGTAAGCTTGCTGTTACGGCAGCTTCTTCCAGTCGGTGGCTGCCCATGCGTTGGTAGAGTAACAACGGCAATGTGGTCACTCTTTCAGAGCCAAACAAAGCAATAGCGCTAAGATCTCCAGCCGATAAGGTTGCAGATACTGCAAATGCCAAAGCCAATGGTGAGCGTAGCTGTGGCCAATCAATAAAGCGCCATCGGGATAGGCCATGAATTCCTAAGGAGTGCACTAATGCGTCGTGCTTGCGAGCAGTTTGCACGACAGGATTCTCCAGAATTCGAATAACAAAGGGCAGAGCCATCAAACTGTTGATGAGAATAACCAACAACAGGCCAATAGAAAAAACATCGGCATAGGGTCGAAGCAAAAGAAACAAGCCTGTTCCTAAAACAATAGGCGGCAGTATAAGAATGACATTGCCAGCTAGTTGTAGTCCGTAACCACTACGCTCGTGGTTTAGACGAACTCGAAGATGCCGAGCGCTGAACAGTAAGCCAAGTCCTAGCGTTATTGCCAGCGTTGCGGCTGCTAGGGCTGCGGCCCCCGTATTGAGTATTGCCCGCAGAGTTTGAGGATCTCGTAATACCCAGAGTGTTTTGTCATTAAAGCCTGCTAATACAAGCGCTAGCAGTGGGGCCAATACGAAGATGCTCGCTATGCTAATAACGATAAGGTTCACTGCAACATGCGAAGCACCACTCCATGGCGTTGTAAGGGTTTTATCCGAAAGTTTACGCCCGTTTTGTGAGTGTTTAAGTAGGGTTTCGAAGCCCAATCCAGTCTCCGCTTTAAACAGGGTGGATAACAAGGCCAGTGCTAAGCAAATGCCAAGCTGCACCAAAGCGAGCGCAACTGCTGTGCTAATGTCAAAATCGAACCGAAGCGCCTGAAATACAGCGACTTCAATAGTGGTGGCTCTAGGTCCACCACCTAGTGTCATGACAATGGCAAAGCTAGTAAAGCAAAGCGTGAATATCAATAAGGCAAGTCCGGGGAGTTGTCCGCGAATGGCTGGCCATTCTATGTAACGCCAAATAGACAGTGGGCGCATGCCCAGTTGCTGCGCCAATCGCCATTGATTTTGAGAGATGGATTCCAGCGTCATGAGTAGCACGCGCGCAGCTAGAGGCATGTTGAAAAAAACATGTGCAATGAGAATACCCTGCAAGCCATAGAGCTTAATAGGATCAAGGCCAAATTGTGCCAGTAAAGCACTCAGCCAGCCAGCTTTGCCGAATACGGCAACAATGCCATAGATGGCCACAACGGTAGGAATAACCAGCGACAAGCTGAACAGGGTAATGATCAGGCTGCGACCTGCAAAGTGTTGTGTATGCGCTAGGGCGAGTGCGACTGGCAATGCAAGCCCTAGAGCGAGTAGGGTTGAAAGCGACGCCTGCACAAAGCTAAAAATCACAACGCGTTGATTGAACACGTTGGACGTTGTTGCCGACCAGTTGATAGAGCCAGCTTCAATGAGCATGACTGCCATTGGTAGCACTGTCAGCAAGGCAATAAGTACCAGCGACAGAGTGCCACTAAGCCACCATGGCCACGCCCGCGACGGCGTTTGGCTCATGGTGTCAGTTAAATTACGAGTATTCGCCTCTACCATCCCGAAGAGGATTCAAGCCACTCGTCTATCCATGCGCGGCGATTATCCCGCACCTCCTCTGAAGAGAAAAGCCGAGTGCTTGCGGGTTCTATAAGTTTGGAGAACGATTCAGGTAGGCCATCTTCGAGTTCTACAACGGGATACATGACATTACCCAGTGGTATGGTTGCTTGGGCGTCCTGATCAATCAGGTAGCGCAGAAATTCTTGCCCAAGCTCTTTGTTAGGTGAGCTTTTGAGTAGTGCAGCTAACTCCACCTGAAGGTAGTGACCTTCATCAAAAGCGACTGCTTGATAACGCTCGGTTTTATCAACTTCCATGTGATATCCGGGCGATGTGCTGTAACTCAGAACCATGGGTGCCTCACCATTGAGGAACAGCGAAAAGTAGGCTTCGCTAAAACCTTTGGTGACAGTGAGTATCCGCGGTTGCAGTGCTTCCCATTTAGCGGCAGCCTCATCGCCGTAGATCGATTTTAACCACAACAACAAACCAAAGCCTGTTGTGCTGGTGCGTGGATCCTGAATGATGATCATGCCCTCATCAGGTGATGCAATCAGTTCTTCAAAATTAGTCGGTGGTGAGGACAAGGCCTCTGTGTCGTAGATGAACGCAAAGTATCCGAAGTCGTACGGCACGAAGGTGTCTGAATCCCATTCGATGGGTAGTTGTAGGTCGCTGGTGTCAACACCGCTTGGAGCCAACAACCCTGAATCTTCGGCAATAGCAATCTGATTGGCGTTGAGTCCGACGATGACATCGGCTTTCGTGTTTTTACCTTCGAGTTGCACACGGTTTAAAATGCCAGCTGAGCTGTCCAAAGCCACGAAATTAAGGGTGCAGTCGCCGCATTGTTTTTCGAAGCCTTCTTTAATTATCGGGCCAGGGCCCCAGTCAGCTGTGAACGATTCGTCGGTATATACCGTGAGCGTAGTCGAAGCGTAGGCGTTGCCAAAAATCAAAGAGGAGGTGGCAAGCATTGCGGTCAAAACCGACAGCCGCGATTGAGCCTTAGGACTGCAAAGCTTGCGCAAGTTATAGCGAGAGTGAAACATGATCATCGTTACCGGAAGTGCTAATCGGATGATGACTGTCGGAGCAGCAACTCAATCCCTACGCTGGTATTACCCAGTTCAGGTTATGCGGGTTGTGCCAACTTGCGAATAGCAAATCGGACTCTCAGCTTTTCAGCACCCCGTTGAGTCATCATATTTAGCGAGTTTTAGGCTCGCTCAAGCTACATTGTGCGGGTTTGCCTCGGGTGATGCAAGACCCATCATTTTCGTGGGTATCTTCGTCGGGAGCCGTCAGATTTTGTGCTAAAGCGTTTATAGCTCCAGACGTACTGTTCTGGAGCGATGGCAATACAGCGTTCCACGCCTTGATTGATCGCTGCTGCTGATGTCTGCGGGTCATTGTCGTAAATACCTGGATCAGACGGTAGAAAGTGCATACGCCAGCCTTGAGATTTAGGCAACCTTTCCAGTACCAAGTACAAAACGTGAGCCTTGCTACGCCCCGCCAGACGCGAGAGTAACGTCATGGTTAGCGCAGGTTGTTTGAAAAACGGCGCGTAGACCCCGTTGTCTTGGTCTGGCTCCTGATCAGGCAGTATTCCCAGAATATCGCCGCGTTTCAACACTTTGAGGGCTTCACGAATACCGCCCGTATCCAAGGGTATGGGTTTGCCTCCGATGTGAGAACGCCATTTTATTAATAGGGGCCCCAATTCGGACATTCTGGGGCTTTTGTAAAAATAGGAGAGGCTGCCGAAGCCCGACATGTACAGGGGGGAAAGCTCCCAGTTGCCTATGTGTGGCGTGCAAATGATGACGCCTCGCTTGGACGCTATGGCGTCGTTTAGGAATTGTTCACCAATGACTTCTTTAATGAGAGGGCGGGATTGCGCAAGTGGACGATGCCAGATCCATCCGCTCTCTGTGAACTGCTGTCCGATATGCATCAAGCTATTGAACGCCAGACTCTGTCGCTCTTTTTGGTCCATATCAGGAAAGCAGTGTTGCAGATTGAATTCAGTAATGCGGCGAGCGCTGCTGTTTGTCATCCAGGCAAGCCTACCGAGACTTCGACCGACTAGCTGATTAAGCGATAATGGCAGGGCACCGAGCACACGCAAAGTAATGCCAATGATTTTGGCAATCATGCAGGGTTCCGGTGGTTATTGAGCGATATGACAGGCAGCAGTAACATGCTTTTTGGTACGTTCTCAGGAGGCTTCAAATACAAGTGTAGCCTGCTGCTTTTTCTGTTGCTGGTGTCGAGGCGCTTGAGAGCCGTGCGACACGACCTGATCGCATAAAGAGAAAGCGCTATATGTTGAAGCACTGTGCCAGAGATTGGGTGAGACGCTAGGATTAAGACCTAGCTGCCTGCCCAAAGCTCCACGGTTAGGGGGTAACAGCGTGGGCTAGGGCAGGCAGATTCCTTAGGCTTATGGATTGACCTCATGTCGCTCCAATAATCTCCAACTCCATGCCAGAGATGAACTTTTCACGGCTCAGCTTTTGATTTTGCAATCAAACACTACGCTCATCAATGAGCAGAGCATCTGTGCAGTCGCGCAGACGCTGGCGGTGCCTCCATAACTATGCCAACCCTGAAAACATCGTTAGTATCAACGACAGATAGGATAATTTCTATAGGAATAGCCGCCAATTCGAGTCAGAAAAATCTGAAATTTGAGTAGGAAAATTCTTACTTTGAAAAACACAGCACAAAAATAAACCCATGAAAGCACTGATTCAACGCGTAAATGAGGCATCTGTCACGGTTTCTGATGACTGTATCGCGAGAACTAACGTTGGCATGTTGGCTTTAATCGGCATCGAGAAAGCCGACACTCAACAAACGGCGTCAAAGCTTCTGGATAGATTGTTGAGTTACCGTATATTCCCGGATCACGATGGGCGCATGAACCTTGATTTGCTCCAATCCGAGGGTGGACTACTGCTAGTGCCGCAATTCACCCTGGTTGCTGATACTGCCAAAGGGCGACGGCCGGGATTCTCCGGAGCCGCTGCGCCGCAACTGGCCAAATCGCTGTTCGAGTATCTGGTGACCATTGCGGAGCCGGCTGTGAGCAGTTTTGGTGCAGGACAATTCGGTGCTGATATGCAGGTCGCGCTAGTTAATGATGGCCCCGTGACATTCTGGCTAAACGTAGATCCCTGAGCTGGGTTCTGAGCTGCTCCTCAGTTAAACCACATTGAGATGAGACAAGACTCGCCCTTTTGTTGAAAAAAGTGCACCGAATTTTGTGTTATCCGGCTCGTGATGCGAGTTTTGTTTGCCTAAACAGGCTGATACCACGCCTCTGCACTCATTCTTAGCGCACTGAGACGTCAACTTGGCGTCGGGAAAGTGTATGCTTTCGCGTTTTGCGGGAGTTTTGAGAAGATGTCATCTCGAATAGCTAAGTTAGAGCGCAAGACTCTGGAGACATCCATCGGTGTCGAGCTGTCTTTGGACGGTTCTGGCAAAGGACACTTCGCCTCGGGTGTGCCGTTTCTTGATCACATGCTCGACCAGATTTCCAGGCATGGGTTGTTCGATCTCAGCATCTCTTGCGACGGTGATGTGCATATTGATGACCACCACAGCGTTGAGGACATCGGCATAACTCTGGGTGATGCGTTCAACACGGCTCTGGGTGATCGCCGTGGCATAGCGCGCTACGGTCACGCCTACGTGCCGCTTGATGAATCACTGTCCCGCGTGGTTATTGATTTCTCAGGGCGTCCAGGTCTGCATTTTCACGCAGATTTTAAAAGACCCAAAGTGGGCAATTTTGATGTTGACTTGGCATCCGAGTTCTTTCAAGGCTTTGCTAATCATGCCAAGGCAACCCTGCATATGGATGTTATTCGTGGCGAGAACGATCACCACAAAATAGAGACACTGTTTAAGGCATTCGGTCGTGCGTTGCGCATGGCGTGTGCTATTGACGAACGTGCCGCTGATGCGATGCCTTCAACCAAGGGCAGCTTGTAGCACAAGCTCCTTCACTAAACTATTGGAACTAAAGACAATGCAGCGCATTGCAGTCATAGACTATGGCATGGGTAATCTTCACTCGGTGTCCAAGGCTATAGAGCACGTAGCGCCCGAGCATGAGGTGGTTGTCACGGATGACGAAGCCATTATTCGTTCAGCAGATAAAATCGTCTGCCCGGGACAGGGGGCTGCAGCAGATTGCATGGCAGCAATCCAGCAACATGGCTTGGCAGAATTGCTGTCAGGGGCGCTGTCGGGTCAGCCTTTTCTGGGGATCTGCATGGGATATCAAGTCTTGTTTGATCAAAGCGAAGAGAACGACGGTGTCAAGTGCCTGTCCGTTATGCCAGGTGAAGCAAAACGTTTTGAGCACCCATTGCATACAGACGACGGCGTACGATTGAAAGTGCCACATATGGGCTGGAGTAAGGTGATGCAGGCTAAGGCGCATCCGCTGTGGCAAGGCATTGAAGACGGTTCTCGCTTCTATTTTGCGCACAGCTATTACTGTGTGCCCTCGAACAACGATACCGTTTCTGGCTTCTGTGACTATGGGCATCGAATTGCCGTGTCTGTTGCGCAAGACAATGTGTTTGCCTGTCAGTTTCATCCGGAAAAAAGTGCCGATGCGGGTCTTCAATTACTCAAGAATTTTGTGCAATGGAATGCTCAGGTTTAGCCTGACTGACAAGTTTCTTGCGCTCATACACTACAACTGGTGACACATGATTATTATTCCGGCTATTGATCTCAAGGATGGCAAGTGCGTGCGCTTACGACAGGGGCGCATGGAAGACGACACAGTGTTTGATGATGACCCTGTTGCGGTCGCTGTTCGTTGGCTAAAATTGGGTGCCCGCAGAATCCATCTGGTTGATCTGGACGGTGCGTTTGCCGGGTTGCCCAGAAACGCCGATGTTGTTAAGGCTATTTGCACCGCGTGTGCTGGCGTGCCGGTGCAAATCGGCGGTGGCATTCGTTCTATAGAGACGGCGCAGTCTTATTTGGATGCCGGTATCGAGTATTTGATCATCGGTACTTTGGCGCTCAAACAACCTGAGTTTGTTGATCAACTGTGTCGTGAATTTCCTGGACACGTTATCGTGGGCCTAGATGCTAATGACGGATTTGTGGCTACTGACGGATGGGCTGAATCTTCCACGGTAACAGCGGTATCGCTGGCTCAGCGTTTCGAGAACTCAGGCGTGAGCGCCATTGTCTATACCGACATCAGCCGCGATGGCATGATGCAAGGGGTTAATACAGAAGCAACAGCTGCACTTGCCACAGCGGTAGGTATTCCCGTTATCGCCTCTGGCGGTGTATCCACCTTGGCTGATATCGAGTCTCTGGGCGAGCATATTCAAACAGGTATTGAAGGTGCGATTGTGGGACGCGCCTTGTACGAAGGCACGATAGATCTACCTGCAGCGCAGGCACTTGCTGACGACTATCAAAGCCGTATGGCTAGCGTGAAGGGGGCTTGAATGGGGGTTGCAAAACGCATTATTCCTTGTCTGGATGTTGATGCTGGTCGAGTGGTCAAGGGTGTTAATTTCGTTGATATTCGTGATGCCGGTGACCCTGTCAACGTAGCCCGTAAATACAATCAGGCAGGCGCTGACGAAATCACATTTCTGGATATTACGGCAAGCTCCGATGATCGCGACACCATCGTGCAAGTGGTTGAACAGGTAGCCTCGGAAGTATTCATCCCGTTAACGGTGGGAGGCGGAATTCGACAGGTGAGCGATGTGCGTCGGCTCCTCAATGCAGGGGCCGATAAGGTGGGTATCAATACCGCGGCTGTTAATCGCCCTGAACTTGTCAGAGAGGCCTCCGACAAAGTGGGGTCGCAATGCATCATCGTGTCGCTGGATGCGAAAAGAGTGTCTACTCCAGATGAGGCGTTGCGTTGGGAGATCTTCACCCACGGTGGGCGCAAGTCCACTGGGATTGATGCCGTGCAATGGGCCATCAAGATGGCAGAATTTGGGGCTGGTGAGATTCTGCTAACCAGTATGGATCGTGACGGAACCAAAATCGGGTTTGACCTTGAGCTCACGCGTATCATCAGCGATGCGGTAGAAATTCCGATTATTGCCTCTGGAGGCGTCGGTAATCTGGATCATTTGGTGGATGGCGTGCTCAAAGGTGGAGCGGATGCCGTTCTTGCGGCCAGCATTTTTCACTTTGGCGAATACAGTATTGCCGAAGCCAAGGCGCATATGGCGGCTCAAGGCATTGAGGTCAGGCTTTAGTGGATTGCAGCTGCTGACAATGTGCCTGTTACGCAACGCCTGCGTGATAGACTGATCGACTTCAAAACGTCCTTGTGACGCAAGCCTCAATAGTCAGAAAAAAAGCCCATGCTCGATGCCGTATCCTTTAACGAAGCGGGCTTGATTCCCGCGATTGCGCAAGATGCTCAGAGTGGGCAGGTGCTGATGGTCGCGTGGATGAATGCGCAAGCTCTGGAAGAGACCGTGGCGACCAAGCGAGCAGTGTATTTTTCTCGTTCACGACAAAAAATCTGGCGCAAAGGAGAGGAATCGGGGCACGTGCAAAAGGTACATGACATTCGCCTGGACTGTGACGGCGATGTGCTTTTATTGAGTGTGGAACAGATCGGCGGTATCGCTTGTCATACTGGACGCAAGGATTGTTTTTACAGGCAGCTGGATGATGCCGGGCGGTGGCAAACAACGAGCCCCGTTGTCAAAGATCCGGCACAAATATACGGAAATGGTCATGAGTGATGTACTTCAGCGGTTAAGTGATGAAATTGAGTTGCGCAAACACTCAGATTCGACAAATTCCTACACATCGAGCTTGTTTGCGCGCGGTGAAGACGCCATATTAAAGAAGGTGGGTGAGGAGGCCATCGAGTTTATTCTCGCGGTCAAGGAAGAGGATCCGCAACACTTGGTATCCGAAGCTGCCGATGTGTGGTTTCACATGTTGGTGATGTTGAGCGCCAAAGGCTTGCATGTATCGGATATATTAAGAGAACTAGAACGTCGCGAGGGGGTTTCCGGACATACCGAGAAAGCTTCGCGCGGCAACGTTTGAACACGACAAAACGGAAAAACACACAATGGGTATGCCTAGCGTTCCACAACTACTGATCATTTTGGTAATCGTTGTATTGATTTTTGGTGCAAAGCGCCTGAAAAACCTCGGTGGCGATCTCGGATCGGCTGTAAAAGGCTTCAAGCAAGCCGTCAAGGAAGAAGATTCTCCTAAGGCCGAACTGGAAGATGCCACTACAAACGCCGCTAATGAGGTCGATGAGACGGTGATGAACAAAACTGACGATCAAAAATCGGCCTAAAGCCAATTGCGTCCGATAAATTACCGCCCATTGCCTCGAGAGAAGACGCGCCGTGTTTGATGTCGGTTTCACTGAAATTGTATTGATTGGTATCGTTGCGCTGATTGTTATCGGCCCGGAGCGGCTGCCTGCAGTAGCCAAAACGGTTGGGCAGTGGATTGGCAAACTCCAACGGTTTGTTAAAGGCGTAAAAACAGATCTGGCGTCGGAGCTAGAAACTGGCGATCTGAAAAAACTGATTGGCGACCAACGTGAGCAAATCAACGAGCTGCGCGATATGGTGTCTTCGACAAAAAAAGGATTCCAAGAAACTTCTGCATCAATTTTGAAGAGCACCAAGGAGGGTTTAAATGAGCTTGAAACGACCGTTAAGAACGCCAACAGCGATGAACCTGATCAACCTGCAAATACGGCTACTGAAACGCCTGTTGAGTCCGAAACAAAGCCTGCTGTTGCTAAAGAGGTGAGTGTTGATCAGAGTGTGGTTACACCCAGCAAAACGCAAGACAGCGCAGTGGCGCAAAGCTGGGCCTCCAAGCCTGATACGGCGTCCACCAAGCTGGACAAGAGCGCTGGTAAATCGAGTACCGACAACACATGATCTGTGCTATCCCAATGCATCACTATAGTGGCGCGAGCGTCGTATGAGCTCACCAGATTCAGCGGTTGATCAGGAGCAGGGTTTTCTATCACACCTGATAGAGCTGCGAGATCGCCTGCTAAAAATGTTGTTGGCAGTGGGTATTCTTTTTCTTAGTCTGTTCTGGTTCTCAGACAAAATTTACACAGCACTTGCTGCGCCCTTATTGCGTCATCTGCCCGATAGCCAAATGATTGCGATTGACGTGGCTGCTCCGTTTTTTATTCCGTTCAAACTGACGCTCATGTTGTGTGTTTTTTTGGCGGTGCCCTACCTGTTATATCAGGTGTGGTCCTTTGTGGCCCCCGGGTTGTATGCCCACGAAAAAAAGTTAGTCGTACCGTTGCTGGTGTCCAGCACAGGGCTGTTCTATCTGGGCGTGGCCTTTGCTTATTTCGTGGTATTCCCTCTCGTGTTTGGATTTTTCACAAGTGTTGCCCCTGAAGGCGTCACAGTCAGTACCGATATCGGGCGCTATCTGGATTTTGTCATTACGTTGTTCTTCGCTTTTGGTATCGCCTTTGAAGTGCCAGTGGCAACAGTACTTGTGGTGGCCGTAGGTATTACGACTCCAGAGCAATTGGTCAAGATACGTCCGTACGTTTTTGTCGCAGCATTTGTTGTGGGCATGTTCCTAACACCGCCTGACATGATCTCTCAAACGCTGTTAGCCATACCGATGTGGCTGTTGTATGAAGTGGGTATTGTCTTTTCGCGAAAATACAAACAGCGTATGCGCGCTGCAGGAATATCACGCGATAACCTTGATGACGAGGACGATGGCGAACCCGATCCTACAGACCCTGTTCCAGATCCTACTTCACCTTCTGGTTCATCAGCGACAAGCAAGGGTGCACCTCGGTCAGAATCTCACGACCCGCAATACAAGGCACCTTCGCCATCGGTTGCGCCACCGGTCAAGTCAGCGTTAGAGACGCCTAAGAGTGACTCTGGTGCTGACACACAAGACAAGGCCGGCGAGCGCAAAATTGGTGAAGTTGATCCTGCACTGATCAAAAAACCTGATGCCAATGGCGCGTACCGAAACAGCCTGATGGATTCTGATGAAGTCGACGATTCTTCGTCTGATACCGTGGATGATCCGAAGTCATCTGACGATGACAATAAGCGCTAAGAATCAAGGCAGGCAGTGGTGGCCTTTGGCGTCACGTGCATCAAACGTTTTATAGGGTTTGGATGTGCGCGGCGGTTTAATCAATTCTTAAGTCATACCCATTAATGGAGCATGAACATGTCCGCTAATCAATCAAGCAGCTTGTGTCCTCGGCGCCCTGTTCTGTTGATCATTATGGATGGTGTGGGTGTGAATCCATCCAAGCTGGACAATGCAGTAGCGATGGCTAATACGCCGAACCTTGATCGTATTTACGCCAACCATTCAACCTGTTTGCTTGAGGCTTCAGGTCGGGCGGTCGGGTTGCCCGAAGGTCAGATGGGTAATTCAGAAGTGGGCCATCTCACCATTGGTGCGGGCACTGTGTTGAGGCAAGATCTGGTGAAAATTGGTGATGCCATTAATGATGGTTCGCTGGACACCAATAAAGCCATTGTAGAGGCATTAGATCGATGTCGTAAAAAGGGCCAGCCATTGCATTTATTGGGGCTGGTGTCTGATGGTGGTGTGCATAGCCACACTGACCACCTTCTGGCCTTGATAGCCCTTTGTCAAAAAAATGAAGTGAAGCCCGTGCTTCATGCTATTACCGATGGCCGAGATACCGCACCCGGAAGCGCTAAGGGATTCATCGATAGTGTACTACCCGCTTTAGCGTCAGCTAAAGGTGTGTTGGCAACGGTATCTGGTCGCTACTATGCTATGGATCGTGACACGCGCTGGGAGCGCATAGAGCTTGCATTCAAAGCAATGGCTAAAGGTGACGGCAGACGTGCCAAGGATCTTGATGAGGCGCTGTCCATGGCAGACAAGAACAATGAGACCGATGAATTTTTGGTGCCTACTGTGCTCGACGCACATGAGCCATGGGATGAACACACGGAGGCATTTTTCTTCAACTTCAGAAACGATCGTCCGAGAGAGCTGAGTGTGGCGATCGGGCTTGACGTTTTTGAGGGATTTGATCGTGGAGAGTTTATCCCGGTCACGCTGACAACCATGACACGCTACGAGTCGAGTTATCCGTTTGCTTGTGCGTTCACACGTGATGAGCCTGGAGTGACTTTAGGCCAGGCGGTTGCTGATGCGGGCATTCAGCAAGTACGCTCGGCAGAAACAGAAAAGTACCCACACGTGACGTTCTTTTTTAATGGTGGCAAGGATGAGCCGCTAACTGATGAGGTACGTTTGTTAGTGAATTCGCCCAAAGTGGCAACCTACGATCTGCAGCCCGAGATGAGTGCGCCAGAGGTGACCGATGGCATCGTGAAGGCATTGGAAGAGGCAAGCGCCGGGCTGGTGGTTGTTAATCTTGCTAATGGCGACATGGTAGGTCATACCGGTGTGCCAGAGGCCGTTGTCAAAGCAGTAGAGACTGTAGACACCATGGTAGGGCGTATGTGGGAAGCTGCTGTGAGCAACGGCTATTCCATCGTGCTAACCGCAGATCATGGTAACGCTGACATGCTGGTTGATCCTGTAAGTCGCAAGCCGCACACACAGCACACGACTTTTCCAGTGCCTTGCGCTATCTACGACTCTGAGCAGTGGGAGTTAGGCAATGGCAACGCGCTGCCCTCTATCGCTCCTACTATTTTGCAACTGATGGGTATTGATAAGCCTGATGATATGCAAGGCAATTCTTTGCTGCTTCGAACGATGAGTTGATTGGCTTATGCACCACTAATTCGCATGCGCAGGTAATCGATCTCGATCTCGATAGTGGTAGCAATCATAAATTTAAAGGTATCCACCACGTGTTCAGTGGGTAAGTCATAGCGTTGAGCAAGGTTAGCAGCCAGTGCCAGCACATTAGCTTCTCTGTCTTTTTTTACTAGTAGCGATAACAGGCCATCACGTTCGCCAGCTGTGTCAATAAACGCCCCTGGTTGATCAAGAAATTTCGCTTCCGCAACCGACTTGCCCAGATTCACTCGCTCCATAATCGCTAACAGCGCCACCACATCACTGGTTACTGTTTCGCCGTAGGTGTCTGTGTCTACGCCCGCTGGGCAGGCTTGGGCAAGCCATTGCTGATAGAAGCCGAGAATTTTTTGTCCTGAACCGCTTTGCATTTCCTGCAAAGGGCTCTCAGGCGGCGCTCGATCAATAACGGGGGAGACTTTCGAGACGGGTGTGAACGCCTCTTGTGAGGCAAAGGTATAACGCCCCAATTCTGCATGGCATCGTTCAATGCTGCCCAAGGCGTATTCAAGCAAGGTGAGTGAGGCGTCTGACACAACAAGCCCCGTCTCATAGACCGGGGCATTGACATGAAACCGCGAACGCTTCTTCAGGGCAATGACAATCTCGTTGGCCAGAATATCAAGACCGGGGCGGATCTTACCGGCCAGATCGAGGTGCGGATGAGGCAAATTCGACATGGTCATTCCTAGAATGTGTTTCGGTCAGTATATACAGGCAGCGTTACGTGTTCTAGACGTCCTTGAGGCTAATTGGTCATTTCCTCAAGCTCCTCCCAACGCACATAAGCTTTATCGAGCTGCGTTTGTAAGGTCTCAGCCTTTTTAATGGACTTATCAGCCTTTTGCTTATCATCATAAAAGTTTGCGCTGTTCATAGCGGTATGAATACTCGCTATGGATGCTTCAAGCTCATTGATTTTTCCCGGCAAAGACTCCAGTTCAAGTTTATCTTTATAGCTTAGCTTGGCAGGTTTTGGTTTCGCAGCGGCTTCTACAGGTTTTGCTGCAGCGTTAGCTGCGCTCTTCATGTGTTCAGAGAGGTCTCTGGATTGCTCAAACACCGGCTTGAGTGTGTTCGATGTTGCGCGTTCGCGCTCGAAGTCTGTATAGCTTCCAGCCACGTCAATGAAATTGCCATCACCTTGAAATATCATGCTGCGGGTGACAACGTTTTCGATAAGTTCGCGATCGTGACTGATCAGAATAACCGTGCCTTTGTAGTCTGCAAGCAGGCTCTCCAGTAGTTCCAGTGTTTCCACATCCAGGTCGTTACTGGGCTCGTCGAGCACGATTAGGTTAGAGGGTTTTAAAAATAGCTTTGCCAACATAAGTCGGCCAGTTTCACCGCCCGAAAGGGCGGTTATTGGAGCACGGGCGCGTGATGGCTCAAACAGGAAGTCCTGCATGTAGCTCATGATATGTTTAGGTTGGCCATTAATCTCAACGGTATCTCGGCCTCCGCTAACGTTATCAGCTGCTGAGAGCTTTGGATCGAGCATGGCGCGTAGCTGGTCGTAATAAGCTACTTCCAATTGCGTGCCGCGCTTAACCGTGCCCGTTGTGGCTTCCAGTTCGCCGACCAGCAATTTGACCAGTGTGGACTTGCCGCAACCATTGGGTCCCAGAATACCAATGCGATCATCACGCATCACTGAGGTGTTAAGCCCGCGGATAATGTGTGTGTCGCCACGCAGAAAATTAAGATCTGTAGCTTCAAAAACAATCTTGCCGCTATTCTCTGCCTGATTGACAGACATGCGAGCTTTGCCCACCACGTTTCGTCTGGCGGCGTGTTGCTCGCGCAATTTTTTCAATGCGCGTACACGGCCTTCGTTTCTGGTGCGTCGGGCTTTGATGCCTTGCCGTATCCACGTCTCTTCTTGCGCGAGTTTTTTATCAAACAGGGCATTTTGGTCAGCCTCTACTTCAAGGGCACGGGCCTTGTTCTCCTTGTAAAGTGCGTAGCGGCCTGGCCACTGTGTGAGGTTTCCACGATCAATTTCGCAGATGTCATTCGCCAAGGCATCTAGAAAGCTTCTGTCGTGGGTAACAAACACGAGTGCACAATGTAATCCCTGCAGGTGAGCTTCAAGCCAGTCAACGGCACCGATGTCAAGGTGGTTGGTGGGCTCGTCGAGCAGTAAAATATCAGGTTGGGACACTAGCGCGCGAGCCAGAACTACGCGACGCTTAAGGCCCCCAGATAAACTCTCCACCAGAGTGTCAGCATTGAGTTGCATGCGAGACAGCGTTTGCTCAACCTGCTGGATCATAGCCCAGCCATCTTGTGCATCAATCTTATCTTGTAAGGTGGCTAATCTGTCGATCAGCGGCTGTTTGCCGTCTGACGAGTGTGTTTCGCCTTGTCCTAGACGTTGCGATTCGCGATTAAATTCAGCGAGTACGATGCCTATGGTGTCCAAGCCTCCCGCTACGACATCATAGGTGGAGCCTGTGAAATCCACAGGAACAGATTGCGGCAGGTAGGCGACTTTCAAGCCTGACTTGACGATGATTTCGCCGGTGTCTGGCTGATGAATGCCCGCCAGCATTTTAAGTAACGTGGACTTACCTTCACCGTTGCGTCCTACCAGCGCCGTGCGGGCGCCTGATTCCACTGTCATGGAGACTTTGTCCAAAACGGCGGTTGGTCCGAAGGCAATGGACGCGTTTTGCACCCTGATCAATGACATGCGATGATTTCTTGAAGCGACTGAAAGGCAGCAGGCAAGAATACAGTATTAGCGTGCTAAAGCCAGTAACTTACGAGGGTGTTTGCCCTAGCCTACGTGTTGAAGTGTGAAAGGTTCTAGGGAATTAGCGGTGCTTTGGCTATTCTCAGCCCAGGTATTGAGCCACCAAGGTGAGGGTGCCTCACCAAGGTCGAGATAAACTGTGGTGTAAAACAAGCCTATATCTCTGGACGGGTTTCTGGCTTCGTGAAGTTGCAGTCGGAAGTTGGTGCTAGTCAGTGTTTGGAAATCTGCCCAGAGTTCGGGCTCTGACAGTGCGCCTCCGGCAAGACAAACGTGCATGACATATTGTTTGCCAGCTGAGTAACCCACTGCTCGAAAGCCAGCGGTTTCGAAGATACCCAGCACAGTGCTTATCTCCTCCGAGACCAACTTACAGCCGTACACATCGATTGTCTGAGCACGGGTGTTAGTTATTTCTTTAAGGCCTGCGTTTAGCTTCACGGATGAGCGTTTGGCTTGCGGTGCTGCGAAGGCTGCCATTTTAATCAGTTTGCTGATCTCGATATACTGGCTGTCAGGCCCCAATCGGTGAGGCCACGATTGAGGTCGTGCTGTCCCCGGTAAGCCGAGTTGCTGCATCAGCTCTCCCAGAGCCTTGCCTATTGTGGGTCTCTGAGCATTGCGCATGTCACGTACAGGGGTGACGGCCAAACGCCGACGATCCTCAACGAGCTGCAGGTTGTGAGTACGCGCAAACGCACGCAGGTAGCGTAACGTGCGTGGTTGTAGCTGAGGCATATCGGGTGGTACAAAAATCGCCTTCTTACCCGACCGGATAGCGCAACTAACCGTGGTGCTCATGCGTGATTCAGCACTGGGTGCTGTTTGCGAGGCAAGGTGTGCGAGCTCGGATACCCAAGGCGTGTCACTTGCGTCTGTGTGGCGGCGTTCTTGTCTCATCAATGTGCACTCACGTAATCCGGCGTGGTCGGTGCACGGGTGCGCTCCAAATCATGGCAAGAGGCAAGTAACCCGTGTTGTCTTTACGGGAATGCCAGATTCGCGCCATGTTCAAAACGTTCTGGCGTGATTTGCTCGTATTATGACGGAGGCAGTTTTTCGGCTGAGCTGAACCAGCCCAGCCAGAACTGGGCCTTAGCTAACTTTGATCACCCGCCGCCGCCCATTCGTTCTGAGTGAATGCTTTGATACTTAACGCGTGTATCGCACCTGATTTGATGTGCTCATTGAGTACTGCGTACACCAACTTGTGGCGCTTTATCACTGATAAACCCTCGAAAGAGTCGCTAACGACGCGCGCTTCAAATTTGCTACCGTCTCCGGTAATTTCCACTTGCGAATCGTCGATGGCTTTCTCCACCAGATCGCTGAAATAATCCATCCGCATAGTTTTGTCCTCTGCTGCGCCGCGCAGTATAACGCGGGAATGAGACGCAAAAAAAAGGGTCCGACGTGCGGACCCTTTCAGGGGGTGAGAACGCAACGCCGATAGTGTATCGGCAGGAGCACTCTGACCTTAGTAGTTACAATAGATAAGTCAATTAAATCACTGAAAAATAATCATTTAATTATGAAAAAATACTTATTGGTCGATGTAGGTCAGGGTTTTTCGTAGAAAACGTACGACGTGGAATAGTCGCTAAATTCGAAATAAACTTTTTTCTCACCACTGTCAGGTACGCCATTGAGGTTGGCATCCATGATGCCGTAGCCAAAGCGATAGGGTCGGGATTCACCGCTGTTGGTGCCAGCAGCGGTAGAGAGTTTGTCGATTTCCATGAAACGCCTGACTAGCTTTTCGCCTGCGTAGATCTCGATGATACCGTCCGTACCGGTCCAGTTCTGAATGGAGCGTCCGATGCTGTTCTGAGACTCTTGAGTACAGGCTGAGACCAGCACGACGGATGCAAGCGCTGTGAGTTTGGCAAAACGAAGGTTCATGATTAAGCTCCTGAGAAATGCATGAAAAATGAAACATAGGGGCATTATCCGTGAATTCTCTAGTGAGAAACCAAGATTACCTACAAATTCTGTTTTGCTTGGCTCGATTCACTGTATCAACGGCAGGGGTGGTCGATATAGCGGATAATTGTTGCAACAAAAACGAGATCCCAATACCGTGATAGACACAAACCAGAAACCCTTTGGCGTCAAGGTTGAATTGCCAGCCAATGACCCTTTTAGATTTCCACATCTGTTAGGTGACGAATGGGCGGGAACCCGATGGTACGCCACTGCTGAAGAGCGCGATACGGCAATGGCTGCGATTATCAAGCAGCCCGGTAACTATCGACGCGGTGATAAGCCTTCTATCATGGTCACGCCAGTGGACGCCTCTTAGCTGCAGCACAGGGCTTTTGGCTAAGAGTTAGGTTTGGATCGTGGAGGCCGAGGGTTAGGACAGGAGATTGGGGCCTAGAGTTACGTCTAAGAGCTTTGGCTCAAGTCATTATCAGGCTGTTCACTTGCGACTTTTCGGGTAATCCGAGAAGCTTAGTGCAATAGAGCTTGAGTTCTTTTGCAAGCCATTTGAGCGGCGCAAGGAATCGGCGGCGAGTTGTAACTCATCCATTGTCTGACAGGTGAATTGTCGAACTGCTGCGGTGGGCATTACATCACCGTGTTGCGCGCTTAGATGTGCGCTCAAGTCTTCAATGCCGGGATTATGAGCAATGAGCATGATGTGTTGGATGTTATTGGGCACCGCTAATACCGCGTTTAGCAGCACACCAGGAGAGGCTAAGTACAACGATTTGTCGAAACTGACTTCTACAGAGGTTGGGCCAAAGATGGAGAGGACATGCTCAGTGGTCTGACGTGTGCGTTTCGCTGAACTCGATAGAATTAGTTGTGGAATGCTGCCCCGGTCGAGTAGGCGTTTCGCCATGTCAGGCGCATCGCGGTGGCCTCGCTCGTTTAAATCCCTATCGTGATCATCCTGGTGGTTTTGCTTCCAGCTTGATTTTGCATGACGCATCAAAGTGAGGGTTATCAACGACATTGGCTCTTCCCAGTTTAGATTGTTCGACTACCACTGCTACCGGAGAGTAGCAGTTTGGTCGGCTATTGCTCGAAAACGCTATCGCTCTGGCGAATGTATCCGTAGCCGTCCTCAGTGACAATCTTGTACCAGTCATTGACCTCACTGTGTAGCTGAAACTGTGTCCCAGGTGCGACGCGTTTTACTAGCTGAGAATAATTTGCTGGCTCAGCATAAACACCAATAGGGTAGTAGGTACCAAGCACAGTGACTGTTGGAGGTAGCGAGTCGTATTGCGAGTTGCTAGCACTGATGCCTTGTTTGTCAGAGCGTTTAACAATGGGTTGAAGATTGAACGAACGGTTAACAGAAACAGGGAACACTGCAATCTGTTCATTGGACACTTTTGTTGTTCGAGCAACGCTTACGCTGTTGCCGGTCGGTACGGACAATGGCGAGCGTGTGTTGGCAGCAACCTGAGCCACTGAATCGTGTGTTTTTGCCTTATGGCTAAGGCTTTCAGGGAGCAGATCGTTGGGTATGACAAGAGTGTCACCTGCAGCAAGGCTTCGCGGATCATCTATACCGTTGAATGAGGCAATGCTTTTCCAATCAGCAATATTGCCAGTGATGCTCAAAGCTATATCGCTCAGCCTATCTCCAGGCTTGACTTGGTAGGTGTAGCTCTCTGGTGCTACGTGAGCTGCTTCTGGTGCGCTGGTGGTTGGATTGGTGGTAGCGCAACCTGTGGCGGCTAAAGCAATTAGTGCGCAGATTGAAATTCGTAGTGTACTGGTGCTTTTTGTCATTTTTATTCCAGCCCTTTGTTGTTCAAGCGATTCAACGTGGAGCTATTCTGACAAGCGACGTCTTCGTAGGCTGTTAAACACCGCGCTCTCTTCAAGATTACAATGAGAGCGTCATCACAAAACGTTCTTTTTTCAGCAAGTTTGACTTTGTTACGCCCAAAAAAAAACCGGCTCAAGGCCGGGCTTTTCAAAGTTCTATTGCTTAAGTCTCACTGGATGTCACGTGAGTGAACATAACCCACACCTTTTTCGGTTTCTACCTCAAACCACGTGCCCATCGCGCGCGAAACCTGCAATTGAGTGCCTGGTGAGACGCGCATTAACAAACTCGATGAGAAATCGGCGTCGTTGTATACCGCTTTAGGGTAGTAAGTACCTTTAACCGTAATCTCGCCTGGGATGTTTACGTTTTCGGCGATTTGAACAGCGTCGTCTTCTAAGTTTGCCGGGTCGATTGCATCGGTTGTTTCGTAAGTGGCTTCATCAACTTGCACAGCATCGACAACAACAGCAGTACTCTCGGTGAGGTTGTCAGCACCATCAGCGGCAAGTTTTTCAAGCATTTGTGTAGCCGGCAATGCCGCTGCTAATGCAGTCTCAGTCACAGTGTCGGTTGCCTGCGTTGCGCTTGCAACAAGAGAACTGTCATCATCTGCTTCTGTCGCGCTGGCAACATCTGTCTGTTCTTCTGCCTGGATAACCAGTTCGGCAGGCTGTGATGCGGCGATGACCTCGCTAGGATCTCTCAGAAGAGCGTTTGGAACCTGGATGCTCTGCCCTGGGCGCACACTTGTGGCCTGTTTTTCGGTGAAGTTATTCTGGCTGGCAATCTGCTTCCAATTAGTGGCATCGCCGGTTGTTCGCTTGGCAAAGTCCCACAAAGTTTCACCTTCTTGTAAATCGATCACAGCTGTACCTTGATCACCTGCGCTGGGTGCATCTGATTCGGCTGGGGCACTAGCTACTTGAGCATCAGCTTCAGCTGTTTCTTCAATCACGATAGCCTCTTCAGCACTATCGCTAATATCGGTACTGTCAGCGAGAGTGGCTGTTGCATCTGGATTGTAGTCTGGCTTGACCATGTCGCCCGGTATGAGCAGTTTTTGTTTAGGGAATACTGCGGCATTTTGCTGGAGATTGTTAATGTCGGCTAGAACATGCCAATTGTTAGCATCGCCAGTGGTTTTCTTAGCGATATCCCACAGAGTTTCGTTCTCAGCTACGACGTGAACCAGATCTTGATCAACGAATGAGCTGTTACTGTTTGAGTCGTCGTCGCTGCGCTCAATTGCCAGGGGACGAGCACTTAAAATACGCTTTTCATCCAGTGGGGCGATTTCTAGAGTGTCGCCGCTAGCTGAGTCGTTGCCGGCAGTCAGCAGCTTGTCATCGGATGGAGTTTGTTGTGTTCCTTCGCCACCACGTGAGTCACGAAATCCTAGGTAATACGCTGCGCTGTTCCAGGTTTTACGGCCAGCATTAGCAGTCGCTTTGCCCACTTTCGTTAGACCACTATCGTTAGGATTAGGGCTGCTCGGTGTAGTTGAACAAGCACTCATCGATACGATGGCAACGGCTAGAAGGCTTCTTTTGAATATGACAGGTATGCTTTTCTGCATGAAAGTTCTCTCACCACCAATGTGTAGTTTTTTATTTAGCGTCTAAGGTTTCTGAAGCGTTGGCTGAAGACCCGGGAAGGCAAGGCGCAGCTGGCATTCTCTTAAACCTAATCGTATCCTATTATTAATAGTCTCTAGAACCGAATCCGTCAATGTTAAGTGTGTATAGACGGGTAAATAGCTCTGTTTTTACCTTAATGGCGCTTTATTACTCTAAGTTGCAAGCGCTTGAGTGAGTTTGAGTGCGCTTGCGTTATCGCATTCGAAAACAGCTAATCAACTCATTTTTTAGCCCACGTGTCACGCAGAGTGACTGTTCTGTTAAAGGTGGGTGTTGTGGCTGCGTGATCTCGTCTGTCGGTAACGAAATAGCCCAAACGCTCGAACTGGAAGTGAGTTTCAGGTTCTTCATTTGCCAAAGAAGGTTCAATAACGCACGATGTCAAGATTTTTTCCGATTCTGTGTTGATGATGTCGGTAAACGACTCAGCGACTGCCGGGTTAGGCTCAGTGAACAGCGTGTCGTAAACACGCACCTCGGCATTGACACCCTTTTTCGCACACACCCAGTGGATAACGCCTTTTACTTTTCGACCTTCAGGCTTTTTGCCTAGTGTGTCTGGGTCGTGTGTGCACCGCAGCTCGGTGATGTTACCTGCCGCATCCTTGATGATTTCATTGCATTTGATGACATAAGAGCCGCGTAGGCGAACCTCGCCTCCCTCAGTGAGACGCTGATATTTTGGTGGAGGCACCTCGGCGAAATCGTCTCGTTCTATCCATAATTCAGAGGAAAACGGTATGTCACGGCGTCCAGCAGATTCGTTTTGAGGGTGGTTGGCGAAGCTAAGTGTTTCGGCATAGTCTTCGGGCAGATCTGTGATCACCACTTTGACGGGGTCGAGGACAGCCATTCGGCGTGGTGCTTCAACGTTCAGCTGGTCGCGAATACAGTTCTCTAGCACCATCATCTCAATCCACGAATCGTTCTTGGTGACACCGATGCGCTCGCAGAAATCGCGTAGGGAGGCTGGCGTGTAGCCACGACGGCGAATGCCCGTAATAGTTGGCATGCGCGGATCATCCCAGCCGCGAACATGCTTCTCTTCTACCAGCTGGATAAGTCGTCGTTTGCTGAGCATGGTGTACTCAAGTGCCAAGCGGGCAAATTCTGTTTGCTCAGGCTCTCCTGGTGCATCTATCTGTTCCAACACCCAGTTGTATAGGGGGCGATGATCTTCAAATTCGAGAGTACATAAAGAATGCGTGATTTTTTCTATCGCATCTGACACGCAGTGTGTGTAGTCGTACATGGGGTAGATTGACCAGCTATCACCAGTACGAACATGGGCTATTTTTCGGATGCGATACAGCGTGGGATCGCGCATATTCATGTTGCCCGATGCCAGATCAATTTTTGCGCGTAGTACATGGGCACCGTCGTCAAACTCGCCTGCGCGCATGCGCTCGAATAAATCCAGATTCTCTTCAATGGAGCGGTCGCGGTAAACGCTGGGGGTGCCAGGTTCGGTTAATGTGCCGCGCAGGGCTCGCAATTCGTCTGCACTGCTGCTATCCACATAGGCACAGCCCTTACGGATGAGGTCACAGGCGAACGTGTACAGCTGTTCGAAGTAGTCAGATGCATGATGAAGCTCACTCCACTCAAAACCTAGCCAACTAACGTCCTCTCGGATGGCTTGCGCATACTCTTCGTTTTCACGCACCGGATTGGTGTCATCGAAGCGCAAATTGCAGCGCCCATTAAAGCGACTGGCCATACCGAAATTAAGGCAAATGGATTTGACATGACCGATATGTAAATAGCCGTTGGGCTCGGGTGGAAAGCGTGTAACCACTTGCCCATCATGTTTGCCCGCTGCCACATCAGCTTCGATGATGTTACGTATGAAATTGCTAGCCTCGACGGGCTCGGGTTTTGACATATGTGACTGGCGCTTGGCGCAATGGATCCGAGCAGCGATTATAGCTTTACTGGCAACAGTAAGCCTGTCTTTGTTGATACATAAAAAGACTCAGAGAGTAATGAGCGTTGTTTCCACGGTGATACGCTGCAAATACCCTAGCCTTGCTGTTGTTTGTAACGCTCTTGGAAAGCTCTCACAGAAACAATGTACTTTTGGGTTTCTTTAAATGGAGGCACGCCATTGTAGCGATCAACATTACCCGGGCCTGCATTGTATGCTGCTAAGGCTAAATCAAGATCATCTCCGTAGCGCGCCAGCATGGCGGCAAGGTAGCGTGCGCCGCCGGCCAGATTCTGTTCGCCGTCAAAACTACGAGTAACTCCCATGTCGCGGGCAGTTGCAGGCATGAGCTGCATCAGGCCTTCGGCGCCTGCTCGAGATACTGCAGCCGGATCGAAACAGGATTCTGCTCGAGCCACTGCTTTGAGAAGACTGGCATCAACACCCGTGACGATGGACGCGCTGGCAAATTGCGTATCCAGCTGGCGCCCCTTGGCATCCAATTGTGCCGTGCTCAAGCCGCGGCATGGATTAGCTATGACGGGTTCTCTGGTGGTGCCCTTGTAACTGGTACGTATGACTTCGCCGTTCTTCATCGGTGCGTCACTGAATGTCACAGTGCCATCAGGCGCACGATGCTTGAACGTACCCGACTGCGCTATGGCTGAGGCGCCTAGTTGCGAGGTGATAACAAAACTCAACGCCATTGCAATCCGGGTAGCCCTCTTCAGGCGGCTGCAGGAGGGAAGATTGGTGGTTGAGTTTGGCGCTTGCATACAGGCGGATTCGGCGCATTAACAAAAGCCCTGAGTGATGAGCTTGCACTGTGCGAACTGTGTCACGGCAATAATCTCTTGAAGGTCTCTTTATGCATATAAAAACAGCGAACCTGATTGACCGAGCGTATGGCTGGCTTTAGGGTGACCAACATTTTTCGCATTTATAAAAACGTAATCAGGATGATGCATATATGACCTATTTAACTCCCGTAACCTCAGCTATTGCCGCTTGCTTGGGCTTGGGATTGGTAAGTGGCTGCGCCTCTAAATCTGTCGAGGTGGTGGACGATAACTCGCCGTTAATAAGAACTGTCATAGTAACTACAAGCTCTAGCAGCAGTGGCTTCAAGGGAGTACTCGGCAGAGATGGTGAGACGGTATTTCACACCATGCCTAACATGCGTAGGATCAACCATAGTGAAAAATATACCGGCAACTTACTCAGTCGAGTCACCCGCAAATCAGACACCAGTGAGATTATCCGTTTGGACAAGGGCCTAGAGTGGCAGATGGACAATCGAAAAAAGCTATACACGGAATGTGCACTGGAAGGATGCGGAAAAGAGGCAACCTATGCCCTAGACACCTATGCGGCTGATACGAAGAAAGTCGAAGAAAATGTGTCCGCCGCTCGTGAAGAAGACGAGTGCGAAGTGAACATTACTCGGAACGATTTTAATATTGTAAAAACTGGTGCAAAGCGGGACGTGAATGGTTTTCCCGCTGAGGAGTACGTGATGGATTGGCAGCTCGTAATGACTGATAGTGAGGGGGCTTCTGCTACCAATGTGGTCAGTTCGACCACCTGGAACACACCTATCACTGGGATGGTTGCGGAGGCTGTGCAGATGGAAGAGACTTTTGATGCGGCTTACAGAGCATCACTCGATATTTCCTTGCCAGATCAGTTTAGCGATGTGCTGCCGTTGGAGGCCGTTAACGCTCTCCTCGATGAAGTACTGGCAGATTTTGATGATCAGCAAGTTGAGGATTTTAAGCGCCTTTTGGCACAACTGGATGCCGTGTCTGGATACCCTGTTTCGCAAAAAATGCAGTGGGATGCCAGAGGAGAAACCTGTGTAGAGCCTGAAGAGGTGGTGGAGAAGAAGGAATCTCGACTGGATGTAAGTAGCGTTAGTGGCTTTCTCAAATCAGTGGGCAAAAAAGTGGTAAAGCAGGAAATTGCTGAACAGGCAGAGGCAAAAGCTGAGGAAATCAATATGGCTCCGATATTGTCGATTCAAACACAAGTCAAGTCGATAGAGATCGGTGAAATTCGCGAAAGCCAGTTATCTGTTCCTGCTAATTACACGCTGAATAATCGCAGCTAGTCGCCAAAGGCGGGCCTGTGTGAACAATCTGGTGAGCATAAATACATCTTGGTTGTACCGGATGCCAGTGCCTGCTACCGCATACGTAGTATGAGTTGAACGATTGACCTGCAATGTATCTCCGTTTGTGTTGATATACGCGCACAAACGGGGATTGCTGGGATTGTTCAATGACTATTCACTACACAGTTGGTATCAGCGATGCTAACGCGCATTTAATTGATGTTCAGTTGTCAATAACTAGCCCTGACCCAAACGGTCAAGTATTGCAGCTGCCCAACTGGATACCCGGTAGTTATATGGTTCGCGATTTTTCGCGAAATATTGTGTCTATCACCGCCAGTAGTGAAGGCAAAAATCTGATGTTGACCAAACTGGACAAATCCAGTTGGCAAGCCCCCGCCGGATTGGCGACACTTATTGTGAGCTATCGTGTTTACGCTTGGGATTTGTCAGTGCGAACCGCCCACGTTGACAGTACGCATGCATTCTTTAACGGCACGAGTGTCTTTTTGCAGGTTGACGCTCAAGAGGCGCAACGTAGTCTTGTGACATTACAGCGGCCGGTGCATGATGAAGCTGCCGCCTTCAACGTCGCTACAACGCTAAAAGCTGTCAATGTAGATGCCTCGGGTTTTGGCGACTATGAGGCTACGGACTATGATGAGCTAATAGATCACCCCATAGAGATGGGTGACTTTAAACGTCTTCACTTCATCGCTGGAGGCGTCCCTCACGAAGTAGTCTTCACGGGGCGCTGCCACTTTGATGAGCAACGCGTTGTGGATGACCTACAGCGAATTTGTGAGTTTGAGATAGCATTTTTTGGCGCCCCGGCACCTTATGATCGTTATGTGTTTTTAATCATGGTTGTTGATGCTGGATACGGTGGATTAGAGCATCGGGCATCAACAGCGCTGATGGTGACTGGCGAAAATCTACCCACAGCTGGCGACAGTAGCGTAAGCGATAAATACCTAGATTTTCTGGGTTTGTGCAGTCATGAATATTTTCATAACTGGAATGTTAAGCGTATTAAACCTGCGCGCTTTGTGCCTTATAAGTTGCAGTCAGAATCGTACACCGAGTTACTGTGGTTTTTTGAAGGTATGACGTCTTACTATGATGATTTGATTCTGGTTCGCAGTGGACTGATTAGCCAGGAGCGGTATTTAGGTGTTCTGTCAAAAACCCTCACTCGAGTGCAGCGTGGAGCAGGACGTCTTTCGCAGAGCGTTACAGAATCCAGCTTTGATGCCTGGAACAAGTTCTATAAACAAGACGAAAATGCGCCAAACGCTATCGTAAGCTATTATGCAAAAGGGGCGTTAATTGCATTATGCCTTGATAGTTTGATGCGATCAAACAGCGAAAGTCGAATCACGCTCGATGCACTCATGCTGAAGCTATGGCAGCGCTGGAAAGAAACAGGTGAGGGTATTGGTGAACAAGAGCCTCAGGCATTGGTTAAGTCTTTGCTGGGCCTTGAGCTGACTGAATTTTTTGATGCGGCGCTGTATTCGACAACAGATCTGCCGTTGGAGTCTGCACTAGCATTTCATGGTGTGCAGTTGGATTGGAAGCCACGCCTGTCGGCAAGTGATATGGGCGGCAACCGTGCTAAAGAGATCGCCGAAAACAAACACGGCGTATATTGGTTAGGTGCCAATGTTGTAGATGCAGCAGGTGGCGTGCGTGTGACGCATGTCATGAGTGACTCCCCTGCGATGCGTGCCGGTTTAGCTGCGGGTGATGTCTTGATTGCCATGGAAGGATATGCTGTTAACAAAGAGGCTGTAGATAAGCTATTGGCTCGCTTTGCGGAATCATCTTCTATCGATATACATTATTTTAGGCTGGGTCAGTTGTTCCAGAGTGCTCTGTCCATCGAGCGTGCGCCTAGCGATACTGCGGTACTAAGCGTGGTGGATCAAGTTTTGGTGGATGCTTGGCTGGTCTCGACTTCGGCAACGGCGGTAAAGGTTAGCTGATGCAAACGTGCATGCCGGATGTAAAAACTATTGTTGGAGCGGCCTCGTCTGGGCAGTTCAGCAGCGCTGATGTTCATGGATTTGAGTCGTTGGGCAGCACGAGTGAGTGGTTACGATCTCAACACAACATGATTGAGCGCTTGCTTGCACAAGGACGTCCACAGCTGTGTGTGACCGACTGGCAACAAGCTGGCGTTGGGCGGCGTGGCAATGCATGGCAAACCTTGCCTGGTAACATTACGATGTCGATTTGTGCGCGTTTGTACAAGTCTCCTCAAGCACTTTTGGGTTTGAGCTTGGTCACGGGCATTGCTGTGGCGCAAGTGCTTGAGGAGCATTTGCAATTGCCTGTCATGTTGAAATGGCCTAACGATGTGATTCTCAATGACCGCAAATTAGGTGGATTGCTTACCGAGATTATCCAACCTACTTTGCCAATGAAGGGGCAAGAAATTTCTGGCGGATTGCAAGAGGGTAAGCCAGCAAGTGATGTGTTGACGGGCATTGGTATCAATGTGCGACGTGATGAAAATGTTACTAGTTTAGGAATAGGTGCCACGTCCATTAGCGATGCAGGTAGTAAACTGTCAAATAGCGATAGAGATAAACTCGTGGGAGCAATAGCCGATAAGGTGCTGGCGATGCACGGTAAGTTTGTAGCGGATGGCTGGGAATTATTCACAGAAGAATGGGCGGCTAGGGACTGGCTAGCTGATCAGCCTGTGTCTATCGTGCGAGATAACTCCACGGAACGTACAGTTGCTCGTGGGGTCAACACGCACGGAGCGCTGCTGGTTGAGCGAGCAGGTGAGCTCATACCGCTTTACAGCGGCAATGTATCAATAAGAACGGTGCTATGAGAATACTGGTAGACATAGGCAATTCACGATGTAAGGCGGCTATTGAAAATGATGACGGACTGCATCCGTTAAAGTCCTTCGCGTGGCACGACATTTTTTTGCATGACGTGCTCGACGACATCTGGTTAAAGCCACTGGGCACGCGCCTACCAAGCAGCGTTGTTGTGTCCAATGTGGCTGGCGATCGTCTATTGCCCAATCTGGCTGCCTGGTGCAGTGTACGTTTGGGTGTTGAGCCTATTGCAGTCGTCTCCAGTGCAGAATTTGGAGGGCTAAAAAACGGTTACGCCAATCCCTCCACTTTCGGGGTGGATCGTTGGGCAGCCATGATCGGTGCGCGTGCCAAGTACACGGGCGCTTTGTGTGTGATCGATTCTGGAACAGCAACGACAATCGACCTGATTTCTGCTCAAGGTCAGCATTTGGGAGGAGCAATACTGCCGGGCATTTATACAATGCGACGCTCATTGGGCAAATACACGTCCGCCCTGTTTGCTGCTGATGGTGAGATTAGCCCGTTTTCGGATAACACCGCAGCAGGTATTGCCGGAGGCACCGGATTCGCTTCAGTGGGTGCGATGGATCGTTTTGTGGTGGAAGCGGAGAAGGCTGTGGGTTCTGTAACCACTATCGTGACCGGCGGAGAGTCTGAAATTCTGAAATCCTTGATGCTGAGTCCAGTGCACATTGATCCTTTACTGGTACTCAAGGGGGTAGCAGTACTGGGCGGTGCCTATGGCACTCAAGCCAATCGCCAGGTTGCTGGCGTCAAGAAATCAAGCGCAAATTGATTGAATATTAGATTTAAAAGGCGTGGTTTAAAAAATATTTCACATCCATGCCCTCTGTGCGTTGCCGAACGCGCATAAAATGCATATACTCTGCGCTCCCGCTGTTTCGGCGGGTATGAAGTTAGCGAGCTGCCAGAATCTGGCGTGAATTTTGATAGAATTCCAGTTCGTTGTTTAACATGCCGGTATAGCTCAGTTGGTAGAGCAACTGATTTGTAATCAGTAGGTCCCGAGTTCGACTCTTGGTGCCGGCACCAGTTAAATCAATTAGTTAGGTGATTTCTCCCTATGCTCAGTTTTCAGATTCTCAATCTGGTACATAGCTGGTACATACAATCTGAAAGTGTCGCTGGCTTGTGGCGTAGCTAGTTGCGATCTTGCTCACGTTCTTTGGCGTTGGCGTAATTTTTAAACCATCTATGCCGATAGTGTCGTAATGTGTAGTGAGTATATGAGTATTCTGGAGTCTTCAGTAGGCACCAGCTGATAATGAGGTATGACTATGGCTACATCATCATTTGACCAGCGCTTTGTG
This sequence comes from Granulosicoccus sp., assembly GCA_023301725.1. Lineage (GTDB taxonomy): Bacteria > Pseudomonadota > Gammaproteobacteria > Granulosicoccales > Granulosicoccaceae > Granulosicoccus. Next base: position 28,827 of record JALZUD010000043.1, on the reverse strand, counting down.
GTAACCGAGCACAAGGCAGCAAAGCAACTTCGAGCCGATGTTAAGAGCACGAAGCCTGTAACTGTATCTGCTGATAAATCACGTGCTGATCGAAAAAAGGCTGCGGCACTATTGAACCGTATCTAATAGGGCTATCTGACGCTCTACAAGAACAGTCGCCCGACAAGCTGACCGAACTGTTCAGCCACTTCAGTTGTGCAAGGGATGAGGACGTGCAAAATTTCTTGTACCGTACAGCCATCAGGTTTGAGCAAGCCAAAACTGCACGAACCTATTTGATGATTGCCGAGGTGGAGCCAAACGTTATTAGAGTTTGCGCATACTTTGCCCTGTCATTCACTGAAATTGAAATAAGTGAATTGGCGCAACTATCAAAATCGGAGGGCAAGCGTGTGGACGGAATCAGTAAGCAACCTGAAACTATCAAAGCGTTTTTGCTTGGACAAGTGGGTAAGGATGACGACTACCACTGCGGACTAAGCCTTGAGAGCCTGCTTGATGAAGTTTTGATTCTTGCTCAGCAGGCTCAATCAATAGTAGGTGGCCGCGTTTTGCTGCTCGAATGTGCTGACTCATCGGCATTGCAGGCTAGATATGAATCTGTAGGATTTAAGTATCTACAGAAAGCGAATAGCGGCTTGAATCAGATCTATAGGGTGTTTTAGCGTTGGTTGGCATCCTTGTAAAGCTATCGCGTAAAATCGGGGTTTGATGCCTAAACTTCGCTTCTGTCGTCGTTGCCGCTTTTTATAGCGGGGAATTTGTCCAGAATTGTTATTGTCAAGACGTTTGAAGCTGATGATATGACCAAGCGATTGGTGCCGGCACCCGTTAAATCGGTGGTTTCTCAGCCACCTCAGGTGTGCGCAGGATCTGCACACACCCGGCTGCTACGCGGCCTTCTTATTAATAGCATTCAGCACAGGCCCTATAGATTCGAGGCTGATCGCCTGATCTGCTGCGCCTAATTCGGAAGCGCGCCCGGGCATGCCCCATACAGCGCTGCTCTGTTCATCTTGAATTATCGTCGGGTAATTGCCATCGTGTAACATCTTGAGCCCAGTTGCGCCATCGTCTCCCATGCCTGTTAACAGCACGCCTACAACACCCCTTTTAAGTTCTTTTGCCACACTGTTGAACAAGGTGTTGACTGAAGGTCTATGACCGCTGAGAGGAGGGTCTGAAGTCAATTTGCAATGCAAAGAGCCCGATTTGTTGACGACCTCTAAATGCTTATCGCCCGGAGCAACATAGACATGTCCAGGCCTGATTTTCTCCCCATCAACAGCCAAATCGATCGAAAATTGGGAACTAGTGTGTAGCCGATGCGCAAAAGCACTCATAAAACGTTCAGGCATATGCTGGCACAAAACTACAGCACAATCAGGATCGTAAAAATCAGCTAACACTTTTCGTAAAGCCTCAGGACCACCGGTGGATGCGCCGATAGCAACTAACCTCTTCAATTCTCCGGAAACACGCTTGTCTGCTCGAATTCGCTGGATTAACAATGGAACGTCTGGAACGGTTACTTCGGTGGTCTTTGCGCATTTTCTACGAATGTTTGCAGCTGCCGCATTTTTGATTCTACGCACGACCTCAGAACAATACTCGTCCATGCTCTGGTTATCTGATGTGTGGCGCTTAACCATGAAGTCGATGGCGCCAACTTCCAGCGCGTCCAGAGTGACAGCTGCGCCAGGCTCTGTTAGTGAGGAGACCATAACGACGGGCATCGGACGTAGTCGCATCAAGTTGCGTAGAAAGGTGAGGCCATCCATGCGAGGCATCTCAACATCTAGCGTTATGACATCTGGGTTGAGGTCTTTGATTTTGTCACGTGCTTCAAAAGGATCTAGCGCATAACCTACGACATTTAAACTTGGGTCTGCGGAGATGATTTTTGTCAAAAACATACAAAATGCTTTTGAGTCGTCAACAATTAGTACTTTATGAACGGGCATTGCATACATTCCTATCATGTTACCGGCTAAATTTTTGAGTGAATAACAAACCAATAAGCAGCTGCTACCTATTTCAATGAATTTAGATTCTTTCGTAAACAGTGTTCGCGCTTCGGCGATAAACATCGCCACAGTTGGCGATGGTTTCCGAATGTCCGAGAATTAGCGTCGCTCCTGGTTTTTGAAGTTTGGCCATTCCACGTATCAATTTTTCTTGTCTCTGTATGTCAAAGTAGATGAGTACATTTCTACAAAATATGACATCCAGATAAGGCTTTATTGGCCAAGGGTCGAACAGGTTGAGATATCGACAGAATATCAATTCTCTTACATTCGGGTTGGCTCTTACAGTGCCGTCTGGTCGCTTACTAAACCACAAATTCTTATCGTGATCTGATAGCCCTCTTAATTCAGCTGAACGATAGCTTCCATGTTCGGTTTGTCGAAGCATTTTAGAATCGATATCAGTACACAATATTTTTACTTTCCTATGCCCGGCACATGCCTCGTTTAAAGCTGTTATGGCAATGGAGTAGGGCTCTTGTCCGGAGCTACATCCTGCAGACCATATCCTAATTGGATCCGCCGTTGATGTTATAGCCTGTAGACGCGGCAGGATATGTTCACGTAATTTCTCAAAGTGGTGAGGCTCTCTGAAAAAGTAGGTTAGGTTGGTTGTTATTGTATCTACAAATTCTGCGTACTCAGGGTGCTTGGTGTCGCGGATGCAAGCAAGATATTGATCAAAACTATCCATCCCGAGTTCGCGTAAACGACGTGAAAAACGGCTGGTGATCATCGCCCGCTTGGTGTCGTCTAAATGAATTCCTGTATTAGCAAGTGTTACCTTTTGGAACTCGCCAAATACTCGATCTGTAAGCTTAAAGGTTTGATTGTTTTTTGCAGGTTTCAACATTCGTTGGCATTTATCGGTGAGCACTTGCAAACGTCTAGGAATTCCAGAGCACTGGAAAGTATCTCTGTGGGTTTAAGCACATTTAAATCTATACAGCTTGGTTGTGATTTTTGACAAACCGCTAATAGTTGAATAGCGGCTCCATCCACACTTTTTACTTGGCTTCCATCAAAGCAGTATTCACTTTCCGCACCGATTAGCTCACTTAACTTGCTGTGAATATCGGCTAGGTTAGGTGCTGTGAAATCTATAGGTAACTCTACAATGTTCATGCTTCTATGTTTGCAGGTAAACTGGCAAGACTTGATGTAACTACTGGCTCTAGGTTTATTAAAATCACCATTTTTTCACCGATTTGCCCTAGTCCCTTTATATAGCCTCCGTTAGCACTCCCAATGACTTCTTCCTCAGACTGTATTGCATCTTGAGCAAGGTGATGTACATCAGAAACCAGATCGACAACCAGGCCCACTATTCGTGTATGAGATTCTATTTCGACGTGGACAATGATGATGGCCGTGGTGGACGTGTATTCAACTTTTTCAAGATCGAAACGTATTCTCAAATCAATGATTGGAACTATGGAGCCTCGTAAGTTAATAACTCCCAGTAAATAATTTGGGGAGTTAGGCAGTGGTGTATACGGCCCCCAGCTTTTTATTTCTTGCACTTGCAGTATTTTTACGCCGTATTCTCCGTCCCCTAAGAGGAACGTTAGATACTGGTCTGCAGTTTCAGAGATTTCGTTTGATACAGCAGTATTAGGTATTGTAGTCATCCCATTTATCTCGTTCAGGCTGCTTCGTTTAGAGAGTCGATCTGACCAAATCCATTAGGGTCGAGTATTAATGCGACAGCGCCATCACTCATGATGGTCGCGCCAGCCAGTCCATTTACGGCTTTGTAGTTTTTTTCTAGTGGCTTTATGACAACTTGCTGCTGTCCTAGAATGTCGTCAACCAGTAGCCCTACCCGCTGATTGTGTGTTTCAACAATAACCACCATTCTTGGGTTTGTAGAGGTGTCAAGTTCGAATTGCTGGGCGACATTTATAGTCGGCAAGTAAGCACTACGAAACAAGCAGACCTCGTCACCACCTGGTAGTACACTCAAATCTGTCTGGCCCACTTCCATTGACTCAATGATGCTCAAGATAGGAATGACAAATGTTTGCTGAGCAATTCGCACAAGCTGACCATCCAGTATGGCTAGCGACAATGGAAGCTTGATCTTTACAGTAGTCCCGCTTCCAAACTTCGAATGTATGTTTACTTGCCCTCCAAGGTCCACGATGTTACGACGTACAACGTCCATACCAACGCCACGGCCTGAGACATCGCTCACTGTCTCTGCGGTGGAGAAGCCAGGTGCGAAGATGAGTTGATTGATTTGATCATCGTTGAGCTCTTCTCCGGGCTGCACAATGCCGCGCTCTCGGGCTTTCTTGAGTATGACGTCACCGTTGATGCCACGGCCATCGTCACTGATTTCTATGATTACGTTGCCACTTTCCTGGCGTGCACTAAGCTCTAGCTGCCCTTTACCCGTCTTGCCTTTTTCCGCTCTTTCAGCTTTGTCTTCTAACCCATGATCAAGCGAATTTCTGACAAGGTGAACCAGAGGATCCACCATCCTCTCAAGAACTGTTTTATCCAGTTCAGTGGTGCCTCCCGTCAGTGTGAGCTCTACGTCTTTGTCCAGCTTTTTAGATAAATCTCTCACGAGCCTTGGTAAGCGGCTAAACGCTGATGAAATAGGTAGCATACGAACCTGCATGACACTCTCTTGCAGATCGCGGGTATGGTGCTCAAGATCAGCAAGTCGCTCTCTGAGCTCTTGCACGTCAATAGGCCCGGATTGCTCGCCAACGCGACTCAGCATCGATTGTGTGATGACAAGTTCGCCAACCATGTTGATCAACTGGTCAATCTTGTCAGTGGCAATTCGTATCGAGGCGCCCTCTGAGCTTGCAGGATTTTTCTTTGCGGCAGCTGCAGGCTCCGATTTTTTTTCTGACTCTTTAGGAGTTACTTCCTTAGTTACCTTTTGTTCAACTGGTTCAGTTGTCAGACTAGTGTCTATTGGCGTTGATACGGCTGGAGTCTTACTTTCCTGAACGATATCGAGCACACAATCGTCCTCTACCCAGTCAAAAATACTGCGTATTGACTCTTCAGATTCTGAAGTGACGAGCCGTCCCTTCCACGATAAATAGCTTTGCTTTGGGTCAAATGTACTCCACTCTGGAACACTCTCTCTATCGAGGTTGAGTTCTAACTCCCCCGTTCGTGCTAGCTCTTTGAGTAGCGGTAGGGGGTTATTACCTCTCTGAATAAAATTCGCATTTGGTGTGAACGTGATTAACCAACAATGAGTCGATTGAATCGGTGCTGATTGATTCTCAGAGGTATCACAACCTGTCTCATTGCCTTGTTGTGCCTCTTCTGCACCTGATACGGCTTGCTCTAGTTTAGATTGCAGTGGCAGTCTGTTTTCATTGTCGCCCGCCCCTTCTGTCCTGCTGACGTGCAGTATGGACTGAACAATATCGAGAGCCTCTAGCAGGAGGTCTACATCAACCTCATCCACCGTTCTCTTCTCTGAGCGCATCTCGTCTAGCAATGTTTCCATGTGATGCGTCAGCTCGGCCATGGGTTGATAGCCGAAACTTGCTGCTCCACCTTTAATAGAGTGTGCTGCGCGAAACACTTCGTTAAGTGTGTCTGAGCTACATTCTCCATCGCCCATGCGCATCAAACCGTTTTCAAGAAGCTCAACGTTTTCAAGACACTCCTCAAGAAACATTTGCTTGAGTTCTTCGAGTTCGTCGTCCTCCATACTGATTTTTCCGCTTGCTATTAATGAGTTAAGAGTTGGAAGTTCGCATAGGTAGCCCAATATCGGCTTGGGCCTACGAAAACGAGCATAAGAGGGCTATCGGCCAGTGTGGCATCAAGTTAACAAATTAGAGTTAGTTGCTATGGCACTTGAGGTTTTGTATGAGGTCGGCATTACCACAATGTTTTCGCCTCTTTTATGTTAACAAGACTAAAGGAATGTCTCTTTGGTGCTGATACAAGGGGAAGCGGATACGGAAGAATGCTGTACTAGTCCGTCCACATAAAATGCAGCCAAAGCTGGAGAGTTGAGTAACAATGCGATCAAGAATGAGTATGAGAACGTTAATCGTTGTATCCATGATTATCTCTGGCCTAGTGCCCATGGCAGTTGTGAGCTATATCATTACGCGTGATGCGAGCATTTCGCTCCAGGAAAAAACCTATACCCTGTTAACTGCCGAGATCAATGGCAGGAAGGCATTTGTAGAGGACTACCTGAATACAGTGATCAGTCAGAATCAAACGATGTCGACTAACCTCATGGCAGCTGATGCAATGGAGGCGTTTAACGGTTCGTTTAAATCGCTAGCGAGCGATACACTCGCGACCACGAAAGAAATGGATGCGATGGATGCAAGCCTACGCAGATTCTATAGAAATGATTTTGCCAGCAAGTTAACCGACAAAACAACAAAATACGGCGACCCTGAGTCACTCATTCCAAAGACACGTTCTGGAAGAATTGCGCAGTCGGTGTACATCACAAACAACGAAAATTCTCTGGGTAGTAAAAACTTGTTGACGTCTGTGGGCAATTCAACAGCATATGACACTGCACATCAAAAATTTCACCCGGCATTCAATCAATTCCTGAATGAGTTTGGCTACTACGATATCTTTTTAATAGAGCCTGAAAATGGCACGATTGTCTACTCTGTATACAAAGAGATAGATTTTGCAGGCAGCCTATTTAATGGCCCTCATAGGGATACAGGCCTAGCTCAAGTGGCAAGACAAGCACTGTCTTTGCCCAAAGGGCGTAGTGCTTTTGCAGACTTCAGTGACTATCTACCCTCCTATGGTAGTGCGGCATCATTTGTTGCAAGCCCTATTTATTCAGGAGAGGAAATAACAGGAATTCTCGCTTTTCAAATGCCAGTGGAGAAGCTGAACGCCATTATGAAGGTCGATGGAGGATTGGGAGAGACGGGCGAAGTTATGCTTCTGGGTTCTGATCATCTGATGCGCTCGCAATCACGATTTATTGAAGAAAATACCATCCTGAGAGAAGAAGTGTCGTCAGAGTCTGTTGAGCTTGCGCACGATGGCAAGTCTGGCACGATGATCGAGACATTGAAGGGAACTTCTTACTTGAGTGCTTTTGCTCCTATTGAGGTAGCCGGCATTGACTGGGCGATTACAGGCCACATGGAATCAGACGAGGCACTCAAAAAAATTGATGCACTGATCCTCAAAAGCGTGATGATTACAGTGGGGTCAGCTATTTTAGTTGCGTTGCTTGCTCTAATTGTGGGTTCGTATTTACATCGGCTTATCGGTGGTGATCCAAGTCACCTGCAAGCGGCAGCCGAGGCTATCGGTGGTGGTGATCTAGCTGATCGCGACGGGGACGATACTGCCATAGGTGCTTATGCATCGCTCGTGAAAATGCGTAACAAGCTGAGATCTATTCTTGAGGAATCTATACAAGTAGCGGTCGAAGTTAGAAATGGCGCGAACGAGCTGTCGGATGCAAATATCGGGTTAAGTGAGCGGACAGAACAGCAGGCTGCTAACTTGGAAGAAACTGCATCCAGCACAGAAGAGATCACGAGCACGGTAAAACATAACGCCGAGAACACTCGCAACGCGAATGTATTGGCAATGCAAACTAGAGAGCGTGCATCTGCAACTGGGGTTATCGCTGGACAGGCTGTAACTGCTATGCAAGAGATTACGACAGCGAGTGAACGCATAGCAGACATTATCAGTGTGATCGATGAAATCGCTTTTCAAACCAATTTGCTAGCGCTCAACGCAGCTGTTGAAGCAGCTCGAGCAGGCGAGCAGGGTCGAGGGTTTGCAGTCGTGGCAACCGAAGTTAGACAATTGGCTGGCAGAAGTGCTTCAGCTGCAAAGGAGATCAAGGAGCTCATTCAGGACAGTGTCCATAAGGTAAAGGACGGTACAAAGCTAGTGCAGGAATCAGGAGGTGAGTTGGAGCACATTGTCGAAAGTGTATCCAAGTTAACGGATATCGTTGGTCAAATTAGCGTTGCCAGTGATGAGCAGGCAGCAGGGATAGAGCAGATCAACCAGGCATTGGTGCACATGGACAGCGTTACCCAACAAAACGCCACCATGGTTGAGGAAGCTGCAGCAACCAGTCGTTCAATGAGAGATCAAGCAACGCTGTTAACATCCCAGATAGAGTACTTTTCATCGAACGATAGTTCGAGCGCAGCTAAGACACCTAGGGTTGCAACTTCGAGCCCCCGTGTATTGCCTGCATCGAATGCATCTTCAACGCACAAAAGGCCTTCCGAAGCTCAGGCCAGTAATGATGCGGCTCATCAGCCTCCGGTTCAGAAAGCGGCGGGTGGCGATGAGTTCTGGGAGGATTTCTAGACTGACGATAGTGTCTCGTTAACACACTGTAGGACGCGCTGATTGCTTCAGCGTGGTTAGAAGAAGTGGCCAATGTGATTCAAGTTCTCTGGGTGAACCTGCAGTTAGCGATGCTAATTTGACGGTGCTCTTGAAGTTGATCACTTGGCCACTTTTGCGTTGCGAATTTACAATTGCCTAAAGCTATGTTTTGCATGCATTAAAAATGAATTTTGCTTGTCCACAGCAAGTGTCATGTTCAAAACAATGGTGTGTTGCCTTGATAAATTCTTAACTAGTATGTTAGTTTGAGGTTCTAGCATATTTGTAGCAGGCGACTCCCGAAACCTCCACTTTGAATTCTGCGACCACAAAACACTCATCACTCATCAATGCCCTAACTGGTGCCACATTAGATTCTGGTCAGCCGTTGGTGTCGCAAATCTATCGGGTGCTGTGGAACGCCATTGTGTCCATGGAGATTCAACCAGGGCAGCTGGTTTCTGAAAAAGAAATAGCCTCCGTATTAAATTCAAGCAAAACACCTGTACGCGAAGCGCTGATACGACTAGAGGATGTGGGTCTGGTGGCTGTGGTGCCAAAGAGTGGAACCTACGTTACCCCGATCCGCATCGACTCCTATATTGAAGGTTGTTTCATCAGGTTGCAGCTAGAGATAGGCGCTGTTCGGCGTGCCGCTAGCAGGCCGAGTAATGATTCGTGTCATCAGTTGCTGGATGAAATTCTTGAACAACAAGTCGTGGCCTGGAGTGCAGAAGACTATGTTCACTTCGCAACACTTGATGAAGAGCTGCATGAGGCATTTTTTACAGCTGCGGGTTTGGATGGGGTGTGGCATTTCCACCAAAAAACGCAGGCCGACGTAAACCGGGTTAGACATCTCAAGCGCATCAATGGTATCCGTCGTGGGCTTCAAGTAATTGAGGCGCATAAAGTCATAGTCAGTGCAATCAAATCTGGGGATGAACAAGCCTCCGAAGACGCTTTAATTGCACACATCGGATCACTAGAGTCAGAGATAGAGCGTCTGGCACAGAATCCAGGCTTGCTGGCGTTTATAGAAAATCAAGATTCATCTGCGATCAGGAAGCTGCCTTCAAGGCGCGCCACTTGGTCTACTCGTACTCAACAATTTAGATAGCGCGCCCTATGTCTAATGTCATTTTGCAAAACATCGTCAAACGCTATGATGAAATCGAAGTGGTTCATGGCATTGACTTAACGATTGCACCCAAAGAGTTTGTTGTACTGGTTGGGCCTTCGGGTTGCGGTAAGTCCACTACGCTTCGAATGATTGCCGGGCTTGAAGAGATCAGCGATGGTGAACTGCAAATAGACGATAAAGTGGTGAACAGAGTGGCACCAAAAGATCGTGACGTGGCCATGGTCTTTCAAAACTACGCACTCTATCCTCATCTGAATGTGGCAGAAAATATTGCGTTCGGACTGCGTATACGCAAAGAATCAAAAGAGCATATTGCCAAGTCAGTAAGTGAGGTCGGTGACATACTGGGGCTAACACCTTACCTTGAACGACGTCCGGCTGATTTGTCGGGTGGGCAGCGCCAGCGTGTGGCGATGGGACGAGCTATCGTACGTCGGCCTAAGGTGTTTCTTTTCGATGAGCCCCTTTCTAACCTCGATGCAAAGCTACGTACTCAGATGCGTGCCGAGATCAAGCGATTGCATAAGCGACTTGGGGCAACCAGTGTCTATGTCACGCACGATCAAGTTGAAGCTATGACCTTGGCAGATCGTATCGTAGTTATGAACGATGGAAGGATAGAACAAGTTGGCACACCAATGGACGTGTTTATGAATCCTGTCAATACATTCGTTGCAGGGTTTATCGGCTCGCCACCAATGAATCAATTCAGTGGTGTTGTCGAAGCCAATTCAAACGGCTTTCACGTGAAGGTGGGCGAGATTTCAATTAACGTGCCTGAGTCCACACCAGTGGAACAGGGTCAGTCAGTTGTTGTTGGCATACGTCCTGAGCATCTGTCTTTAGAGGCTAGCGAACAATCGTCCACCATTCCATTATCTCTCGAACTGGTAGAGACCCTCGGCTCAGAGGCGTTGCTGCATGCCATCGTAGCTGGAGTTGAAGTCATCATCAAGGTCGAAACTCACGGCAATATCGATCATTTACAAAATATTCAGGAGGTGTTTGCTCCTGCACATTTAGTTAAGCTGTTTGATGCGACAAGCGGTCTTGCTATTGACGGGAAGACGGCGACGTGAGTGTTACGACTAAAAAAGCTGACGAGTCAATTGAAAGCTCTCGTCAAGTAAAGCCATCGAACCGAAAGCTGGCAAGACTTGCTGATCATTTCAGAAATGACTGGCAAATATATCTGATGCTCTTGCCCACGGTTATATGGATGATCGTGTTCTTGTATAAACCCATGTACGGACTGCAGATAGCGTTTAAAGACTATTCAATATTTCGTGGAGTTGCTGCAAGTCCTTGGGTTGGGTTTGAACACTTTCAAACGCTCTTCAGTAATGATCAATTTCTCAGAGCTATAAAAAACACGGTAATTATCAGCGCTTTGAATCTGTTGTTCGGATTTCCAGCGCCTATTATTCTAGCGCTGATGTTTAATGAAATTTTGCATGCGACCTATAAGCGCACTGCGCAGACCATCGTCTATCTTCCACACTTTATCTCCACTGTTATTATTGCAGGCATCGTTACTACCGCTTTTTCGCCCACTGCAGGTGTTGTCAATACAGTGATGGGGTGGTTTGGGCTAGACTCCATTTACTTTCTCACAAGGCCTGAATGGTTCCGGCCCATATTTGTGGGTACTGGTATCTGGCAGGAAGCAGGCTTTGGGTCTATCGTATTTCTAGCGGCTATTGCAGGCGTCAATCCGTCGCTGTACGAAAGTGCTGTTGTTGATGGTGCAAGCCGATGGCAGATGATGTGGAGGATTACGATTCCTTCCATCATGCCCACTATAATCATCATGTTGATTATTCGAATAGGCAATATCATGGAAGTGTCTTTCGAACTGATTATTCTTCTCTATCAGCCAGCAACATGGTCCACTGCCGACGTGGTGAACACATTTGTGTACCGCCAAGGTTTGCAGAGCGGACAGTATGATGTTGCTGCGGCTGCGGGACTATTCAACGCGATCGTCGCTTTTGTACTGGTAATGACTGCCAATACCTTATCGCGAAAGTATTCGCGCACATCACTCTGGTAGGCGGCTCATGGCAATGAACATGAATCTGTACTCAAGGGGCGATAAGATATTTGCTATTGTCGTATCCATTCTTATTGGAATGTTCACGGTAGCAACGTTTTACCCCTTTATCTATATAGCTGCAGTGTCGTTAAGCGGGGGTTTTGCGGCAGCCTCAGGTAAGGTTGTTTTAACACCTGTCGATTCAACACTGGCTGCTTATAAATATATTCTTGCAGAGCCAAAATTTTGGAATTCGTATCTGAATACGTTTATATATACGATTGGCGGTACGATAATGAGCCTACTCATTATCATTCCTGGAGCCTACGCTTTATCACGTCCGCAATTGATTGGTCGACGTTTCTGGAACCTCTTTGTGGCGTTTACTTTATGGTTCAACGCGGGGCTAATACCGTTTTTCATCAACATGCGTGATCTTGGGCTGCTTGATAGTTACATCGGTATTATCGTTGGATTTGCTGTAAACGCATTCAATATTATTTTGCTAAGAAATTTCTTTGAATCGCTGCCTCAAAGCTTCGAAGAGGCAGCTCGTATGGATGGAGCTAACGATTTCCAAGTGCTTTGGAAAGTGTATATACCGCTGTCAAAACCTGCTCTTGCTACGATAACGCTGTTTTGTATCGTTGCTCGCTGGAATGGATTTTTCTGGGCAATGGTACTTTTACAAAGTGAAGAAAAAATACCACTTCAGGTATTTCTCAGACACACCATCGCCGTTTTATCAGACGATCAAGAATTTACTGCTACTTTGTCATCACAGCCGTACAGTGTTGAGTCGGTAACAGGTGCCATCATTGTTTGTTCAATTATTCCTGTGCTTATTGTCTATCCGTTTGTGCAGAAGTATTTTGAAAAAGGAATACTCCTTGGCGGTGTCAAGGAATAATGTAGAGCAGTAAAACCACCACGAAAGGAGAGGAGTTAGCAGTTTATGAATAAAACACTATTAGTAACTGCCATATTGTCGAGCGCTGTTTTTGGCTCTACGGCAAATGCACAAGATGACTACAAGATTGTGGATGAGCCGTTAGAGCTCAGCATTCAAATGAATCATGCACGCTATCCAGTCTATGAAGAAGACTGGCCAGTGGAGCAGGAAGCCAGAGCATTAACCAACATCCATCTCAAGGATGTAACGGTCGGTGCCAACATGCGAACAGACAGTGAAAACACCGGTAAAACCGAAGCATTGAATTTAATGCTAGCAACAGGAAAAATCCCGGACATTGTCGGTTCAAGCCGTATTAAAGACTTTGTTAATCAATATGGACCTGAAGGCGCATTTCTACCTTTGAATGATCTTATTGACGAGCACGCGCCAAATCTTAAAAAGTTCTTTGAAGAGAAGCCAGAAATCAAAGCTGCCGTATCTGCTGCTGATGGCAATATGTATTACATTCCGTATCTGCCTGACGGTAAGTATGGCCGTGCGTATTTTATACGCTATGACTGGCTCGATGCTTTAAATCTTGAAGCCCCAGAAACGGTTGATGAATTCGAAGCTGTACTTCGTGCATTTAAAACGCAAGATCCCAATGGTAATGGCGAGGCTGATGAAGTCCCTTACTTCGCGCGCCAATGGCCTGAGTTGCTTCGTCTCGTAACTTTATGGGATGGCCGCTCGTCAGGTTCAGACACCTATCATGATTTTATGGTGGAAGACGGTAAAATCCAACACCCTTATGCGGGGGAAGGATATCGAGATGGTATAAAGAATGTTGCACGCTGGTATGAAGAAGGGCTCATCGATGCTGAAATATTCACACGTGGTAGCTCGTCTCGTGAATTCTTGCTGTCCGAAAACCTAGGTGGCGCTACACATGACTGGTTTGCATCAACGTCTGGATATAACCGACTCTCTTCAGAGATAGACGGCTTTGCATTTAAAGCGTTTGCTCCACCTGCCTCTATATCAGGTAAGCGTATAGAAGAGCATCGCCGTATTCCTATCAAGCCAGACGGTTGGGCAATTGGCGGTACGAATAAGCACGCGGTCGAAACCATTAAATACTTTGACTTCTGGTTTACAGAGGCAGGTCGTCGTTTGGCTAATTTTGGCGTAGAGGGTCAGCAATACGACTTGGTCGATGGCAAAGCGGTGTTTAAAGATTCGGTTCTTAACAGCGATGAGCCAGTCAATAACCAGCTTTATGCGGTTGGTTCACAGCTACAGGGTCGTGGTTATTTTCAAGACTACAACTACGAGACTCAGTGGTCAAACGAGTTCGCACTGGAAGGTATTGCTCTGTACGACGAAGGCGACTATTTGATAGATCAATTTCTAGGTGTCGCGTTTACTGCTGATGAGCAAAAAGTGTATGACAAATACTGGCCCGGAATAAGGGACTATATGCTTGAGCGACAGCAAACCTGGATTCTGGGCACTGGAGATGTTGTAGCGGAATGGGACGACTACATGGCGCAGTTGAATAAACAAGGCCTTGAGGATGTTTTAGCAGTCATGAATACAGCCTACGATCGTCAATACAAGTAGTCAGTGGTTTGTTCTATGTTTAAGAATTAGGAGGTGCGTTTTATGCGCACCTCTTAATGCCTTTGCTGAATGGCATTTATTTTTTGTTTTTCGTCTCCACGAAAGTGGCGATCCATGCTGCGAAGAAGCTGAATTATTAGCTTTCACGGGAACGACGTTGACTTATATTTTTGCTCAAGCCAGTGTCGATCTTCCTTCGCCAATAACCACCCTTCAAGAGGCAAAGTATGCAAAGCGCCAGTAATCGTGATGTTAAATTGGCAGTTCTGGACGAGCCTGCAAGTGGGCGCCTCACGATTCAATACTCCCCAGACTCGGATACGCACAGCGTAGAAAATCCACCTCGATTTTCGTGGCTTCCAACTATCGAGGATGATGCGCGTTATGTGCTTCGGATAGCGAAAACGAACAGCTACGAAAAAGCTAGCACGCATACTTTTACATCAATACCGTTAAATTTCTTCACTCCGAATTCAACCTTAGCTTCTGGCTCGTATGTCTGGTCATACGCGTTATGGTCAGACGCTAAACAATCAAACATCTCTAACTGGAGCAGTGATCGTCAGTTCACGGTATCGGCCGATGTGCCTGAAACCTCGCTGCCTTCAAGAGCTGAGCGGTTTAACACATCAAATAAGGATCATCCGAGATTATGGATGAACAAAGATGCCATTGCTGCATTCAAATTACAGCTTACGGACAAGCCAGACTATTGCACGTGGGATGTTTTTTATAACAAGTCCGTTTTGCCATGGATGGATAGAGACATCCTGAAAGAGCCTGCCGGTTATCCTGGGCACAAAAGAACCGCCAAGATCTGGCGTCAAACCTATATCGATTTGCAAGAGCTGATCTATGCCATCAGGCATCTAGCGGTAGCAGGTGTTATCACTGAAGATGAAGCCTTACTTGCCCGTGGCAAAGAATGGTTGCTGGAAACGGCCTCCTGGAACCCTGCTGGCACAACATCGCGTAGTTACACCGATGAATGGGCATTCAGAGTTAATGGCGCTCTGGCTTGGGGTTACGATTGGTTATATGACGAACTGACTGCTGAAGAGCGCGATAAGGTGCGCACGGCTCTGTTGGTGCGTACACGTGAAACTGCCAATCACATTATCAAACATGCAAACATTCATTTGTTTCCATTTGATAGTCACGCGGTAAGAGCTGTTTCTGCTGTGTTAATTCCAGCCTCTATTGCTTTACTCGATGACGAACCTGAAGCCGAGGGCTGGTTGAACTATGCCATTGAATTTTTAGCCACCGTGTATTCACCTTGGGGCGATGAGCAAGGCGGATGGGCCGAGGGGCCGCATTACTGGATGACTGGTATGGCTTACCTGATTGATGCAGTTAACTTGTTGAAAAACTACACTGAGATCGATCTTTATCAGCGTCCGTTTTTTCAGCGTACAGGTGATTTTCCTTTATTTACTAAAGCACCTGATACACGGCGTGCCACGTTTGGTGATGACAGCACCATGGGTGATTTGCCATCCTTGAAAATTGGATACAACTTAAGGCAATTTGCCGGTGTGACTGGCAATGGCGCCTACCAGTGGTATTACGACGAAATAAAGCGCAACGATCCTGGTACAGAGATGGCGTTTTATAACTACGGATGGTGGGATCTGAATTTCGATGAGTTGGTGTATCAGTCAGACTTTCCAATAATTACGGCGCAGCCACTCGCCAACGACGACACACTGCGTTGGTTTAAAGGCGTAGGTTGGGTTGCTGTGCAGTCAAACATGCAAGACCCTGATAAGCATATACAGTTTGTTATGAAGTCTTCAAAGTATGGGTCTGTCAGCCATAGCCATGGGGATCAAAATGCATTTTGCCTTGCCGGTTACGGGGAAGATCTGGCCATCCAGTCAGGTCACTATGTCGCCTTTAACAGCACCATGCATCAGAACTGGCGCAGGCAAACGCGTTCTAAAAATGCCATTCTCATTGACGGTAAAGGCCAGTATGCCGGGAAGGATAAAGCGCAAGCCATGCGTTCTTGTGGACAAATCACCCAAGCTGTTCAACACGACGATCATGTCTATATTCAAGGCGACGCCACTGCGGCCTATCAATCACTAACGCCTGAAGTCAGCCAAGTGTTGCGTGACATCTATTTCGTCAACAATCAATATTTTGTCATTGTTGATTCAGTCGATGCCACTAGCCCTGTGTCTATTGATTGGTTGTTACACGCTAATGCGCCCATGGATCTTAGTGCTACGAGCTTTCGTTATACAGGGGAAAAAGCGGGGTTCTATGGGCAGATATTGTGGTCTGAAGCGGGTGCGCCTGAATTGTCACAGCACACGGGCTTCCCTGATGTGGCGGCAGAGGATTATGCAGGGCTTCCAGTGAGTACCTGTTTGACAGCGCGCTATCCGAAAGCCATAAGGCAGCGCATTGCGACGTTACTGGTGCCGTATTCTTCGGCTAAGCCGCAGAGGGTGTTCAGTTTTCTGGATGATCAAGGCTATGACTGTGATTTGTATTTTACTGATGCGCAAGATCGAAGTTTCAAAGTCGTTGTGCCCAAGACATTTGATGTTGGTGCGTGAGCTGAGATAGGCGTGACTATAGATAATCGTCACCTTGCGGTGTGAAGCTAATGAAAATAACTGACGCCAAAGTATTTGTTGGAGGGCCAGGGAAGAATTACGTCACGTTGAAAGTGATGACCGATCAGGGGATCTATGGTCTTGGTGATGCCACACTCAATAATAGAGAGACATTGCCAGCGGCGTATTTAACCGATTATCTGATACCTAATCTTATAGGCAAAGATCCGCGCAACAGTGAGGACATGTGGCAGTTCATGTACCGCGGTGCCTACTTTCGCCGTGGACCCATTGCCATGGCAGCCTTCGGAGCGGTTGATATGGCGTTGTGGGATATTAAAGGCAAGCTTGCCAATATGCCGTTGTATCAATTGTTTGGAGGTAAGAGCCGTGATAGCGCCTTGGTGTATGCGCATGCAACAGGTTCAGACCTGGAGGCGCTCATGGATTCTATCGCGGCCTATCAAGAACAAGGTTATGAAGCTGTGCGTGTGCAGTGTGGTGTCCCGGGTATGCCTGCCGAGAGCTATGGCGTCTCCACCCATAAGCAAACGGATAAACAATTTATTACAGATTTCAGTGGGGTTCATCCGAAGCAAGAGGTATGGGATACCGACCGTTATATGCGATTCATGCCTGGTGCATTAGCTGCAGTGCGTGATCGCTTTGGCCCAGAGATGAAGATTCTGCACGACGTGCATCATAGGCTTCTACCCAGAGAAGCCGCTGAATTTGCTAAAGCGGTGGAGCCTGTGGGCTTGTTCTGGTTGGAAGACCCCACGCCTGCTGATGATCAACAAGCATTGAGGTTGTTGAGACAGCACTCAACCGTACCTGTGGCGATTGGTGAGGTGTTTAACTCTGTCTGGGATTGTAAGCAACTCATAGAGGAGGAACTCATTGACTTCATTCGCGTGGCTGTGACTTATGCCGGTGGTATTACGCACGTAAAGCGTATTGTTGATCTAGCAGCTTTGCATCACGTGCGCACAGGATTTCATGGTGCGCCTAGTCATTCACCGCTGTGCATGGCTGCGCAAGCGCATCTAAACGCTTGGGCGCCCAACTTCGGCATCCAGGAATATCTGGTGCTAGGTACTGCTGCGTGTGATGCGTTGTTCCCATCAATGCATCGAATGGAGAGGGGACGTATGTATGTGTCAGAGGCTCCTGGTCTGGGTGTTGATTTTGATGAAACCGAAGCCAGACAGTATCAATATGAACCCGGTAGTCATCCTGTGACACGCCTCACCGATGGAACTCTCTGGAACTACTAGCCTGAACACTCAGCGAACACCAACGAACGCCGACATATTCCGTATGGCATGGCCCATGGCTTTGCGTGCGGTTATGATGTTCTCTCTGGTTATCATTGATCTTTATCTGGTCTCTTCTCTGGGTGAGAACGCGGTGGCTGCCATTGGCATTGCTACGATTTTTACAGGCCTGCTACTAGGGACGACATTTGCTTTTGCGAATGCAATGCAAATCAAGGTAGCTCAAGCCTACGGCCGTGACAACCCTGTGGATCTTAAGAGTGCGTTTTACTGTGGCTTGCTGATCAATGTTGTTATTGCAGGTTTTGGTATTGTTTTGATTGTGCTTTTTAGTCAAGTAGCGATTGACAAATTGGCCCACTCACAGAGTATTGCTGAAGGTGCCGTTAATTATTTGTACGTATTTCTGCTGGTCATTGTTGCAGAAACTTTCAGTTCGGCGCTCACCAGTCATTTTAACGGTTGTGGAAAAACCCGATTGGCATTTTATAGTTTCTTGATATCTGCACCGGTTAATATCATTACCAGTATTGCGTTGATATTTGGCCTTTACGGTATGCCAGAACTGGGGTTAGTAGGTGCAGCGTGGGGATCGTTTATCGGTGCGTTCATGAGGATGGTCTATTTGGCGTATCGCTTCTATCGTGCACACCATGACCTGCATACAGCGGGTGGATGGACAAACGATAGTTTGGTAGCCACAGTGCACCGGCAATACAGCTTTTCCTGGCCAATTGCTGCAACCTTTATTAGCATGACGTTTGCAAATCAGGTGTGTATTGCAATTTATGCCAGCATGAGTGTGTATCATTTTGCAGCGATGGTATTGATTACGCCATGGGTAAGAGTGGCTGGGCAATTGAGTTACACCTGGACACAAGCCACTGGTATCTTGCTGGCGCAGATGATTGGCAAGTCGTTATCGGCTCTGAGCCTCGATGAGTTCTTGAGTAGAGCATGGCGAGCAGCATTCGTTGCAGCCGCGTTGGTGGCGGTGGTGTACGCTCTTATTATTGGTTCCATGAATTGGGTTTATTCTGATCTTGACGAGCAAACTCGTTTAGCCTTACTTAGCTTTCTGCCGATATTACTGATCATTCCCTTTCCTCGAGTATCCAATGCTATTTGTGGCAATGTGCTTCGTGCGGCTGGTGATACCAAAACATCATTAAATATACATCTGATGGCCAACTGGTTAGTTATGGTGCCACTAACAGCTCTTTGTGTTCTGGTATTCAATCTTCATGTAGGCTGGGTGTTTGCTCTTTTTTTGCTTGAAGAATTATTTAAGTTTCCACTCTTTCATCGGCGTATCTGGACAAAGCAATGGCACACGATGCAATAGCCTCTGGCGATCAGATACAAATATCGGCCACTTACGCTCGCGCATTGCTCCGAGCGGTGTCAGATCAAGGGCACAACCCCAATGCGATCCTTGAAGGTGAAATTGTTGTAGCTGAAACTATCGAGCAACTTGAACAGCTGGATGCGGCCTTGTTCGGTCGAATGTATCGACGTGCCATTAAGTTATTAAACGATGAATCACTCGGGCTTGTTAGTGGTGGCCCTGTGCTTGCGGGCACGTTTAGAATGATGTGCTTATGCGTGATTCATTGCCCTAACCTTGAATCAGTAGTCAAGCGTATCGGTGAGTTCCTCGATGTATGTATGACCACTGGCGTAAAACCTGAGTTGTGGCAGTATCAAGGCAAGCAATGCATTCGATTTGCCGTTGTAGCGAGAGAGACAAAAACGCTTGATGAAATTCTATCTGGTGAGAATCCAGTAGGTATCAGAACGTCATTTTATTTATGGCATAGCCTGCTTTGCTGGTTTGCTGGGCGCCGTTTGCCGCTTCATCAGTTGCTGTTTAATTTTCCACAGCCCGTTCGGTCAAAAGCCTGGCAGGAGATGTTTCGATGTCCGCTGGTTTTTGATGCTGAACAGTCCATGATCTGTCTTGAGTCAGGTGTTCTTGCCTCGCCCAATGTGCAGAACGAACAAACGTTGGCAGTATTTCTAAAATCAACGCCATTAAGGCTCATTGTGCCTTCATTTCACGAGCATCGGTTAAGTGATCGTGTGCTGGCGTTGTTTGGCGATGACTTTACACAGGCGTTGCCTAGTGCAAGAGAGGTGGGTGCACAGCTGGGTGTGAGCGTGAGTACCTTGCGCCGTCAGCTCAACGAGGAAGGCACCTCGTTTCAACAGCTCAAAGATGATTCGCGTAAAGCGGCTGCCATGCAGTATCTGGTGTCTGGCGAGCTTTCCTTGTCAGAGGTTTCAGGTTTGCTGGGTTTTGACGAAACCAGTGCCTTTTTCAGGGCCTTTAAACGCTGGACAGGTCAAACGCCTTCGGCCTATCGCGGTAGTTTGTAATAGGAATCATGCCGTAAGGTTAGCTTGAGATTGACGATATTGTTATTTTTTTCAAAAAGTAATGTTGTTTTAAAGCTTTGATTTATATTGATAAATAAAGCTGTTTTTCATTTATGAACAAAAATGATACCTATTTAGGCGATTCTTGTCATTGAGCTGAGTCCAGTGGTTGTCGACACTGTCTTCAGAACCCAACAGTAGCTGACCTGTCATGCCCAATTACAATCCACCACTTCAGGATATGCGCTTTGCCTTGCGTGAGGTGCTCGACTTTGACTCCCACTACGCGCAGCTAGAGGGGGCAGCAGATGCCGACCCAGATACGGTAGACGCGATTTTGGAAGAAGGTGCAAAGTTTGCACGTGACGTTCTTGCCCCTTTAAACGCTGTCGGTGATGAGCAAGGTTGTCAGTGGGATAACGGCGTTGTAAAAACTCCAGAGGGTTTTCGAGAAGCCTATCAACAGTACGTCGAAGGCGGTTGGCCCTCAATGACGCAGCCGGTTGAACTAGGCGGTCAGGGCTTACCTGATTCGCTGGGATCCATATTGTCAGAGATGAACGGTACGGCGAACTGGTCGTGGGCGATGTACCCTGGACTGTCTCATGGTGCAATGAACACCTTGCAGGCGCACGGCACCTCAGAGCAGCAGCAAGCCTATTTAACGAAACTGGTATCTGGACAATGGACAGGCACCATGTGCCTGACTGAATCTCACTGCGGCACAGATCTGGGTTTGCTTAAGACACGCGCTGAGGCGAATGATGACGGTAGTTTTGCGATAACCGGACAAAAAATATTTATCTCAGCCGGTGAGCACGACATGGCTGACAACATTGTACACATCGTGCTGGCACGACTGCCTGGCGCCCCTGCAGGCACTCGTGGTATCTCGCTGTTCATCGTGCCTAAGTTCACGTTGAATGACAAAGGTGATGCCGATGCCCGCAATGCAGTCAACTGCGGCTCCATTGAACATAAGATGGGTATTCATGGCAATGCCACTTGTGTGCTCAATTTTGATGGCGCTACAGGCTACCTGATTGGGCAACCCAACCGTGGCTTGAATTGCATGTTTACCTTTATGAACACGGCTCGTATTGGCACGGCGATTCAAGGCTTGGCACACGCTGAATTGGCGTTTCAAGGCTCTCTTGCCTATGCGCGAGACCGGCTGCAAATGCGATCATTGTCTGGTGCCGCTCACCCAGATAAGGTGGCTGATCCCATCATCGTGCACCCAGACGTGCGCCGCATGTTATTAACGCAAAAAGCCTTTGCAGAGGGTGGGCGCATGTTCATCTACCGTTGCTCCCAACTGGTAGATATTGCGCATAAAGGTGAGTCAGATGAAGTACGCGCTGCCGCAGAGCAGGAGCTTGCCTTGCTCACACCCATAGCAAAGGCATTCATTACGGAGACCGGTTTTGAGGCCGCAAATCTTGGGCTACAGGTTTTTGGTGGTCATGGATATATCAAAGAATGGGGTATGGAGCAAAATGTGCGTGATGCGCGTATTGCCATGATTTATGAGGGGACTACAGGCGTCCAGGCCATTGACCTGTTGGGTCGAAAAGTATTGGGTTCACAAGGTGCCTTGCTCAAATCGTTCACCTATCAGATACATAAGTTTTGCCAAGCCAATGCAGACGATACAAGAGTGGCGCGCTACATCAATCCGCTAAAAAGAGTCAACGCGCAGTGGAGTGAGCTCACTCAACGAATTGGCATGGCCGCACTGCAGGATAAAGAAGAAGCAGGTGCTGCTTCGGTGGATTATCTGATGTATTCAGGTTATGTTGTTCTGGCGTATTTCTGGGCCAGAGCGGCAGTGGCTGCACATCAGCAGCTAGAGGCGGGTCGAGGGGACGCAACATTTCTTCGAGCCAAATTGTTTACGGCTCGTTTCTATATGGAACGCCTATTGCCTCGAACGAATACTTTAGCGGTGACAATGCTCTCTGGAGCCGACAATCTCATGGATCTTGATGAGGCACATTTTTCTCTCTAGCAAGATAGCGCTGGCGTAGGGAGAAGAGTTCTACTCGTTATTCGTGCAAAGACTAGAGAATCCTGAGCTATCCTCAAGTATGGACCCTCACTTTCGTGGGAATGACGACCGGGAAAAAGACCGGTAAAACGTCATTCCTACGAACGCTAAGAATCCGTGTTACTTAACAAATAGACCCCCACCTTCGCCCCAGTAACATGCTTTATGTCAGGAGCATGTAAAGAGTGCAAGTACAATAGGCGGCAATAGGCTCTATCAAGTATAGTTTGGCAAGAGTTAACAGAACCAACGGTACGGGAAAGCATCTGTACCCTAATGTGATAACAATAAAGTGAGTTTGTAGAGTGGCTGATTGTTCATGAGCCCGCCCTGCACCATTCGTTTGGCTATGTCTGTCAGCCATAAATTGAGGAGATCAAGCCCATGCTGTATGCAGGTCCGATGTTCAAGTTGTCCAGAGACCTCGATATTCTGGAACTCAGTTTCGATACTGAAAATTCAAAGATCAACGTCTTTAATAGAGATGCGTTGAGCGACTTCGGTAAAGTCTTAAGCGCTATTGAGTCCGAGAAAGAGGTGAAGGGCCTTTTCATGACTAGCACCAAAGGGGTGTTTGTTGCGGGTGCAGATATTACTGAGTTCCTCGGTTATTTTTCCGCTCCTGATGCGGTGCTTCGCGGCATGCTAGACGACGTGAATGCCATGTTTAATCGCTTTGAAGATCTGCCTTTTCCAACGGTTGCCTGTGTGAGTGGTGAGGCGCAAGGTGGTGGCTTTGAGATCTGTCTAGCAGCTGATTTTAGAATTGCCTCAACAGATGCGCGTATGGGTCTACCAGAGGTGAAGTTAGGTATCATGCCCGGATGGGGCGGTTCGGTGCGATTGCCAAGGCTTATTGGTGTGGACAACGCCATAGAGTGGATGTGTACTGGAGCCTCCAAGAAGGCAGCCGCAGCATTAGTTGATGGTGCCATAGATGCAGTTATAAAGGATGGTGATTTGGTTGCTGCAGCAAAGCTCATGATTGATCAGGTGGTCACGGGCAAGATAGATCTACAAAAACGACGCGCCATAAAAACACAGCCACTTGCTTTGTCGGATCTTGAACGCTCCATGGCAATTGAATCGGCCAAAGGCTTTGTAGGGGCAAAGGCCGGACCCCACTATCCCTCACCCATGACGATCATTAACACGATTGCCAAGCATGGCACCAAGGCGCGTGACGAGGCTCTGCCATTTGAAAGCGCTAGTTTTATTAAATTGGCCAAGACAGATGTTGCTGAATCACTAGTGGGTATTTTCCTGAACGATCAGTCGCTCAAGAAATTAGCTCGCGCCCAAAGTAAGGCGGCGTTGCCTGTAAAACAAACTGCAGTTTTGGGTGCGGGCATAATGGGGGGTGGTGTTGCTTATCAGTCGGCTTCTAATGGCGTACCTATCATCATGAAGGACATTCGTGAGGAGGCGCTGCATGCCGGTCTTGAAGAGGCTGGCAAGTTAATGAAAGGCCAAATGAAGCGCGGCAAACTTAACCCCGAGGGTATGGCGAACATTTTGAATGGTATTCGCCCAGCGTTAAGTTATGGAGAGTTCAACGAGGTAAGCCTTGTGGTCGAGGCTGTTGTCGAGAACCCAAAAATCAAGATGGCTGTGTTGGCCGAAGTGGAGTCGCAAGTCAGTGATGACACCATTATCACAACCAATACATCCACTATTTCGGTCGACCTATTGTCGTCTGCATTGAAGCGTCCGGAAAATTTTTGTGGCATGCATTTTTTCAATCCAGTGCATCGTATGCCATTGGTGGAAATCATTCGTGCCAAGACATCCTCAGAGCAGGCCATTGCTACCACTGTCGCTTACGCACTAGCTATGCGAAAAACGCCTATCGTCGTCAATGATTGCCCTGGATTTTTGGTCAACCGTATTTTGTTTGCCTACTTTGGTGGCTTTAGTAAGCTCATTGCTGATGGTGCAGACTTTGTAGCGGTTGATAAGACGCTTGAGCGATTCGGCTGGCCTATGGGGCCTGCCTACTTGTTAGACGTTGTTGGTATGGATACAGGTAAACATGCCGCAGGCGTTATGGCTGAGGGTTTTCCAGACCGTATGCGTAGCGAAGGCAAGACGATTATTGATGCGTTGTTCGACGCGGAACGATTGGGTCAGAAAAACGGTAAAGGCTTCTATAAATACGAGGCAGATAGGAAAGGTAAGCCGCAGAAGTTGCCTGACCCGTCCGTTGATGCGGTAATTGCTAGCGTGCAAAACGGTGCGACTGAATTCAACGCTGAAGACATGCTGGATCGTCTGATGATTCCTTTGGGAATTGAGTCGGCGCGTTGTCTGGAAGATAATATTGTGAGTAGCGCCTCTGAAGTGGATATGGGGCTGGTCTATGGCATAGGCTTCCCACCCTTTCGTGGAGGTGTCTTACACCATATAGACAAGATGGGGCTAGCTAATTTCTGTGCACGAGCTGATGAGTTCAAGGCACTAGGTCCTCTATATCATCCGACTGACAAGATGCGTGAAATGGCCAGCAAGGGTCAAACATATCATCAGAAGCAAGGCACTGATTCAGGAGAGCAAGCATGAGTTATTCAGCACGCGATGTTGTCATTATTGATGGTGTACGCTCGCCCATGGCCACGTCCAAGGGAGGTGGCTTTGCCCATGTTCGTGCAGAAAATTTATCGGCAGCATTGGTAGATGCTTTGTTCGTTCGCAATCCAGAGGTGGATCGAGGCGATGTGGAGGATATCGTCTGGGGTTGCGTTAATCAAACGCTTGAACAGGGTTTTAATGTGGCCAGAAGTGTTGGGCTACTAGCAGGCTTGCCCAAGCAGGTGGCAGCACAAACAGTGAGTCGTTTGTGTGGATCATCCATGAGTGCTTTACACATCGCAGCTCAAGGCATCATGACAGACTACGGTGACGTATTTGTTGTAGGTGGCGTTGAACACATGCAACATGTACCCATGATGCACGGCATAGACATCAACCCCTCAGTCAGTCGGTACGCGGCCAAAGCGTCAATGATGATGGGTGTTACCGCTGAAATGCTGGGTCAAATGCACGGTATTACTCGTGAGCAACAGGATCAATTTGCACTGCGCTCACATCAACGTGCGCATGCAGCTTCAATAGAGGGGCGGTTTGATAATGAGATAGTGCCTATCGCTGGGCACGACGAAAACGGTGCTTATCAAATGATCGAAAAAGATCAGGTGATTCGTGCGGATGCCTCTCTTGAGGCGCTTGCTAAGCTCAAGCCCGCTTTTGTCCCAAAAACAGGAACGGTTACCGCTGGCACCTCTTCAGCAATTTCTGATGGTGCTTCTGCCATGCTGATGATGTCGGGTGAGAAAGCCATGAGCTTGGGGTTGTCACCCATTGCCAGAATTCGTGGCATGGCGGTGAGTGGATGTGATCCGGCCATTATGGGATACGGGCCTGTACCTGCATCAAAGAAAGCGCTCAAGCGTGCCGGAGTCACGATAGATGATATTGACTTTGTAGAGCTCAATGAGGCATTTGCTGCCCAGTCTCTACCTGTTATGAAAGATCTTGGACTGATGGATGACATGGACCGCAAAGTTAACCTGAACGGTGGTGCCATTGCATTGGGGCATCCCTTAGGTTGCTCGGGCACACGTATCTCAACAACCTTGCTGAATGTCATGCAACAAAATGATGGTCAGTTAGGCTTGGCTACCATGTGCATAGGTATGGGGCAGGGTATTGCTACTGTGTTTGAACGTCTTTAGTTTGAATAAGGGTTCTGATAAGAACCTTTAAAAGTAGGTACAGCACGCAAGCGTGTGCTGTACCTACATCTGAAGATGTTCTATGGCAGCCAACCGGCATCAACGATGCGCCATTGTGGGCCATCTTCGGGTACGTCGCCATGGTGAGTCAGGCGGGTTAGCGATACGTTGCCAATGTCAACACTAACGCTGTTGCGTAGTGGCTGGTCTAGCGCAACTTGTAAAGCGGCAAGAATAGTACCTCGGTGTGCAACACACACAATATCCCGGCCTGTGTGCAACGCTATCATGCGCGTCTTAAATGCCTCAACACGTTGTCGTAACATGGGGAAACTTTCGCCATTAGGCGCTTGTTCCTCGGGTGGCCATGGCCAAAATCCGAGATAAGCATCGTCGCGCATGGCAAATAGCTCCTCGTGCGTCAGACCGTTTAAGTCGCCAAAATTCTGTTCTGCGATATCGTCATCTTGCACAAACTTACCGCTGAAGGGTGCGCCATTATCGATGAGTGCCTGTGCGGTTTGATGGGTGCGTTTGAGTGGGCTGGTGACCCAGACAGCATCTGCTGGTAGCTTTGCAGCCACGCCAGAAAAAAGAGCTGTGTCTGAGGTGTCGCAATCAACATCCAAACTGCCATACATTCTGTGCATGACCTCAGGCACTTTTGCGTGGCGAATCCACCAGAAACGCGTTGCATGAGAGGCTTGAGGCAGGCGATCGCGAAACGAAGAAGTCATGTTGGGTGTGTTGACCAAGGAAAACGTGAGACAAAACACAGAATAACGCATGATCGATGCATTCGCTCACGGTTTCGCCACTCCAGTGTACTGAGACCTTCAAAGCCTACAAACGATTTGAAGGTCGCACTACACTAGTGTAGGCCCGTACACTTGAACGCTATTAGGAGTGTACTTATGCGTGTTACATGCAAGACTAAGCGTTTTGTCATGACATTTGGCACAGGTATAGGCTGTGTATCTGCAATCCAACTCTTTAACTCGAGTAAGGCTTCGGAAATACAGGATATGATGACGGGCGGATGAGACAGCTCTTTCGGCCTCACCATTAAAGATTCGTTGAATAATTCAAGGTCGTACCCAAACTAAGGCTGGTGGTGGCTGTTAGCCACGCTTAGCCTATACAAATATTAAGGAGATTTTTCGTGAAATTGCATTATTCCGTAATTGCACTAACTGTTGCGGCGGTTCTGTCGGGTTCGGCCTTAGCGGCTAGAACAGACATTACCTTGGGAATGCCACTTGAGCCACCAAACCTTGATCCAACCGCTGGGGCTGCTGCCGCCATCGACGAGGTGGTTTATGCAAACATTTATGAGGGTCTGACGCGCTTTGCACCCGATGGCAGTGTGCTTCCTGCATTGGCAAAGGAGTGGGCCATTGAAAGCGAAGGCACACGCTATGTCTTTACATTGCACGAGGGCGTGACTTATCACGATGGCGCACAATTCAGCGCCGAAGATGTGAAATTTTCGCTGGATCGAGCAATGGCAGAGGACTCCACCAACGCTCAAAAAGGGCTTTTCGCCAATATCGACAGTGTTGAGGTCATTGATCCATTACATGTGGCTATTAATCTGCAGCAGGCTGATGGCAGTTTGCTGTTCAATCTGGCTTGGGGCGATGCGGTTATTCTTGATGAAGCCACAGCTGCTGAGGCTGCCACTCATCCGATTGGAACAGGCCCATTTACATTTGCTAACTGGGTGCAGGGAGATCGCGTCGAGATTGTCAAAAATCCTGATTACTGGGGAACACCTGTTCAGTTAGAAAAAGCCACATTCAAATTCATTAGTGAGCCAACGGCTGCCTTCGCTGCCATTATGGCTGGCGATGTGGATGTATTTCCCAACTATCCGGCACCAGAAAATCTGCCTCAGCTCGATAGCGATCCACGATTCTCAGTGGTGCTTGGTTCTACCGAAGGCGAAACCATTCTTACAATGAACAATGGGTCTACGCCGCTAAATGATAAACGCGTGCGTGAAGCTATTTCACATGCCATCAATCGGGAAGAGATCATTGATGGGGCCATGTTTGGTTATGGCACACCCATTGGAACGCACTTTGCGCCGCATCATCCAGCGTACGTTGATCTCACTGAGCAATCGGCGTTTGATCCAGAAAAAGCGAAAGAGCTGCTTGTTGAAGCGGGTTATTCAAACGGACTTACCTTGTCTTTGAAACTGCCGCCTCCCTCTTACGCACGTCGTGGTGGTGAAATTATTGCGGCACAGCTTCGCGACATTGGTGTAGAGACTGAGATAGAAAACGTGGAGTGGGCACAGTGGATTGAACAAGTATTTAAAGGCGGCGACTTTGATCTCACTATCGTGTCACACACCGAACCGTTGGATATTGGTGTTTACGCTAATCCTGACTATTACTTCCAATACGACAACGCCCAATTGCAGGAACTCATGTCTGCGTTCAATGTAGAAACAGAGACTGCTAGTCGCGAACAGATGTTACGTGAGGCTCAACAAATCATTGCCGACGACTACGTTAACGGTTATCTTTTTCAGTTAGCAAAAACAGGTGTTGCCAGCGTAAAGCTGAAAGGTTTGTGGGCGAACGCCCCTACGCAGGCGAATGATTTAACTGGGGTCTATTGGGAAGAGTGAATTAATTCTTACTATCAAGCTCCTAGGCCGCACTTGTATTAGTGTATGTGGCGCTACGTACTAAAACGTTTGCTGTCTCTACTGGCCACCTTAGTTGTGGCCAGTGTTGTTGT
>JALZUD010000042.1 GCA_023301725.1 Granulosicoccus sp. | reverse complement strand
GACAGAGCCGACAGAGCCGACAGAGCCGACAGAGCCGACAGAGCCGACAGAGCCGACAGAGCCGACAGAGCCGACAGAGCCGACAGAGCCGACAGAGCCAACAGAGCCAACAGAGCCAACAGAGCCAACAGAGCCAACAGAGCCAACAGAGCCAACAGCGCCAACAGAGCCAACAGAGCCGACAGAGCCGACAGAGCCGACAGAGCCGACAGAGCCGGCAGATCCTACAGAGCCTACAGAGCCGACAGAGCCAACAGAGCCGACAGAACCAACAGAACCAACAGAGCCGACTGAGCCGACTGAGCCGACAGAGCCGACAGAGCCGACAGAGCCGACAGAGCCGACAGAGCCGACAGAGCCGACAGAGCCCACACAGCCCACACAGCCCACACAGCCCACACAGCCCTCAACACCACAAACCATCTCCCCTGTAGAGGGTGTTGATATCGTTCAGGGTGATTCGGTGTTGTTCATGTGGAACGAAGAGCCTACTGCCCGCAGCTATGGTTTTCGTCTCTTCGATGTGCAAAGCGGCAGTTATGTCTCACAAACTATATTGGCCACTGACATTTGTGAGGATGGACTGTGCTTTTACAATTTTGAAGTGTCCTTGGGTGAAGCGCAAGGTCATGCCTGGGGAGTTCTGGTTAACAACGCAGTTGGTTCATCGTCATGGTCACGTTCAACCTTTAACGTGGTGTCGACAGTGGGACCGGACGTACCCGATGTGCCCGATGTACCGAAAGAAAAGCCGGCGGTTCCTACCCCAGTAAGTCCTATTGGCACAGACGTCATAGAAAATACGGTTTTTGCGTTTACATGGGAGCAAGATCTAAACGTAGAGACTTATGATTTCTATCTTTTTGATGCCGACACCAACTCAGACACCTTTGGTGAGCAACCATGGCAGCTTGGCCTGTTACCAGCGGATATTTGCGATGGCACACTGTGTAGTTATGATGTAGAAGTTAATTTACCGATATTTGAAAATCAGCGTTGGCGTGTTCGCGGTAGAAATTCGGCGGGCTTGTCAGGATGGACACTGACGTTTTTCAATGTTGTTGAACTTGTGACCGAGCCACCAGTAACACCGGTAGTGATTGCTCCTCAGCAAGATGGCCGTTTGGAAGTCGATTCACAAGCGACGTTCAGCTGGCAACCCAGTGACAAGGCATCGAGCTATGACTTTCGCGTGCTCGACACTGCAAATTCAAACGAAGTACTGATAAGCGACAGTATCCTGGCTAGAACATGCTCTGCTGCGGAATGTGAGATTGATATTGCAATAGCGCTGCCTATTGCGACCTCTTATGAGTGGCAAGTGCGTGCAATAAATGCGGCTGGCCAATCTACATGGACATCAAGCTCATTTGGCACTATCAAGAAAGCCACACAACGACCTTCAGAGACGTTCAACGTGTCACCAAGAACTGGCGCACAATTATCGCAGGGAGATTCTGTTGTATTTACCTGGGAACGTGAGCCTGATTCGGTCTCGTATGAATTCCATTTCTTCGATGGTGCGAACAGAACAACTGCAGGCTTTGTTGAGGATATTCAAGCTGAGCTTGCTTGCGATGCACAACACTGCTCAATAACTCAGCTTGTTGATCTGCCAGTTGCAGCAAACCATGCTTGGCGAGTTCGTGGAGAGAATTCATTGGGCTTCTCGCTGGCTTTGTCACGCACAAGCTTCGAAGTTATACCGGCGGTAACTGACGCACCGGGGCCCTTTGAAATTACTTCACCGAGGGAAGGATCTGAATTAACAGAAGGCGAGGCGTTGACCTTCACGTGGAATAGATCGCAGCAAGCAACAGAATACGAATTCGCACTGTTTGAGGGTGATGAATTTACGAATGCCCTTGAATCAGCTTCGCTGATACCCGCTGACTGTGGCACTAATTTTTGTAGCTTCACCGCTAGCACGCAACTGACCGTCTCAGATAGTTATACCGGACGAGTGCGCGCTCTGAACACGTTGGGTGAGACTAGCTGGGTAGACAGATCATTCTCGGTTGTTGCTGAACCTATTATTTTACCAGACGCCCCTGTCGCTATAGCGCCGCGTACGGGTGAGTCAGTTTTTGTCGATCAAACTGTAGATTTTCAGTGGTCTGCTGATGAGCAAGCTGTGACTTATGATTTTTTCCTGACCAACAGCGACGGAGTTCAACTGCCTGTTGTTGATGGTCTGGTCCCAGCTGAGGTGTGCTCTGATGGCGTCTGCACGTACACGACGGTACCGGCACTACCCATCGGTGGTCTGAATACCTGGCATGTCCGAGCCGTTTACGAGTCGGAAAGCTCAGAGTGGTCAGAGACGTTGTTTGCGGTTATCGCAATTGACGATGGTGAGACGCCTTTTGCCGTTATTTCTACTCCTGGCTTTGCATCAAATGTTGCAGGTGTGGCTCCGTTAAGAGTCTTGTTCGATCCGTCAGAATCGGTCGCAAGGGTTAACAAGGAGTTATCGGAGTATCTCTGGAACTTCGGAGATGGATCTGACGATGAACAAGAGCTAAGCGCCAACATTGTGGAGCACGTGTTTACAGAACCTGGTAACTACTTAGTTCAGTTGACGGTTACTGATGATTCGGGATTGAGCGGTGTGGCCAGTGTGTCTATCACCGTCTTCGATCCAGCAACGACGCCGTCAGATGTGGATGCGTCTCGATTCCTCACACAGGCAACATTTGGCCCCACCCGAGCCAGTATTGTCGATGTGCAAGCGCAGGGTTATGAAGCATGGCTAGACAATCAGTTCGCCATTCAAGGGCCAGCTCATTTGGATTATGTTAGAGCTAATTCCAACGGTAGTAACAGAGCTGCACGTCACGAAGTGTGGTGGAATGATGTCGCTGGCGGAGAGGATCAACTGCGCCAACGGGTCGCCTTTTCACTGAGCCAGATATTTGTGGTCTCTGATACAGGCTATACCTTATCCAATGCGCAGTTTGGTATGACCAACTACTACGATATGTTGCGGGACCATGCGTTTGGTAATTACCGTGATTTACTGGAAGAGGTCACTCTGAGCCCTGTAATGGGTCTGTACTTAAGCATGTTGCAAAACGCTAAAAGCGATGAAGAGTTGTCTACACGAGCAGATGAAAACTACGCTCGTGAAGTATTGCAGCTGTTTTCAATAGGTCTACATGAATTGAACCTTGATGGCACCACATCCGGAGCTCCTGTCTTTACCCAAGACATTATTGAAGCTTTTGCCAGAACTTTCACAGGGTGGAACTATGCTGATGCTGGCACATGGAACCGAGCACCATTTACCAATGCTGATGTCATTAGCCCGATGCTGCCATTCCAGTCCTTTCATGACACCGAGCCAAAGACATTACTTAATGGTTTGACTACACCTGCTAATCAGAGCGCGCGTGCTGATCTTGAGATGGCGTTGGACAATATTTTTAACCATCCCAATGTTGGGCCTTTTATTACGAAGCAGTTGATTACCAGGCTTGTCACTAGCAACCCTACACCAGCGTATGTTCAGCGCATTGCCTCTGTGTTCAATGATGATGGCAATGGCGAACGCGGTAATTTACAAGCCGTGATTAGAGCCTTGTTGCTCGATGACGAAGCACGTTCAATTCCTACGTCAAATACGTACGGTAAGTTACGAGAGCCGGTGTTGCGACTGAGCAATTTGTGGCGAGCCTTTGATATTCAACCCGGCAGTAATAGTCAGCGAGGGGAATTCACGACCAGTTCACCAGCTCTGGAAAATCTGGATGTGATAACTGGGCAGGCGGTCTTGAAATCACCTTCGGTGTTTAATTTCTTTCAGCCAAGTTATTCACCTGCCGGCCCTATTGCCGACGATAACTTGGTTGCTCCGGAATTTGAGCTGTTTACCGAGAGTAACGAGCTCGCTACCTCCAACCGTATTGGACGGCAAATTCAGGAAGCTTATTTGGGTAACCCTGACAGTGCAGGCCAACGCAATGCGTTCCTTGACTTCACTTACGAACGCGGATTAGCAAGTGATCCTGATGCGCTGTTGAATCATTTGGATATCCTTCTGATGAATGGCAATCTGTCTGAGGATTTTAGATCAATCCTCTTTGACCACATCACTGGACTACCCGACACTGAAGACGGCCTGAGTCAGCGTGTTCGCGATGCGATCACGCTCATCATGGCTTCTCCTGACTACTTGGTGCAAATGTAATGGCTAGCTTCAACGGTAAGAAACAACGTCAACGTCGTGATTTTTTAAGACAGTGTGCTGCAATTTCATTGTTAGGCTCTGGTGCGGGTGCCATGAATGGCAAGTTGAGTCTTATTGGCTCTGCATTAGCTGCCAGTGCTGACTTTACGCAACTCGGTGACTACAAAGCACTGGTGTGTGTGTTCCTCTACGGCGGTAGTGATTCATTTTCCATGTTCCTGCCCACCGAACAAGGAGCCTATGATCGCTATGCAGCAAGTAGGGGCGGGCTTGCATTTTCACAAGACTCATTGCTGACAGGGGCAACTGATACCGGCATAGCTTTTAATTCGAAGCTACCGGATTTACATAATCTATACACTGATGGCAGGCTTGCAGTAGTAGGTAACGTGGGCAACCTGATAGCGCCTGTCACCAAGAGAAATTTCCTAAGCCAAAGCCCGCTGATTCCTGCTGATCTTTTTGCTCATAATCATCAGCAAGAGCAGTGGCTGAAGGGGCTTAGCAGCTCTCCTGCTGCCGTTGTTGGCACGGGTTGGGGTGGACGCATGGCAGATCTGCTTCAACAGGCCAATCCGGGTGCTGTGCTGCCGCCAAGTTTCTCCGTGGCAGGAAGTAACTATTGGCTGCCAGGTGAACAAGTACAGCCGATTGGCTTAAATCCTATTACAGGCCTAAGCCCTTTGGCATACCTTGATAATCTCAGTGGATCAGGCAATGTAGCCCGCGAATCGTCACTGGATGCAATGCTAGGTTTGTCCAGTAGTCACCCATTAAAGCAGCAAGCAGCACAATCATTATCGCGGGCAAAAGCTGGAGCAGGCCAATTGGCTGACACTCTGAACGAACATTCTTCTTTCAACACCAGTTATGACGAAGGTAGCGGTCTGGCGGCCCAACTGCGCATGGTAGCGCGTCTTATTTCGGGCAATGAAAGCCTTGGTATGAAGCGGCAAATCTTTTTTGTGGGTGCTGGCGGATGGGATACTCACGATAATCAAACACCAAGACTCGATGCGTTGATGACTGATTTGAACCGCAGCTTGTCTGACTTCCAGAA
The DNA here is from genome assembly GCA_023301725.1 of Granulosicoccus sp. Taxonomy (GTDB): domain Bacteria; phylum Pseudomonadota; class Gammaproteobacteria; order Granulosicoccales; family Granulosicoccaceae; genus Granulosicoccus. The sequence goes on along the minus strand of JALZUD010000042.1, from coordinate 43,229 downwards.
AACGCTGGATGAGATAGGCTTGGGAGATTCAGTAACCACATTTACCGCTTCAGATTTTGGTCGCACGCTAACCATTAACGGTGATGGATCCGATCATGGTTGGGGTGGACACTATATGACGATGGGTGGAGCTGTAAGAGGTGGGCAACTCTATGGCACTTTGCCAAGCTACGAAGTGGGGGCTGATGACGATAGTGGAGATAAGGGACGTGTCATTCCCAATTTGTCTATCAACCAATATGGCGCCACGCTTGCAAGGTGGATGGGACTATCGGACAGTGATCTGGCCGAAGTTTTCCCAGATCTGAATAATTTTGGCAGTGATTGGCAAAGCCAGTTAACTATGTTGTAGTACTGCAAATGTAGATTAAGTGCGCTTCTACTATTGATGCTACTTCTGCCTCTGCAATCTGAATGCTGCTGAGAGCAGGAGGGCGCGCAGGAGGTGTATGTTATGTTCGAGTTGTCGCTAGGAATAGGCTAACGCCACAATAATCGTTGTATTGGAAGTCAACCATGAAAGTTATTCTCACGAAAATAGCGGCAGGCTTTCTTTTTGTTCTGGGGCTTGTGTCGTTGGTGTCGCCTATACCGGGTGCGTTTATTTTTCTTGCCTGCTCGTTAACATTAACTATCTCCGTGAGCCCATACGCGCAATTTTGTGTTCAATGGATTCGCAGCCGTGTTTCCTTGATTAACAAGTTTTTGTATTGGCTTGAGAGGAAAACAGGAGATCGCATCAAAATGATTGGCCAGACACTGCCTAAAACGCATCCAGCAGAGGACAGCGGTAGCGAGAAACTGAGTCACAAAGAGTACGTCGCTAAAATGCGCGAAGAGCTCAAACGTCAAGAAAGCGATAAATAACGTATACCCTAGTGTTGCATAAAATTTTGAGTTCAGAAGTTTATGCAACACTAGGGTATGGCTAAAAGAGCCATGGCATCATGAAAACCCAGCGTATGAGTGCGATGTGAAGGTGTCTGATCCCTGACATCAGTTGAAATTTAACGCCATTCGAATCTAGAGCGTCCTACCGGCATGCGAGCGGACACGCCTTCGCCTATTCGAAAAGCACCAACACTTTTTTCATCGTCGTAGATGCGCGCGTTTAGTGTATCGGCTGCCACCACAAAGCCGTCAAAACCCATTCTCACACTCAAGTATTGGCCATCGGTTGACCACGATGGGTGTTCAACAGTATCGTCTGCATTAGCCACCAGACGTCGTAGATTCTGACCATTGAGACCGACTGCAAATATTTGTCCACTGGAGGTGAACGCAATGTCGTTGGTGACTGGATTGACATCAGGATGCGTGATGATATCGTTGATCTCAAACAACAATTCAAGGTTACCAAACACGCCATTGTTTACCACTGACTGGTAGACACGACCCTCATCGAAGACCAGTAAATTTCCCTCTTTTGACCAGGTTATGGCGTCGTAGTCGAAGCCGTCCCATATCGCCACAAATCTGTTGGTAGAACGCTGCCAAACGATTGCACCTGTTCCAAAATTGTCATCGTCATAGATCCATGCGAGATGGTCGTTGCTAACAGGGGAGAAGCGTATTGCGGTCTCCGGTGGGTAATGGTAGTTGTTGCTGATGAGCACCAGATCGTTCAGGAGTTGACCTGAAGCGTCGAAAACCCGCAGGTACTTTTCATTAACACGTTCATCGATGAGATGAGCCGTGTGGGTGGCACCTGTGGACACGGCAACCAAGGAGTCCCTGTGATTGATATCGTCGTCCAGAAAAACAGTGTGTTCAGACACTGCACCTGATCTTAAATCGATTGACTGCAGAGTTGGGTTGTCGTTATCGTTCTCGCCCATCAGGTACATCTGACCGCTAAGCCCGCGGTTTACAAGACCATTGGCGTTTGGCAAAGCACCAAAGGCAACCGTTTGTCTGGCTTGCGCCTGTACCCAGCGGGTTGCGTGAAAGGGTCTGATGCTACTGATTCCGATATCCCCATCAAGATTTTTCTCAGCAATGGGGCGGACACCAGTGGCTGAGAAGCTTTGCGGTGGCAATCTTAGTGGTGCAGTATTGGCTGGTACGATGTACGTCAGCCCGTCGTTGGATACTGGCAAAACGTCGACCATGCCAAAGTTGAAGTCGTCACGGAATACGATTCCTCCGCTGATGTAGTCCTCAGTCACCAGGAAGCTATCACTGTCAGGTGACCACGCAGGCATGTTGACCCGTGGGTCATCAGAATCTGTGTTGGGGAGGTCTTCGCGACTGCTCGTGACAAGTTGCCGCAAATTACTGCCATCTATATTGACCGCCCAAACAGTGGCATCGCGAGTGTCGACGGTGGAAAATAATGGACTGCCACCGGTAATCATTTCGAACAGGACCTGACTGCCATCGGGACTCACGGCAACCCGTCCGGGCGATCCAACGATTGATTCCATATTGGCGATACGCCTGAAAGTACCCACATTCGGTTCAACCTGAACACCGACAATTTGGTTATACGTCGCTACTAATCGACTGTCAGGTAGCCAGTCCACACTATTGATATCTTCGTTGAGCTGAAGCGTCACATCACCGGCCATGGTGAGGGTTGTTAAGTTACTTCCGCTGCTACACGAGGATTCCAGGTTTAAAAAAAGCGCGACTGATAGACCATCTGGTGAGAGCCTTATGGGGCCGTGAATATCGCCTGCTAACTCGATCGAGTGGCTGGCTAAGCCACTCAGAGCGTCGCGAAACACAATACGGTCATAGAACGCTCCGCCCCCGCCACACCCAACGAGTGCAAATCGAGCATTTTCATGTAACTCGATAACGGTAAGTCCATCTGCAGATGGGTATGCGTTGTCGCCTGCAAGCTGAACAGTTTCGCCTGTTTCAAGATCAAGATAGGTGGCGCGATCAGATTCGAACAGTCGTCCTGTAACTGCCCCGTTTAGGCTGACTGAAGGGAACGGATCGATGCCAGCGCCGCCGTTTGACGAGTCATTGCTTGTTGAGCCGGGGCCATCGCTCCCACCACCACCACATGCAGCAAGAAGTAGTGTCAATGTCGCGCAGAATGCGCTCCTCGTCACACTGTGCTGTCGGCGCAGGGATCTGTCTGTTCTACTTTTAATCAATTCTCGCTCTCCGTGCTGTAATGCATATACGAAGCATACGTTGAGTTGAGAAATAGTCAATGAGCCTGCCTCGTCTTGCATCTTAATCCCAGCTCTGGAATTACCCCCGCTCTGCCGGTGTGCCAATGTTGCCCAAAATAATACCTAATACTGCAATGAGTAGCGTCGGTGGAGTAAGAACAGAGGGGTTACGTTTGAGCCGTTAGTCGTCGAAACGATTTCAACAGCGCCAGGCCCTTGGGTGCTTTCGGACAATCAATTTTCATTGCATTCATGATCATGGGATAGCGCATCCTGTGTGCAAGATCGTTGGCCGCACTGCTAACAGTTCAAAATTACGTTGAGAAGGAACGTTGAGAAGGAATACAGTTGCAAGGTTTAGTATGTAGTCTGGGAGTTAACTGCTCAATTTCATTTGACTTTGAAATTATTAATCTCTAATTTGTGTTCAGACGTATTAAACTCTATCTATAGCCAAGTACATGAGACTCCTATGCCGAACAGCCCGCTACTAGCCGATCTGGGAAGAGCCCTAGAACTCGTCACTTGGTTGGATGAGAGCAAATTGAGCTTTGCTCCAGATGGAGAAGTCTCCGCCGATATTCGTGAGATAACGGGTCTCGAGAGCTATCCTGTGGGCTCACACAAAGAGAATGTGCAAGCCAGAATCGATGCAGTAGTGCAAGCTGGAGACAAGCTCACTCCACGATCGGCCTCTGATTACGTATCGAAGCTAATTCCTGCTTGTGCAAAACTGGGCCCTTCTACCGATGATCGCAAAGCTTAAGTATCTAATATTTTTTGCATAGCGGCTCGTCCTCAAGCGGTAGTAAAGACCGGAAATTCGCAAAAATTTCCAATTTTGTAGGACGTTGAATGCTTTTGCGTGGCATCCTAGGCCGCAATTGTCCCAATAAACAACCAACATGAAAACTACAATACAACTGCGTCCTACTCTGCTACCTGTCGCTTTAGCTGCCTTGGTAACACTCAGCGCATGTGCTACTGACGATCCCAACCGCCGTGCAAAGCAGGGGGCAGGTATAGGCGCTCTTGCAGGTGGATTGATTGCCGCGGCTACTGGCTCGGACAACGTTTTATTGGGCGTCGCTATTGGTGCGGTGGCTGGTGGTGCTGTGGGCCACTACCAAGACAATCAGCAAGCTGCAATAAAAGCTGCACTCGAAGAGGAACTAAGGCTGGAGCAAGTAGAATTACAGCGGCTCGAAAATGACGTATTACTGGTCCGGCTTAATAACACAGCATCTTTTGATGTTGGATCGGCGCAAGTAAAGCCTGCTTTTCATGAAACCCTCGAGAAAATCGCAGCCGAAACCTCAACGTTTGATAAAACTGTCATACACGTTGTGGGCTACACAGATAGCGATGGCAGCGAAGAGTTCAATCAGCAGCTGTCAGACAAACGCGCAAATGCTGTTGCAAACTCCCTACGTAACGACGGCGTAATTCAGGAAAGATTGCGTGTTGAAGGTCGTGGAGAAACAGAACCTCGCTTGCCTAATACATCGTCTGCAAATAAAGCCAGCAACCGCCGTGTTGAAATATATATCAAGCCGATTGTTGAAGGCGAAGAGCAAAAAGCCCTTGAAAAACCTGTCTTTACCAGCTAAGCCTGCTCGCCTGATGAACATGGACGTTCTCCCGACAAGATGAGTCAGAGCCCGAAGACCAATCAGGCTCAACCCTCCCAGTTCACCTTACTCAGGCAGAAACGCTTTGCGCCTTTTTTCCTGACTCAGCTTCTGGGCGCATTCAACGACAACGTTTACAAGAATGCATTGGTTGCGTTGATTGCGTTTGCAGCTGTTCGATCTTCTACCCTCGATGATGGGTTATTGATCACGTTATCAGCTGGGCTATTCATATTACCTTTCTTCCTATTCTCGGCGCTGTGCGGCCAGATTGCGGATAAATATGAAAAGTCCCAGCTTATCCGGCGCGCAAAGCTCGCTGAGATAGCCATCATGAGCTGCGGTATCGTCGCGTTCTACCTAAATAGTGTTCCGATGCTTATCGGCGTGCTTTTTTTAATGGGCACTCAGTCGGCATTTTTTGGTCCTGTCAAATATGGCATTCTGCCTCAACACCTTAGCAACGCTGAGCTTACCGGTGGCAACGGTTTGGTGGAGCTGGGTACTTTTCTGGCAATATTGCTTGGCACCATCGCCGGCACGCAGCTCATTGCCAAAGCGGATGAAGGTAGTATTTTGCCGGTGGCTGTTGTGCTGTTGGTGGTTGCCGTGGCCGGTTATATTGCAAGCCGGTTCATTCCACTATCGCCGGCAAACGATCCTTCTCTACAAGTTAAATTTAATCCGCTCACTGAGACCTTCAAACTGGTACGTGAAACGGCGAAGAACCGTATTATTTTTCAATCCATACTGGCGATTTCGTGGTTCTGGTTCATGGGGGCAACCTATCTTGCACAGTTTCCGGTTTACGCAAGAGATGTGTTGGGCGGTAGTGTTGATGTCTACACCATTTTACTGGGTAGTTTTTCCGTAGGTATCGCCATAGGTTCAGTGCTCTGTGAGCGTTTATCACACGGGCGTGTGGAAATAGGGCTAGTGCCATTTGGTGCCATGGGCATTACTGTGTTCGGCCTTGACCTTGTGTTTGCGACACCTTCATCAGCTATGGGTTCTACGCTGAGTATTGGCGCATTTGTTGTCGCTGAAGGGGCGTGGCGGGTGCTTCTGGATATATTCATGATCGGCCTGTTTGGTGGACTTTATATTGTTCCCTTGTATGCGTTGATCCAGCAGAAAAGTGCGCCCGAGCGGTTATCACGTGCCATTGCGTGTAACAACATTATGAATGCGCTGATGATGGTTTTATCGGCCGTAGTGGTCGTGGCGCTGTTGGCAATAGGCGCAACGATTACACAAATATTTCTAGCAATGGCATTGATGAATGCAGTAGTGGCGTTGTACATATTCAGACAAGTACCTGAATTTTTCATGCGCTTTCTGATCTGGCTAACTATTCACACGGCATATAGACTGCGTGAGAGCGGTATGGAAAATATTCCAAAACACGGTGCGGGCATCGTGGTTGCGAATCATGTCAGTTTTGTGGATGCATTAATATTGGGTGGTAGCGTCAAGCGTTCAGTGCGCTTTGTGATGTACTACAAAATTTACAGGCTACCGGTGCTTAATTTTATTTTCCGAACAGCGCGAGCCATACCAATCGCTGGTCAACGTGAAGACAAGGCCATGTACGATGAAGCGTTCAGACAAATGGATGAGGCGCTTGAGGCTGGTGATTTATTGTGTATTTTTCCGGAAGGTGAAATTACTCGCGACGGTCACGTGAATCCGTTCAAAGCTGGCATCATGAGAGTGTTGGAAACCAGACCAGTCCCTGTAATTCCTATCGCGTTGTCAGGGCTTTGGGGCAGCCTCTACAGTAGGAAAGACGGTGCAGCTTTTCTGAAAAGGCCCAGACGATTATTTGCCCGTATCGGTGTGAATGTGGGAGAGCCAATCCAGCCTGAAGATGTTGAGCTGGAAGCATTGCGCGAAATAGTGGTGCAGCTGCGTGGTGACAGACTGTAGTACTTTTCTCAAGATCGTTTTTCGCCCGAAGTTTCCCTCGCGAACAAGAGTGATCCGGCTGCCTTTGGCTGCAAGAGCATAAAGTACAGAGCCTTATCGAAAAACGGTCACATCTAGCAAAATATAAACAATCATGTTAACTGGCTCAACGTCGTTATTGATTTAAATCATGCTTGTATTATTTGATATGAATGCTTGATATTCAGTGAGTTGGTTCTCGTTTTCCTCTGCGTAACTGTAAGTTTGTTCATCTTCGTCGATAGAGACTTAAGTTCTACAGTCACAATCTCGAAACGGAACCTTCGAAACATGTCCTTAGTATCCTTCATTGCTAATTGGCGTTTTGCTTGAGTGAGCGGCGAAAGCTACAAACGTGCTGCTTTGCCCAATGGTTTTTCGCTCTTAAGCGTAACCACTACCATATTGATAGTGAGTGTTCTGTCGGGTTTGGCTGTGCCGAGTTTTATGAGCACCATCAAGTATGCAAGGATGTCTAGCACTATTACCAGTGTTAGTCAGTCTTTGCGCATTGCTCGCTCGGAGGCAACCAAGCGCAAGACTGGAGTATCAATCTGTGCGCTTAATAGCACTGGCAGTTGTGGTGCTAATGACTGGTCTTCGGGTTGGCTTATATATACCGATAGCAGGTCGGATGGGGTGATCGGTGTTCTGGATGGTGCGGACGCCATAATCAGCAATACACAGCTGAACCTCAATGGGATTGAAATTGTTGCGACACAGCTGGGAAATGCTGGGTTCACTGCGTCGGATCAATTGCGCTTTAACTCGCGCGGACAGTCGAGCTGGATTACCGGCACTTTCCAAGTTTGCGATACAGCAGATAAAGACAAACACGCATTGCCTCAGGCCATGATCCTCACAGCCGCTGGTACTTTTCGCAACATCGTGCCGACAGAAGATGCGGATGGGGCACAGATTGTGCTGGATCCTGCTGGTGATTCGGTGTGCGGATGATAGTTAGATCATGCAAGCATCAAAGCGGATTTGGCCTGATCGAAGTCTTGGTAGCGCTTCTGATTATTGCCATAGGCACAATATCCAGTGCGCAGATGCTGGTGACAGGAATACAGGATGCTCAAAACACATACCATCAATCACAAGCAAATTTGCTACTCAGTGAGATGATTGACCGTATGCGAAGTAACCCGCAGGGAGTTGCGGATAACGCCTATCTAAATTTATCAACTCGTGATGCGACTAACCCTGGTTGCAGTGTGGGCTGTAGTGCAAAACAACAGGCGGAGCTGGATATGTACGCATGGAGTGCTCACTTCCAATCCCACACTGATGATTCAGGATACATTCCCACTCTCCCAGCTGATGATGATGGCTCACCCGCGTATGGGGTTATCACGGCTGGCGCAAACGATACCTATCTGCTGACAGTTACTTGGGCTGATTTAGTGGCAGGTAAGTCAAGTGTTGAAGTTGTGACTTCCCGGTTTCATCCATAGATATGCATGATTTTATAAAACGTGAGTATCGTGGTGCAAACGGTTTTACGCTTGTAGAGGTGTTGATCTCTATGACGCTAGGGCTGTTTTTACTAGCTATGCTTTTGTCGGTATTTAGCGCGAATATTAAAAGTTACGAACTATCGCGTGGTGTGTCTTATATGCAATCTAACGCAAGATTTGCAATTGACAAGCTACAGAGAAGCTTGCGCATGGCCGGGTACCAAGGTTGTTCGAATCAAGCTACAGCACCAGTGGAAATTCTCAGCACAAATGCGCCAACAGATAGCTATCGCTCAACGCGACTATTCGTAGCAACGGTTGGGCCTAGCAATTGGATACCCTCATTTCCGCATGGCTATACCCCGTCCACAGGTGTAGGAGCCCCTGTACCCGGTTCAGAGGCCATTTTAATACAGTATGCCTCGTCTGAGCGAGGAGCCTTGACCAGTGATATGGCAACTACCACTAGCCCGATAGTGATATCCGACTCTAACCAGCTAGAGCTCGAGGACACCGATCTGGCGCTAATTAGCAACTGTTCGTCTGCAACGCTATTTACGGTGGACAGCGTAACGAACAGTTCTGACACAACATCTATCAGATCGGTTGAAAGACTACCTTTTGCCTTCACGGTTAGAGCTCAAGCAGACGAGTCGGCTCCCGCATCAGGGACGGTTGAAACTACAGTGCATCGGTTCCATAGCGAGATCTACTTCGTTGGCGACACAGGCCGAACTAATAGATCAGGTGATGCCACTCGAGCTCTGTATGTTCAGACGTGGCCTTATGACAATTCGAATCCGCCTGTTGAACTAGTGGAAGGCGTTGATCAAATGCAGATTACGGTCAGCATGACAGGCATGAATTCGTCTCAGTTTCTATCTCCGGGTGATGCAGGCTTCGACTCTCGTGAATCACAGAGCGTACGCTTTGGCATCTTGATGGCATCGATAGAGCGTTATGGAGAATCTGATCAAGATAAGACTTTCAGGGTAGGTGGCATCGATATGCGAGCCGAAGGAAGTGTGGGTGCGGATCCTGATGCCCCTTCTTATCTGTCGGATGGCCGGATACGCAGAGCTTACTCCACACTGGTAAAAATACGAAACAATTTTAATGACCGATAACGCGTCGAGTGTCCATCTACTTAATAGTAATCGCCAATACAGGTCTGAATCTGGTGCGGTTCTTATCGTAGCCATTATCTTGGTATCGATAACAATATCTCTTGGCATTGTGTCTATGCGAGAAAATAACTACGGGCAGCGCTTAGTGGCAAATGATCTGTTTTATCAGGACGTATTTCGTTCTGCTGAATCTGCTGCTGACAACGTTGTCACTGATGAGAATTTGATAACCGTTATTAATAATATAGATCAGGAGTTAACGGTGGATCACATAGACGATGAAACAACCCGGGCCACTGGCACCTTGAGTTACATCGGAACGAGTTTGTCTATCGGCAACTCGTTAGCAAAATTCAATGTCTACAACGTCCAAGCGGTTGGTAGAGCAGACATCGATAGCGTCGATGCTGTTAGTCAAGTAATTCTGGGTTCTACTCGTTTGGCACCCTCTTTATGAGTCACTCACGTATGAAAAATTCAAAGTTAAAACCGGTACTTGTTGGTTGGTTTCTCGCTTCTGCGCTGTGGCAACCGATAGTATCGTCGGCTGACGACACAGAGATATTCTTTGCACGCGGTTCATCTTCAGGTTCTGCCGAAGCTTCAAACGTGCTCTTGATGATGGATAACTCTGGGTCTATGAATGAGCTCGATGGAGGTGATGAGACAAGGATGGCACGTATTAAAAATGCGATCTATGAGCTATTGGACAGCTCCGGCAATATCAATATGGGAGTGGGGGCTTTCAATGGATTCAACATAGGAGGCAATATCCTTTTTCCTGTCAGAAATTTATCTGATGATTTGTGTCCTAATTACGCCTGCGATTCACTAAACGTTCATTCTCGATTCCAGCACGCGTCCGACGATGCCACTGAATCTGCCGACGGTACTGTGTCCCTGAATAATGAAGTGCTGAGTATGGTGGGTGGGGCTGACGCATCAATTGCAACAGGACTACGATTCCCGGAGCTCAATATTCCTAGGGGCGCTAAAATAACCGATGCTCAAATAGTATTTCATGCCTCTGCAGCAAACAGTGATCGTGCAGATCTAATTATCCGTGCGCACGCCAGCGGAGATTCACCGCCTTTTGCGGCAGAATCTGGCAACATATCGACAAGGCCGAAGACCGCTTCAAGCGTTAACTGGCGAGCCTCAAGTTTCTCGAACTTTGTTGTACCAGTGGCATCTCGTGACATCAGAAGCGTAGTTGAGGAGATTGTGCATCGGGATGATTGGTGTGGTGGCAATGCGTTGTCGATCATAATTGAGGGAACAGGGACCAGAGATGCTATCGCATTTGAACACGATAGACATCTGGCGCCTGTGCTTAAGGTTACCTACGATCCAGGCACAGTGGACATGGCAGATACCTGTTTAGCGCAAAGGCAACGCCTCAACGTTGAATACTCTACAGACGATGCTACGGAGTTGTTATCAGACGGTGAAATTAATGCTGTCACGCCACACATTGAAGTGGGTGGTAGTAATGTTCTGGCCGGGCTGAGGTTCAGGGGCGTGGAGATTCCGAAAAATGCATTGATTAGCGCTGCGCAATTAACGTTGATAAGTACAGAGGACTCCAGTGCAAATGTATCCATAGGAATAGCCGGCGAATCTACTGGGTTTTCAGGATCTTTCAACCCTTCAATTCCCTCCAACTTGAGTGACAGGGAACAGACATCGAACAGCGTCCGTTGGGACATTGACAACATTGACGAGGCGAATGCAGTACACAAGTCGCCAGATATATCAGCTGTAATTCAGGATATCGTTAACTCGGCAGATTGGGAAGCAGACAATACCTTGTCTTTATTGCTGAGTGGTACTGGCAGTGGGGAAAGCAGAAGCGTGTATTCTCATGACGGTGATTCAACCAACAGCGCAAATCTTACTATTTCCTACCAAGTAGAGTCGCCTCAGCTTTCTGGTAACAGTGTTGTGTTACACGAAGTCAGAGACGAAATAAGGCTAAAAGTGGGCGAGCTGAGAGCCTCCACTAGAACACCGCTTTTAGATATGTACTATGAGGCTGCGGCGTACATGCGTGGAGATGCTATGCAGTACGGAAAGCAGCGCGGCGATCAGCAAGTTAACGACAGATGGTTGAGGTTATCGCATCCAGAATCGTTCTCTGGTGGAGTTCTGGATAGGAATCCGGAATGTTTAGAAACAAATCTCAATGCCAGAGAGTGCATAGACGAAGAAATTCTAGGTAACCCTATTTACAAAACACCCATTGCAAGTTCATGTCAGGCAAATCAGATTGTACTGGTTTCAGATGGGGGTGCATCCAGTCAAAGCTCAGCTGATCTGATCAGGGATATGACCGGTGTGTCTGCTTGTGAACCAACAGGATCAAATGCCGCATCTTCTGAGCAGTGTGGTTACGAATTGGCTGAATTTCTCAACGAGAACGATCAATCTGACCAGCTTGGTGAGCAAAACATAGTCACACACACCATAGGATTTAACTTTACGAGTGAGTTTCTTCGCACTATTGCAACGCGGGGAGGTGGTGGGTTCCATGAGGCTCAAAGCGCCTCTGAATTGAGCAGTGTCTTCCGCAATATCGTGCGTAACGTTGCAGATGTGAATAGCAGCTTCGTGGCCCCCGGCGCCACTGTTAGTCAGTTTAATCGTTTGGCGAACAGAGATGATGTTTACTATGCGGTTTTCAGGCCGAGTTTGAATCCATACTGGGAGGGAAATCTGAAACGCTACGAGCTCGGCAAAAAAGACTCTGATAACACTGTGTCAATTTTGGATCGTGATGGAGATGAAGTCTTTGATTTAGCTACGGGGCTTACTTTTGCATCGGCCAAAAGCTTTTGGCACTCTGAAACCGACGGTGGAGATGTTAGTAGAGGCGGCGCTGTATCGCAATTAGATTTGTCGCGCAATGTTAATACAGCTGTGCTCAATAGCTCCGGTAACCTGCGCTTGTCTTCCATTCATCATACCAATTCCGAGATCTCACGTGAAATGCTGGGGATTGAGTCTGAATCCGATGCGTATAGAACTCGACTACTACAGTGGGCTCGGGGTGTTGATGTCAACGACGAGGATCAGGATGGTGATACGCAGGAGACCAGATCCCGGATGGGCGACCCTATGCACTCGCAGCCAGCATTGCTAAATTATGATACCGATTTGCCAGATGGGGAATCAGTGGTATTTATGGGGACCAACGAAGGTTTTTTGCACGCTATTGATACCAGTGATGGAGATGAACTATTTGCCTATATGCCACCGTCTTTGTTAAGCAACATCGACATATTATTCAACAACCTTCCTAACCCTGACAAACCCTATGGCGTTGATGGTAATGCGGTTACGTGGATACAAGACGCGGATGGTGATAATAGGGTGGATAGCACAGAAGACGCCTATGCCATTTTTGGAATGCGCCGTGGAGGTAATGAGTATCATGCACTAAATGTAACTGATCCGAAGTTGCCTACATTGGCGTGGCATATTGAAGGTGGTGTTGGTGACTTCGCAGAACTAGGACAGACGTGGTCAACCCCTGTGAAAACGCAAATGCGTATTGGAGGGGAGGTTAAGCATGTCATTGTTTTTGGCGGTGGCTATGACCCTGTGAACGACGACAGAGAGATACGTGTCAGCACGGATAGCGTAGGTAGAGCGATCTATATTGCCGATGCGGTGACTGGCGAACTTATAGAATCCATCACGCAAATCGATAACCCGAATATGGAGTACAGTATTCCTTCCAAAGTCAGTGTTCTGGATATGAATTCAGATGGCCTTGCTGATCGTTTTTATGTAGGAGATATGGGCGGTCAGCTATGGCGCTTTGATATTACTCAAGGAATCAATGAGGGCGACGAGCTGGGGGTGACTGGTGGTGTTATTGCTGATTTGAGTGTCGATGACGATCTGAATAACAATCGACGTTTTTACTATGAGCCTGATGTGTCGCTCAACTCTACTGGCGACCAGCAGTATCTGGGTATTGCTATCGGCTCTGGCTGGAGAGCACATCCTTTGGATGCTGTTGTGGATGAAAGATTCTATTTCATCAAAGACGTGAACGTATTTTCGCCTCCAAGAGATGAAGACGACAACATTTTTTACGACACTGTCGATAACGATTCGCTGTTTGATACTACACTCGTATCGGTTGACTCTGACACAAGCTCCAACTCAGACAACGGCTGGTATATCAATCTGGCTGATGGTGAAAAGGTGTTAAGTAGTCCTGTGACAATTAATAGTCAATTGCTTTTCACAACGTACATACCGGATACGGACGTTGGTGTGTGTAGTACATCCGTGGGTGGTGGGCGACTATACATCGTTGATTCATCTACAGCACTGCCGGTTTTAGATTTAAGTGATCAGGAGGGCGTCGAGGATCGTTTCAAGGAAATAGCGATACCAGGTATTCCCCCCAGTGCCTCTATTCTATTTCCTGAATCTGACGGTGGACAGCCTTCACTTTTCGTTGGTACGCAGCGAGTTTCAGATGAATTTGATGCAGGGCCATTGATTCGCCGCACACATTGGTATGAGTCTACCAATGTCGATTGATTTCTGTTGTATGCCTTCTGGAAATAGCCGCAACTTTCTGGCAGTAGACAGCCAAAACTCGCTTGCTGCTGAACAATGATTGGCGTTCGTTAACGCCAATCATTGTTTGTTGCCAATTACCATTACCATTGGCATGTCATGTTGTTCTGTAATAGCAGAACAAGCACAGTGATTAGTCTTTCAACACAAATGAGACTTTCATGGTGACGCGGTACTCAGTAATTTTTCCGCCATCAACCATAGCTTTTTGATCTTTTATCCAAACACTTTTTATGTTTTTCAAGGTCTTGTTGGCGCGTTTGACGCCCTCAGTGACGGCATGATCAAAGCTTTTGTTTGACGAAGAAATAATTTCTGTAACTTTTGCAACTGACATAAATACGTCCTCTTAGAGAATGAAAGTATCATCAGGGTTGTTGGCAAACCCATTGTCAAAGTGTATCAGGCCTATCTGGAGCCAACTGCAATAAGCTTAATACAATGTGAAATATTTCGGATGAATTTTATTCAGACTATCTGTCCGTTAAGTAATTTTCTGTTTACGTATAAGAAAAATTGGTGTGCAAGACATATATTGCAGAGTTTTTCTCTATCGTTATAGAATTTATGCTCGAGTACTGTAGTTGCATTAACCGAGTCCACAGCTGGGCATGAGTCAGGCTTGCAATTCTGCTAGCACACGATTCATCATTACGTCACAGGCTTGCAACTGAGATATCTCCACATATTCATCCGGCTTATGTCCTTGCCCCTCCATTGATCCTGGGCCGCAAACAACGGTAGGCACCCCAGCTTGAGTAAATACGCCAGCCTCTGTGCCAAAAGGTACTTTCATGGTGCCCGTGGACTGTGCGAGACCTTGAACCAAAGATACTACCTCATCGTTAATTGATACATCCAAGCCTGGGTAGGCGTTGTACTGCTCAATGTTTATCGCTGCTTGGGGAAAGTGTGTGCGAAACGGTGCTGCCGCGGTTTCCGCAATCGCTAGAATTTCATTGAACAACTCCTGCGCTGAATCCTCTAGAAGGTGGCGATACTCTAGCTTCAAGACAGCGGTATCAGGAACAATATTTAGCGCGATGCCTCCAGTGAGCTGTCCGATATGAATGGTTGAGTAGGGAATGGCGTAGGCTGTATCCTGCTGACCGTGCGTTGCAAAATCGCTCTGTAACGATCGTATTCCTGTTATGAAGTCACCTGCCAGATGTAGTGCATTTATAAATTTTGGCGCTAATGCCGAGTGACCATTCTGTCCGTTACATGTGGCGGTTAAAGCTACCTTACCTTTGTGACCAACCGCCACTCGCATCTGTGTTGGCTCTCCAACAATACAAGCCCGCGGAAGTCCTATTGTTTTTTCAAGCTGCCCAATCATTTTCTGAATGCCGACACAACCGATTTCCTCATCGTAGGAAAATGCGATCTTCATGGGTTCTCGCAGGTTTACTTTAGAGGCCTTGTCGGCCATAGCAAGAACAGATGCAAGATATCCTTTCATGTCGGTGGTGCCACGACCATAGGCGCGATCATTCTTCAGTGTCATGTTGAAAGGATCTGTTGTCCATGGTTGTCCGGTTACTGGCACCACATCAGTGTGCGCGGACAACATGATGCCCGGAAGCTCCATTGGGCCAAGTACTGCGTAGATTCCTGATTTTTTACCATCGCCACTGGGAATACGGTGTACGCTGAAACCGCGCGTATACAGAAATTCATCAATGTAATCGATAATGTTTAGATTACTGTTTACACTAATGGATTCAAATTTTATTAAACGTTCAAGTATGTCGAGAGTTTGTATCACGTGATGTTTAACCGAGTGATGAAGCTAGTGAATGCATGTTCATTCCAGGGACGTTTGACGCTGTAATATTTTGCGTACAGTGTTCTACAAAAGCCTGAATCGTAAATGAGCTTAGAGTGCCCTCAGCCATCACCAAGCCCATCACCAAATTAGGTAGCTCACACTCCAAAGGGATGTAGCACAGTTTTTTTCCATCAGGTGAGAGATTATTGAGTGGTCTTAGGTTGGCAATAGAATAACCAAAACCGTTGGCGACCAGACTTCGCATCACGGCCATATCCTGAGTGCGCTCTGTAATGAGGGGCTTAATGCCTACTTTCGCGAAAAAAGACGTGAAATACGCATTGCTGTGTGGAAGATCGAGAAGCACCATGGCGTAGTCTTGTAAGTGACTAACGGTAACTACGGGCAGATTGGCAAGAGGGTGGCCTTCGTGTACAAGAACGTACGGCGGAAGCTCCACCAATGGCAAGAACTCGAGATCGGTGGGAATGTCGAGGTTGTAGCTCAGTGCGATATCAATTTTCGCAGCTCTTATGTAGTGAAAGATGTCGTTTTGATGAAGTTCGAATTGGTTGACGCGCACATCTGGAAACATGGTTTGAAAAGTTCGGCGCAGATTGGGGAATAAAAGTTGTGCAAAACTTAGGTAACAACCAACCGACAATGAACCTCGGACGGCTTGCGTGATATCACCTGCAATATCGTTTAGCTGCTCAGCCTCTGACAATAATTTTTTCGCTTGGATTAGCATCTGCGAGCCAGCCTCGGTCAATGACAAGCCTTTTGCGTGTTTACGGACAAATAGCGAGAGACCAAATTCTTGCTCAAGCTGTGAAATTGCCGTAGAGATAGTTGGCGAGGACACATAGACCTTTTCTGATGCCTGCAGGATAGAACCGGACTCACCCACCGCTACGAAGTATTCAAGCTGTCTTAGTGTGAAACGTAATGGCATTACATTACCCTGTTTACTCGTCGCCAGGCACGCCGTACGAGGGCGCTTGGCTTGGGTCTAAAGCTCGCTGCACATACGCCTGAAGCTGGGGCTTGTAGATATCCCAAGCGACTGCAATATTGTCTATTGGGCAGTCTTCAGTCCAGTCGCATCGTAAATCAGCGATGGGCCAAGAAACGTCATCTACGATCTTCATGCCAGCAGAATGCAAGGGGCCAGCCTCACCACCTGCGGCAAGACCAGCTTGCATCGCTCTAATCAAGCGGTCGCCGATATGGCCTGTTGCAGATTCGAACGCATCAACAATAGCTTGAGGGACCTGTAAGTTATCGAGCAAGTTGCCGCCTGAGGCCACATTCAGACCTTCAGCCTGCGTCCAGATACCCAAAGATTGAGTGCCAGAGTGAATAGCTGTTCCACCCATTTTATCCACACTTAGTACCTGTCGATATTCCAGATGTGCGGCTGTACTTTGTATGTTGGAAATAGCTGCAGCCGCACTCAATCCATTTTCCATGAGATCAAGGCACAATGGCCCCAATGTTGGATCGGTTATGTTCTGTGATGACACCGCACCAACACCTGCTCTTGCATAGGAGCATCGGGCAGATACCGCAGGCGAAGAGGATGATATGGCAGTGCCAAACATACCTGTTTGTGCACAACGTGCGACAAGCGAGAACGTCATATGCTAGTCCGGTATCACAGCAGTGGCATCAATTTCAACCAACCAATCAGGGCGTGCAAGCGCTTGAACGACCAATCCAGTTGAACAAGGGTGAACGCCTTTTATGTATTCTCCCATTGTGCGGTATACGGCTTCACGGTGCCGCACATCAGTGATGTACACAACCACTTTGACTAAATGCTCCATAGTTCCCCCAGCCTCCTCAATAAGTTGCTTGATATTCTGCATGACTTTATGGGTTTGCTCGGCTGGGTCGTGGCTATCTATGTTTTTGGCGTCATCTAGATTTTGTGGGCATTGTCCACGCATGTATACGGTTGCTCCGCCACGAGTAACAACCGCTTGACATAAATCGTTGTCAAGATTTTGCTCAGGGTAGGCTTCACTGGTGTTGAATGGGCGAATACGATGGTGGATCATTTACTTTTCCAGTTATTCCGATGATGCTCAATATTACTCTGACTTGATGTGAGTTGCAGCTAAACTTATCGCTGAACGCGGCGTCTATGAGGCTGTTCTATCTCTGTTTATAGGGGTGGCACTAACACAAGCTTGTTATTCCCACGTAAGTGGAGAGCCATGCGGCTATACACTTTGGATTTTTAGTATTCGCGGGAATGACGTTTCCCCCTTTTTTTCGTTTTTTTCATTGCTAACCCTGTTTAGTGGTATTTAGGTGTTGATTGTGCTGACGCTAATCATTGAAAAGTTTTTGACGAAATAGGAATCGGCTAACCATTGTATTTTGATATTTGTATTTACCTGACTGAAAATTGCCTGCACACTGCAGTGATTAGGCGTATAAGGGGTCTGAGTGCGACCGGCCCAGACTGTTGTATACCAACGCGTAAATGAGCACGTCAATCGATCTAGTTAGCCCAAGGTCAAAACGAATTCTATGAGCGACAAAGTCCCAACTCAATGGCGCCACAGCGCAGCTGCCGAGCTTGCCGTCAATGCGGCGGTGCCCTTCGAAAAAGCGCACGCTATGCCACCCAGCGTGTACACCTCTGATGCCTTTCTTGCCGATGAGCTTGAACACGTGTTTAGTCACGACTGGTTTTGCGCAGGCAGAGCGAGTTCGCTAAAAAAACCAGGGGATTATCTAACCTTGGAGTTGGCTGGTCAGCCCATTATGGTGATACGCAATAAAGATGGTTTATTGCAAGCCCAGTCGAATGTTTGCTTGCATCGTATGTCCACCTTGCTAGAAGGTAGTGGAAACACTCGGGCAATTGTGTGTCCTTATCACGCATGGACTTACGAGCTTGACGGACAACTTCGTGGTGCGCCGGCAATGACTGAAAACCAATCATTTTGTAAAAAAGAGATGCGCCTACCTCAGGTGCGTTGTGAAGAATGGCTGGGTTGGATCATGCTCTCTCTCAACCCTGAAGCAAACCCTGTAACCAAACAGTTAGCTGATGTTGAAACAATGGTTGAAGACTATGGGGTGAGCGATTACGAAGAATCTTTCTTCGAGACACACGTGTGGGATACGAATTGGAAAGTGCTTGCCGAAAATTTTATGGAAAGCTACCACTTGCCAGTTTGTCATCGAGGCACTATTGGCGGGTTGTCTCGACTCGATGAAATGGTTTGTCCACCGGGCAAACCGATGTTCAACTACCACACCATCTTGAAAGATGAGTCCTTAAAGATTGCAATGGCACACCCAGACAATACACGTATGCAAGGGGAGCGGCGTCGAACTACTTATCTACTGGCGATATATCCAAGCCTGATGATCACTCTTACGCCGGGCTACTTCTGGTACTTGTCTTTGCATCCACAAGGTGTTGGCAAAGTACGGATTATGTTCGGGGGCGGAATGTCCTCGGAGTATGCGAACGATCCTGATGCTAAAGAGCATTTCACCACGCTTAAAACACTACTTGACGACGTCAATGTTGAGGATCGCGGTTGTACCGAAAAAGTGTACAAAGGGCTGTGTTCTGAATTTGCCAAGCCTGGCCCGTTGTCACATCTTGAAAGGCCTAATTACGAATTTGCACAGTACTTGTCAAGTCGCATTCCTGGGGAGCGCTAAAAATGAGAATTTCACAAATGCATAGGTGTCTTACCTGTAGTAGTTAGTAGTCAATAGCCACAACATCTTGCTAGGGGACAACGTCATTGAAATCACTTTTACAAGATATATCTAATCGCCCGCATGGTCATGGGTTGCCACCGGCTTGCTATACCAGTGGTAAGTTTTTACGATTAGAGAAGAAAAAACTGTTTTTAAATGAATGGCACTGTCTTGGTCGTATGGATGAAATCCCAGAAATTGGAGATTTTTTTACTATAGACTTTATGTCAGAACCACTGTTAGTGGTCCGCGAGGCAGAAGCCAGCATATTTATATTGTCCAATGTATGTCGGCATAGGGGCATGCCAGTCGCATCTGGTTCGGGTAATGCCAAAAGGTTTCGCTGTCCATACCACGCGTGGAGTTATAATCTGGATGGCAAATTACGCAATGCTCCTCTGGTACCTAAAGAGCAGCTTGATAAAGACTGCCAGCTACCACGGTTGAATTCTAGATGCTGGCAAGGTTTTATTTTTGTCAATCTGGACGTTAATGCAGATTGGCCAGAAAACCAAGGCGCGCAAACCCTCGTTCCACTTGAACAACATGTGGCTAACTATCACATGCAGGACATGCATCATGCGGTGAGTTTCGTGGAGACATGGGAGTGCAACTGGAAGTCGTTAGTAGAAAATTTTATGGATGGGTATCATTTGTCTGTGGTTCATCCTGAATCACTACATCATTTAACTCCCACCATGTTGTGCAAAAAAATTACTGGATCTGCAGCGTTTACGGCCTACACAGCGAACTACGGTAAGTCAGCTCCGGTAAGGGAAAACCATCACCCATCGTTAACCAATGAGCAAGTAAAACAATCACAGCTTTTCTGTGTATTTCCATCTTTAATCGCTTCCGTATCTGCTGATACACTGGTATACCTAGCACTGCATCCTCTGAGCGTGAGTCAAGTGTCAGTTAAATGGGGCGTGGCCACTTTTGAGTCGGATCTATCAGATGCTGAGATCAACATCCGGGTTGATAAGTGGAAGCAAATAAACAATGAAGACCACGAAATTTTGCAACGCCTGCAGGCAGGATTACGATCAGAGCACAGTGTCACTGGGCCTTTAGCTGCTGATAATTTTGAAGGTACCTTGCATGATTTTCATCGCTATTTAGTGCGCAGGGTTGGCATTGAGGCGGTTGGAAGTATTTAGTGATGCCAGTGTCTG
This sequence comes from Granulosicoccus sp., assembly GCA_023301725.1. Taxonomy (GTDB): domain Bacteria; phylum Pseudomonadota; class Gammaproteobacteria; order Granulosicoccales; family Granulosicoccaceae; genus Granulosicoccus. The sequence continues at coordinate 22,653 of JALZUD010000042.1, read as the reverse complement.
TAATCTGTTATCTGATTGCAAAAACGGGTGAGCCATTGGGCTAAACCATTTGACAACTCGAATGTTGATGAATCGAGCTACAATACCGATAACAAAAACTGGCGTGATTCGTTGTTTTCGAAAAGTAACTTAAGTATGTTCGGATTCGGCCAGTCCGAGTAGTTACGATTTGCATGGATATAATCCGAGGCTACCAAATTGAAAGACTTTGATGAACTGCGCTCTGTACTAGAGCTTGAGAGAATAGAAGACAATCTCTACCGGGGGCAAAGTTACCGCACTCCTTGGGGCCGCGTGTTCGGTGGTCAGGTGTTGGCGCAATCAATACATGCGGCACAACTTACTGTTCCGGACGATCGTGTACTGCATTCTATGCATGCCTATTTTTTACTGGCAGGTGATATTGAATTGCCCATTGTCTACGACGTCGAGCACGTGAGAAATGGAGGCAGCTACACAACTCGAAGAGTAAAGGCAATTCAGAAAGGTCGGCCAATTTTCACCATGGAAGCCTCATTTCAAATTCCGGAAGAGGGCTTGAACCATTCGATCAAAATGCCAGATGTACCTCCACCTGATGGTTTGCTCAATGATCAACAGCTTGGCGAAAAACTCAGAGAAGTATCACCCCAGCTGTATAAGCTCACTCGTATCGAAAGACCCATAGAATGTCGCCCAACCAGAGGCCTTGATCAATACCTAACACCAGATGGAGAATCACGCCAACATATCTGGATCAAGGCACGCGGTACGTTAAACGACTCAGATCGCACGCATCAGGTTGCATTAACTTACGTTTCTGACTACAACTTACTAGCCACTGCGTTGTTACCTCATTGGGCATTGGTATCCAAGCAAAAGGTTTTTATGGCAAGCCTCGATCACGCCATGTGGTTTCATCGTCCGTTTCGAATGGACGACTGGTTGCTCTATAGCATTGAGAGCCCAAGCGCCAGTAGCGGTAGGGGATATTCCCGTGGCGATCTATTCACCAGAGACGGTGAGCTTGTTGCCTCAGTTGCACAGGAAGGTTTGATACGGACACTACGAGCTGACGGATAAGTTCAACAGTAGAGTTAGATAATAGCGTGGCGCACTTTGGCAGATACCCATTCGCTAATCACAACAGTTGCCAAAATCACAATGAAGATCATGGTCACTTGTGGCCATGCCAAGGTGTTCAAAGAGCCTTGTAGTTGCACGCCAATGCCGCCCGCGCCAACGAGGCCGAGTATGGTGGATTCGCGAATATTGATGTCCCAACGGAACACTGTAATGCCACTGAAGGCTGGCAGTATTTGCGGCACGATGGCATAGTTGAGAATCTGCGCTCGTGAGGCTCCTGTTGCCGTTATAGCTTCCACTTGCAGTATGTCAGTCTCTTCTATGGCTTCATAGAGTAATTTGGCCACAAAGCCTATAGATCGCAAGCCGATGGCAACGATGCCCGCTAACAATCCCGGGCCTATGATAGAAACCAGCAACAGCGCCCAGATTAAGGAATTGATTGATCGTGAAGCCACAATGATGAACAAGGCTATGGGCCTGATAAACAAGCGACTGGGAGTGGTATTACTAGCGGCCATGAACGCAACCGGAATGGCCAGTATCACACCTATTAAAGTGCCCAAGGTTGCTATGTTCAGCGTATCCCACAGCGGAACCCAGAGTTTATCCATATAACTCCACTTTGGCGGCATCATACGAGCGCCAAGATCTGCTGCCTGTTTGGGCGCGTCGGTTACAAAATACCAGATGGTATCTTGCGTCATGACTTGCCAGCAATACACGCATAGTGCCACGAAGCACAACCAGCCGACCCACAGAGCAAGGCGCTTACGTGGTGTTCGGTACTGCCAAGTGGCTTCGCTCATTGTGCCCACCTGCGAACGTAGCCTGATGAGTATTCGGCAATCATGACAATAGCGATGATGATGAGAAGAATGGCGCCAGCCGAATCAAATTCGTAACGGTCTATCGCGGTATTCAAGGTGGCACCTATACCGCCTGCGCCAACAATACCAATCACCGCAGATTCGCGAAAGTTAATATCCAGGCGATACAAAGACAAACCGATGAGCCGTGGCATGACCTGAGGCTGCACGCCATAGTTAATCAGTTGTAGCCAGGAAGCGCCGGTGGCTCTGATAGCCTCGCTTTGTTTCTCGTCAATGTCTTCAATATCCTCAGCAAGTAGTTTTGCCAGAAATCCAATCGTGGCAAAACTCAGCGTCAGGAAACCTGCAAACGGGCCGAAGCCAAACATCGTGACGAACAGTATTGCGATAATGATTTCCTGCAGCGATCGGGATACTGCGATGATTGATCGACACACGTAATAAACTGCCTTGGGTGCAACGTTACGAGCAGCACCTATGCCAACCGGTACTGATAACAAAACACCAACGACAGTTGATGTCAAGGTCATGGTTAAACTCTCTACTAGTCCTTTGGATATGTCAGACCACCGCGTGGTGAAGTCGGGAGTCAGGAAGCCTTTAACAAAGCGCCAGCCGCGCTCCATACCTTCGGCGACACGCGTCCAATTCACTTCAATAGTGCCCAGCGCGAGGACAAACCATAGGAGAGCTGCTAAACCTATTGCCCAGCGCAACCAGGCACGTTGAATAAATACCGGTGGCCGTGTCCAATGACCAGGGTAGGCGCTGATGTCGGTATGCGTGCTCGTGACTTTGGAGGAGGGCTGCACGGTTCAGGCGGCCTCTGTCTCGTTCTCAAGCGTAGTCCAGTCTTCTTCGCCGTAAATTTTTGTCAGGACAGTTTCATTCAGTTCAGAAGGTGGGCCATCGAATACAATTCGTCCAGCTTGTAGCCCTATAATTCGTTCTGTAAATTGGCGAGCCAGAACAACATCGTGGATATTGATAATGGCTGGTAGTTGACGCTCATTACAGATTTCAATTAACAGACGCATAATCTGCCGTGAGGTCTTTGGGTCTAGTGAAGCTGTTGGCTCATCTATTAGTAGTAGTTCAGGGTCTTGCTCCAGGGCGCGTGCTATGCCGACACGCTGACGCTGCCCTCCAGACAATGCGTCAGCACGCTTACTGGCGTGATCTACAAGACCAACTCTGTCAAGCAGTGCATAGGCTTTTTGTACATCGACTGATGGATAGCGTCGTAACAGGCTTCGCCAAAACGATACATAACCGAGGCGACCAGACAACACGTTTTCCATGACAGTCAGTCGTTCTACAAGCGCATATTCTTGGAAAATCATTCCGATACGTCGTCGTACAGCGCGAAGGTCACCAGCGCTGAGCCCGGTTATCGGTGTGTCACCGAGCGCTATCGTGCCGCTGGTGGGTTCTACAAGACGATTGACACAACGAATCAAGGTTGATTTCCCGGCGCCTGACGGGCCTATTAACCCAACGACTTGACCCGAAGGTATGGTGAAGCTGACATCGTCCAAAGCCTTGTCGCCAGCTGCATAGGTTTTGGACACATTAGATACGCTGAGCAAAGAACAATCTCCTTCAATACAGCAGGCCTGAACCCGTCAGGCCTGCGTGGTTACAACGTTTACCGTACCTTAAACTTGAGCAGTTTCTGACGAGTTTGTACTTTCAATGGCTGCTCTCAACGGCTTCTATTGGCAGCTGTACTCAACACCATTTGCTTCGTCAATCTTACGAATCACAGCCCATTCTTCTTTGAAAGTAATGGGTACGAACTGCGCTTCGCCAGACTTGCTGAACTCTTCTAGCAATGAGCTTCCTTCCCAATCAAAAGAGGCAAAGCCTTCCTTGATTTTGTTCTGCAGTTCTTCATTCAGGTTGTTCGCCAAGCCGTAGCTTGTGGTCGGGAATGTCTGCGATTTGTAGATGGATTTAAGTTGATCAGCCGTCACTACATCGCGCGATAGCATGCGATTTAACACAGAATTTGCAACTGCTGCAGCGGGATAATCCTTGTTAGCTACGCCGAGAATAGAATTATCATGCTTGCCGGAAAACACAGGTTCAAAGTCATCACCCGCTGCCATACTGTAGTCGGCCATGAGGATGGCTGACGGAGCTTTAAAGCCGGAGTTGGAGGTCTCAGACGTAAAGGCAAGTTTGCCGCCTTTGATGTCTTCAACGTTTTCTATGCCTGATCCTGGGTAGGTGATAATTTCCATTTCATAGCCGTAGGAGCCATCAGCACTCGCCATCATTGTGAATGGTCGATAACCGGCACATGCAACTGCCAATGGGTTGGAGCCTGTGTTGAATCCTGCGATGTGCAGACGTCCAGCGCGCATAGCTTCAATTTGTGCCGCATTGGATTGAACTGGAAAGAATTGGACTTTTTTGCCAGTGACTGATTCCAGGTGGGCTAAAAAGTCTGACCACGCCTCTGCATATACTGCCGGGTCTTCTACTGGTGTGTAGGCGAAAATTAACGTGCTCGGATCTGTCTGGTCGGCCGCATCCGGGATGTCCGCGATCAAGTCACCGTCTGCATCGGTATAACGACTGTCAAGGCTGAAAGCCGCGTGCATGGGTGCTGCCAGCGAAATGGCCAGTGCTGCCACTGTTGCGATTACTGTTCGTTTCATGGTTGGTGTGTCTCCTTGAATTCCTCAGTCCGTTGTGCCGATCTAGCGCCGGATGTCAACGGGTCATGTCTTTGTCGACGCCTCCAGTGTAGAGCCTTATTGCGTATCAGTCATGACACGGGCAACAAACTTCTGCAGTACATACGCGCTCTGTTTTTTTTGTGCGAATTCTCTAAGCTATATGAGCCTTATCTTTTGGCCACGACTTACAGCTTCTCATAATGTCAATGCTGCCGTCCGTTCGGCTGCTCACATGTGCGTATTGAATTATCTATGCTGTGCGCCGAGGATCAATTTTCGCGGTACTTGCCACACGAATAATGATCCATAGGCGGCACTGAGACTGTTAATACTTGAGCTGCCCGCTGTTGTATCTGTTCGCCTGTTTTCTTTTCTTATACACCTCATGCATACCTGAGTCCTATGGCCCCATCGTTTAAGCAACAGTGTGCGTTTTTGATCAAAATTGGTGAGATGTTGCATCGCTATGGCACTCCGGCTTTTCGGTTGGAAGCTCACCTGAAAATTCTCGCAGCTCACCTTAAACTCGATGGCTATTTTCTCGTTAGCCCAACGACGTTAACGTACTGTCTGTGGGTGCAGGGTGCACCAGATGATGACGTGTATAACTATTCCATGCGAGTGAAACCTGGTGATCTTGATCTGAGTTCATTGGCACGAACTGATGCACTGGTTAGTGAGCTGGTGGCGGACAAATGCACACTGGAAGAGGCGAGGACCGGTTTGAAGGTGATTGAAGGTTCAGGTTCGCCTTATCCTGAATGGTTTTCCTTGTTAGCGTTTGCTTTAGCGAGTTGTTCATTTTCAACGCTGATGCGTGGTAGTTGGCGCGATGTCATGTGGGCTGGTGTGCTGTCTGCATTAGTTTATTTCTTTGTTATCTGGTCTAACAGGTCGCCACGCATCGCCACCATGCTAGAGCCTTTGGCGGCAACAGTGGCGGCCATTGCTGCTGTCTATATCACTCGACTAGATCCGGGCGTTAACCAATCACTGATGGTTCTGTCTAGTCTCATTGTGTTTATACCGGGGTTGTCGCTTGCCATGGCTTTTCGCGAGCTGGCAGCTCGGGAGTTGATCTCTGGCACCGCACGCATCATGGATTCGCTGATGACGCTGTTCAAATTGTACTTTGGTACGGTGTTAGGGCTGGCTATCGGTGGGCTGATCTGGGGTAGTGTGCTACCCACAGATTCACCCTCTTTGCCACACTTGCCTCAGTGGACTGCGTTGCCGGCTGTACTCGCATTGGCCTGTGGTTTGACGGTGGTATTTAAAGCCAGAGTAGTGGATCTGCCTTGGGGGGTGGCGGCAGCATTGTTAGCCTACTGTGTGAGCGCCCCGGTGACAGCATCTTGGGGCATTACCCTCGGAGGTTTTTTGGGCGCCTTTGTGGTTGGCGTATATGCCAATTTTTTTGCGCGATGGCGTAACGCACCGGCGTCGTTGGTGACGTTACCGGGAATTGTAGTGCTGGTGCCCGGCAGTAAATTGTATGTGGGTTTGGATACAGTAGTGAGTGGCAGCCAGACTATCAGTGTCGATCAAGTTGGCGTTCAGTCGTTTTTGTTGTTTATGTCATTGGTTGCAGGGTTGGTATTCGCTAGTGCTGTGGTTGAGCCGCGAAAGTCGTTATAGGTTTCGAAATACCCATACAAGTAAACTATAAGAAATGACAGGATTACTTGATTTTAAGGCCGGTGAAACGGGTAAAAATGTGACGCAATGTTGCTAAAACTCACTAAGATTTATTGATTTCTTTGCACTTAAAATTCTTATCGAAGCTGTAATGTATTGCGAATCTACCCTGTGTAATCAAGATATAGCTAGGAAATAGCGGCTGACAAAGCAAAGGCGAGCGTTTATCGAGTGCATAGTCACATTCCTATCCAAACAAATATCAAGACAACCCGAGCAGGGCATCACTGTTTCCTATAACGTCTCGCCCACGTTACTAGTAACAGGTAAAAATACCATTTTGTCTAAGCCTACAAAAGCCTTAAGCGGCGGATTAAAAATCTCAGCTGGATCACTTGCAGTGTGCGCGCTTTTGTTCGGCAGTGCGCCGGCGTCAGCGCAGAATTGGTGTGCGGGAAGAGTCACTGATCTCGATAGCCGTATAGTTCCTACGCTGAGCAAGCCTCGAGCACTTCAGCCCTTCATTGATCCTGCGTTTGGTACGGAGGTTACTAGAGTCACGAATGCCCCTTCTGGCACAGCTCGCAGAACCCTATACAGCACTATTCAACCATGGAATGCGGATGAGTCGTTTCTCATGCTGTACCACACGGGGGATGCCCGAGCGGGTCATCACTTATACAACGGTCGAACTTACGAATACATCAGGCAAATGGACTTTGCTGCTGCAGATATCGAGGGAGTTTTTTGGGATGAAAATGACGCTTCGTCGTTGTACTTCGTTCAACGACAGCCCTCCAACGATTCATTGTTTGGCAAGCTCGTAAAGTACAACGTTAATACTGGCCGAAGAACTCTGGCCGCTGATCTAGATCCGGTGTGCGGAAATCCCAATCAGCGCAATGGCGTAACTGCCCGTAGTGGCAACGACATTCAGGGTATTGCCAATAATATGATAGGCCTGCGGTGTTTAAACGATGAAACAAGTGGACGCTCCTCCGATATCACCTTCCAGGTGAATGTTCGTACCGGAAAAATCAGTCGGCGGGTTGTGATTGATCCAACTCGTGCTTTGGGTTCAAACCGGCACGGATTCAGACCTGATGTAGCGGTGTCCACTCTGCCAAGTGGTCAGCGTGCTGTCATTCAAAACAGCGTCTTTGATGCAAACATGAATTTTCGATTCGCACTGGACAGCCCGTTGGGACAATTCACCGCAAGGAACGGTACGCGCTACACAGTGCCTAAACTTGAGCACTCTGCGACTGGCCAACTGTCCAACGGCAACGATGCGATATTTTCCCCACAATATAATTCTGCACCAAACGGTTGCGACGGCGATAGTGATGCGGGTCAAGGTGCCTTGGTAGCTTACGACGTCGAATCAGGTGGTTGTCAGGTCATGGTTGGTTTAAGCACGGGTTGGGGCTATCCTCTAGGCAGTGTTCATCTATCCGCAGAGTCCAAGCAAAGTCCTGGCTGGGTAACCATGTCCACTATCGGTAGCAGACGTCTCGAGTACCTCAGAAATGGTCGTGCAGCGCCACTGACATTCTCTGAACTCAGCTTGACGCATGCCGATCCGAACAATCCGACAACTTGCCGCATTGCTCACATTAGAACCATGGGCAGAGCCGCTTCGCGAGGTAGCAGCTACAATGGGGGGTACTTTGGCGAGCCACACCCGGTCATGAGTCCTAGTGGCTCGCGCGTGATATTCAATTCGGATTGGTACGATTCAGGCGCTGTTGATGCGTATGTTGTTGATCTTGCGCAGCGTGGTGGGAATCAACCACCTACCGCACCAACTCCAGCACCAACTCCAACACCAACACCGACACCAACACCAACACCAACACCAACACCAACGCCAACGCCAACACCGACACCGACGATACCGAGTTCACCTGCCTACAGTGTGCAAACACAATTACGTTTGGATGAAAATCCACCGCGTGTGTACGTTGACTTTGTTGATCCCAATCGGGGAGGCAACGATCGAATAACGATCGCCGTTGCTGGCTCTCCAGATACTCATCTGAGAATGCGGCTATTCACCAATGGTACTCCAGATGTTGCCAGCTCAGGCCCAGAGACAGGTAGGATTGGCTTCTTGCAACAGTACATTGGCAGTGGCGACTTTGAAGCCCGTTTGACGATAAACGGTGATTTTGAAACAGTGGTTAAACGGATAGCGTTTAGTATTCCTTAGCTGTTTATCCACTACCGCCTCAAGGCACCGTCTTTTTTGTATTCTGGACGGTGCCGACTGGACAATCGATTTAGTTATTCAACGCACCGCTGGCAATCCAGTCTGTCACTAATTGATTACGTGAAGTTCCAGCAGACATTGATCTGTCAGCAATTCCTTCAGTTCCCTCCATTTTCTGGGCTAAATAGCTGTTGTCGGGATCAAAAGGGATAATGAGGATAGCGCGGCCGTGATCGTAATGGTCTCTGTAGCATTCACTCCTGTTCTTAGTACAGTTTCGTAACTGCCTAATTTGATGTCACCATTCCTATCATTGAAGCCCACTGTTAAGGTGTTCTCTGTATTTGAAGGGGAGTCATCAGAGATGGCCCAAGACTCGTTTATCACAAATCCAGCGCTTAGCTCTTTATTACCCCAAACAACACTGATTTGTAGTTCATTGGACATGTATGCAGGTACGGTAATATCAAAACTCACTCGTATGTTGGAAGGTGCAGGAGCCTCCACGGCCTCTGGCGTGGCTGGAAAATGCCGTCCTGGCGGGTAAGAATTTCGAACAAGGTAGATAACGTTGTTGCGCTTGTTCATCAGGTACATTTCACCAAATGCACCTTGGCCAATACGAACGACAACAGCACAAAACCAATAGGCACGTCTGAATATTTGGAGAATCCTGCAGCGTGTCGCTGTGGTTTTTTGTGGTTATAGTTGTGTGATATTCTGTAAATTGTTCAAATTCCAACAAAACTTCACTGTTGATTAACTAAGGAGAAGCCACAAATGGTTGAGGAAAAAAGTATAGAAAATGCAGACACCTCAGGTACTGCAAATATCATCTACATACTTTATCTCGTTGGAATCGTGTTCGGAGTTACCACCTTAGTCGGCTTGGTTATGGCTTATGTCAACAAAGATGATGCGCCTGAATGGCTTAAAACACACTATCGATTTCAGATTCGTACCTTCTGGATTAGCCTGCTTTATGTGGTTATAGGTTTTGCGTCGCTGTTCATAGTTATCGGCTGGTTCGTTCTGTTATTCACCTTAGTCTGGTTTGTTGTTCGCTGTGTCAAGGGCATGAAATATGTGGGTCGCAAAGAGGCCTATCCAAATCCAGCTGGCTGGATGTTTTAATCTGAATGTCGCAAGCTTTGTGTGATCAATACGGCCCACAAAAAGGCATGTAGATGGTATGCACATACCGCCAAACCAAACATCAGTTGATGGGTTAACGCACATTTGGGAATATGACTTCAGTCATGAACACAGAACACTCGATACGTTTAACTGCTGCCAAAGACATATGTCGTGATGCGGGCGCTATGGCTCTAGATTACTTCCAACGTCTGGAGAGTCTGACCATTGAGCAGAAAGGCCATCAGGATCTGGTGTCAGAAGCTGATAAAAATGTTGAGCTTCTAATCCGCGAATGTCTGGCTAAGCATTTTCCGCAAGACAGCATTGTTGGCGAGGAACATGCCCCGGACCTGGGCTCTTCTCCCTTTACATGGGTTATTGATCCAATTGACGGTACTGCAAATTTTCTGGCAGGCATTCCAGCCTGGGTGGTGGTGCTTGCGTGTGTGCAGGAAGGGCAAACCATTCTTGGTGTCATCTACGATCCTATTCACGACGAAATGTTTACAGCAGTCGCAGGTCATGGTGCGTTTCGTAATGATCGTGCGATGGCAGTCTCCACGTCTACGGGGTTGAGTCATGGTTCGGTGGGCATTGGGTTTTCTAGTCGAGTCAAGGCGCTAAATATTTGCCAAGTGATTAGTGAATTGTTTAACCGTGGTGGCGTGTTCTATCGCAACGCTTCTGGAGCGTTATCGCTAGTGTATGTGGCCGATGGGCGCTTGTTAGGTTACGTTGAAGAACACATGAACGCTTGGGACTGCCTAGCTGGGCAGTTGCTGGTGGCCGAGGCGGGTGGCATAGTAGAGTCGCAAGACGCTGATCAGATGATTGCCAACGGTGGCCGTGTGGTGGTGGGGGTTTCTTCGGTGTTTGCTGAATTGCAGGAAGTTGCTGATAAATCGTTTAGCTCTATCGTTAATCTCTAAAGGCTGAATCAGTCAGGGGACTGTGCAGCTTATGAAGCCCTTGCATCTCTGTCGCAATGATCGGTTTTGAAACACTGCGAAAACTTGCACTTCCGATATACCGCTGCTCGTGAAATCAATGATTTGATTTCACGAATTGCAACGATAGCTCCAAGTGTGTACCCGGTTGTTGAATCAAAGGTGTAAAAAGCTTGCGAGATTCACAATACCTGTGCATCCTATGCTCAAGTTCTAGAACCACGCCAATTTCTGGCGCATGACTTTAACTCTGGGAGAGATGCACATGAGAAAGCGCACACTAATAGCCACAGGCGTAATGGCCGTGCTGATGTCGGCCACCACGACAGTGGCAATGGCAAAAGACAAGATGACACTGTATTGCAGCGCGCAAGATGATTGGTGTCAGTTAATGGTCAATGGCTTCGAAGAAGCCACCGGAATTGACGTGGCGATGACCCGCAAAAGTTCTGGTGAGACCTTTGCTCAGTTAAAAGCTGAAGCCTCTAACCCCAAGGGTGATGTCTGGTGGGGCGGTACCGGTGACCCACATTTGCAAGCTGCGGAAGAGGGGCTTACAGAGCCTTACGTCAGTGGCATGCGAGATCAACTGAATGATTGGGCTATTTCGCAGGCCACTTCGGCTGGTGATAAAACTATCGGTATTTATTCTGGTGCTCTTGGCTATGGCTACAACACGGATTTGCTGGCTGCAAACAACCTTCCTGAACCCACTTGTTGGCAGGACCTTGTAAAACCTGAATACAAAGGCCATGTGCAGATGGCAAACCCTAATTCGTCAGGCACCGCCTATACAACGCTTGCCACCATAGTGCAGTTGTTTGGTGAAGACGAAGGTTTTGAATTTATGAAAGGTCTACACAAAAACATCAACCAATATACTAAATCCGGTTCTGCTCCTATCAAAGCAGCTGCGCGTGGAGAAAGTACCATTGGTATCGTGTTTATGCATGATGCGGTAAAGCAAGCTGTTGCTGGCTTTCCAATCAAGGTGGTTGCACCTTGTGAAGGCACAGGCTACGAGATCGGCTCCATGTCGATTGTCAAAGATTCTCGTAACCCTGAAAGCGCCAAAAAATTCTACGATTGGGCGCTGTCAGCTGAAGCACAAACCCTGGCATTACAGGTCAACGCATTTCAGGTTCCATCAAACAAGGGTTCTGAGACGTCTCCCAGTGCACCTGACCTTGCATCAATCAAACTGATTGATTATGACTTTGCTAAATACGGGTCAAGTGATGAGCGTAAGCGTCTATTAAAGAAATGGGACGACGATGTCTCGGTTCTTCCACAATAGAACGATAGAGTATGCGAACAGTCCACTCTGAGGCTGTTTCCCAACCGGTTCTGATCTTCTGGATCATTATCGGTTGGGTCGGTTTTCTGGTACTACCATGGTACGCAATAGAAGACGGCCTGTTTTCATTCGAATGGCTGTTTGATGGGTACCCCTTTGATTCAGACTATGCGCCTGCCGCGTTTCTGTTAGCACAGGGTGAGAAACTTTGGCTTGCGCCTTTAGTTTTGCCAATAGTTGGTGTACTTGCAGCTATTGGTCGCGCGAAAAATGATCCGCTCTACGCAAAAATCCTGATTGTCTCCAGCGCCTTTGGCTTTGCTTGGCTTTTCTTTCAAGGCTTTGGTATCGGCTTGCGTGGCTGGCAGTTCGACTCTCTAGAGGCTGTGTTTGGGCCGCTGGGTGATCGCCAGTTTGGTATGGGTTACGGTGCGTTGTTTATGGCGACGTCGTTTCTGTTTTTGTTCACGCAAGGAGTTGCTGCGAGAGGCGCAATCAACGGCGACGTTTTTGTCGTCAGCGCTATTGGTGGCGTGATTGCTGTTATCAGTATCTTCGTGTTTTTTCCTATCGCAAAGATGCTGGCGGCAGCATTTATCACTGAAGATCAAACCTATTCGGTTGCCGTATTTTTATCCAAGTTTCTAGATGATCGCCTTTGGGGTGTGTCTTGCCTAACAGGTAGTGGCAAGTGTGGTGTCGCTTGGAATTCTCTATTTTTAGCAGTTTCAGTTGGGGCTATTACCACCGTTTTAGGTTTGGTATTCGCTCTTGTTGTTACGCGCTCAGGCTTTAAGCACAAGCGTGTGCTGCGCGCACTAACGGTATTGCCAATCATCACGCCGCCGTTTGTTATTGGCCTTGCCATTATCCTGCTCTTTGGACTTTCAGGTTCAATAACTACCTTTGTTGCTGATGTATTTGGTATACAACCAACGCGCTGGATTTATGGTCTACCAGGGGTAATGATTGCTCAGGTATTGGCTTTTACGCCTATTGCTTTTTTAGTATTGATTGGGGTAGTTGAGGGGGTAAGCCCCTCAATGGAAGAAGCTGCGCAAACCCTGCGTGCCAGTAAGTGGCAGGTTTTCAGAACCGTATCTTTTCCACTAATGCGCCCAGGCTTAGCCAATGCTTTTTTGTTGGGTTTTATCGAGAGCATGGCAGATTTTGGCAATCCTCTAGTGCTTGGCGGTAACTTCGATGTGTTATCGACAGAAATCTTTTTCGCCATTGTGGGTGCGCAATACGATCAAGGGCAGGCGGCAGTATTGGCCATCGTACTGTTAGCTTTTACCTTAGGTGCGTTTTACGCTCAGCGATTCTGGCTTGGTAAAAAATCGTACACAACCGTATCCGGTAAAGGCGATGCTGGTGTGCATCCATCCATGCCAAGTCGCTTGGCTATTCCTGTCTACATTGTTGCCATTGCCTGGTCTTTATTTACCGTTGTTATCTACGTCATGATTGTATTCGGCAGTTTTGTCGAGTTATGGGGCGTCAACAATACGCTCACGTTTAAACACTACATCACAGCATTTTCCTTTTCGTGGGGTGACGGGGATATCCGCTGGACAGGTGCTGCATGGAATAGCTTCTGGACAACCATTCAGATAGCTGGAATTTCTGCACCGATAACGGCGGCGCTTGGATTGTTGACTGCCTATCTACTTACTCGGCAGAACTTTGCAGGAAAATCCAGTTTTGAGTTTGGCACTATGTTGAGCTTTGCCATTCCGGGAACGGTAATCGGGGTGAGTTATATTTTGGCGTTTAATGTGCCACCGCTTGAGCTAACAGGCACGGGCATTATTTTAGTGATTAGTTTTATTTTCAGAAACATGCCAGTGGGTGTACGTGCAGGTATTGCCTCGATGTCTCAGCTGGATAAAAGTCTGGATGAAAGTTCGCTAACGCTGGGAGCAAACAGTTGGCAAACGTTCAGGCGTATCATTTTGCCTCTGCTAAAGCCTGCCATATTGGCAGCGCTGGTCTATAGCTTTGTGCGAGCAATGACAGCAGTGTCGGCGGTGATCTTCTTGGTTAGCGCTGAGTACGACATGGCTACCAGCTATATTATCGGGCGAGTAGAGAATAATGACTACGGACTTGCCATTGCCTACTCAACCACATTGATTGTTGTCATGCTAGTAGCTGTTGGCGCGATGCAGCTTGCGGTTGGCCGCACTGCGATCGGTCGGCGCATGTCCACAAAACCCGAGTCGTAGCAGAGGAGAGATGCAATGGTAGGTATTATTAATAGCAAGGCTGCATCTGTCCGCTTTGAAGGTGTTTCTAAAACCTATGGCTCGGATGTTTGGGCAGTTGACGATATCTCGTTAACTATTGAGCCAAGTACATTGGTCACTCTATTAGGTCCATCGGGTTGTGGGAAGACAACAACTCTGCGCATGATTGCCGGTTTAGAAATCGCTTCAAAAGGGCGTATCTTAATAGGTGATAAAGACGTGACCAAGTTGCCAGCTACAGACCGTGACGTGTCAATGGTATTTCAGTCGTATGCACTGTTTCCACACATGAGCGTGTTCGAAAATGTATCTTATGGCCTCAATTACAGTGGCTTTAACAAAACAGAAGCTCGCGATCGCGCTATGGCAGGTCTTGAAATTGTTGGACTCGCAGGCTTTGAGAAACGTCTACCCAGTGAACTCTCCGGTGGGCAGCAGCAGCGCGTTGCAGTAGCGCGAGCACTGGTGTTAGAGCCGCAAGTGTTGTTGTTTGATGAGCCTTTATCAAACCTGGACGCCAAGCTACGACGGCAAGTGCGCGAAGAGATCAGAGAGATCCAACAAGATCTTGGCTTAACCGTGGTGTATGTCACACACGATCAAGAAGAGGCGCTCGCGGTGTCTGATCGCATCATTGTGATGCGCAATGCTGCCATTGCGCAAGAAGGCACACCACGCGAATTATTTGAAGCGCCGGTTGATGCCTTTGTCGCAGACTTTATCGGCGAAGCTAATTTAATTCCCTGTCATATCGAGAAAGTGACCGGCGATATGGCTGATATTAGTATCGGCGACTATCAGTATTCACTAGCGGCTCGTGGCATGTCACCGGGAGCGGCTACGGTGGCTGTGCGCCCAAGCCGTGTGCAACTCCTGACCAGTGGTACGCCGGATATGATCGCAGCCTCTATTGCCAAGGCTATCTACGTTGGTGGACACATGGAATACACTGTGGATACGCCGTTTGGGCCTCTATTTGCCTTATCTGGCGAGGTTGATCAACCCTTCACCGTTGGCCAAGAGTTGGCGTTGAGCTTCTCAGGTTCGGGGCCAGTGTTGTTGCCTGCGAGTTGAAGCACTGTTTTTTAGGTAAGTAGCGTTTAGGATTTTTGTTTGACGTCCGTAGCTATTTAGGCGAGTCTACAAGTTGTTTTAATCACTAACCCGTGACACTTATACCCATGCAATATTCAACCGAGCACTCGACTGAACATTACCGGCAATTACGCACAGTGAGTGCTGCGACGCTACGAAGCTGGGTGCGTGCAGCAGAATACCAAGGGCACACGGCTGGCCTAGCACGGGGATGTCTGCAAGCTAACATCATTATTTTGCCTGAGTCTCACGCATTGGATTTCATGCGTTTCTGTCAGCGAAATCCTAAGCCTTGCCCATTGGTGGGCGTGTCTGAAACGGGTGATCCCATGCTAGACACAATGGGTGACGACATCGACATACGAACTGATGTGCCTGCTTACAATGTTTACCGTCAAGGCGCACTCAGTGAATCGTTGCCCGATATCAAAGAGCTTTGGCAGGAAGATCATGTCGCCTTTGCCATGGGCTGTTCGTTCACGTTTGAAGATGCACTGACGACAGCTGGCATATCGGTATGGCATATTGAACATAATAAAACTGTGCCTATGTATCGCTCAGCTATCATGACCCGTCCGGCCGGCCCCTTCGGAGGTGAAATGGTTGTCACGATGCGAGCTATTGAAAAAGACCGAGTTGATGAGGCTATCGCTATCTCTCGGCAATACCCTTTGGCCCATGGCGCTCCTGTACACATCGGCGATCCGGCAGCTATCGGGTTGTACGATTTAAGCGCCCCGGAGTGGGGGGATAGTCCTCCGCCGGTGGGCGATAAAGTGCCCGTGTTCTGGGCGTGTGGTGTCACGCCACAGAATGCGTTGATGCGCGCAAAGCTACCGCTGTTCTTGAGTCACAAACCAGGGCATATGCTGGTTACCGATGTAGACGATCAAGCGGAAGTGCCTATGTATTCCGCTTCATAATTCGTCCGTTCAGTGCATTAACGAATGCACTGTCGCTTGCCGAATAGGCCTCGTTACTGATGAGCAGTCAGCACCCATCGTACAGTGGGGTTCATTGAACGACGGCCAGCTCTTCCACGCGGTATTCCATCTGAATCTGTCTTTTTAAGACAGGATCGGTTAACGACATGCGGTAGTGCGTAGCGGGGCGCACACCACCAATAGCGCCGAGCGTGCCGCACAACATGGCTGAATTAACAGGCATTTGGGCTGCGTCTATTAATTGTTGCAGTGGTTGAATATTGGCAAGAGTGCCTTCCTGATAGGCAACCCAGGCGTCATCCTCCTTAATCAAACATTGCAATACCAACTGATCAAGATGCTCCGCAACCTCATCAAACTCCCAAACAGTTGCGCCCACGGGTTTTACACACGCTTGTTTAGATGCGGCCACTGAATGAGCTTCCAACTGCCTGTCAGTGTGATCTGATGCCAGGCCGAGCCAGAACTGTTTGCCACTTCGTATGATGAGCGGTTCAACCTCACCAGAGCTGGTGTTGCCAACAACTTGTACGAGATCATCCTGCGATACCAGATTGGCGGATACCCGATAATACAACGGTACGTCAGATGGAGGTGCGATACCTATCGCTGCCAGCTCATCAATATGGTGATCAACAGCTGCGCGATTGCGGCCCGTCCAGCCAGCAACAATTAGCTGCTTAATGTTGAGTTCAATAGGGCGCTTTTCGTGTGTGAATTGCATACAGTTTGTTATAAGTGTGTAGGAAGATACAAAGCGATTGCCGGGAATATAACGAGTAGCGCTACCATCACTAGCATGGCTATTGCGTATGGAATTACCCCCACCATCACATCACTGAAGCGCCCAGTTTTACGGGCCGCCTGCACAACGTACAGATTGAGCCCAACGGGCGGTGTGATGAGAGCCATCTCGACGAGCATGATCATTAATATGCCAAACCATATCGGGTCATAGCCAAGCTGCAAAACGATGGGCACCACAATAGGTATGGTGGCTACCATCAGCGACAAAGTTTCTATAAAAAACCCCAGAATGATGTACATCACGATGATGACCATCAGCGTAGCTAGTGGTCCCATGCCAAGATTTTGCAGAAAATCACGCAGGGCGCCGCTGACCCCGGCAGCTGTAAGAACAAAATTGAGTACGTACGCGCCGATCACCACCAGCATAATCATAGAGGTAGTGCGCACAGTACCTTTCAAGCTATCAATCAGCATGCTCATCGATAAGGCCCGCTGAGTGCCTGCAATGATGAATGCCATTGCTACACCGATGGCAGCGGCCTCAGTGGGGGTGGCCCAGCCTGCATAAATGGAACCTACAATGGTGCCGAACAAGCCGAGTAGCGGCACTAGATCGGCAAGTCCTGTAATTCTGCGTTTCCAGTTGGCTTTCAGACCTGGCCCACCTAGTGAAGGCTTGAGCGTACACAGCAGGGCGGTGACTGCCATGAACAGCAACGCTAACAAGAATCCGGGCAGAAGTCCTGCTAGAAACAATTTCGGGATTGATGTTTCTGTTAAAAATCCGTAAACAATCAAGTTGATAGACGGCGGAATCATGATGCCCAGTGTTCCACCTGCGGCGATGGCGCCGGAGAATAGTCGAGGATCGTAGTTCAGGCGCTCGGCTTGTGGCATGGCCACAGAGGCGACGGTGGCCGCCGTGGCTACCGATGAACCTGATGTGGCTGAGAAAAGGGTGGCGGTAGCAATGTTGGCGTGTATCAGCCCACCGGGTAGCCACGATACCCATGCTTCAAGAGCTGCGTACGTGCGCTGCGCGACACCACTTCTTACTAGTACTTCGCCAAGTAGTACAAAGAACGGGATAGCGATAAGTGTTGCGCTATTGGAAGACGACCAGATGACTTGGCCAAGCCCGCGCATTAGCGGAAAAGGGCTGAATAAACCGTCGATACCAAATGCGAGAAGAAAGAGAACAATCCCGACGGGTATAGATAGTGTCAGGAAGGTAAGTAGACCGACGACGGTAAACAGAATCATGTGTCGTCTCGAATTCCGGCGTATTGTTGTATCTGATCAAACTGTTGGCTGACGAATAGTTTGAGTACCATCACCAGCATGAATACAGCTGAAATAGCGAACCACAGCCAGCCTGCCATCCACAGTGATTGAGGGATCCACAACGGTGTTTCTAGCGTGGTGTTAGCGGTAGAATTATTTTCGATAGACTTTGCCAACACAGGCCAAACTCTGTAAGCCACAACGACAGCCGTGCCAGCCAGCGCTAGCATTGCAATAACATCGAGTACTGAGCGCCATAACGACTGACAGCGAGTGCGGAGAAGATCTATGCGCACATGCGACAAACTGGTGAGTGTGTAGCTCATGCCCCAACTCGTCGCAATAGCCATGGCATAGCCTGATAGCTCGTCGGTGCCACCCATCGAGTGGCCAATTTGCCGAGCAATAACATCGTATAAAGTAACAACAACACTGAGCAGCAACAATCCTCCTGCCAGAACGGCCAACCATTCGTTGATGCGCTGTAACAGGAGGAAAGTTTTAATCATACCAATAGGAAGGGAGTTGGCTTGAAGCACGACCTTCCCGTGCAAACGGGAATCCACGTGCATTAATTAGTAGACCCACGCCCACGCGGGAATGATGGATAGCTGTTTCTGCACTGAATTCAGTGACATTCATGCTAAAGGCTGCTTTGACTCATTAGGTGAATCAGTTAATTTCTATCTGAACACCTGTAGCGACACCAACCGAATCGTTCCACCGCTGGCCCCAATCGCCACCAGCACGTTCAGCCCAATCAGGCAGTACTTTGGATACTAAAATTTCGCGGGCTATAGTGACATCAGCATCAGTGACTTCAACTAATGTCATATCATGGGTGTCACCAGCGCATTCGCCGGTACCCGTCAAGCATGCAACGTCAGTTGCCAGTGCGGTCTGGGCGGTTGCCCAAGCCGGTGCTTCCAGATCAAGCTTGACTTGTTCTTCTAACAAAGTCTGTTCGTCGCTGCTCATACTGGCCCACTTGTCCAGATTGATTGCAGTGACTACAGGATCCCAGCCACCTAATGGGATAGGCATGAGATGTGTTGATACTTCCCACCAGCCAGCGCTGTAACCTGAGCCTGCACCGGTTACGGCACAATCCACAACGCCACGCTGCAATGCGCCGGGTACTTCACCAAAACTGACATTGACAGCTTCAGCACCTAAGGCTTCGAGTAGTTTTCCAGTCATGCGGCCCGAGGCTCTGATTTTTTTGCCCTTGAGGTCTTCAAGGCTGGCAACTTCGGCATTACAAAATACGACCTGTGGAGGGTAGGGTGCAATGCCAAGTACTTTGGCATTGAATACATCGGCATAGATATCATCAACCATGGGACGCGCCGCCTCAATCATTGCCTTGGCTGAATCTGCATCGGTGGCGATGAGTGGAACATCAAGCCCTTCCAAGGCAGGTGAATCAGATACTGCATAGTCGGCCACAGTCATGCCTACATCAAATACACCAGTGCCGAGCATACGAAAAACATCGCCACCACCAATACCCATTTGATCGTGAGTTGTCAGATTTGCAGTTATTGAACCATCGCTGGCAGCCGGAAGTTTATCGTTCCAGAATGGCGCTTCATAAAGTTTGTGTAGCGGTAGGCCACTCCAGCTTCCGACCACAGACAATTCCTGATCAGCAACGACCGGCGTGCTGGATATCATGGAGCCGAGCGCGGCACCGAGTATAACGAGACGAGTTTTCATCAATTTCTTCCTCTGTTGACTGCCTAAGAATGCAATCGCCGCGCAATAAAAGCAAATCGTTTTTTATTCAGCTGAGAAATTCGTGCTTCGATGCGGTCCCAGTCCCCAAGATTTTTGCAGCTTTCTGCTTATCCATACCCACCTCAATCTGGTTTTCTCTCGCAGATTGGTGGAATGCACGTGGACGCTGCGTCATGCACAATATAGGGAGACTTGCACCATTTTGTGCGCGGCGAACCGCGTGTAGAGGCCTATGGCACAGTGGCTGTGTTTAGCGACCTCTATGGGAATTTGTGGGACTTGATTGAGCGTTCTTGATTTGTGAGTGTGCGTTAGGCTACAGTGCTTTTGACGTCATCAGACTGCTGTATCCAGCAATTCCGCTGTGCAATTAAAAACGTTTTCAATAGGCTCTGGTTTGTGCATGAAAAACCCTTGGGTATAGTCAATCCCAATAGCGCCTAAGCTATCAAGTACTGATTGACTCTCCACGCACTCGGCTACAGTCTTAAGGTTCATAACACGGGAAATATCGACAAAACATCGCACTGCAACGTTGTCTAAAGGATCCTCGATCACGCCTGTAATAAATTGACCGTCAATTTTTAAGATATCTACTGGGAGAGACTTAAGGTAGCCAAACGAGGATGCTCCTGAGCCGAAATCATCGAGTGCGATGCGTACGCCTAAGGCTCTTACTTTTTCTATAAATGTGGTTGCATCAGCGATGTTCGTTACTGCGGCAGTCTCTGTTATCTCGAGGCAAATACGTTGGCATATTTCACTGCCCGCATCTTTCAGAAGCTGGACCGCTTCACTATGAAAGACGCGATCGCTGACGGATTGTCCGGATAAGTTAATACACAACATTTCTGTACTGGTAATATCCTCCAACCGAGACAGAACATCTAAGCTGTGTTCCAGTACCCAACGATCTATACGCGTTGCCATGTTGAAACGCTCTGCGGCGGGTAGAAAGGCATTGGGCAGAATCACCTTGCCGTCGCTATCGCGTAAACGGATAAGTACTTCAGCATGAATACCTGAATTTTCGTTAGCAAAAGTTTCTATGCGCTGAGCGAATAGTATGAACTTGTCTTCATCGAGGGCTTGTTCCAGGCGGGTTGCCCATTGCATATCCTTGCGACGAGTATGCATGGCTTTATCCGTATCGAACCACACGTGCACACGGTTACGCCCGGCCTCTTTGGCTGTACGGCAGGCGGTATCTGCAGCTTGCATCGCCGATTCGATATCAGTCCATCGTTTATCCAAAGGTACTAGGCCAATGCTGGTACCAATTCGAAACCGGCGTTTCTCGTGCTCAAAACGAAACTCATTCATACTGTCGCAGATCGCTTGTGCTCGATGGCGAGCCTCATCAGTTGAGCAATCTTGCAAAATCACACCAAATTCGTCACCACCAAGCCGTGCTAGCGTATCGCCTGAACGCATGGTCTGGCTAAGTAGTTTGGCTATCTGAACTAGCAGAAGATCGCCTTGCGAATGACCACATGCATCGTTGATCAGTTTGAATTGATCCAGATCAATGTACACCAGAGTATGTTTGCGGTTTTCATCAATTGCCTTGTGCAGAGAACTCTTTAATTGAGTTTCAAATTCAGATCTATTGACTAGTCCGGTTAAAGCATCATGAGTTGCCCTGTAGTTCATATCTTTAGTGAGTTGACGCTGTTCGGTAACATCGTGAAACACAAGAACAATGCCCAGTAGATCACCCTCTTTGGATCTCATTGGCGCTGCAGATTCCTCAATTCCAAATTCCATTCCGTTACGTGAAATAAGGACAGTTTTGCTTTCTTTCTCAGTTCTTGAACTATCACTAAGGCAGGCTTGCAGTGGGTTTTTTGCTGGCCTGCGTGTGTCCTCTTGAATGATGTTAAATATCTGGTTTAGTGGTACGCCTTTAACTTCTTCAGACAGCCAACCAGTCAAGAACTCAGACGCTGGATTCATCCATGTGATGTGGCCACTCGCATTGGTAGTAATCACCGCATCTCCAATAGACTGCAATGTCACTTGGAGCAGTTCATGTTGTTCTCTCAACTGGTTACTCAACGTGCGAAGTGGGGTTACATCCCAGTTGACGCCGATCATCCGATCAACAGTACCATCGGCTTTTCGTGTGATATTGGCAGAGGCCTGAATATGATGCACACTGCCGTCAGGCCACACTGCTCTAAACTCAAGATCAAGTCCACCACTTAAAGCGCTGACGGGTTGTTGCAGGGCGTGCATCGTGGACGCTCTATCTGCAGGGTGTATATGCTCGGCCCATTGAGCGTGATCAGTGATTTTCGAGTCTTCCTTCAATCCATAAAGAGAGTACATTTGGGAGGACCAAGCTAGTTTTCCGTTGTCAATTTCCCACTCCCAAACGCCAATTTTTCCGCTTTCGTTTGCAACGTTGATTCTATCGTGTGCGTGTTCAAGCGCTTGTCGCTGTACAACGCGCTCAGTAATATCTTGAAGTGCACCGAACAGTCGCTTAGGCGTATCGTGATCGTATTCTACTTCCCCCACCGAGCGTACCCAAATCGCTTCACCAGCACGTTGTATGAGCGACAGTTCAATGTCCCAACTTTGACCTTCTTTGATTGCTCGTTCAATGACCTTTTGAATAGCTGCTTGTGCTTCTGGTGTACAGAAACCTATCGCTTCTTCTAGCTGAGGTTTGTAGTTGTCTGGCACGCCATGAATTCGACAAGTTTGCGCTGTCCATTGAACAATATTGGTGGATAGATCCAGTTCCCAGCCTCCCACGTTGGCAAGTTG